>PDPE01000025.1 GCA_002747395.1 Pseudomonadota bacterium
GCGAAAGAAATGAAGTGAGATACGACTTCATCAAGTCCGAGTCAGCCAATTTTACTGTGGTTATGTTGTGCCGAGTTATGAAAGTGAGTGGCTCAGCCTGCTACAGTTGGTTGCGACGAGGGCCACGACTGGATGAATGTGATTTGCAGCTGTTTCGGCGCGTGAAAGCGCTGTTTGCACGCAGCCGAAACGGTCCTGGCAGCCGGGGAATGATGAAAAGTTGCGCGAAGAAGGTTATCGAATTGGTCGCTACCGGGTACGTCAACTGATGAAACAACTGGGATTGGTTGTGACCCAGAGAGTGGCGTACAAAGTGACGACAAGACGCAAGCACAGCGATGCGGTAGCATGCTCAACCAGAACTCAGAGAGCGTTATATGTTAAGCGTTTAGAGAATTGTGTCCGGTTTTGCTTGACCAGAACACTTCTGGATAGTCTCATTCTCAAGCATACGGCTAATCGCCTGTCAGTCACGGCAAAACAATCTCCATCTCAAGCGAGGTCTTAACAATGCAAGCACATAGCGCTAAACAAGATGCCTTAAACGCCATACAGCAACTCCCTGATAATGTGGATTACGAAGAAATCATGTATCGACTCTACGTTTTGGAGCAAGTACGAAAAGGCCGCGAAGATGTGGCTAATGGTCGGGTAATCAGTGCGGAAGATTTGAGGCAAGAAATTAAATCATGGTGAATTGGTCACTACGTGCCAGACGGCAGCTAAAAGAGATTTATGAGTTTATTGCCGAAGATTCTGAAAGCTCTGCCGAACGTGTTACTGATGAAATGGTGGAATACTCCATGGGGCTAGACAACCTGCCCCATCGTCACAAAATGATGCCTGAACCGGGTGATGAGTGTGTGCGGGAATTTTCGATGTATTCCTATCGGGTGATCTTCGAGGTCATGCCCGATGACAACATTGCGATAATCGCCGTTGTTCATAAACGGCAGGATATCCAACCGGAGGATATTAGCCGTGCTTAATCAATAAAAGCCCTGCCTGCTCTATACTGGCAGGGCCTTTATTATAGGTCAGAATAAATTCAGTCTGGTTACTTTAGTTGATTTTTTCCTACTGAGTTTGAGTGAGGTGGTCTGATAGACCTGTGCAACCCGGTTAATAGATAATGATCTTGACTGTGCGCTTGCGACAACTGTTCTGGTTTATGTAACAGACTGGTTTTACTGGCGATAAATGGAAATCAAAGCCCTTTGAGTGTGTAAGCATTTGAAGGGCTGAAACCGCGCAGATGCTCCGGCTTTTTGATAAAGAGATACCGCCATCCGGGGGCATTTAGTGGGCTTGGTTTGCAAGGATTAAACTTGACAAAGCTTGACAGCGGCATATACTTCGCGCATGCAGAAGAGACTGAATACTGATATAGCGCAACAGGCAATCGACAAGGCGGGGTTAACCCAAACTGCCGTCGCTGATGCTTTAGGCGTAAGCAGAGAAGCCGTTTCCCAGTGGCTCTCGCACAAGTCTTTTCCGCGTCCCAACAAGCTGCTTCAATTAGGCAAGTTGTTAAATCTCTCCTTTGATGATTTGGTCGTCAAGGAAGATCCGTATGCCCCGAAAGTCGCATTTCGCAAAATGCGCGGCACCAAAACAAAGGATCACCATATCGAAAAAGCGCAGGAGATTGGCCGCTTTTTACGTCACCTCGTACCCTATCTGCCGTTTGATACCTTTGAAATGCCGCCGGTACTCAAGTCACCTGGCTGTGATTATGACTACCTGCGCAGGGTAACAGCGAAAGTCAGAGAAGACATTAATCTTGGCCCGGTAGAGTGTGTGGACTTCACGCACCTGATTCGCCGCTTCAGTGAACTACAGGCCGTTGTGGTACCTGTCATGTGGGGGGCAAAGCAGCGCCATGAAAATGCGGTGCATATACACCTTCCCGACTCGGTCAGTACATGGGTTTACTTGAATCTGGACACTAATGTCCATGACTTCAAGTTCTGGATGGCGCATGAATTGGGACATTGCTTATCGCCAAGCCTTGAAGGCAACGAAGCTGAAGACTTTGCGGATGCTTTTGCGGGTAGCTTGCTGTATCCGTATGAATTGGCCGAGAAAGCCTATGTTTCCATCAATTCACAAGCCTCTTCTCCTGCCAAAATTGCCCATGTTATCGGTTTGGCTGATAAGTTAACCATCTCTCCTTGGACAGTCATTGGACAAGTGAATAAGTATGCTGAATTCACTGGGCAGCCTGAAATAAAACTGAGTCAGTCTGCTTTCCCTGGTGCAGTCACCAATTTCAATAAGAAGTACAAAAACCTCAGTGAGGCTTTGTATGGAGATACTGAACTCAACGAATATGGTCAGCCAAGCGCCCGTGACTATATTGAAAAAGCAGAAGCTTTATTTGAAACTCCTTTTTTCGACTTGCTCAGACAATACCTAAAAGAGCACGATAAGGGGCCAGGATATGTTCAAACTGTGTTGGATATGCCACTACTTGATGCACGGAGTATCCACGCAGAGTTGACTTGATGCCGCAATCGAAAATCCTCATTGATACCAATGCCTACCTAAGGTTGGCTAAAACCATACGCCCTTTACTGTTCGTGCCCTTCGGTGATAATGAATACTGCTTGTACATTCTACCCGAACTCAATGACGAGCTGGCAGGCAGGAAGCTCCAAAGTAAATTCCATTGGATTGATGAAGAGGAATTTACGGAGAATCGTAAACACTTCCCCAATATTGGAAGAAAGCAGAAAAAGTCTATCGAGCAAACCTTTGGATACATCTGGGATCACGTGCAGACAGAACTGCCTGGTCCGTCCAGAGTGGATGCTTGGTATATTGCTTATGCACTAGAACTCGATGTTCCAGTAGTAACTGACGACCAGGATATGACCGAGTTAGCTAAAGCTTTCGACGCGCAAATAATGCCAACATTAGAGCTACTCAAAACTATGCTGGACAGCGGCCATACAGATATGAAAACCATTGATGGCTTGGTTGACTATTGGAAATATTTTTCTGACATGCCCGCCAACTTCAAGGCTGATTATCAACGCCTGTTTGGTGATTAATAAACCTGAAAGCCTCTCTTGCTTGACCTGCTTTCAAGCTTCTATATATTGACACTTTTGTACATTTTCGACACTGGCGAGATTTTTCGTCATGAGTGACCCCATACTGACCATCAAAGATGTGGCTAAATACCTCAAGGTTAACGAGCGGACCACTTACCGCTTGGCCACAAGCGGTAAGCTACCGGGCTTTAAAGTGGGTAACTCCTGGCGCTTTAAACAAAGCGAGCTGGAGCAATACATTGCCTCTCAGCACAACCGCTCCAATATTAGCGCACCGAATAAACCAGAAGAGAATTAGGAATCCGCCCCCATGGCACAACTGGAAAATATCGAAGCAATTGAAAAACGCCTGTGGCAATCGGCTGATACCCTGCGTGCCAACTCCGAGCTGGCGAGCAACGAATACTTTTTACCGGTAATGGGGCTGATCTTTCTGCGCCACGCCTACAGTCGCTACCTCTCGGTAAAAGATGAGATTGTCGCCACCTTGCCCAGGCGCGGAGGTAAAACCCGCGAACCTACCAAAGAAGACTTCTCCAAAAAGAGCGCCATCTATTTGAAACCCGAAGCAGAGTTTGACTACCTGATCGTGCTCACCGATGCCGACAATCGAGCTGAAGCCATCGTTCATGCAATGGAGTCCATCGAGGCAGATTACACCAACCTGCGCAATCAGCTGCCAAAGCAGGAGTACAACAACATTCCCAACGACGTACTGGGTATGTTGCTGCGCACCCTGAACCCGGAAGAATTAAAGAACGCGACGGGCGATATTTTTGGGCGTATTTACGAATACTTCCTCACCCGGTTCGCCGATCAGGGCGCGCATGATGGTGGTGAATTTTTTACGCCTGTCTCATTAGTGCAGTTGATTGTGAATGTGCTGGAGCCAGATCACGGCAAAATTTTTGACCCCGCTTGTGGTTCTGGTGGCATGTTCGTACAAAGCGCCCATTTTATGGAACGCCACGCGCAAGACCCGCATGAACTCACATTTTACGGTCACGAGAAAAACCGGGTGACTACACGCCTGGCTAAAATGAACCTGGCAGTACATGGTCTGGAAGGCAATGTAGAAGGTGGTGAGGCCGCCATTACCTACTATAACGACCCTCACCAAGGTCTGTTCGGCACCGTCGATTATGTAATGGCTAACCCGCCCTTTAACGTAGACGAAGTGGACGCCGATAAAATCAAAGGGGATAAGCGACGCCTGCCGTTTGGTTTGCCGGGCGTGAATAAAAATAAAAAAGTCAGCAATGCCAATTATCTGTGGATTCAGTATTTCTACAGCTATTTGAACGACACAGGGCGGGCCGGTTTTGTTATGTCATCTCAGGCTTCCAGCGCCGGGCGGGATGAAGCCAGGGTGCGGGAGCAGTTAGTGAAAACCGGCCATGTAGACATCATGATCGATATTCGCGGTAACTTTTTCTATACCCGCACCGTGCCCTGCCAGCTTTGGTTTTTAAATAAAAACAAACCCGCACACCTGAAAGACAAAGTGCTGATGCTGGATGCCCGCAATGTCTACCGCAAAGTCACCCGTAAGATATATGACTTCAGTCCGGAGCAGCAGCGAAACCTCACCGCCGTGATCTGGCTGTACCGTGGCGAAGGCGAGCGGTTTGTTGCGCTGGTGCAGCAGTATATCGATAAGGCCATGTTTGCAGCGCGTGATTGTGAAAAATCTGACGCCTTGGCCTGCGAACCAGTACCGGACTTTATCGCTCAGCTGGAAAAATTCAGCCAGGCCGTTCAGCCCTTTATGAAGAAGCTGGAGCAAAACGGCACAAGTGTTGAGCCTTTTGTGGACTTCCTCAAAGCCAAAGGCTCGGTCGAGAATGGTTGGTCTGCCTTTCAAACCCTGACCTGCGACCTGCAAAAGAAGTGGAATAAATACGACTACAAGGACGCTGCCAGCCTGTTGGGCTTTATCGACAACGATACTGGCTTAAAAGACCTGGCGGAACAAAGCCGCAACCTGATTAAAGAAATTGACCTGGCCTATAAGCTGGTAACCCGCGTGATTGACCTGGCCGAAGCCCATAACGCTAAAGACAGCGAACTGTGGGATAGCACGCTGCTCAATGGCCGTGGTCGTAGCAATTTAAAGAAAACCACCGATAAAGCCCGCAAGCTGGCGGTGGAGCAACTCAAACAGGTGCGTTACTTCTACAAACAAGCCCAGTGGTTATTAAGCCGCTTCCCGGAAGGCAAACTCTGCGATGTCGAAGGCCTGGTTAAACTGGTGGACATCGCAGACATTGAAACCGCCGACTGGAGCCTGACACCGGGCCGCTACGTGGGTGTGGCACCAGAAGAAGTGGATGAAGACTTCGATTTTGAAGAAGCCCTGCGGGATATTCATATTGAACTGCAAGGCTTAAATACCGAAGCTGCTGAGCTGGCTGCAAAAATTGCCCGTAATTTTGAGGAGTTGGGGGTATGAAGCAGTACGACCTTGTAAAGTTGTCCGATTTCTGTGAAATCACATCCAGCAAGCGAATATACGCAAAAGAATATACGAACTCAGGGATACCTTTTTATCGGGGAAAAGAAGTGGTTGCAAGTTTTTCTGGCGGCTCTATTAATGACCCATTATTTATTCCAGAAGATAGATTCGAGTCAATAAAATATAGATTTGGTGCTCCAGAAAAAGGTGACTTATTATTAACTTCTGTTGGAACAATAGGTGTTCCTTATAGAGTTTCCGGGGATTTTGATTTTTACTTCAAAGATGGAAACTTGACTTGGTTTAGAAATCTTAATGGCGTAGACGCAAACTTCCTTTATTACTGGCTCCAGTCTCCACAGGGCAAGGCTCAATTATCGAAGTGTACTATTGGTGCTGCTCAGCCCGCTTATACAATCGAAAGACTTAAAGAAATCCATATTAAGCTACCTCCGGAAGTGGCTCAAAAAGAAATAGCCTCTGTAATAGCCACTTACGACAACTTAATCGAAAACAACCGCCGCCGTATTCAGTTGCTGGAAGAATCCGCCCGCTTGTTGTATCAGGAGTGGTTTGTTCACATGCGCTTTCCCGGCCATGAGCAAGTGAAAATTACCGATGGCGTGCCGGAGGGGTGGAATAAAACTACCGCAGATAGAATTATGGATGTTTTAAGTGGCGGCACTCCAAAAACAAAGGTTCCTGAGTTCTGGGGTGGTGAAATTCCTTTCTTTACACCTAAAGATGCCAAAGGTCTTTTTACGTACAATACTGAAAAGTCCATCACTGAGCTGGGCTTGTCGAAATGTAATAGCCGCCTTTATCCAAAATATACAGTATTTATTACCGCCAGAGGCACCGTAGGTAAGCTCTCTTTTGCTCAGCGATCAATGGCTATGAACCAGTCTTGTTATGCGTTAATTGCTAAAGAAGGAATATCGCAGGAGTTTTTATATAGTTCACTTAAAGCGTCAATAGAACAGTTTAAGGCGAGAGCTAGTGGAGCTGTTTTCGATGCTATTGTCGTTGATACGTTTAAAAACATTTCGTGCTTGATTCCTTCATCAAGTCTGATAGATGAATTTACTGCACAAGCTAAAGACGTATTCAGTCAGATAGATAATTTGAGCATTCAAAATCAAAAGCTAACCCAAGCCCGCGACCTACTTCTACCCAAGCTAATGAGCGGCGAGCTAACCGTATCAATCAAGGAGTGATTATGAACCCGAATACCGAAAAACAGCAAGCCCGGAAATTACTGCAAACCGCTTTAGCTAATCCCACCGCCGAATTCCGCGATGGCCAATGGGAAGCTATCGATGCCCTGGTGAATCATCGGCAAAAATTATTAGTGGTGCAGCGTACCGGTTGGGGCAAAAGTTCGGTGTACTTTATCAGCACCAAAATCTTTCGTGATCGTGGTATGGGACCGACCATTATTGTCTCCCCCTTGCTGGCATTGATGCGCAACCAGATTGAATCGGCCCAGCGCCTGGGCATTGTCGCCGAGACCATGAACTCAACCAATACCGCAGATTGGCCGGCGGTGACCCAGCGCATTCTTAACAATCAAATCGACTGCTTGCTGATTTCCCCTGAGCGCCTGGCTAACGACAGTTTTATTGAAACGGTATTACAGCCGATTGCTGACTGCATCGCCCTGATGGTGATTGATGAGGCCCACTGTATTTCGGACTGGGGCCACGACTTTCGCCCCGATTATCGCCGTATTGTAAATATTCTGCGCCAGTTACCAGCCAACACGCCGGTACTGGGGACGACCGCCACAGCCAATAACCGCGTAGTTGCGGACATACAAACCCTGCTGGGTGATATTCAAATTCACCGAGGCCCGCTTATCCGTGAAAGCCTCGCGCTGCAAACCATGGTACTGCCCGATCAGGCATCCCGTTTGGCCTGGTTAGCGCAGGTGATACCCACGTTACCGGGTACGGGCATCGTTTACACCCTAACAGTGCGCGACGCCGAACAGGTCGCTGAGTGGTTAAGTTCCAACGGTATAGACGCCAGGGCTTACCACGGTAGTGTTGAAGCCGGTGGTTTTGAAAACAGTAACGCTTATCGCCAGTATCTGGAAGAGTTACTACTTAACAACCAGTTAAAGGTGTTGGTGGCCACCACCGCCCTGGGGATGGGCTACGACAAACCGGATTTAAGCTTTGTGATTCACTATCAAGCGCCGGGCTCTATCGTTGCATATTACCAACAGGTGGGGCGCGCCGGGCGTGGCATTGATCATGCCGTGGGTGTGTTGATGTCGGGGATGGAAGATGAAGAGATTCACGAATTTTTCCGTAACTCGGCCTTCCCTTCAGAGGCGCAGGTCAATGAGATTTTGCAAGCATTGGAAAACAGCGATGGTTTGTCGGTTCGTGGCATTGAAGAGCAAACCAATCTGCGTCACGGCCAGATTGAAAAAGTGCTGAAGCTGCTGAGCGTGGAAAGCCAGGCTCCCGTTATAAAAGACGGCAGCAGTTGGGTTAGAACGCCAGTGCGCTACCAAATGGATCATGCCCGAATCGCGCACTTAACCGGGCAGCGTGTGCAGGAATGGCAGGAGGTTCAAGCGTATCTGGGTGATGCTGGTTGCAAGATGACATTTTTACAGCGGGCGCTGGACGATCCCGATCCCACGCCTTGCGGTAAATGCGCTTCGTGCCTGGGTCGGCCGGTTATCAATGTGTCGGTTGATTCTGCTTTGGCCCATCGTGCGGGTACTTTCCTAAAGCACGCGGAAATGGTGATTACCCCAAAAGCACAGGTGGCAGCCAATGCTTTTCTGGAATACGGCTTTCGCGGCAATCTACCCCAGCAACTTCGCGCACAGGAAGGCCGCGTTTTATCCCGTTGGGGCGATGCCGGTTGGGGGCGCACGGTTGCCGATAACAAACATGCAGGGGAGTTTAGTGATGACCTGATTGAGGCTATGGCTGAAATGATTCAGCAGCGTTGGCAGCCCAATCCTGCACCTCAGTGGGTTTGTTGCGTGCCTTCTCGTAATCATCCGGAGTTAGTACCGGGTTTTTCCCGTAGGCTGGCTGTTCGGTTGGGATTGCCTTTTGTCGATGCGATAAGAAAAGTTAAAGATAACCAGCCGCAAAAAAGCCAGCAGAATCGCTTCCACCAGTGCCGCAACCTTGATGGAGCGTTTGAGGTGACTCAGCTTTGCCAAGGGGAACCGGTTCTGTTAGTGGATGATATTGTAGACTCCGGCTGGACGCTGACGGTTATCGCAGCACTTTTGCAACAAGCAGGCAGCGGTGTGGTTTATCCCGTCGCGCTGGCTTCATCTTCGGTGAAAGGCTCATGAATATATCTCGCTTGTCATCAGTTGATGGCGCTTTATCCTCCACGGCGCAAGCGACCTTGCTGCTGACCAGCTATTTTTCAAAAGCCAGTAGTGAAACCGCAAAGCCGCTAGGCAATGCGGAATGGGGCCGTTTTGCTTTATGGTTAAAAGACAAGTCCATTACACCTGCCGACCTGCTGGTTACCGATCCGAAGGCCCTGCTGCAAGGCTGGCATGATGCACGTATCAGTGCAGATCGAATTATCGCGTTGCTGAACCGGGGCCATAGCCTCGCACTGGCTATGGAAAAGTGGCAAAGGGCGGGTCTCTGGGTAGTCACCCGTTCCGATCCGGAATATCCGAAGCGTTTAAAACAGCGCTTGAAAACAGATTCGCCACCGGTGTTGTTTGGCTGTGGTAATAAAGCTTTGTTAGATGTCAGAAGCCTGGCGGTTATCGGTTCACGCAATGCCAGTAAGTCTGATCTTGCCTTTACCGATCAAGTGGGTGCGAAAGCAGCAGCAGAGGGCATTGCTATTGTCTCCGGTGGTGCGCGCGGCGTGGATGAGGTGGCGATGCTGGGTGCCATCAAGCAAGGCGGTGTTGTAATCGGTGTGGTGGCCGATAGTTTGCTAAAAGCAGCAACCAGCAGCAAATGGCGCAAAGGCCTGATGGATGACCATGCTGTGTTGATATCGCCCTTCTACCCAGAGGCAGGGTTCAGTGTAGGTAATGCCATGGCCCGCAATAAATACATTTATTGTCTGGCAGACAGTTCTTTAGTGATTCACTCTGGTAAAAAAGGTGGCACGCTCAACGGTGCAGAAGAAAACTTGAAAAAATCCTGGGTGCCGCTGTGGGTTAAACAGACGACGGACCAAGACGCTGCCAATGCCAATTTGGTTGCCAAAGGCGGCCGTTGGCTGAATGCGGATATTCAGGCTTTTACTATTTCGGATTTAATGGGTAATGAAGCTGGCTGTGCGAACCAGGTAAATGAGCCAATGGGTGATCTCTTTTCCTCGACTGCGCAGCCTGAGTTGTTTGCAGAGTCTGAACCGAGACCAGAATCTGAACCTGAAAAAAACGTTACCGCAGCAAAAACCGATAATACAATTATCGAGGTGCAAACAGAGGTTGAGGCCTGTCCAGAGCAGCTTGCCGAAGGTGAGGCTATCCCATCGGGCCCTATCGATTTCTATCAACTGTTCACTTACGAGCTTCAACGCCTCGCCAATGAGCCGGTTACTGTCGATGAGATGACTGAACTCACTAAACTTCATAAGTCTCAGTTAACTGCATGGTTGAAACGTGCTGTCAATGATGAGGTAGTGAAGAAGCTCAATCGCCCTGTACGTTATCAACTTAAGCAAAAGGAATAGAAGGATTGACTCATGGCCATGAATGAAGAAACCCTGGTTCAGGAAGTTACCGCTGACTACTTGCTGAATCAATTGCAGTGGGATGAATCTGTTCTGGGCATGCATGAAAAGCTTGGCAAAGAGGGTGATTTAGGGCGAATTTCAGAGCAAGAAGCTGTATTAACGCGCTATTTGGGCGAGAAACTGATTGAGCTAAACCCAGGCCTGCCTGATATCGCCTACCAGGAGGCATTGCGCGTGGTCTGTGAGATGCCAGTGTCTACCAGTATTGTGGCCGTGAATAAGGAGAAATACCATCTCCACAAAAATGGCGTTGAAGTGAGTTTTCATAACGAGAAAGGCGAGCGAGTAAAGAAACGACTTCGCCTGTTTGATTTCGACAATTACGAAAACAACCACTTCCTACTGGTCAGAGAGTTTTGGATCAAGGGCGATATTTATCGTCGCAGAGCGGATCTTGTCGGCTTTGTAAACGGCATTCCATTACTCTTTATGGAAGTGAAAAATGTCCATAAAAACATCCGAGCCGCCTATGACAAAAACCTGGCAGATTATAAAGACACGGTGCCCCACCTGCTTTACCACAATGCCTTTATTATTCTGGGCAATGGCATTGACGCCAAAATTGGTTCGGTTTCCAGCAAGTTCGAGCATTTCAATGACTGGAAACGCTTGAAAGAGAGTGAGCCAGGCGCGGTGGAGATGGAAACCTTGCTGAAGGGGACTTGCTCCAAAGCCAACCTGATGGACATCTTTGAAAACTTCACCCTGTTTGACCAGAGTTCCGGTCGTTTGGTAAAAATCGTTGCCCGGAATCACCAGTATCTAGGTGTCAGTCGCGCTATTGGTGCCGTTGTTAATCGAGGCGAGCGTTTGGGTAAATTAGGCGTTTTCTGGCACACCCAGGGCTCGGGCAAGTCGTATTCGATTGTATTTTTTGCCCAGATGGTGCATCGAAAACTGGGTGGTAATTATACCTTTGTGGTGTTAACGGATCGCGAGGATTTGGACACGCAAATTTATAAAACTTTTGCCGGTTGCGACCTGGTCGATAACGATAAAGACCCGTGCCGAGCGGATAGCGGGAAAGACCTGAAGGCACTGATCAGACAGCAAAAAGCCTTTGTGTTCACCCTCATTCAAAAATTTAACGAAAAGATCGACCCTGAGAAACCGTATTCCGAGCGTGACGACATTATCGTTATCACCGACGAAGCTCACCGCACACAATATGGCACCTTGTCATTAAACATGCGCAATGCCTTGCCCAATGCCAGCTTTATCGGTTTTACCGGGACGCCATTATTTAAAAATGACGAGATTACCAAAAAGGTTTTTGGTGATTATATTTCTACCTATGACTTCCAACGGGCGGTTGAGGATAAGGCGACCGTGCCATTGTACTACGATGCCCGTGGCGAAGAGTTGGTGTTTACCGATGACGATGGCAATGAGCATACGGTTGCTGATCCTAAGGGCATTAATGAGCGCATTGCGGAAAAGCTGGATGAATTGGAAATTGAGGATGTGGACGTTCAGCAAAGATTGGAGCGAGAACTAAAGCGCGATTATCACATCATCACCGCAACCAGCCGACTGGATCAGATAGCCCGTGACTTTGTTGCCCATTATGCTAATGCCTGGGAAACCGGCAAGGCGATGTTTGTATGTATCGATAAGATCGCTTGTGTGCGGATGCACAAGTTGATCGACTTTTACTGGCGGCAAGCGATTAAAACTAAAGAAAAGGCACTCGCGGCGGCTACCGATGAGCAGGATCTGGCCTGGCGAGAGCGGCAATTGATGTGGATGAAAGAAACGCTGATGGCGGTTGTAGTCAGTGAAGAACAAGGTGAAGTTGCCAAATTTGAAAAATGGGGGCTGGATATCAAACCTCACCGCAAGCTGCTTAAAGCCGGGTTTGAGCTGGCTGATGGTTCTCGTCTGGATATGGAGGAAGCGTTTAAGTCCAGCGAGCACCCCTTCAGAGTGGCTGTTGTTTGTGCTATGTGGTTAACCGGGTTTGATGTGCCAACACTTTCTACCCTCTATTTAGACAAGCCGTTGAAGGCACATACCTTAATGCAAGCCATCGCCAGGGCAAACCGCGTAGCGGAAGGCAAGAACAACGGCTTGATAGTGGATTACTGCGGGATACTAAAAAACCTGCGTAAAGCCCTGGCGACATTCGCCGGTGCTGGCGACGAGGGCCATGGCGGAGGTGAGGGCGAAAATGAACCCACCAGGCCTAATGAGGAGTTGCTGGAAAGCCTGAGTGAGTCGATCAGCGTTGTTGCAGAGTTTTTACGAAAGCATGATTTTGAACTAAGCCGGATTATTACAGAAACTGGCTTTGACCGGAATGCAGTGATTGCTCAGGCCAAGGAAATTATTAATCAAAATGATGAAACACGAAAACGTTTTGAGGTAATGGCCCGAGAGGTGTTCAGCAAGTTTAAAGCCTGTATTAACGTGCCGGGTGTGAATGGTTATCGTGATTTACGTGATGCCATAAATGTGCTTTATAAAAGTTTGCAGGCAGACAGAGAAAAAGCCGACATCTCCGACATCATGAAAGCACTCCATGGAATTGTTGATAGCAGTATCGACACCAAAAGACAAGTTAAAGAGCCAAAGCCGGATGGTGATCGAATCTACGATATCAGCAAAATCGATTTTGAGCGACTCCGCCAGGAGTTTTCCAGATCAGAGCGAAAGAATACAACGGTGCAATCGCTGAAAGCTGTGGTTGAGAAGAAACTGGCTCGGCTCATGATGCAGAACCCGTTACGTACTGATTATCAAGAGCACTACGAAAAACTGGTTAGGGAGTATAACCAGGAAAAGGATCGCGTTGTTATTGAAAAAATCTTTGAGGAACTGTTAAGACTGAATGAAGAACTTTCCCATGAAGAGAAGCGTGCAATCAGGGAAGGCCTTGATGAGGAGTCTTTGGTGTTGTTTGATCTCCTTAATAAACCAAATTTGCAACCAAAGGAAATTTCCAGGATCAAACAAGTCGCTACTACTTTGCTGGCAACGCTAAAGGCAGAGCGGCTTAAGGTTGCCAATTGGCAACAGAAGGAATCGACGCGCGACGCGGTCAAGCAACAGATATTTGATTTTCTCTACGATGAAAGAACGGGGTTACCCGTTGAGCAATACCAAGAGGATGAGATTTCAGACATCACTGAAAAGGTGTTTCTTCATATACATCGGGCCTACCCTGAACTGCCATCGCCCATCTATGGATGAAGAATTACGCGGAGTTACGCATGTGGCGTGTAATTGTGCATAATTTGAGGTAACTCTATCGCAAACCTCAAATAGGGCGACTGTTTATTGGGTGGTGTCCTGCTCTGGTTTACGTAACAGATTGGTTTTACCGGCGATGGATGGAAATCAAAGCCCTTTGAGTGTGTAAGCATTTGAAGGGCTTTTTTGTGTTTGTCCCCGCGTAAATGGATATTGGCAGGTCAGAATCAGGTCGATAAACATGATGGGGAGCTGAATATCTGTTTTGGTATGGCAATAGTGATTTAACACAGGTAAAAAAGGTCATATATATTTCATACCTTGTGAAGGTCAGGAGGAGGGCATTGTCGGGTTGACTTGCAGGTTGGTGTTCAATGCGCTGATTGGCCTGGCCGTGTTCCTGATAAGTGATTTGCAACAATGAGTTAGTGAACTATGCTAATACCCAGGTGCAGATTTTTTGGGGTGGCGTGTTCTGATTAACTGGTTTGGCAAGCGTAAAAGTTCATCTTTTGTGGGAGTCGAGATTCGCACGGATGGCATCTCTTTGGCGAAAACCTGTGCGTCCGGGGATGGTAGGCGTTCGCTTGAATTTCATGGTTTTGAGCCCTGCAATGCGGCTGACAGGGAAAATGCGCTGACAAAACTGGTCGAAGCCTCCCGCTCTTCAGGGGCTTCCTGTAATCTGGTGCTGACCAACAATCAGTATCAGGTGTTTCAGATTGAACGGCCCGCAGTGGATGACGCCGAGTTGCGCGACTCCCTGCACTGGAAATTGAATGATTTGATCGATTACCCGCTTGATGATGCCGTATCTGATCTGTTTGAGTTTCCGGAAGATGCATCACGAGGCCGAAAGCTGATTAACGCGGTTTGTGCGCGTAAGAGTATTCTCAAGGAATATGTAGCCTTATTGAAAAAGTGTCACCTGGATTTGGTCTCGATTGACATTATCGACCTGGCGCTGAGAAATATCGCCAGGACTTTTATCGGGACAGGTATTGAGACAGAAGGTGCGGTCGGGTTTCTCTATTTGAGAAACGGTTTTGGCATGATGATACTGGTAAAGGGCGAGAATCTGTATCTGTCGCGCAAGATCGACGTGGATGTGGATGCGTTGAAAGACCCTTCCCGACAGGAGACAGTGATGCAGAAGTTGTCTCTTGAGGTTCAGCGATCACTGGATTACGTTGAAAGCCAGTTGCGGCAGATCCCCCCCCGACAACTTTTACTTCTGGGCCCGGATATTTCGTTTCCTTTGCCTCAGTTGCTTGACCCCTTACTGGCTGTCAGTGTTGAAGATGCCAATTTTGACGGGCTTTTGCCCGAGCAGGATTCGGCGAACCTGACGACCCTGGTGCAGACCCTGGTTGCTGTCGGTGGTGCCTGTCGGCGGAGTGAGGCGGTGTAATGCAGCAGATCAACCTTTACACGGATGAACTCAGGCCCAGGAAAACGCCTTTGTCCTTGTTGCACATGGTTACTGCCCTGGTTCTGGTGATCCTGGTTCTGGTCGGGGTAACCATTGTTACCTATCGGGAACATCAATCTGTGACTGTTGAGTTGGCGAAAAAGCGGGAAGCGGCCGGTCACCTGGAACAAGGTGTTGAATCGTTGAGAGAGCGTACTGCCGGTATCGTCCGGAATGACGCTTTGGCGGCAGCAAATGATCGACTCCAAAAGCAGCTTGAAAATCGTGAACGCTTTGTTGATTCACTGGGGGCGAAGCTGGAAAGTGGAAGCCATGGATTTTCCAGTCTGCTGGTGGGTTTGGCCAGGCAAAAACGGGATCATCTCTGGCTAACCCGGGTGCACGTGAGTGAAGGCGGTGGCAGTTTCGGGCTGGAAGGCGTCGCTTCTTCGCCGGAGCTGGTTCCGCAGTATATTCAGGCGCTGCGTGCAGAGCCTGCTTTTTCCGGGAGGAGTTTCGACCTGTTTGAAATGAACCAGTCAGAAACGTCGCATTTACTGGATTTTTCATTGACATCCGGGAAACCCGAATCGGCAGAAAGTGAATCCAACCCGACCCGTCGGGGATGGTCGCGGTCGAAGTAACCAGTGACTGACCTGGCAGATACCGGTGACAAGGGTGATGACAGACGGCAAGGGGTGTGAAACAGGGGTGAGCAATACACTATGAAGGCTTACTGCGAAAGAATATCGGCTTTTCTTGAAAGGTTGACGCTGCGGGAGCGTGGAATGCTGCTGTTGACAGTGATAGTGGTGATTGTCTTTCTCTGGTTCCAGTTCGTCTTTAGCCCGCTGGACGAAAAAGTCAAGGCCGGTAAGGCGGCGATTTCTGCGTTGAATGGCGAGATGGGTGCCTTTGGAACTGAAATGACTCTTCTGGAAGAGCGCTTGAAGGTTGACCCGAACCAGAGTTTGAGAGATGAACATGCCAGATTGAAGCTCGCCCTGAAAGTTCAGCGCGATGAACTTGAATCGAAACTGAGTGCGCTGATTGCCCCCGAGCGGATGGCTGATGTGCTGCGTGATGTACTGGCCGGGTTTTCAGGCCTGACTTTGCGCAGTGCCAGGAATTATCAGGTTCGCCCGTTTTCTGTCAGGGACGGGCAGGCACAAGAGAAGCAGGCACAAGAGGGGAGGGCAAAAGGCAAATATCCTCCAGAAGAAAAAAACGGGAGCAAGGATTCAGCTGTTGAAAAAGGGGAATTGCCGATTTATCAACACAGCTTTGAACTCTCCCTTGTTGGTAATTTTTTTGACCTGTTGCGATACCTGAAAAGGCTTGAAGGGCTGGATGAGGATTTTCAGTGGTATTTGCTGGATATTCGGGTCAACGACTATCCTCAAATGGAAGTGCGGGTGGTGGTCAGAACATTAAGCCTTGAGCAGGAGTGGATTGGTGTGTAGGTGTCTGATTGTCGTCTGTTTGTTGCTGGGTACCGGCTCCACCTTTGCCGGCTCCCCCGTCATCGATGGTGTGTCACTGGCAGATCCGTTTCGACCGGATCAGGTGACGGGCGCAAAAAGGGTAGCAAAAACCATTGTCGGCCCGTTGAAGCTGAGCAGTATTCTGGTCGGCAGGCATCGTCGCCAGGCCAGGATTAACGGAAAGCCGGTTCAGGTTGGAGATAGTGTTTCCGGTGCGGTTGTCGAGCGGATTGAACGAGATTATGTCCGGTTGATACGGCAGGGCGAAATCGTTGAGCTGCGCAACAAACAGAGCGGGCTGGTCAAGAAGCAGGGTGTGTTGGTCAGGAAATAACGTGTGTTGGTCAGGAAATATCGATCATGTTCAAGAACAGGGTAATCAGAGGTCTTTGCTGCCAATGAATGTCAAGAGGCTACAATCACAAACGCCGGG
Source organism: Pseudomonadota bacterium (assembly GCA_002747395.1). Lineage (GTDB taxonomy): Bacteria > Pseudomonadota > Gammaproteobacteria > Pseudomonadales > Oleiphilaceae > LZORAL124-50-18. Next base: position 16,790 of record PDPE01000025.1, read on the forward strand.
GTATCTGCTTGCCGTTGTATTGCTTTTCGGCTGTGCTGAAAACCCCATGCGTGGAACCGGTCTGAATACCAATGTTGCAGTGGACACTTCGACCATCAGTCATATCGGCGAGGTGATGGATGACGCACTTGCTGAACCGGAGGCAAGTGTGAATGAGGTGCCTGAGCAAGTATCCCTTGCTCTTATTCCAGAGCTTGCGCCTGCAGGCTCGCAACCCGAAACAGAAGAGCGTTTTGACCTGTCGGTGAGTGGTGCGTCTGCACAGAGCTTTTTTCGCGATCTGGTCAGGGGGACTGACTATAACGTGGTGGTTCACCCGGATGTTGCGGCGACAATCTCCATTGAACTCGGTCAGGTTACGATTCCCGAGGTGATTGACATTGTTACAAAGACCTGGGGTCTGGTCAGTCAGACTGAAGGGCAGCTGGTGAAGATACTCCCTGGAGGACTTCAAACAGAGGTTTTTCAGATCAACTATCTGAATATTTCCCGTAAAGGAGATTCAAATACCAGAGTCAATTCCGGCCAGATTTCATCGATGGCAGTTCAGGGAGGCGGCAGCGGTTCCATCTCAGGCGGTCAGCAATCTGGTGTATCAGGAAGCAGTGGCACCAGTATCACTACTACTAACACCCATGATTTCTGGGCCGAACTGAAAGAAATGCTGGTGTCTATTGTGGGAGAAAAGGGCGGGCGCAGGGTGGTCACCAATCCTTATGCAGGTATCGTCGTGGTCAAGGCCATGCCTGACCAGTTGGCCATGGTCAGGGAATTGCTCGGGAAGGCTGACCTGATTATGCAGCGCCAGGTCATTCTGGAGGCCAAAATTCTGGAAGTGACCCTTTCTGAAGGATACCAGCAAGGTTTGCAGTGGTCTGGCATGACGCAGTTGGGTCATGGCAAGAATGCTGCCGGTGCAGCTGATAAGTATCTGTCGGGTGATTTGAGTTCACGAGCGGTCACTGATGAGGCTGTTGAAGGAGTGTTTAGTGCCGCTCTCCGTATCCATGACTTTTCAACGGTGATACAGCTATTGGGCAGGCAGGGGAATGTTCAGGTACTGTCCAGCCCCCGCATCTCAACGGTAAATAACCAGAAAGCCGTAATCAAGGTGGGGACGGACGAGTTTTTTGTCACCAACGTCGATATTGACGACAGCAACGGCTCGGATTCGGATCGGACGTCAACCGATGTCGAACTGACACCCTTTTTCTCCGGTATTTCATTGGATGTCACCCCTCAGATCGGGGACGATGGCAATATTATTCTCCATGTTCATCCCTCTATCAGTGAAGTTCAGGATCAGCAAAAAGTGATTTCATTGGGTGATCGGACTCTGACCTTGCCCATGGCATTGAGCACCATTCGTGAAACAGATAGTGTAATCAGTGCCGAAAACGGGAAAATAGTGGTGATAGGGGGGTTGATTCAGCATACCAACAGAGAAGATAACGCCAGCACTCCCCTGTTAGGTGATATTCCGCTATTGGGCGAAGCGTTCAAACAGAAGAGGCAATCCGGGCAAAAGAGCGAGTTGGTGATTTTGCTGAAGCCGATGATCACCAGTCGGGAAACCTTCCGGGGTGATGTGGAAAAAAGTCGGTCTCGGCTCAAAAGTCTGGGAGAGGTGCTTTCTTCTCCTCCCGAACCGACGCTGTGGTAGCAGCGGGGAAGAAATCCTATGTATGAAGCTTTTTTTGGTTTGAAGGAGCCCCCTTTCTCTCTGACTCCCAACACGCATTACTTCCTGAGTTCAGAGACCCATCAGCAGGCATTGGAATTGTTGTTGGTCGCGCTGCGCAACAAAGAAGGCTTTATCAAGATCACCGGTGAGGTGGGCACGGGTAAAACCATGCTTTGCCGCATGCTGCTCAATGCCCTGGAGCCGCCCTTCCATACGGCCTATATTCCCAATCCCGGACTGAGTCCTGTGGGCCTCTACATGGCGGTCGCTGAAGAATTGGGGATTGAGGTGGACAGGGAAAAAGGCAGCCATCACCTGCTCAAATGCATTGATACCCTGCTGATAGACCTGGCCGGACAGGGCAGGCAGGTTGTTTTGATCATTGATGAAGCCCAGGTCATGTCTCCAACCACAATAGAAGCGCTTCGGTTATTGACCAATCTGGAAACAGAGTCATCCAGGTTGTTGCAGGTTGTGTTGTTTGGCCAGCCCGAGCTGGATGTCATGCTGAATCAGGACAATCTGCGTCAGTTGCGGCAACGAATCACCTTTCATCAACGCATACTGCCTCTGGACAAGCGGGAAGTCGGTCACTATGTGGGGCACAGGCTGTCGTTGGCCGGGTATAATGGCCCCGCACTGTTTGATAACCGCGCCATCAGCTTGCTGTATCGTGCCTCGGGTGGCATTCCCCGTCTGGTTAATATTCTCGCTCATAAAGCCTTGATGTCTGCCTATGGGCAGGGGCAGAGGGTAATCAGACGGAGCCATATCAAACGGGCAATTCGGGATACAGAGAGCGTGGCCATGCCAGGGTTTGGCCGGCTGCCTGTTATGGGCGGCATCGTTTTGCTTGTCGGCGCGACAGTGATGATTGGCATCATGCTCGGGGGAAACCTGTTATGAGCCTGGTCAATGATATGCTGAGGGACCTGGATCGGCGTCAGGCTCCGGGAAATACAACATCGGCCGATAGCGCAGCCTATGGTGCCCTGACCGGTTCCGGAATGGCGAGTGCCTCCCGAAATGGTCTGATAAAATTGCTTTTTGCAGCGTTGATCGTTTTGTTGTTGGTGGCGTCGGGGCTTGCTTATCTGCTTTGGTATAAAGACGATTTTGCCTTTTTAGAACGCCGCCAGGTTGCACTCCCGGCTCAGGTACCCGCTCCCGCTCTTGGTCGTCAACCGGTGATGGAAAGGGAAACCGAAAAGCAAAAACAGATGAAGAGCGAGCAGGTTGTCGTAAACGGTAGTGTCACTCATGCTCCCGAACAGAGTGACCATGTGGACGAATCGCCGACGGGGAGTCCATTACCGGTAAAGAACAGCGAAAACACCCCGCTTGAAACCGCAGCAGAATTACCCCTTGCTCCCGAGCCGGCGCCCGGATCAGATAGAGCCGAGCCCGCGGTTACCAAAGAGCCTGCGGTTACCAAAGAACCGGTGGCGACAACCGGGCCAATGGTTGGCAACGAACCCCTGGTTACAGCAGGGCCAGTAGAACTGAAGACCGGGGCCGGAGCCGATCGACAGGCCGAAGAAACCGGTTCCGTTGAGGCGTCAGGCAGGGTCGCTGACCGCCAGAGTGGCCAAATCGCCGACCGGCAGGCAGACCCTGGCCGATTGGCCAGGCGGCGAGTGTTGACCCCGCTGGAAGTGGATGTCAGGTCTGCCCGGGAGGCAACCAGACGCTATCAGAAAGGAGATGGAGAAAATGCCTTGCGACAGTTGCGCCGGTTTATTGCCTCACACCCGGAGCATGAACAAAGCAAATATGCACTGGCCTCCCTGTTGATACGGGAAGGCAAAAGCGATCAGGCCGAAGCGGTTTTGTCCGGGAAGGACGTGCAACAGAGTGCCTCTTTACGTGAACTCAAGGCCCGGCTCCTGTTTTCTCGGGGCGAGAAGCGTGAGGCCATTCAATTACTGGAAATATCCCCGCCAGAATTGACTCGCCATACCAGGTACCATGAATTGATGGCAGCGTTTTATCAGCAAACTTCTGATCATACCAGAGCCGTTGCCAGGTACGCCGAGTTGCTTCGGAGCCGACAGGCTGAAAAAAAATGGTGGGTCGGGCTGGCGATCTCGCTGGAAGCACTGGGTAAAACCGGAGCGGCAGAAAAATCGTATGAAAAGGCACTCGCAGGCAACACCCTGCCTGCGCAACTGGCGGAATATGCGCGTCAGCGAAGTAATTCTCTTGCGAAGCTGAATCAGTAAACGAGAGCGACCGGAGGCAGGAACCATTCCTGTTTCGGAGTTTTTGAAAACGGCAAAGGTGACTCAGGTTGACTTATGGCAGAACCGAAGAAAAAAATTCGTATTGGTGATTTGCTGGTTCAAAACGGCGTCGTAACTGAAGATCAGTTAATGAACGCTCTGAAAGAACAAAAACGAACCGGGCGCAAACTGGGTCAGACCCTGATTGACCTTGGCTATGTGGATGAGGATCAGCTGTTAACGCTGCTCTCTCAACAATTGGGTATTCCCTTTGTTCAGTTGCGTAATTATCAGTTTAACAACGAGTTGATCAAACGGCTGCCGGAAAGTCTGGCCCGGCGTTTCAGGTCGCTGGTTTTGGCCGATCAGCGAGGGGTCTTGCTGGTTGGTATGGCCGACCCCCTGGATATATTCGGCTATGATGAGCTGGTTCGCGCGCTCGGGCAGCCAATCACGCTTGCCGTGGTTCGGGAAAGTGAGTTGCTGGATACCCTGGACAGGGTATATCGGAAAACCGAAGAAATATCCAGTATAGCAGGAGAGTTGGAGGAGGAGTTAGGCGAAGATGCCTTCGACCTGGCCGACCTGACGGCCACGGACGATGACAATGAGGCGCCGGTAGTCCGGCTGCTGCAATCCATCTTTGAGGATGCCATACAGGCCAGGGCTTCTGATATTCATATTGAGCCGGATGAAAATGTTGTGCGTATCCGGCAAAGAATCGACGGCGTGTTGCAAGAGCATGTGATGAAGGAAAAACGGATTACTGCGGCTCTGGTGTTACGCCTGAAACTGATGTCCGGCCTGAATATCTCGGAGAAACGGGTGCCACAGGACGGACGCTTCAATGTGCGTGTAAAAGGCAAAAGTATCGATGTGCGGGTTTCCACCATGCCGGTTCAGTATGGAGAGTCCGTCGTTATGCGCTTGCTGGATCAAAGTGCCGGCCTGTTGAATCTGGAGGCGACCGGGATGCCTGAAGAGATTCGGGAGCGTTTTCGAATACTGATCAGTCGTCCCCACGGAATGATTCTGGTTACCGGGCCAACGGGAAGTGGTAAAACGACCACTCTGTACGGCGGCCTGACAGAGCTGAACAAGCCTGAAATAAAAATTATCACAGCGGAAGACCCGGTCGAATACCGGCTGTCCCGGGTTACCCAGGTACAGGTGAACCCCAAGGTAGGGTTGCACTTTTCTACCGTATTGCGGGCCTGTCTGCGTCAGGATCCGGACGTCATACTGGTTGGCGAGATGCGCGATCAGGAAACCGCCGAAATCGGCTTGAGGGCGGCAATGACCGGTCACCTGGTGCTTTCCACCCTGCATACCAACGATGCGGCAAGCAGTTGTATGCGCCTGGTGGATATGGGGGCTGAACCCTATTTGGTTGCAAGTGCCTTGATTGGTGTGCTGGCCCAGCGCCTGATTCGTAAAACCTGCCCTGATTGCGCCCAGCCTTATCTGCCGACCGAGCAGGAAAAGGTCTGGTTGGCTGCCATGCAGGCGGTGAGCCCGGGTAGTGATAACAACTTCCGGAAAGGGACGGGGTGTTATCAATGCAGTAACACGGGATATCGGGGGCGGATGGGTGTGTACGAGTTACTGGAAATGAACGACGAAATGCTGAATGCCTTGCGTAAAAATGACAATGCGGAGTTTTTCGCTGCGGCCAGACGCAACAAGGGTTACGTACCTCTGGAGCTGAGTGCGCTGAACTATGCCCGGCAGGGGGTGACCACGCTGGATGAGGTTTTCCGTTTGTCCGCGACCCTGGAGGAGCGGGAGCAGCGAACAGGCAAGGGCGAAAGCCTGTCGCTGTCATAACTGTCATGGAAGAGGGTAGTAACAAAACAGGGTAAGAGAACAAGAAAATTGCGGATGCGTAAATGCGTAAATGCGTAAAAGAGCAGCCAATGTGTAAGAGAACAGCCAATGGCCTTATTTAGTTATCGTGGAAGAAATGCCAGGGGTGAGTCAGTGAATGGCTCCCTTGAAGCTGCGACAAAGCAGGCTGTGGCGGGTGAATTGCTGAAAAGGGGAATCACTCCGGTTCAGATTGCCGAGCAGGTTCAGGCTGTAGAACTGGCGGAGCTGTTCCGGGGAATCAAATTGTTTCAGCCAAGGGTGTCCCTGGATGAGCTGATTATTTTTACTCGTCAGATGAATGCACTCACCCGTTCAGGTATTCCGATTATCCGGGCTATGCGGGGTTTGGCCGATACCACCAAATCTGACAAGCTGAAAAAGGTGTTGGTCGATGTATCAAACAGGCTGGAGTCGGGAGTCAACCTGGCAACATCGATGCAAACCCATAAAGAAGTATTTGGCGAGCTTTATATCAGCATGATTCATGTGGGTGAAAACACCGGGCAACTGGAAGATGCCTTTCTCCAGCTCTCTCATGCGCTGGAACTGGAGCGGGAAACCAAAAAACGTATCAAGTCTGCCACCCGCTATCCGACCATGGTGATGGTCGCCCTGATTGTTGCCCTGTTGATTGTCAATTTCTTTGTTATTCCGAAATTCGCAGGCGTATTTGCCAAATTCGGGGCCGATCTGCCTGTTTTCACCAAAATACTGGTCGCCTCCTCTGATTTTCTGTTGGGATACTGGTGGCTGGTATCGGGGTTGTTTGCCGTTGTGTTTTACGGATTCAGGCAGTGGAAAAAAACCGCATCCGGGCGCATGATCTGGGATCGGAAAAAGATGCGGATTCCCGTTATCGGCCCATTGTTCGAGCTTATTATCCTGTCCCGATTTGTTAGAAACTTCTCGATGATGCTGAAGTCGGGAATGCCCATTACACTGGCATTGGCAGTATCGGCGGAAGCCGCCGACAACCGATACATAGGCAAAAACATTCTGGATATGAAAACGGGTATTGAGCGTGGCGACAGCCTGCTAAGAACGGCCAATGCGACCGGCATGTTTACCCCGCTTGTGCTGCAAATGATTGCTGTGGGTGAGGAAACCGGGCAAGTGGACAAGTTGCTACTGGATGTTGCGGACTTTTATGATGAAGAGGTGGACTATGGTTTGAAGAGACTGGCTGAATCAATAGAGCCGATCCTGATACTCGCCATGGGCGGGCTGGTGCTGGTACTTGCCCTGGGTGTCTTTTTGCCCGTATGGGATCTGGGCAAGGCAGCGATCGGTCATTGACCTTTGTTATGGCGGGATATCGTGATTCACGGATAAGTGCCAGGCTGCTGGTTGTTTTGACCTGCTTTGTCCTGATCTCGGTTTTCGCTGCCGTTCTGCTTCATTATGTGGACAGAGAGGCACGAAGAATGGAGGCCGCCATGATGCTGACAGTTCTGGCGCAAATCAGGGAAACAGTGATCGTCAAAACGGCAGAGCAGAGAGTGTTAAATCAGAAAGAGGATTTGAAACAATTTGTAAATGCCAACCCCATGAACTGGATGAAGCAAACGCCCTTGAACTATAGTGGAATAATAGACGGCAGTGGAACAGCAGATCATGGAAACGATCTGGCCGGTTTGCCGGGGGCCAGGTGGTATTTTGACCAGTCGAAAGGGCAGTTACTCTACAAGGCATCCAGCCTGGAAGACCTGATCATTGACGGTGTGCCGGCGACTGAGGATCACGCCATATTACGGTTCCGGATCGCTCTGCACTTTCTGGACAGAAACAAAAACCGGCAATACGACGAAAATTCGGACAAAATCCTGGGGTTGCGTGTTCAGCCCCTGCAGCAATTTGAATGGATAAATCTCGGGCGGACAAGTGGACAGAGTCAACAATGAAAACACAATGTAACCGAACCAGGCAAATTCAAAACGAAAAGCTACCCACAAAACCGGCAAAAGGGTTTACCCTGATCGAGATGGTGGTGGTTATCACGATTCTGGCCATCCTGGCGGCGGTCGCACTGCCCAGGTTTGCCGAGATTGCTGATGAGGCACATCATGCGGCTATTGAAGGGGCTGCGGGCGGGCTTGCTTCCGCCGTCACACTGGTACGTTCACAGTGGCTGGTACTGGGACGGAAGGGGGCAAGGGCAAACCTGCCCGGTTACGGTAATGAAACCGTGGATGTCAGTGTGGATGGATGGCCAACGGGAGTCAATGGCAATACCGACCCGGGTGGCATGTCTGCGGCCGAGTGCAATGCTCTCTGGACTGCCCTGTTGCAATCCAATGCACCCGATGTCAGCACCTCTCCAGGCAGTGATTATCAGGCTTCAGTTTCAGGCAATGTCTGCCGATATACTTATCAGCTGGATGCTGCAGGCAGCCATATAGACTACGACCCCGCGAGCGGCGAAGTATCATCCACATTAAACTAGACAGGGTTTGACGTGTTCATCCCGAGCAGGAATATGGAGGTAGAAATGATTAAGGTCCAATCTGGCAGGCAGCGTGGCAAACAATCCGGTTTTACCCTGATTGAGCTTGTCATGGTTATTGTTGTTTTAGGTATCTTGTCGGCTTTTGCATTACCCCGGTTTGCCAATTTGGGCAGCGATGCCAGAAGGGCCACCATTGAAGGCCTGGTCGGTTCGCTCAGGTCAGCCGCAGCAATAGCACATGCGAAGCAGCTGGCTAGAGGCCTTGGCCCGGGTGTTTCCGTGGGACTGGAAGGGGCCAATATTACTATGGTGTTCGGGTATCCGAGAACTCGCAGTATTGGCATTGCCGCCGGTGTCTCAAGTAATGACTTTGTGTCAACCATAAATGGTGAAGAGTCTGTATTCTTTACCATACGCAACTTTACGCCAGCAGCGGGCCAGCAATGTCGTGCGGTATACAGGCCCCCGGTGGACGCAAGACATTCCTATCAAGTGTCAATGCAAGTGAATGGGTGCTGATGCAGGGAATGATTGTTGAGACAAGGTTACGGTTTCACTCTTATCGAACTGGTCACGGTGCTGGTTCTCGTTGGCATCCTTTCCCTGGGTGCCATGGGGCTTTTTGCTTCCAAAAGCGGTTTTTCCGCTTCGCTTGCTAAAGACCAGTTTGTCGCTGCTGTGCTTCAGGCCCAGCAGCGGGCACTGGCTCACCGCACCGCTTCTTCTGCCCCGGTCACGCTCCGTGTCGTTCAATCCCCCGATGAATGGTTTTTGTCTGTTTTTCAGGGTACAGCTCCAACCGATACCCGTTGTTCCACCGACAATGCAGCACTGTTTCACGATATCTGTCTTGAGCGTGCCGGTGCAGCACTCAGTATTGCCGGTGTTACCATGAGTGATGGTGCGACCAGAGATATCACCTTTGCCCAAAACGGAAATACCAATGAGCCTGGAAGTATTGAAGTCGTCTTTACCGGAGAAAACCGCTTTACTCTGTGTGTGACAAAAACCGGTTTTGCATTCGTTGGCAGATGCCCATGAAAATATCCACAAGATTGCGCGAGAGAATGTCCGGAAGGGTGTCCAGAGGAGTGTCCAGGAGAGTGTCCAGGAGAATGCTCACAAGATTTAAGGGCCATATTTACGGTACCACCTTTATCGAGCTGATTATTACCATGGTGATTATCAGTATCGCACTGGTGTCCGTGACAAGCCTGTTCTCGGCCACGGTTGGCAGAAGTGCCGACCCGCTCTGGCAGGTTAAAACGCTGAAACTGGCCCAGTTCTATATGGATGAAATTCTGTCAAAAAGATACGATGAAACCACTCCGGTTGGCGGTGTACCGGCCAGCACCGCGGTCCATTGCGGCTCGTTGGGCCCGGAGGAAGCGAATCGGGAAGACTTTGACGATGTGGATGATTATATTACCTCCGGCATTACACCGACTATCGTCAACTCCGGTTCGATAAATATGGACACTTCCTACACGCACTATCGCATTGCCATCGATGTGGCGTGTCGCGGCGGGGATCTCGGGTTGTCGCCCGAAAACGCGAAAAAAATCACCCTGACAATCACCCCTCCCGGTTCCATGTCCGTCTCGACATTCACCACCTACAAGGGGAACTTCTGATGCGGGCCGAAAGGGGGTTTACCCTGGTTGAGCTGGTCATGGTCATTGTTATCGGGTCGATTCTGGCAATGGTTTCTGTCCGGTTTATTGCCAGCTCCATGCAAGGGGTGGTCGATACGGCTGGCCGTCAGCAAATGGCGATGACCATTGCGCTGGTATCTGAACGAATCTCCAGGGAGTTGAGGCAGGCACTACCAAACAGCGTTCGGATCTATGACCCTGACTCGGATTCTGAAAACGAGTGTATCGAGTTTGTGCCTGTGCGTGCTGCTTCCAGGTATAGTGGCAGCCTGGCCGGTAGTACGGTGACCCGCCTGAATGTGATGTCACCCGGTGCTGTCAAGGGTTTTGTGTCAGTCTACCCGATCACTGATACGTCCGTTTATCCGAATGGCAGTACCAGTACAGTGTCACCCGGGGAGATTGATTTTTCTGATAACCTGGATTGCCCGGCCAACGGGGATATGCTGGCCTGTTCAGGCTATGAAGATGGAACCGGGATTTCCCAGGCATTTCCTTTCGATTCACCACAAAAGCGATTTTTTGTCACTGGCCAGCCGGTGAGTTTCTGTCGCGGTATTATCGGTGGCGAGTCCTTTCTGTTGCGTTATTTTGATTACGGTTTTCAGGGCATCGCTGGCAATGGAATAACAACGACGGCTTGCCCGGCGGCAACCTGCCAGGTCGTCACCAATCATATTTCCCGACTCGAGTTCAGCTATTCGGCCGCCTCGCTTTCACGATCCGCCGTAGTCACCTTTCTGGTCGAACTGGTCAATGATCAAAACGAAACGCTGAGCCTGAATCAGCAAGTGCAGGTCAGAAATGTACCCTGAACCCGCCCGCGCCCTGCAAAAGGGAATAGGCTTGCCTGGTGCCCTTTTCGTTCTGGTTATTCTGGCCCTGATTGTGGTTGCGCTGACCAATATGGAAATCCAGCGGGGAGAGGCATTCGTTCAGGATATTCAATCAACTCGTGCCTGGTTTGCTGCCGAGTCGGGTGCCCAGGCGGGTTTGTCCCATCTGCTTGGCCCGGGCGAGTCTGGCAGTTGCCCGACCGCATGTGCGTCCGGTTCCAGTGTTGTGGCCAACCTGAACCTTGATTCTGTTTCCGGGGGGGCGCCGCCGGGGTTGAGTCGTTGTGGCTATTCTGTCACCTGTTGCAGGCAGGTGGATAGTGATGGCAATGTTTATTATTCGCTAACCAGTACCGGATTCTGCGGTGATGCGGCAACCCCGCTGGACAGGGCACAGCGAATTATAGAAGTCGGCGTAAGGGCTGAGGCGCCATGAATCTGTTTCTGCGCCTGACCGGAAGGCTTTTCGGTATGAAGATACCCGCAGATATGAAAAGACCCGCCGATATGAAAAGACCCGCCGACATGAAAAGACCCGCCGACATGAAGAGGTATAGTGATGAAGTTTCCCGGTAATCAGGTTCACCGGTTGACACTGGTTCTTCTTTTGGTGTTGCCGGTGCTTTGCCAGCCATGTGTGGCAGATTCTTCTTTAATTGCCGAGTATCGACTGGATGGCCCCGACTATTCGGGCGCGACGGGAGTGACAGACTCGAGCGGTCATGGCCTGCATGGTTCAGCGAAGGGGAATGCCCGGCCCGGAGTGGCAAAAGTCTGTCTGGGTGCGCAACTGGATGGTGATGGTGATTATATTGAAGTGGCCGATGCCCCGGCTCTGGACATTGCTGACGAGCTGACGGTGATGGCCTGGGTGAATCCGGACAGGCTTCCGGTCAGTGGCTTTAACACTATCCTGTCCAGGAAAGGCAGTTTTGAATTGCATGTAAATGCGGCAGGCAGGCTGTTGTGGAAGTGGTATGAGTCCGGGAACAGCAAGGCCAAAACAATGACATCAGGTGCCTCGTTACCTGTTAACGCCTGGTCACACGTTGCCATCGTGTATTCCCGCCAGGCGGGAACACAAAAAATCTATGTCAACGCTGTGCAACAGGCTGACCGGAGTGAGGTGAGCCGACCATTGGAAACCAATGATGAGCCGCTGTTGATCGGGATGCACCGGGACTTTCGAAGCCAGGCTTTCGCAGGCAGGATTGATGAAGTAAAAGTGTTTGCGCGGGCACTGTCAGGGGAGGAGGCAGATTTCCATCGTGGCGTGTCGCGGGTTTGCCCGGATACCGGTTGTACGCTTGGTTCGTTTGAGATAGAGCAGGATGATTACGGCCTGGCGTGCCCGTCTGTCCGGGCTTCGGTGACTGTCAAGGCAGTCTGTGATGACGGAACGACAATCAAGGATGACTATACCGGGACTGTCAGCTTTTCAGCGACTCCGACAGGCACTGATTCGGTTACCAGGTTTTATCTTGCCGCGACCGGGGGCTCGCCTGTATCCGGCTATCGCTTTACCGGTTCGGAAAGGGGGGAAATGATCGCCTATATTTACCACAATAATGAAAATGATGTACGGGTCAGCGTGGCGGATACGGCCGCAGGGGTTGTGTCTGTTTCTTCCAGCAACACGAAATTCCGGACAGAAGGTTTTGCCGTGACGAACCCCGGTAACCTGGTTTGCGGGAGCTCTGGCACCTTAACCATCACAGCGATGGGGCAAAATCCGACAAATTCCGGATGCCGCGTGTTAACCGGATTTTCCGGTAACAAGTCACTAAAAGCCTGGTTTGCCGCAGCCACCGATCATGGTACCGGAGTGGATGACGCCGGCGTCGCCCCCATCAGCCTGGATGGACAGGCACTGGCTGTTCAGAATCGGCCCGACGTTGACAATATCACGCTCGCTTTTAGCAAGGGAAAGGCAACCCCTGATGTTACCTACGGGGCGGGTGCAGCCACCTATGTGGCCAACATCAAGGCGATTAACCTGGAGTACAGTGCCTCGCCCCATGATGGCGTGACGCTATCGGTCATCAAGGGCTCAGACTCCACCGATTTTGTTTTCTACCCGCTGCATGCTTTCACTGCCATTGCCGCCCCTGATTCGAGTTGTCCGGGTGGCAATGCGTCGTGTTCCAAATTTGTTCCTGCAGGCAGCAGGTTTGACCAGGAGACCAGCCTGGTGTGCAGCGATGGAGACAATACTGATTTGACGGACAATCCGAAAGCAATGCAGTTCAAGACAGCGGGTACTCCGCTAACGCTTGATTATACCCCGATGGCGGGCACCCGTTGTGATGATTCTCCTTCAGGGCACAATGGTGCCTGCCTTGGTGTTGATTCGGTGACGATAAGCAATGCCTCCAGAGAAATATCGCAATCCTATGCCGAGGTTGGTGTGGTTCGACTGGAAGTCAATGATTACGACTATTTTGGTGTCACCGTTCCCGGTTATGCTCAGGTAGCGGGGCGTTTTTATCCGGATTATTTCGAAGTCTCTGTCAATGAGCATGGCAGCTTTTCTGATGGTTGTGGCTCGTTTACCTATATCGGGCAGTTGGATGCCGCGCTGAATGGAGCAATAAAATATGTCACCCCCCCTGAACTGCAGGTGACTGCCTTTAACTCGGCCGGATCACAGGTGATGAATTATCTGGATGGTTTTAACCGGTTGTCTGGTAACAGTTTTACTGTACTGCCTCCGACTGGCGACAAAAATAAAAAAGGTGAAGACGGCTCAACCCCGATGGTGGTGACATCCGTGATCTACTCTGCTGTGCTGACTCAGAATGATCCGGTGCCAGGTGTGACCAGCTATCAGTTTTCCAGTCTGGATAATTTCGTTTTCGAGAAAGATGCCAATTCACTGGTCGCACCATTTACCAGTCACCTGGAATTTTCGGTTACCGGGTTGGAAGACGCTGATGGCGTCACCGCGAACAACCTGCCCGTTGCGGTGCAGCCGGTTGGAGGAGAGCTTCGCTATGGCCGCTGGAGAATGGAGAGCGAGTTTGGTTCAGAGTTGGCGGGGCTGACCATGACTGCACGCGCTGAATACTGGGATGGTTCCGCCTTTACGATCAATACGGCAGACTCATGCACTGACCTGACCGGGCTGATTTCAAGCCCGCAGGACCCTGACAATGATTTGTCTGATATTGCTGTAGGTGGTGGCACCACAGATTTTACCTTTAATGGCCCTCTGGTTTCCGGAGAAGGCGGGTTTGCTTTCACCGGCTCCGGCGAAAACAACCAGGGCCAGGTGAACCTGGAGGTCGATCTTTCCTCATTGCCCTGGCTGAAATTTGACTGGCACAAGACAGGTGTGCCGGAGTCTAATCCGCCGGTATCTGCCAGCTTTGGCCGATATCGCGGCCATGACCGTGTGCTTTACTGGAAAGAAGTTGTCCAGTGATAGCCGCCATCATCGCGCAGAAGCTGCCAGGCAGCCAGAGTCCAGTATATGGCCTGGTTAAATTTATTTATGCAGATTGAAAATTGTATGGTGAAACAAGCAATGATTCCTTTTCGAGCCTGGTTTGCCAAAGATCATAGGCGTTTTGTAAACGCAACCAATGATCTGCTGAAGGTTTACCAAAAACCAACTCCAGGCGAACTGCCATTTCAGGAGTGATGGCACCCCTTGCATTTAAGACTTTAGATAAGGTTTTACGGCTAACATCCAGGTGACTGGCCACATCGGTAATAGTTAACCCTAATGATTCAATGACCAGTTCTTTTAAAATTTCGCCTGGGTGTGCCGGATTAAACATAGCCATTAGTGATAATCCTCATAATTTACAATTTCAACATCTCGCCCATCGAAGCGGTAAGTTACTCTCCAGTTACCGCTAACACGCACTGACCAGATACCTTTGCGATCACCTTTGAGCTGATGCATAAACAGACCGGGCAAGTCCATATCCTCTGGATTTTCAGCCTGATCCAGGTTGGTAAGAATGATACGCAGTTTCTTCTCGTGTTTATCCTGGATGCCAGAAGTATTACCCGAGGTATAAAACTTTTGCAGACCTTTGTGGACGAAGCTTTTAATCATGTCCAACATTGTAACCCCGAAGGTATCATGGAGTCACGATGTATATTTTAGAGTTTAACGGTCTTCCTCCGCATCATCATGCCCTGACAATCCCAATTCCCTTATTTTTCTTGTCAGGGTATTTCTTCCCCAGCCGAGCAAGAGTGACGCGTCCCGCTTTCGTCCGCCTGTGTGCTGTAATGCCGTTTCGATCATTACCCGCTCAAAGTCTGGCAACGCCTCATCAAGAATCGATTTTTTACCCCGTTTCAGTTCCTGATCTGCCCATATTCTCAATCCTTCCTGCCAGCCTGTTCCCGTCGGTGCTGTCTCTGTGTGGTCTAAAAGCTCGGGGGGTAAATCCGATATATGAATTTCTCTGCCGCTGGCCATAACAGTCAGCCAACGACAGGTGTTTTGCAGTTGTCGCACGTTACCGGGCCAGGGCAGGCCAGTCATAAATTCCTCGGTATCCGCTCTGAGTTCCTTGGCTTCAACATTGAGTTCATCGGCGGCACTGTTCAGGAAATGGCGGGTCAGTCGGGGAATATCTTCTCTTCTTTCAGTCAAACCGGGAAGGTGAATCCGAATCACGTTCAGACGATGGAACAGGTCTTCTCGAAAACTTCCATTTGCGACCAGTCTTTCCATATTCTGATGAGTTGCCGCTATGATTCTGACATCCACCCTGACCGGTGTATTGCCGCCCACCCGGTAAAACTCTCCATCGGCCAGCACTCTGAGCAGGCGGGTTTGTGTTTCGGGAGGCATGTCTCCGATTTCATCAAGAAACAGGGTGCCATGATTTGCCTGTTCAAACCGGCCCAGGCGTTGCCCCCCGGCTCCGGTAAACGCCCCCTTTTCATGGCCAAAGAGTTCGGATTCCATCAGGTCTCCGGGGATGGCTGCCATATTCAGTGCAATAAATGGTGACTCCCGCCTCGGGCTGTGCTGGTGAAGAGCCTGGGCGACCAACTCCTTGCCCGTGCCGGACTCGCCATTAATCAGCACCGTGATATTTGATTGAGACAGCCTGCCAATGGCTCTGAACACTTCCTGCATGGCGGGTGCCTCGCCGATTATTTCGGTGGATGTGACGGGGGTGTCTGCCTGGTCAGGCAATTCGGCCCTTGTTTCCTGTGCGTGAGCGACGGCCCGTTTGATCAGGGACACTGCCTCGTCTACATCAAAAGGCTTGGGAAGATAGTCAAAGGCACCACTTTGGTAGGAGGATACGGCGCTGTCCAGATCGGAGTGTGCAGTCATCACAATAACGGGCAGGTTCGGACAGTTTTCATGGATCTGCTGTAACAGATCCAGCCCGTTGATCCCGGGCATGCGTATGTCTGTGATAATGGCCTCCGGTTGCTGACCGGATAGCCGTTCAAGAATGGTGCTGCCATTTTCAAAAGACTCTGTTGATATACCTGCTTGTTGCAGGGCGCGTTCAATAACCCATCTGATGGATCGGTCATCGTCAATTACCCAGACATTGGCGGCTGTACTCATTCAATTTGCTCTCATGTTCGTGCGTCTCAGGGGAATATAAATGTTAAATGCCGTATTGCCTGGCTCACTCTCACATTCCACAAGGCCACCATGCTGCCCGATAATGCTTTGTGTGATGGACAGGCCAAGCCCTGTGCCCCCGGCCCTGCCGCTGACCATGGGATAAAACAGGGTATGCAGCATATCATGGGGAATGCCGGGGCCGTTATCGATGATTTTGATCTGACAGACCAAACGATGGCGACTCTGATCCAGGGTAAACTGGCGCAGTATCCGGGTTGCTATCCTTATGGTTGGAGGCGACCGCTCTGTGTTGTCAGTTGTGCTGTTGGTATTGGTGTTGGTATTGGTACTGGCATTGGTGTCACTGTCCAGTGCCTGCATGGCATTTCGGGCAATATTGAGAAACGCCTGAATCAGCTTTTCCCTGTCGCCCTCAAACTCGGGAATACTGGGGTCGTAGTCTTTAACCAATGTGATAAGACCTCTGGACTCAACGCTGACAAGGTTGAATACCCGTTCCAGTATTTCATGCACGTTGATGGACTCCAGCCGCACCAGATTGTTTGGCCCGGGCATTCGGTCAACCAGGTTTCTGAGGCGGTCAGACTCTTCGATGATAATACGGGTATATTCTTGCAGAGAAGGGTCCGGCAACGCCCGGTCGAGTAACTGTGCGGCACCCCGAATCCCGCCCAGCGGATTTTTGATTTCGTGTGCCAGGCCCCGAACCACAATACGCGAGGCTTCTCGCCGGGCTTGCATTTCGTCTTCGCGGCTGATGCGAATGAAGCGGTCGCGTGTCAGCAATTCCACCAGCAATTTGGCCCTGTTACCATCCTGAAACGGGGTGACTGTGTAATCGACACTGATGGTGTTGCCTGAGTGCAGGTGTAGCCTGGCTTCACGCTTGGTATACGGAGTGTCGCCGTGCAAAGACTCCCTGATGGAAACAAGCACTTCTTTTGAATCAACGAATAATTCCTGGATGGACGTGCCTTTAAGGCGTTTTTCACTGGTTTCAAGCAGCATCTCCGCTGCAAGATTCAGGTACACCACTTCCATATTGTCATTCAGCAGCACAACCGAGCTGGACAGGTTTTCCAGAATTTTTTTGTGTAAATTCTTCTGAACGTTCTTTTGTAAAATGCCGGGGAACATAGTCTCTACCTCTGCATTGACCTGAAAAACCGCAGCAGGCGTTAACATGGCGCAAGTGAGCAGTACGAATTGTGTGACAGGCCATGTATCGTTATGTCAGGTTCAATGGCTCGATTTTTTCACTTTCACTGTCGGGCGGTGAATGGTAAACCTGTTGGTCGCGCTTCCCGTGACGTTGCCTGCCTTATCCTGTATCTGTACAGTGAGTGTGTGGCTTCCCCTGTCCAGGTGATTCAGCATGTGTTTTGATTGTGTTCCCTGATAAAGCCGACGTCCGTCAATCAGGTAGGAAATCCTGTGATTATCCTGCAGTTCCGGTTTGACTGCGACCTCAACCTGAAGGTTGCCAGATGGCGAGTGGAAGGCTGAATCCCTGGTCGGGCTGACGATCGTGACGGTGTAGCCGGAATTTGACCCTTTTGCCGGTTTCGCTGAATAGGCGTTGAAATTTTCTTTTTTGGGGAATGGCGTTGTTGGCAGTGGCTGGACACGGATTTTTTCAGCTTGCTCGACAGGTTCATCCCCGAAGTGAACGATGCCATTTTCGTCTACCCAGCGATACACCTCGGTTGCCTGGCTCAGGGTTGCACCGGAAAACAGGATGAAAAAAATAAATGGCAGTGTACGCATGGCAAGGCACCTTGTTCAGGGTTGTGCCAAACGGTTGCTGTCAGAGAGCGATCCATCAGGCCGGTGCAAAAAAGCCGACGGGATTGTCAGCTTTTTTGTCTGCTTCAGGTGACTGGCTGACTGCCAGACACCTGATTTTTGCGGGAGCAGGATTAGCAAGAGTAATAGAGGTCAAACTCGACAGGGTGAGTGGTCATGTTCAAACGCTCAACTTCGTTACGCTTCAGTTCGATATAACCTGCAATCATATCTTCAGTGAAGACGCCACCCTTGGTCAGGAAGCTGTGATCGGCTTCCAGGCTGTCCAGAGCAGACTCAAAGGTCTCGGCGACCGTCGGGATATTCAGTGCTTCTTCTTTGGGCAGATCATACAGATCCTTATCCATGGCATCGCCAGGGTGGATCTTGTTCTGAATACCATCCAGGCCAGCCATCAGCATGGCTGCGAATGCCAGGTAGGGGTTCGCTGTCGGATCAGGGAAGCGCACTTCGATACGACGCGCCTTGGCGCTATTGACGAAAGGAATCCGGATAGAAGCAGAGCGGTTGCTTGCGGAGTAAGCCAGCATGACAGGTGCTTCAAAGCCGGGAACCAGGCGCTTGTACGAGTTGGTGGAGGCGTTGGTGAAGGCATTGATCGAGCGGGCGTGTTTGATGATGCCGCCGATGTAGTACAAAGCGGTTTCAGACAGGCCGGCATAGCCGTCGCCAGCCATGATGTTGACACCATCTTTTTGCAGGGACTGGTGAACGTGCATACCGGAGCCGTTGTCACCAACAACCGGCTTGGGCATAAATGTGGCTGTTTTGCCATAAGCATGAGCCACATTGTGGACACAGTACTTGAGGATTTGCACTTCATCTGCTTTTTTGACCAGAGTATTGGCACCAACACCAATCTCACACTGACCTGCGGTGCCCACTTCGTGGTGGTGAACCTCGATTACAAGCCCCATGGATTCCATTGCTGAACACATGGCACCACGCAGGTCGTGCAGGGAGTCAACCGGAGGAACCGGGAAGTAGCCGCCTTTAACGCCGGGGCGGTGGCCGGTGTTGCCGCCTTCAAATTCTTCGTGTGATACCCAGGCCGCTTCATCAGAGCTGACCGAGTACATGGCGCCGTTCATGTCGGTTTTCCATCGAACATCGTCGAATACGAAAAACTCTGGCTCAGGGCCAAACAGTGCGGAATCGGCGATGCCTGTCGAACGCAGGTATTCTTCTGCACGCTCCGCAACCGAGCGGGGGTCACGCTCGTAGCCTTGCATGGTGGTGGGTTCCACGATGTCACAAGTGATATTGACGGTGGCGTCTTCTGTGAACGGGTCGAGAACACAAGTGCTGTCATCGGGCATAAGAATCATGTCAGATTCGTTAATACCTTTCCAGCCCGCAATGGATGAGCCGTCAAACATCTTGCCTTCTTCAAAAAAATCTTCAGAGATTTCAGATACCGGAAGAGTGACGTGTTGCTCTTTACCGCGGCTGTCTGTGAATCGCAAGTCAACCCATTTTACATCGTTTTCCTGGATAAGGTTCAGGGTTTTCTCTGACATAAGCTTACTCCGTATTTCCTGTTAATGTTTTCTGTTGAAACTGGTGTTTTTTGCGTTTGTTTCCGAGTCTGTTTCGCCGCTTTGTTCTGCGGGCTCGTTATACTCTCGATAGTCCTTGCCTTGCCTTGTTCTGCATTGCTATCTCTGCACTGCACTCGTATGGCCGGGTGAAAATCATACCATGACTTGCAAAGGTGCGCTCAATAATTTGGCTTCGGAAAACTCTTGTGCCAATGTTGCGAGTCAAGCAAACAGGGTGCCAACACAAAGAATGGTTGCTAATGGTTTGAAATAGAAAGAGAATTTGGTTGGGTTTCCGGGTGTGTGACTATTTTCAGGTTTTTTTGTGCGCCAATCCGGTGCAAGGCTGATTTTTCGGGCACGCAAATGGTGCGTGTGCCGGATTGGCGTATGCTTTTAAGAGGTTGTGTAAAAATTGCTCTGTCTTGTCAGGTTTTGATAGGTTTTAAACGGTCATTTGAGTATAATCCGCGGTTTTTGTAGCAAGCAGGCTGAAATAGAGTGATTGATAACTTAAGAAACATTGCGATTATTGCCCACGTTGACCACGGTAAAACCACGCTGGTAGACAAATTACTGCAGCAGTCCGGCACCCTTGAAAGAAAGGAGCAGGAAGGTGAGCGGGTAATGGACTCGAATGACCAGGAAAAGGAGCGGGGCATTACCATTCTGGCGAAAAATACCGCCATTACCTGGAATGATTACCGCATCAACATTGTGGATACACCGGGACATGCCGATTTTGGTGGTGAGGTGGAACGTGTGCTTTCCATGGTGGATTCTGTCCTGCTGCTTGTGGATGCAGTGGACGGCCCCATGCCCCAGACCCGTTTTGTGACCCAGAAAGCGTTTGAGCAAGGCTTGAAGCCTATCCTGGTGATTAACAAGATTGACCGGCCTGGTGCCCGTACGGATTGGGTCATGGGTGAAGTGTTCGACCTTTTTGACAGGTTGGGAGCGACGGAAGAGCAGCTGGATTTTCCCGTCATTTATGCTTCTGCGCTGAATGGTATCGCTGGTGATGACCCGGAAAACATGCATGAGGACATGACGCCGCTGTTCGATATGGTGATCAATAATGTTCCCGCCCCTTCGGTAGACCCCGAAGGGCCTTTTCAAATGCAGATATCATCACTTGATTACGATCCCTATGTGGGTGTTATCGGTATTGGCCGGATTTCTCGCGGCAAGCTGAAGCCCGGTACGTCTGTGACACTGGTTGACCGGGAGGGTCAATCCAGAAATGGCCGGGTGCTGGAAGTCAAAGGCTTTATGGGGCTGCAGCGGGTTATTGTGGATGAAGCCTCTGCCGGGGACATTGTCTGTATTTCGGGAGTTGACAAACTGAATATATCCGACACCCTGTGCAGTCCTGATGCGGTTGAAGCCTTGCCTCCACTGAAAGTGGATGAGCCTACCATCACCATGACGTTTCAGGTAAATGACTCACCATTTGCCGGCAAGGAAGGCAAGTATGTGACCAGTCGCAATATCAAGGATCGGCTGGACAAGGAATTGATTCACAACGTGGCCCTGCGTGTTGAGCCCGGTGAAACGCCTGAAAAATTCCGGGTGTCCGGGCGCGGCGAATTGCATTTGTCGGTATTGATCGAAACCATGCGTCGAGAAGGCTTTGAACTGGGTATTTCGCGACCGGAAGTGGTGCAAAAAGAAGTGGATGGCGAAATTCACGAACCCTTTGAGTATGTGGTGATCGATGTCGAGGAGCAGCATCAGGGCTCGGTTATGGAGGAAATGGGGAATCGTCGGGGTGAGTTGAAAAACATGACACCGGATGGCAAGGGACGTGTCAGGCTGGAGTTTATTGCTCCGGCACGCGGGCTGATCGGTTTTCGCTCCCTGTTTCTGACGCTGACCTCGGGATCAGGTATCATTACCAACGTATTTGATCATTACGGCCCGGCCAAACCAACAGAGCTGGCTTCCCGCATTAATGGTGTATTGGTCTCGATGGTGAATGGCAAGGCGTTGGGGTATGCCCTTTACAACTTGCAGGATAGGGGGCGAATGTTTATTGACCCGGCTACCGAAGTTTATGAAGGCATGATTATCGGCTTGCATAGCCGTGATAATGATCTGGTCGTCAATCCGACCAAAGCGAAGCAGTTGACCAATATACGGGCTGCAGGTAGCGATGAAAATATCGTTTTGACCCCGCCTGTCAAACATACACTCGAACAGGCACTCGAGTTTATCGAAGACGACGAGTTGGTCGAGGTGACACCCGCATCGATCCGGTTACGGAAGAAGTTCCTGAAAGAGCATGAACGGAGAAGAGCCGGTAAATCCTGACAGGGTCGGCACAACCGGGGGGGTTGCCCCCGGGGCGGTTGATGAACCGAAGGGCGGCTCACTGAAGCGAGCGTATTGCAGTGAAAGGGAGAGAACGATTAGTTCCGCTCCCTTTTTTGCGTTATAGTTTCTCCCTACTTGAAAAAAACGGGAAGTCTTGGTCTTATAGTCGGGGATATTCCCATACAGAAAGAACAGGTCTTTGAGCCATTTTTGAGCCATTAATATTAATGATAAGAGAATGACAAGCAGGTTATGTTGACACTATACCCGGAAATCAAACCGAACAAAGAGTACCGTCTGAAGGTTGATGACATGCATGAGTTGTATGTTGAGGAATCGGGTAATCCGAAAGGAATTCCGGTGTTGGTTGTGCACGGAGGGCCAGGCGCGGGTACCGAGCCCTATCTCCGTCGCTTTTTTGATTCCGAGCGCTTCCGCATTATTCTCTTTGATCAAAGGGGGGCCGGCAAATCGACACCCCTGGCGGAACTGAAAAACAATACTACGGCACACCTGTTGGCAGACATGGAGAAGATTCGCGCATTGTTACATGTCGATAAATGGCTTTTGTTTGGTGGTTCCTGGGGTTCCACGCTAAGTCTGGTGTATGCACAGAGTTACCCGGAGCAGGTGCTGGGTCTGATATTGCGAGGCATCTTTCTGTGCCGGGATCAGGATTTTCACTGGTTCTACCAGGAGGGCGCTTCCAGGGTCTTTCCTGATCACTGGGAGTCTTTTGTCGAGCCTATCCCCGAGAGTGAACGTGATAACCTGATGGAAGCCTACTATCGGCGACTTACCAGCAATAATGAGCTGGAACAGATGCAGGCAGCGAAAGCCTGGTCGATCTGGGAAGGGCGATGTGCAACCCTGCACCCGAACCGGAAAGTCGTCGATCACTTTGGCCACCCCCATATTGCCATTGCGTTGGCACGCATCGAATCACATTATTTTGTCAACAGGATTTTTTTAAAGGACAATCAGATACTGTCCGAAGCTCACAAGCTGAAAAATATTCCCGGTATTATCGTGCATGGTCGCTATGATATGGTTTGTCCCCTGGATAATGCGGTAGCATTGAAAAAACACTGGGAAACTGCCGATTTAAACATTATTCGTGATGCGGGGCATTCGGCCACAGAGCCTGCAATTATTGATGCGCTGATCAAGGCCTGCGAAAAAATGAGTGAAAGATTTGGTTCTGATTTTTTATGACATGTCAATCGAATTTG
This sequence comes from Pseudomonadota bacterium, assembly GCA_002747395.1. Lineage (GTDB taxonomy): Bacteria > Pseudomonadota > Gammaproteobacteria > Pseudomonadales > Oleiphilaceae > LZORAL124-50-18. The sequence continues at coordinate 39,975 of PDPE01000025.1, forward strand.
GTGTAACTGTCTGGTTTTAGTGTGAAAGTTCTAAATCACGGGTGTACTCTTTTGGGTGAGGTGATGGTTTTGGGTGAGGTGATGGTTTTGGGTGAGGTGATGGTCTTGAGCAGGACTTCGGGTAAGGCAGCGCTGCCGCCGATGGGATCTACCCTGTGAAGGGGTTGATTCAGCGGGTCTCTTCTGCGAGCGTGGTGATCGAGGGTAGTACAGTCGGGGAGATCGGGCAGGGTTTGTTGTTGTTTTTGGGTATCGAACGAATGGATACCGAAGAGTTGGCTCACAAAATGCTGAGAAAGGTGTTGTCGTATCGCGTGTTTGCTGACGACCAGGGCAAGATGAACAGGAGTTTGTCTGACGCAGGGGGGGGACTTCTGGTGGTATCCCAGTTTACCCTGGTTGCAAACACCGCAAAGGGGTCACGACCGGGTTTTTCGTCCGGTGCTTCGCCGGAACTCGGGGAGAGGCTGTACGACTGCTTTCTCCGGCAGGCCAGGTTGGTACACCCCGTGGTGGGATCTGGAATTTTTGGTGCGGACATGCAGGTGAGTTTGACCAACGACGGGCCGGTGACCTTTCTTTTGGAGGTTTAAATAAGGGTTCGCTGGTATTGAATTCAGCTTTTTACAAAATGATACGAAAAATTTCATAAAGAAAATTTGCATAATTTAACAGAGTGTATTACACCTTAATTACAGGTATTGGTTTAAATCACGACGCTAACCCTTTGTTTTCACGGTGTAACGACATTTCGTTTGCGGGTTCTTGACAATGGGTTCCTGATAAATGGGTTCTTGATAAACGGGAGGAGGGTGTAACCAGATACAAGTGTAACCGGATACAAGTGAGAAATTTCCTGGTGTGATATCGTAACGTTTCAGTTTGTTTGGGGTTTGTTTGTCCTGTAATGATTTACCTGATCAGAATCAAGGCAAAAACCCGGGATTTTGAGAAAACTGGTTGAGGGACGGGTATCACGTTTGTGTTGTACGATTTTAGTAGCAGTTTTCGACTAAAGTTTGATTTGGTTGTGCGTTTTTTCACAAGAAATGATTGGAATATGTCACAAAAATGGCATATGGTTTTAACATAAATGCGGGCGATAGTGCGCATAATAATAAAGAGTACAAGGGCCTGGCCCGAATACTTCATAATAGAAGTTAACTTTTAACTCACAAAAGGAAGACGAAATGAAAAAGACTCTGATCGCTTCAGCTATAGCAGCTGTGACTCTATCTGCAAATACCTTTGCCATGGACCCGACAACAGAACTGGCTGAGCGCCTGGACGCCATGCCAACTTTTTACGGGAATATTCAGTTGGCTTTTACAGCTACTGATAATGGTGATAACTGGGATGAAGATTTTTTCGATAATGGATCAACCCTCGGTGTCAAGCATTCTCATGAAATATCTCCAGGCCTGGAAGGCTTCCTGAAAGCTGAATTCGAATTTGATGCGGATGATAAAAAAGCATCCTCAGGTCTGAGTAAGCTTGATGAAGCTTATATCGGTTTGAAAGGTGACTTTGGTAAGGTCTGGTTCGGTACTGATGATAGTGCGTATGAAAATGTCGATGTGATCAACCATAACGAGGCCATTGGTATCGCGGGTGATTTGGCTGGCGTACACGAGGGTGACACCTTGCAGTACAAAACACCCGAAATAGCTGGTGGTCTGGCGGTTCAGCTTACCTTTGAGATGGAGTCTTCAGCGAAGCATGATGGTGCGATTTCTATTGAATATGCGATGGATGGTATTACGTTGATTGGTGCTTATGCACTGGCTGACGAGGGTGATGATGCCTATGGTCTGGCCGTGACAGCAGAGTTGGGCGATATTACGGTCGCTGCCCAGTTTGAAAACGAGGATGACATCAATCTGTATGGTGTCAATGCGGTTTTTGTTATGGGCGACAATCAGTTTGCCGCCGGTGTTGCCTATGCGGACGATGATACTGATGAAGTACTGGGCATTTCGGGCCAGGCATTACACAATCTGTCGGACAATATGTATGTGTACGTGGAAGGGTATTACGAAGACGTGGATAGCAGAAAGGATGCAGAGACCTCTTTGGCTTTGGGTGCAACTTACTCATTCTAGGCTTGCCTGATTCAGTACAGGTTAGTCCCTGTAGAAAAACCGGTGCCCCGTGTGCCGGTTTTTTTTTGCTGGCTGTTTTAGAGAAGGAAAGAAAATATAGTAATGGCTACTGAAATAGAGTTGAAGTGTACCACCTCATTGCCCTGCCTGGACATGGCCCGAAAGCTGTTTATGTCGATGGATTTGCTGGAATCAAAGCAGGTCAGACTGGTTAATCGTTATTACGATACACCCGATTTTCAGCTGAACAGGCATCGAATGGCGTTGCGAATCAGAAAGCAAAATGACCGGTTTATACAAACCCTGAAAACCATGGGAAGCAGCGCTGGCGGGCTGCACCGGAGGGGAGAATGGGAGTGGCAGTTGCCGGGAGATAACCTGGATTTGGCCTTGCTGCAGGAAGCTGCCTGGCCAGGGGGGATCGATATCCAATCACTGAAACCGGCGTTTGAAACGAATTTTGACAGAACCCGGATTACCCTGCGGTTTCATCAATCGGAAATCGAGGTGGCAATTGACCAGGGAGAGGTCTGTTCGTCCGGGCAAGTTATGCCCTTGTGTGAAATCGAGTTCGAATTGAAAAATGGAGAAGTGGCTGACCTGTTTGGTATTGCCAGATTGATGGCTCAAACGATACCGTTTCAGGTGAGTGACGTGAGTAAAGGGGAAAGAGGATACTTTTTAGACGGTGTGTTGCCTTTGTCTTCTGTTGGGGAGTTGCGGTCGGCACTCGAACAGGTCACGGGTGATGCGACGGTTTCAGGCTGTATCAAAACCTGGGTTGAGGCCCTGGACAATACCTATTTAACGGGTGATGCCGAGTATCCGGGTGTGGCTATGGCCGCAATAGAGCTTCTGACAACGACGGTTTCCGGTCATTCGCTGTTTAACGGTGGGCAGAAGGCACAGCTTGAAGCCTGGTTGTTGAAGGAGCATGGTCGATTAGGCCTGATTGCGTCACGAGTGACGGAGCGATTTGATCAAACCGTTGCACAAGGAAGCCTTGAGGCGGCCAATGCCCTGATACTTTTAATGGAGTGCACGATGAACAATGGAGTGCAAGACGAAAGGGAAAAGTGATCAGGGAGGTAAGGAGAAACGACGAGACAGCAACGGGCAAGGCTGACCTGACAGGAAAGGCAACGTAGCGCCCGGGCCTGTAGCGGCCCGGTGATCACCACCCCCGCGGAAAGGCCGCGAGAGTGGCTGATCCTTTATAAAATGCCTGACCTGCTGCCTAAAACTTGTAGCTGGCAGAGATGAAATAAACCCATGGGTCTATTTTAACGTCGGTCGTCGCGGTCACTGTGCCCGCATTGGTTTCTGCAGTCACTGTGGCTTCCGTGTCGATATCAATCCACCAGGCCGCTGCGTTAATGCCAAATTTATCGGTGATGGCATAGTCAAAGCCGAGCTGCAGAGAGGCGCCAACCGAGTCATCAAGTTCCAGATCCGTGCTGGTTGCGGTCACGCCGGAGACTGGTGTTTCCGCGAGACTGGCCAATACACCAATGGAGTCAGTCAGAGTGCCGGTCGTATCTTCCTGGAAGAAGATCGTATAGTTGATTCCTGCTCCTACATAAGGTTGGAATTTATCTTCCGGGAAGGGGAGGTAGTATTGTACAGACACGGTAGGAGGCAGGTGTTTGGTTGAACCCAGTTTGCCAACACCTGCAATCGCGCCGGCGGCATAGACGTCGTGTTTGAATGGTGTTGCAGCCAATACTTCAACGCCGATCTGGTCGGTTAACATGTAAGTAGCGGTCAGGCCGAGTTGGACGTTGTTGCCAACTCCAACCTTTGCACCTGCCACATAGCCGAGTTCCGGGGAATCCACCCGAATACTTGAGCTGTCTTCTCTCGGTTCAACCAGAATTGGCCCGGCCCTGAGGATCAGGTCACCCTTTTCATGGGCCAGTACGGCACCTGAAGTTGTTGCAGTCGTCACGACCGTAGTCATTATCAGGGTGTTTAACAGTTTTTGAGCCATATTCTATTCCCACTCTACTTAATTTGTCAGAAGGTGGATTGTAGTGGTGATCCACATATTTTTTTTGACCTGAGGCAAAGAATGTTGACCTGTTGAACAGGGTCAGCCTGGTTAAGAACAGGTCTTTGATTTGCGTCAACTCAGGGGCTGCCCGGCATCTGCATTTGTCTTTATTCCCGGTTTCAGGTTTTGTTTATCCTCATTTATTTTCCGCTGCCAGTCTCATCCTCCGGCAGGGCATCGCTAAACGGGGGGGTGTTAAACTCGTCAATGAATATTTGCCAGAACGCCAGGAACAATGCAGCAAGAACCGGCCCGATTACAAAGCCGTTCAGGCCAAACAGGGTAATTCCACCGATAGTCGATAGCAGTACCAGGTAGTCCGGCATTTTGGTGTCTCGTCCAACCAGAATGGGGCGCAGTATATTGTCCACGAGACCGATCGCGAAAAATCCGAACAAGACCAGAATAATACCTTTTATCACTGCTCCTGTAACAAAAAGATAAAGCGCTGCCGGTGCCCAGATCAATGCAGAGCCTACCGCAGGCAGCAGAGACAGTATAACCATGACGACCCCCCACAGCATCGCCCCCTCGATACCCAGTAACCAGAATATCGCGCCTCCCATGGAGCCTTGTACAACAGCAACAACCAGGTTGCCCTTGATCACGGCCCGGGAAACTTCTGCAAATTTTTGAAACAGGTGCCGCTCCCGCGCGTCACCAAGGGGCAGTGCCCGTACCAGTAATTCGATCAGGCGATGGCCGTCACGCAGAAAGAAAAAGGTCAGATAGACCATTAACACAAAATTGATTGCGAACAAGACATACTGCTGACCAAAGGAGAAGGCCTGGGTAGCGAAATACTTGCTGGAGCCCAATGCCAGTTTTGACAAGAGTTCTTTCACCTTCAGCAGGTCTATGTTGAATCGTTCAGCCAGGCTCTCAATTACCGGTATCGCGGATTTGATCTGGTCAAGCGACTCTTGCACCCTGAATTCGCCGGAGCTGACTTTTTTGTAAAAAGCGGCGCCTTCCACCCCGAGCATGGCAAGCACAATCCACAGCGGAATAACCACGATCAACAGGCTGGCAGACAGGGTAAGCAAGGCATTGGAGTTGTCTCGCCCCTTGAAGCGGACTTTCAGGTAACTTTGAAGGGGGTTGAACAATATGGCCAGCATGGCTGCCCAGAATATGGCAGAATAAAACGGCTGAATGATGGCGCCAAAGGTAAGAGAGACAACGACCAGCAATAATAGAAACGACATATCTTCCAGTTTGTTCTGCATGGGGGTTCCTTTTTTTCCTTGTTATCAAGTACGGGTTCAATGAGGAGGCCGGGTGTTCCAGGTGGTCAGCTCCCGGCAGGTCTGGTGGCGAGTGACTGATATAGCGCCAGCGTCCGATTTTGCATTTCAGAGAGAAGAAACAGCGTATTTCGCCTTACTTCGGGGTGATTGCCCTCGTACAGCTCCTGCAGTTTTTCCTGCACTTGTGCGGGCCGGTTCACCTCGCATCGACCGGAGGGATAGAGTGCGCACAATATCTCGCCCACGCCTCCCCGGTCATATCCGATCACCGGAGTGCCTATTGCCAGCGCCTCCAATACAGTCCTGCCAAAAGACTCGGGTTTGGCGGAAAGCGAGAGTACAACATCAACGACCGAGTAAATCTCTTTCATGTCCGGGCGATGGCCGGTGAAAATGATATCATCTTTCAGCCCCAGTTCGGCCACCCGTTGATAAATTTCACGGGCATAGTTTTTTCGTTTCGGGTCTTCGCCGCCAACGATCAGCCCTTTTATTGGCGGGCACCTGTTTTTCGGGTACATGTTTTTCAGTGCGGCGATGAGGGTCAAGAACTCATTGTGACCTTTTAATCGGGTCAGCCTGCCTGGCAGGGCGATAACGAAAGCCTGCCTGAGGGCGGGGTAGTGCTCATACCACTGACCTTGCCAGTTGGTGTCGGCCTGGTAGCCGTACGGAAATTCCCTATCGTCAACACCTCGATAAATCAGCCGGATTTTTTCCTGCCGGGTGGCGGGGTAATTCCGGGTGATATAGTGCTGGCAGGTTTTGGAAACGGCGATTACCCGCTCACCACAGGTCATTATTTCACTGTACTTGCTGACGCTGTGAAGACCATGCATGGTGCTGACCAGGTGTGAGTGTTGCCTGATTTGGTCAGGCAGCTTTCGCCATGCCAGCCAGGTGATCCAGGCCGGCATGCGCGAGCGCACATGAATGATATCAAACTGTTGCTGTTGCAGCCATTGTCTCAGTTTTCTTACCTGAAGCAGGGTAAGCGGGGATTTTTTACCAATATCCCATTCCTTGTGGTGTGAACCACCCGCTTCAAGTTGGCTGACCAGTTTTCCTCCTGAAGAAATAACCCAGGATTCATGCCCGTCGAGCACCAGGGCGCTGGCAATTTCCAGGGTGCCTCGCTCTACTCCACCGTTTTCCAGGCCGGGCAAGACTTGTAATACTTTCAGGTGGCGTCTGGTCACGAGTGTTTTTTTCCTGGTTGTCCCGAAGCATGAGTATCAGGGTGCTTCATCCGGTTGATTTTTCTTTTTCACCCGGATTCACCCGGAGTTGTTCAAGAAGCCAGCGGGCGGCTCGTTCCGCTTCACAAAACGCGGTGCCCTCCCGAGTGCGATGCACTTTACCAGACCGCTTCCAACAGGCAAAGGGCGTCACCCGGTGATGCTCGATCAGCTTGTTGATGCCGGTGACAATTCTGCCCGTTTTAAGCGGTGTCATATCAAACAGGCCGGTGGCAGCGCCTGATGTGATGGCTTCGTATACCATTGAAACACTATCCGGTGTTACCCAGATTTCTTCTGCACACTGATACTGATTGGTCAGCCAGTCCGGCCCGGTGGTGTCATGGGGGAAAACAGAAACTCGCCCGGCAAGGTTGTTTTCTGCCAATTGTTGCCGCAATTCCGGCAGGAATTCGTCCGGTGTTCTTCTTGAATTGGTGAGATGCCAGTGGCGCTGGCTGTTGGATACCAGAGAGACAACCTGGCTGATTATGCTGGCGCCTGACCACTCATAATGCCTGGATTCACCGCCAATGAGCATTAACCCCGGAGGGTGCTGCCCGGCGCGGGCTTCCGCGTGACCGGTTGCCGGGCAGGCAGTTTGCGGGCGTACCTGATTCAATACCCCTTCTGTTGTCAGGACGTTTTTTCTTTCGGCGACATTGTCATGGGCCGGGATGATTGCGTAATCAAACAGGAACAGTGGTAAGTGAGGCTTCATCAGTATGCAGGTTTGCGCGTGCCGACCCAGAATCAACACCTGTTTTTGGGTTTTGCGCCCGGCTCCGATAACGATATCCGGGGTAAAGTCACCTTTCTGTCTGGTAAAGCAGCGTAACCATGAGTTTTTTAACCATGCGCTTTCCCGGTCGTTTACATTAACCCACCTTGCCGTGACCTGTGCCAGGTTCTGTAACTGAAAAAGCAGGCCCTTCAGCTGGTTCAGGTGGCCGGGTTTGCCATCGGTGACCAAAAGGATGTTGAGCGCGGTGTTGGCGTTGCGGGAACAGGGCATGGGTCAGGTTGCGGTTTCCATTGTTGTTGCTGTTTCTATTGTTGTTCTGTTTCTGATGTTGTTGCGGTTGAGCGCGTAAAGCGTTCCGCTATTGTAAAGCGCCGAATTTTACATATAGTAGTTGAGGTTATCTGAAATAATCAGACTGATTTATAATAGTCGGATTAACTTGCGGATGCTATCAAATTTGCCTTTGCGATTGAAACCATTATGGGGCGTTATCTTTACACCTTTATCTATTGTCTGATTTTTCCCTTTATTTTACTCCGATTGCGTTACCGGGCAGGCAAGGCACCTGCCTACCTGCAAAGATGGCGGGAGCGGCTTGGCCGGGTGCCGGTTCCGTCTATGGTTCGTTTGCTCAGGCATCAGCACAATTCCGGGGCAAAGACACTCTGGCTGCATTCAGTGTCGGTGGGAGAAACGGTGGCGGCGATACCTCTTGTCCGGCAACTTCTGGCCCGGCACTCGAACCTGGAAATTGTGGTGACCACCATGACACCCACCGGCTCCGAACGGGTTGTGCAAACCTTTGGTGACCAGGTGGTGCATTGTTATGCACCCTATGACACTCCCGGTGCGGTCAAACGATTTTTGTCAACAGTCAGGCCGGATATGCTGGTCATCATGGAAACAGAGTTGTGGCCGAATATGATTTATTACTCGCGTCAGGCCGGTGCAGAGGTGATAGTGGTCAATGGCCGGTTATCGGCACGCTCCGCCCAGGGGTATAGCCGGGTTGGCTGGCTGTCTGCTCCGATGATTCGAATGATCTCTCGTCTGCTGGTTCAAAATGATGAGCACGCAAGGCGTTTTGGTTCCCTGGGTGCAAAGCCTGAACAGGTCAATGTAACAGGCAGCATCAAATTTGACATCAGCGTGGAGGAAAGGGTTCGATTGGCAGGTCAGTCGCTTCGGGCTTTACTGGGGCAGGAGCGCCGGGTATGGATTGGGGCAAGCACTCACCAGGGAGAAGATGAAATCCTGCTTCGGGTACACCAGAAACTCCTGGAAGCCTGCCCCGACAGCGTTTTGATTTTGGTGCCCCGGCATCCGGAAAGGTTTGACTCTGTCATCAAACAGGTGGCAGACTCGGGCTTTCAGTATTCCCGGCAAAGTGCCTGCTCCGGGTTGGCTGAAAACCGGGGGGTGCAAGTGCATGTGGGTGACACCATGGGAGAAATGCTGTCACTGTATGCGGCGAGTGACGTCGCTTTTGTGGGGGGCAGCCTTGTGCCAGGTGGTGGGCATAACCCGATAGAACCGGCGGCCCTGGGCCTGCCTGTAATTATGGGGGCGCATGTATTCAATTTTCTGGAGATTTGCCAAAATCTGCAAGCCGCAGGCGGACTGGAGCTGATCGACGGTGAGGACGCTCTGTTTGTCGCCATTCATGCTCTTTTTACCGACCCGGAAAAGTCTCGAAGGGCGGGGCAGGCCGGACAGCAATTTGTTGAGGATAACCGGGGAGCCCTGGCGCGTTGTGTCAACGAAATCAACAGGTTGTTGTTTGATTTATAAGGTGTTTTGTTGCTTTTCTTGTAATGCGAAGGGTGGGGGTCTATGCTTGGGTTAATGTTCTTGTTCCGTGTAATTATTCCCTGCGAACCCGTTTATGGAGAAGCCCTCTCTTCCCCGATCCTGCCTGGATGAACTGGCCGCCTGTCCCGGTGAGCGTATCACCGTGCCTGGTAAAGAAAAACTGATTGAACAGGGAGCGCCCAATACCTGTTTTTTTCGGTTTGTAAAAGGCTCGGCTGTAATTCAGCTGAAACTGCGTAGCAGGCGGGTTTCGGTGGCCTGTTTGGAGCCGGGTGACTGGGTGGGAGCGGTTGGTTGCGGTTCCGATGATACTTTCTTTTTTAATCTGGTCTGCCTGTCCGAATGTGAGTTTGAGCAGTACCAGTGGCCGGAAGTCATCGAACGCCTGTCAACTCTCTCGCCTCTGGAACGCTATTTTGATTATCTTGCCCATTCATTGCGTATCTACCAGTTGCTTGTTCAATCCTTTGATAAAGCGTATCGAGGCATCAGTGTCGCTTTTTTGCAGGATATTATCCAGCGCGGCAGGTTTATCGAGTTGCAGGAAAACGAGAAGCTGTTTGAAGAAGGCGATACCGCCAGGGCGATGTATTTTTTGTTGAGTGGGAAAATAGATGTCTATGTCGGAAGAAGTGGCAGCCCGGTTCGGGTCGGGCAGATTTATCGGGGTGAGCCGTTTGGAGAAATGTCACTGTTTACTGGCGAGAATCGGAGCGCGACACTCGTCGCAAGCCGTGCCTGCCACCTGATCAGCCTGGATCGGGAGAGCTTTGATCATTTGAGTGCCCGCTATCCCCAGTTGAGTACCTATATTGTCACCAGCCTGATAGGACGAATAAAAAAACAGAACGAGCAACACAAGCATGAGTTCAAGCCGGTCAACAGATTTATCCTGTATTTCTCCAGTTCCCGATCACGAGCGGCTGCAACCAGGATAGCAGATTTGCTGGCTCGGGCAGAGGTCAATGTGCTTTCGGGCACATCGGTGTTGCAACGCTTTAATCAGGCTGATTTTTCTGGCGTGTCTCACTCCCGGTTGGCGGATTATCTGGAGCAGGTTGAGCACGACAAGCCAAAGAATTTTTATATTTCTGATTCAGGCTCGCCGGACTGGATTAAAGTTTGTCTGGAGCGCTCGGATGAAATCTGGTTTATTGTTGATAGCCATTCCGATGCTGCAGAGCTGAATGCCGTGCTGGCCGGTTACAATCGCCTGTTTGGCCGGGAAAGGCAAAAGCGTATGTTGGTGCTGGTGAGAGGAGCTGCCGAGCCGATAACCGGAACGGCGGCCTGGTTGAAGGCAATCGATGCAAGGCACCATTTTCATCTTGAGCAAGGAAACCGGGCATCGGAGCGGCGTTTGCTTCGTTTTATGACGGATCAGTCTCTGGGCATGGTTCTGGGCGGAGGGGGAGCCAGGGGGTTTGCCCAGATTGGTGTGATACGCGCCTTCGAGGAGGCCGGTATTGATGTTGACTGGATTGGTGGCACCAGTATCGGCTCGATTATCGGAGGCTGGCTGGCGATGGGGTGGAACAGTGAGAGCATAGAAAAGGCGGTTCACCGTTTTTTTGTTTCAGTCAACCCCCTGGGAGATTACACGCTCCCCCTGATATCGTTGTCGAAAAGCAGGCGGCTGGATGCCTTGTTGCGGGAAGGTTTTGGAACAGTGCAGATAGAGGATTTGCCCCTGCCTTATTTCTGCGTCTCGTCTGACATGAGTCTGGCTGAAGAACGGCACCATGAAAGCGGGGTGCTTTGGCAAGCGATACGAGCCAGCATTTCGATTCCGGGTGTGATTGCTCCGGTTATCGAGGGTGGTCATTTTCTGGTTGATGGCGGGTTACTCAATAATCTTCCATGTGATTTGATGTGTGCACGCAATAACGGCCCCGTTGTGGCGGTTGATGTCAGCCCGGATGAAGCCTTTGTCACACAGCTGGAAACCCTTCCCTCACCCTGGCAAGTGTTGAAGAATAAACTGCTGGGGCATCGCCAACCCGGGGTGGCGAGTATTCTGGAAACCATGCTTCGCTCTTCCCTGCTGGCAAGTGTCAAGCACCAGAAAAGTAACCGGGAGCTTGTGGATTTTTATGTGCGGCCCGATGTCAGCGGGATTGGCATGCTTGAATTCAGGAAAGTCGAAATGGCAATCGAGGCCGGTTACAGGGAAGGTGTTCAGACCCTGGATGCCTGGCGACGCAGCGGGAAGACATTTTCCCCTGCGCCTGCTCCGGATGAATAGCGGTTTATTTTTTTTCCAGCCACCTGTTAATGTCAATAATGTCCTGTGGACTGAGTAATCCGGTTATCTGTTTCAGTCGCAAGCTGTCAATAACATAGTCATAGCGTGCTACTGCATGGTCTCTGAGTGCCGAGAAATAGTTTCGCTCGGCATCAAGAACTTCGACAATATTGCGCGTACCCACCGAATATCCTGCCCGGGTCGCTTCCAGTGCGCTTTCCCGTGAAACGATGTTTTGTTTTTGGGAGTGGACGGTTTCGATATCGGTGAGGATTGTACGGTAAAGCGTCGAGGTTTGGAGCCTGACATTCCTTCTTGCCGTTTCAAGATTCAGTCGGGCTTCTTCTAGTTGGTATCTGGCCTTGCTGATGGAGGCCTGGGTGCCACCCCCCTGGTACAGGGGCATGTTCAGTTGCAGGCCCAGAGCAGCCGTTCTTGCGCTGTTGTCTACCGGAGCCATGCCGTGGTTTTCTGTGTCATTGTAGCTGGCGACCAGATCCAGGGTCGGGTAGTGGCCGGCCTGGCTGGTTTTTAGTTGTAATTGCCTGGCTTCTGTTGCCAACTGGCTGACCTGCACGGATAAATTGTCTCTGGTTGCCTGTTCGATCCAGATGTCCACGTTTGCAGGTGTCGGTTGTACAATCGGGAATCCGGCTTTCAGGTCGAGAATGAAGGGATAGTTGACGCCTGACAATCGGCTCAGTGTCGCATTGGCAATATCGAGTTGGCTTTGCGCCTGAATACTGGCGGTTTGGGTTGCATCATAATTGGCCTTGGCTTCATGTACTTCGGTAATGGTAATGAGTCCAACATCAAACCTTTCCTTTGCCTGTTCCCATTGGCGCTTGAATGCCGCTTCGGCGGATTGTCTCGTTGTCAGGCTTTCCTGGGCTTTCAGTACATTGAAATAGGCCGTGGCAACATCAAGGATAAGTTGCTGTTGGGCGATGGAGAAGCGGGTTTCGGCAATCTGCGTATTTTCCCGGCTTGCCAGGTAACTGAACCAGGTTTGCGCTCTGAAAACCGGCTGGGAGAGGCTGAGTCCAAAGGCGGTGGTTTTATGGCTGCCACCCGTTCGGTCAGCTGATGTGTCGATATGCTGTGCAGACCCGGTGAAACTGATTGCTGGCAGCAAGCCTGCCCTTGCTTGTGATTCCCCTTCTTTTTCTGCCATCAGTGAGGCCCTGGATGCGGCAAGGCCGGAATCATACCTTACCGCATCCTGGTAGGCTGTCATCAGGTCTGCAGCCGGTGTGAAGGTGGACGTGCCGAGCAAGGTAACCAGTGTGATTGCCTTGAAGTGTCTGATTTTGGTCATTGCGATATGATTCTCTTTTTTTATTTCGCCAGTAATAAGCCTGTTGCGCCGTTTACCTCTGGTATTCGAAACTCGAACCGCGATGCAAAATGCCAGAGTGGTATGGAAAAACCGGTTCTGATAATAAATGTGCAGGTGAAAACACTGCGACACCAGCACAAACAAAGCGACATTAGCACAAACAAACTTGCGCGGCAAAGCCGCTGTATTTCCGATAGTGGCGACTTCTACTAATAGTGGGAACAAAGGTGTAGTATAGGCAGAAACGCGGATGTAAAAGCAAAATAACCGGAGCCAATCCTGATGAAAGCACGTCAAACGTATGGCAGGGAAGACATGGAAATAGTTGGCGACGAGCTGGTCTATGATGGCTTCTTTTCCATGAAAAAGCTTGCCTTGCGCCACAGATTGTTTGCAGGTGGCTGGACTCCGGTTTTTCATCGGGAAGTATTTTGTCGCGAAGAAGCGGCTTGTGTATTGCCTTATGACCCGATAAGGGATGAGGTCATTTTACTGGAACAGTTTCGAATCGGGGCGGTTGACAGTGATCAATCTCCCTGGTTGATCGAGTTGGTGGCAGGGATCAATGATAAGAATGAACAGCCGGTAGAGGTTGTCCGAAGGGAAGGAATGGAAGAGGCGGGTATTGAAATTGGAGAGTGCCTGTCAATCTGCGAGTATTTTGTTTCGCCGGGTGGTGCCACAGAAAAGGTGCATATTTTTTGTGGTCGGGTCTTGGCCGAAGGAGCGGGAGGGATTCATGGCCTGCCCGATGAATGTGAAGATATCAAGGTGCATGTCTTACCCAGAGAAGCTGCCTGTGCTATGGTGGAGTCCGGAGAAATAAACAATGCGGCTTCCATTATTGCCTTGCAGTGGCTGCAGTTGAATTACCAAAAGATCAGGCAAAGGTGGAACCCTTGAGTGTGCTGAGTGCGGGACATAAAAGAAAGAAATACGTGGCAGACCTGCGTCGACTCGGTGCCCTGGGTGAGTCCAATTACCGCCGTATTCTTCAATTGACGGGAGACAGCGAGACCGGCCTTGCTCGTGAATTCAGTCTTCAAAGTGGTGAGACCTGTATGGGGGTGGTAAGTATTTCGCTGATTGAGCGGTGCAAGTATACCGACACCCTGTATCTGGAGCAGGTGCACAACAGTGGCAAGTGGTTAAATAATCCGCGCTTTACAGTGCGAAGCTACCACGATGCCAGGGTTGCAGAAGTGATCAGCTGTTTTCGTCACCAGCGTATCGAAGCGGTCAACGCCTTCCCCAACAAGTTTATGCATCACCCTGATGAGAAAGTGCAAATCAATGCGTTTCTGTCTGATTGGCTCGCCTTCTGTCTCAGGTTCGGCCACTCTTCATGCTCGATTACGCCTCCCCTCTGATGCTGCCGGGCATTTTTTCCTGTGTCATGTTACCCCGCGCCTTGTTGCCCCGGCTTTTTTCCCAGAGAGAATTTTGCCGAATCGGCATTGATGAAAATGACGGGTCAAATAATCGGCCAGGTTACAAATATCTGTGTATACTTGTCGATTAAAGTCGAGTGAGTAGCAAGAATTCGCGGTTCGGGATACCGGGCCGTTTTCAATCCCTGGCCGGATAAACCGGAATCGGGTGCCCGGTCTTCATCTGTGGCTGTAAACGGGAAAGCAATGCCAGAAAAAGCAAAGCCGGAAAAGGCAAAGCCGGAAAAAATAGTGCAAGTTGTTCAGATCACTGACTCTCACTTGAGGCGAGAGCCGGATGGCAAGCTGCTGGGCGTGAATACTCGTGACAGTTTCGATGCCGTACTGGAGTTGGTGAGGGCAAATCATCCGTCGCCGGATATTGTGCTTGCCACCGGGGATATAGCCCAGGACGGGGAGGCAGCGGCATACCACTGCTTCAGGGAGAAGACGGCATTTTTTGATTGCCCGGTCTGTTGCATTGCCGGAAACCATGACGATGCCGATACGATGGAGCGGGTGCTGGGTGGCGGCAAGTCGCTGTCCAGGCAAGTCAGGATCGGGAACTGGCAATTGGTGATGCTGAACTCCTCGGTGAAAGGTCAGGTGTTCGGGGAAATTGGCTCTTCTGATCTGGCACTGCTGGAACGAGCGCTTGACGACTCATCCGGCCTGAACTGTCTGGTTTGTTTTCACCATCAGCCGATTGATATCCAGTGCCAATGGCTGGATGCGATCGGGTTACATAATCGTGATCGGCTATTCGACATACTGGGGCAGTACGATCATGTCAGAGCTGTTTTATGGGGGCATATTCATCAGGAGCTGGATCAGATCATAGATAACATCCGTTATCTGGCAACGCCTTCAACCTGCGTACAGTTTGCGCCCAAAACAAGGGATTTTACTGTTGATGATCAGGCGCCGGGATACCGGTGGCTGGAATTGCATCCCGGTGGGGATATTCATTCCGGCGTCATTCGGGTCGAAAGTCGTGATTTCGGGGTTGATCGTAACAGCAGAGGGTACTGACAAATACAGGGTGAATCTGTAACAAGGTGAGCCTGTCTACAAGGTATATTCTATTCACAGGGTGAATCATGGGATACAGAACCGCACTTTATAACTCGCACCTGGACTGTGGTGCGAAAATTGTCGATTTTGGTGGCTGGGACATGCCGCTGCATTATGGTTCGCAGATTGAGGAGCATCATGTTGTGCGAACCGGGTCGGGTATGTTTGATGTGTCGCACATGACAGTGATAGATATCACCGGTTCCCAACGAAAGGCTTTTTTATCCTTTCTTCTGGCCAATGACGTGGATAAGCTGAAAGTATCCGGGAAGGCCCTTTACTCGGCGATGCTCAATGATGATGGCAAGGTGCTTGACGATCTGATCGTGTATTTTTTACCCGAAGACAAGAAATACCGGCTTGTGGTCAATTGTGCGACGCGAGAAAAAGACCTGGCATGGATGAACCGACAGGCTGAAAACTTCGAGGTTGGCGTTGCCGAGTTGCCGGAGATGGCGATGGTGGCCGTTCAGGGGCCGGAAGCGATTTCCCGGGTATTGCAAATATCGGATGAGCGGGTGCAGGCAGCGATACGAAGCCTGAATGTGTTTCAGGGAGAGTGCCTGGGCGAGTGGATGTATTGCCGCACCGGTTATACCGGGGAAGACGGGCTTGAAATAATACTGCCGAATGACGACGTGGTTGCGTTTTGGGAAGGGTTAAAAAGTGTCGGTGTGGTTCCCTGCGGCCTGGGAGCGCGTGATACACTCAGACTTGAAGCAGGAATGAATCTGTACGGGACTGACATGGACGAAACTGTCACTCCGCTGGAAAGCAATATGGCCTGGACTGTGGCCTGGCAGCCTGAAAATCGTGACTTTATTGGCAGAGAGGCGCTGGAACGACAAAAAGCCGGGGGAGTACCGCACAAACTGGTTGGTGTGGTTCTTGAGGAAAAAGGCATTCTCCGGTCTCATCAGAAAATCGGTTTGGCCGACGGCAGTACCGGAGAGCTCACCAGCGGTTCCTTTTCACCGACGCTGGGCTGCTCGATTGCACTTGCCCGAATCCCCGCCAGTGCCAGCGGACAGGCCGTGGTTGAAATGCGCAAGAAAAAACTGCCGGTACAACTGGTCAGGCCTCCCTTTGTGCGAAAAGGAGAAAAAGTGTTTGTCCCGGTTTCCTGAAGTGGTTAAAACGCATTGAAAAAAGTAGGTCAGCAGCGATAGAATTTGTCGTTAATACCCCTCTTGCCGGCTTGCCCGAGCGAAAGGCAGGTCAGAGAGAGTCGGATGCCAAACAAGCATGTCAAGGAAATATTTTGAGGAAATAATTGTATGAGCCAAATACCCAGTGAATTGAAATATCTGTCTTCTCACGAGTGGGCCCGACTTGAGGCCGATGGAGAGACAGTGACCGTTGGTATCACAGACCACGCTCAGGATTTATTGGGAGATGTGGTTTTTGTCGAGGTGCCAGAGGTCGGGGCAACGGTAAATGCCGGTGATGAAGCGGGTGTTGTCGAGTCGGTCAAGGCTGCCTCGGATATTTTCAGTCCGGTGTCCGGTGAGGTGGTAGAAATCAATGAAAGCCTTGAAGATGCACCGGAGCAGGTTAACACCGACCCCTATAACGACGGATGGTTCTACAAGGTAAAAATCAGTGATGCCTCCGAGCTGGAATCCTTGCTGGATGCCGAGGGCTATGCAGCCCTTTGTGAGGAAGAAGCCCACTAGCCTGGCCCAACGGCTTGTCAGTATTAGTGATAACAGTCCCCTTGACTTGAGCACAGGAAGCACTCATGCCATTTATTCCCCATACCCGGCAGGATCAGAAATACATGCTGGATACCATTGGTGTCGACAGTGTTGCAGACCTGTTTGATGAAATTCCCTCCCGTTTGTTATGTGATTCCCTGGAGGGCGTGCCCGCCGGGCATACAGAAATGGAAATGCTGCGCTTGATGCAGGAGCGGGCAGACCAGGATGCCGGAGCACTGTGTTTTTTGGGAGCCGGAGCTTACGAACATCATATCCCGGGTGCGGTGTGGGATATTGCAACCCGCGGCGAGTTTATGACGGCCTATACCCCCTATCAGGCCGAAGCCAGTCAGGGCACCTTGCAGCTGGTGTACGAATACCAGTCGATGATGGCCGCACTGACCGGAATGGATGCCTCCAACGCATCGCTTTATGACGGTGCATCTGCGCTGGCAGAGGCGGTATTGATGGCGATAAGGGCTAACCGGAAATCGAAAAGCAGGCAGGTGTTAAGCCTGGGTACGGTTCACCCGACCTATCGCAAGGTACTGAAAGGCATTGTTGGCAATCAGGGTATCAGTGTCGTTGATTTGCCGGTGACAGATGAGCTGTGCGTCGATATGCAGGAGCTGAAAGCGCGAGAAGGGGAAGATTTTGCGGCACTGGTTATTTCACAGCCAAACTACTTTGGCAGTCTGGAGCAGGTTGACGAACTGACCGACTGGGCCCGGCAGCAGGGCTGGCTGGTTATCGCCGTGGTCAACCCGATGTCTCTGGCGATGTTGAAGCCGCCGGGTGAGTGGGGTACCCAAGGTGTGGATATCTGTGTCGGAGATGGCCAGCCGCTCGGTATTCCAATGGCTTCCGGCGGGCCTTACTTCGGATTTATCTGTTGCAGGCAAAAGCTGGTACGGCAAATGCCCGGGCGTATTATCGGCAAAACCGTCGATAGTAACGGCAAGGAAGGCTATACCTTGACCTTGCAGGCCCGTGAGCAGCATATTCGCCGGTCAAAGGCGACATCCAATATCTGTACCAACCAGGGGCTGGCCGTCACCGCCGCAACGATTTACATGAGTTTGCTTGGGGCGCAAGGGTTGCTGTCGGTCGCTTCCTCGTGCCACGAAAACACCAGAAAGCTTCGCTCCATGCTGGCAAGGCAGGGAAGGGTGAAACTGCTGCAGTCTGCCGACTATTTTCACGAGTTTGTCATTCAGTTGCCTGTGTCGGCTCGTCTGGTGCTGGAGCATATGGCAGAAAGGGGAGTTATTGCCGGTTGTTTGCTGGAACCGGATTATCCTGAGCTCCCCAATGCAATTCTGGTCTGTGTGACCGAAACCAAAAACGAAAATGACCTGGCGATCTATGTCGAGGCCCTGGCATTGGCACTGGATGAAGTGGAGAGCAACGCATGCTGATATTTGAACCTGGCAGTCAGGGCAGGGCTGCCTCTGCACAAATGCCTGCTGAAGGAACAGATTTGCCCCGAGATATTTCTTCCGACCATTTCAGGCGCTCTGCTCCTGCTCTGCCATCGGTATCCGAGCTTCAGGTGGTGCGTCATTACACCAATCTGTCGCGGAAAAATTTTGCCATTGATACAAACTTTTACCCGCTTGGCTCCTGCACGATGAAGTACAATCCAAGGGGAGCGCACCGTGCCGCTTCCATTCCGGGGTTTCTGAATCGTCACCCCCTGGCTCCGGATGAATTGAGTCAGGGCTACCTGTCCTGTGTGTATGATCTCCAGGAAATACTCAAGGTGGTGACCGGTATGGCAGGAGTTTCTCTGGCTCCCATGGCTGGTGCCCAGGGCGAGTTTGCCGGTGTGGCCATGATCAAGGCCTACCACGAACAGCGACAGGACTTTGCCCGGAAGGAAATTCTGGTGCCCGTTGCGGCACACGGGACTAACCCCGCCACGGCGGTGATGTGCGGTTATAGTGTTCGGGAAGTACCCGTTACCGAAGAAGGTGATGTCGATCTCGCTGCTCTGGAGTCAATGGTTGGCCCTGAAACCGCCGGAATTATGATGACCAACCCTTCCACCTGTGGCGTTTTTGAGCGCCAGATAGAAAAAATTGCCAGCCTGGTGCATAACGCAGGCGGTTTGCTCTACTACGATGGTGCCAACCTGAATGCAATTCTGGGCAAGGTTCGCCCGGGTGATATGGGCTTTGATGTGATGCACATCAATCTGCATAAAACCTTTGCCACGCCTCATGGTGGCGGCGGGCCCGGTTCTGGCCCGGTGGCAGTGAACGAGCGTTTGCTTCCGTTTCTCCCGGTTCCGGTTGCAGGCAGGGAAGATGTCGGTGGCGAGGTCAATTATTGCTGGCTGGATGAAGACGCTCTGCCGGATACCATTGGCAGGCTGTCTGCCTTTATGGGGAATGCGGGCATTATTCTGAGAGCCTATGCCTATGCGCTGTTGCTCGGCAGGGAAGGCATGGTTCGGGTCGCTGAAAACTCCACTCTGGCGGCAAACTATATGGCAGCCAGAATGCAGGCCGAGGGTTTTGACCTGGCTTATCCGAATCGAAGGGCCACTCATGAGTTTATCGTTACCCTGTCAGCCCAGCTAAAACAGTATGGGGTAAGCGCAATGGATTTTGCCAAGCGCCTGCTGGATTACGGGGTACACGCTCCGACCACCTACTTCCCCATGCTGGTTCCCGAGTGTTTGCTGATTGAACCAACGGAAACAGAAGCGCTGGACGAACTGGATGGTTTTGTTGACGCTATGGCTAAAATACTGGCCGAAGCCCGGGAAAACCCCGAAATGCTCAAAGGAGCTCCCTATACCATGCCGGTGCGTCGTCTGGATGATGTCAAGGCCGCCAGAGAGCTGGATCTGGCATACAGGCCAGAGCCTTCAGATCAGGGTTTTTAGACCTCGGTTTTTAGACTCGGGTTTCCAGGCCCGGGTTTCCTGACCCGGGTTTTCAATTTCTGCTTTTTTCGACCAGGATCGCACCTTTCTCGGGAAAGGTGCCAGCTCTCGAACTCTCAAGGATCACGCGAAGGAGAAGCGTATGGACTCGGGTATTATCACATTGAAAGGTCAGGCAGATCGGCGTATCAAGGCCGGACATGTCTGGGTGTACAGCAATGAGGTGGACAACAAAAAAACGCCACTCAGGCAATTTTCACCCGGCCAGGAAGTGGCCGTGCATGCGGCCAACGGCAAGCCCCTGGGGCGAGGCTTTGTCAACCCCAATGCCCTGATTTGTGTGCGCCTGTTCAGCTCGCGGGCGAGTGATCCTTTCTCGGTCAATCTGCTTAAAAAGCGCTTCAGTGATGCGTTGTCTCTGCGAGAAATGCACTTTGACAAGCCTTTTTATCGCTTTGTTTTTGGTGACAGTGATGGTCTGCCAGGTTTGGTGGCAGACCGGTTTGACGACATCCTGGTAGTGCAGATTTCCAATGCGGGCATGGAAAGATTCAGGGCGGAAATCTGTGAAGCGCTTGTTGCCATTCTTCACCCCAAAACCATTTTGTTAAAAAATGATGGCAAAATGCGCGAAGTGGAAAAGCTGGAATCCTACGTGGAATGCCTGCTGGGTGAAATGCCGGAAACCATTATGGTGGAGGAAAACGGGGTCAGGTTTGAAATCGACCCGGTTGCAGGTCAGAAAACCGGTTGGTTCTATGATCATCGAATGAATCGCCTGAAGCTGAAACACTATGTTGCAGGCAAAAGAGTGCTGGATTTGTTTAGCTATGCGGGTGGCTGGGGTGTTCAGGCTGCCTGTTTTGGCGCTGACCAGGTTGTGGCTGTGGATGCGTCACAGAAAGCACTGGCCGCCTTTGAGAACAGTGCCTCCTTGAACGGGATGAGGGACAAATGCCAGGCCAGGTCGGGAGATGTATTTGAAGTATTGAAAGCGCTGTCAGCCGAGGGCGAAAAATTTGATGTGGTGATCTGTGATCCTCCGGCACTGATTCCGCGACGAAAAGACATGAAAAACGGTGAGCAGGCGTATGCCCGATTGAACCAGATGGCGTTGCGCGTGCTGTCCAATCGGGGCATTCTTGTTTCTGCATCCTGTTCCATGCATTTAAGTGCAGAAAAGCACATGGATATTATTCGTTCTTCCGGTCGGCACGTAGACCGGTTTTTACAGGTGATCGACCGCGGAGGGCAGGCGCCCGATCACCCCGTTCTACCCGGAGTGCCTGAAACAGAATACCTGAAGGCGATCTTTGTCCGCTCCAGTTGGGGGTGGTGAGCCGGGAAACAGATACATGGAGACCGGACAAGGATGGAGCTGCTGTAGTGGTTCTTTTAGGTAGTGGTTCTTTTTCAGCTTTTAGTGGCTGTCTTTGGCTGCCTGGCGGAATGTCAGCAGTTGCCAATGATTCTCCAGTGCGTGGGCCTTGAGCCTTTCGTCCGGGTCAACAGCAACCGGGTGATCGACCTGCTTCAGCAAAGGGAGGTCATTATGGGAGTCACTGTAGAACCAGGAACCCTTCAGTGTCCTGTTGTTTTGATCCAGCCAGGTTTGCAGGCGAGAGACTTTTCCTTCCTGAAAACTCGGGGTGCCGGAAACCTTCCCGGTATATTGGCCGTCACGCATTTCGAGGTCGGTGGCAATCAAATGGTCGACATTGAACAGTAAGGCAATCGGCTCGGTAATAAATCGATTGGTCGCGGTGATGATCATGGTGAAGTCGCCGTTTTTCCTGTGTCGCTCAACGGTGGCTTGTGCAGCTTCCAGTATGACCGGTTTGATTTTTGATTCGACAAATGTCCGTCGCCACTGATGCAGCGCCTCGACCGGGTGGTTTTGCAATGGTGCCAGTGAAAACTCAAGATAGCGCATCATATCGAGTTCGCCATTCAGGTATTCCTGATAAAACCGGTCATTCGCCTTTTGGTAAATTTCCTTGTCGACAATACCTTGCTCGACCAGAAAATCTCCCCAGGCATGGTCGCTATCCCCTGCGATCAGGGTGTTATCCAGGTCAAATATAGCTAACGCCATGATACATCTCCGTTCTCCTGGGTTTATTAAGAAAGTTAATCTATTATTAAAGCATATTCTCGCCATTCCTGGTGTTTTATAAAGCAGGAACCCGGGAGCTGGCGCAAGATTTGCGTAACAGCTCAAATTTTGGAAGAATTGGGCGCATGACCGTTTCAGGTTTTACGGTTTCAGGTGGTACAGTTGCAGGCCGTACAGGCAAGTAAGAGACACTTTGATAAAGAGAAAGTTTGACAGAAAGACAGTTTGTCAAAAAGACAATGTAAGGGTTAACAGATGTGATTGATGCCGGCGGCTTCAGGCCGAACGTCGGAATCATACTGGCAAACCAGAATTGCGAATTATTTTGGGCGAGAAGAATCGGTCAGGACTCCTGGCAGTTTCCCCAGGGGGGCATTAAAACGGACGAAACACCGGAACAGGCGCTTTTTCGGGAACTTGAAGAAGAGGTGGGTCTGGCCCCGCAGGATGTTGAGGTGCTGGCTTGCACTCGTGGCTGGTTACGCTATCGTCTGCCCAAAAAAATGATACGGTATCATTCGCAGCCGGTTTGTATCGGGCAAAAACAAAAATGGTTTTTGCTCCGTATGGTTTCGCCTGACAACAGTGTTTCCATGACGAAGTCCGAATCACCGGAATTTGATGGTTGGCGGTGGGTAAGTTATTGGTACCCTCTGGGTCAGGTGGTTGCATTTAAACGTGAAGTTTATCGCAGGGCACTGAAAGAACTTGCTCCCAGACTGTTTAGTGGACTGGATACCAGGTAGAGATGCTGATTGATGTTGAGTACGCTTCGAAATATCGTTCAAAAGGTTAATTCTGCCCGGGATCTGGCCGAGGCGCTGAATATTATCGTCACCATGGTTCAGGGCTCGATGGAAACGGAAGTGTGTTCTGTCTACCTTTCTGACCCCGACACGAATCGATATATCCTCATGGCGACGCAGGGGCTGAACAAATCGGCGGTTGGCCGAGTCAGTCTCGGGCACTCCGAAGGTCTGGTTGGCCTGGTCGGGGTTCGCGAAGAACCGATTAATCTTGAAGACGCGCCATCCCACCCCAGGTACCGATATTTTCCTGAAACCGGTGAGGAAAGATATCAATCTTTCCTTGGCGTCCCCATTATTCACCACCGTAAGGTTCTGGGTGTCATCGTTGTTCAGCAGCAGAAGACCAAACGTTGCTTTGATGAAGGTGAAGAAGCGTTTCTGGTAACGGTTTCAGCCCAGCTTGCGGGTGTGATTGCCCACAGCGAAGCCACCGGCGTGATTGGTGGAAAAAGCCTGTCAGGCACAAAGGCCAGAGATGTCTGTTTTCAGGGGGTGGCCGGGGCGCAGGGGGTTGCAATCGGGCAGAGTGTCGTGATGTTCCCGCCGGCAGACCTTGATTCTGTTCCCGATGTTTTTGGCAATGACGTTGCCCGGGAAATCAAGTCCTTCGAGAACGCACTTCTGGCCGTCCGTAAAGATATAGAGCGCGTTGGTCGCCGGCTTGAATCCCGACTTCGACCCGAGGAGCAGGCCCTGTTTGATGTTTACCTGCGTATGCTCGATGACAATGCATTGGGAGGTGAAGTCATCTCCCGAATAAGGGGCGGCAACTGGGCCCAGGGTGCATTGCGGGAAGTGACTAACGAATATGTACGTCATTTCGAGATGATGGGAGATAATTATCTTTCGGAGCGTGCAGTAGATATCAAGGATCTGAGCCGGAGGGTTCTGGCCTATCTGCAGGAGAATGTAGATCAGGTTAAAAGAGAGTACCCGGATAACACGATCCTGGTGAGTGATGAGCTGACTCCCTCGATGCTGGGCGAAGTGCCCAAGCAAAAACTGCTCGGCCTGGTGTCGGTCAAGGGGTCCGGAAATTCCCATGTGGCGATTCTGGCGCGAGCCATGGGAGTGCCGACCGTAATGGGGGCGGTTGACATCCCGGTTTCCCAGCTTGATGGGCGAGAGCTTATTGTCGATGGTTACAACGGCCAGATATATGCCTCTCCATCTGCAAAACTCAAAGGCTATTATGACTCGATTGTAGAGGAAGAAAAGGAAAAGGTACGAGGGCTGGAAGCGCTGAAGAATCTTCCTTCCGAAACGGTCGATGGTTGCAAGGTGCCTCTGTGGGTGAATACGGGTTTGATGACGGATGTGGTGCGCTCGCTGGAATATGGAGCAGAAGGGGTCGGGCTCTATCGAACAGAAGTACCGTTTATGATTAACGAGCGTTTTCCCAGTGAACAGGAGCAGAGAGAATGCTATCGGGAGCAGCTGGAAGCCTTTGCCCCGAACTATGTGACGATGCGTACCCTGGACATTGGTGGCGACAAGGCGCTCACCTATTTCCCGATTACAGAAGAAAACCCTTTCCTCGGTTGGCGCGGGATTCGTGTCACTCTTGATCATCCCGAGATATTTCTCGTACAGGTAAAGGCGATGCTCAAGGCCAGTGCAGGTCTGAATAACCTGAGGATCATGCTGCCCATGATCAGTAATGTTTCTGAAGTTGAAGAAGCACTTCACCTGATCTATCGGGTTTACCATGAGGTCCGGGAAGAGGGCGAGGAAGTGAAAATGCCGCAGATAGGCGTTATGATCGAGGTGCCTGCTGCGGTTTATCAAACCCGTGCACTGGCTGAGAGAGTGGACTTTATTTCTGTCGGCTCGAACGATTTAACGCAATATTTGCTGGCAGTAGACCGAAATAACCCGCGTGTTGCCGGGTTGTATCACTCATTTCATCCTGCCGTCTTGCAGGCATTGCAGCGAGTTGTGGATGAAGCTCACGCTGTCGGCAAGACAGTGAGTATCTGCGGGGAGTTGGCGGGAGACCCGTCAGGCGCGGTTTTGCTGGTTGCAATGGGGTTTGATGCACTGTCAATGAACGCGGTGAACCTGCCAAAGGTGAAATCGATCATTCGCGGGATTCGTGTCGACTGGACCAGGGAGTTGCTTGAAAAGATTATGGTCATGGATTCTGCTCAAGTGGTTAAAAGTACCCTGGATGTGGCGCTCAGGGAGGCAGGGTTGGCCGGTTTTATGCGCCCGGAAAGGGCAACGGATAACATGATTGAGTAGTGTGTTAATTCTAATTGTCAATGATAGATTGGGGTAGACAGTCTCGAGGATAGAGAGTTTACAGAGTGGAGCAAGTTTGAGTGGAAGGCGCTGGCGCGGGCAGGATGTGTTCTGATGCTCGGCAGTCCTTCAGGAGTGTTGAATGCAAAATGTCAGAGTGTCACAAGATGAGCGCAAGCCCAAAATAGGATTGGTTCTGGGTGGGGGAGGCCCGCTTGGAGGGATATATGAAATCGGAGCGCTGAGAGCGCTGGATGAATCCCTTGACGGGCTCGATCTGAATGATCTCTACGTTTATGTCGGGGTGAGTTCCGGAGCCTTTGTTGCGGCCAATCTGGCCAATCAGATGACCTCGGCACAGATGTGCAGGATCTTTGTAAAAAATGAAGCCGAGTTTCACCCGTTCCATCCTGGAGTTTTTTATCGCCCCGCAGTTCGTGAGTATGTTAAAAGGGCATTATCGGTGCCGGGGCTATTGGTGGAAGCCTGTGCCAAATTTGTTGGCAACCCTCACGATCAAAGCTTTTTGGAAGCGCTCACTGTTCTGACCCAGGCCGTTCCGGCCGGAATTTTTGACAATTCCAAACTTGAAGCCTATTTGCACCGCTCCTATAGCATGTTGGGGAGAACCAATGACTTTCGGCAGTTAAGCCGACGCCTCTACCTCGTGGCGGCCGACCTGGAAAGTTGCGAATCAGTCCGGTTCGGGGCACCCGGGTTTGATCATGTTCCCGTATCAAAAGCGGTTCAGGCGAGCGTTTCCACGCCTGGTCTCTACGTGCCGGTTGAAATTGACGGGCGGTACTATATGGATGGCACCCTGAGAAAGGGAATGCATGCCTCTGTGGCTTTGGAGGACGGGGCGGACCTGGTGTTTGCGATTAATCCGCTGGTGCCAATCGACGCGTGTCAGGCGGTGAATGCCAACACCATGAGTCCGGGTACGCTTACCAACAGGGGAATGCCCAATATTATTTCACAGACCTATCGTACCATGGTCTATTCCCGTATGGTGTCGGGAATGAAAATGTACGAAACGCAGTATCCTGATGCAAGCATTGTATTGTTTGAGCCCACTCGTGATGATGCGAAAATCTTTTTCTCCGACGTGTTCAGTTTCCAGTCTCGCCGAATGGTTTGCGAACATGCCTATCAAATGACCAGAAAGGATCTTCTGGCAAGGGCCGATGAGCTTGAGCCCCGGCTGGCTTCTTTTGGTATCAGGCTTGATAGAGACGTGTTGGAGGATGATCAGAGAACGATCAGTACCAGCCTGTATGGTGAGATGCTACCTGTTTATGTGGCCAGGGAGAAAGGAGAAAAAAGTCGGTATTTGGGTAAAATCGGCTCTCGCCTGGAGAATGTCGCCGATTTTCTGCAGAGCGCGCGCCAGATAGTCTAGGTGGGTATTGCTGGCGACTGCCCTGGCGATCACTGCCAGTACGGGCCTGACGGCCACGCATTGCGGTGGGGCAACCATTTGGTTTCGGGGCGGCCACAGTTGCCGGGGTGACGGTTTTTTTCGTCAGGGAGTAAACCTGTTCCCTTTGTTGTGCTATTCTGCGCTTCCCTGACCAATCAGAGTTGTTGATCCCTGGTATGTTATTAGATAGAAATGTCGTGCTTGTCGGCCCTATGGGGGCGGGTAAGACGACCATTGGAAAGTTGTTGGCAAGAGAGCTCGGTTTCGATTTTAAGGACTCGGACAAAGTCATTGAAAAACGCTGCGGGGCTGATATTCCCTGGATTTTTGATGTGGAGGGGGAGTCCGGGTTTCGCGACCGGGAGCAGAACATGATTGCCGAGCTGTGCCAGCAACCCGGCCTGGTTATCGCCACAGGTGGTGGAGCGGTATTGAGAGAAGCCAACCGAACCGTCATTTCTGATCATGCGCTGGTGGTTTACCTGAAAACATCGGTAAGTCAACAGTTTGAGAGAACCCATCGAGATCGAAACCGGCCCTTGCTGCAAACTGAAAACCCGCACCAGGTATTAAGCCGTTTGTATCAGCAACGCCATCCGCTGTACGATGAAATGGCAGACATTGTCGTTGTCACTGACAGGAAATCCCCTCGTTCAGTGGTGAGACAGATCATGTCCAAATTGGCCCCCGATCAACGTATGAATGGAAATGTATAAATTGTATAAACAGAGCAGAGACCTGGCAGGCAATTGATAGCATGAAGAAAATTGAAGTAGCTCTTGGTGAGCGCAGTTACCCTGTTTTTATTGGCTCGGGATTGTTGGCACAGCCGGATCTTGTCGAGCCTTATATCAAATCGAAAAAAGCCATGATTGTTACCAACGAAACAGTGGCTCCTCTTTATCTCGACAAGGTCAGGGAGATGCTTTCTTCCCGTGACGTGGACGAGGTTATATTGCCCGACGGTGAGTCGTTCAAAAACCTTGAGACATTAAACCTTGTTTTTACCCGGCTTCTTGCCTGTCGCCACCCGAGAAACACGACACTGATTGCCTTGGGTGGAGGAGTGATCGGGGATATGACCGGCTTTGCGGCAGCCTGTTATCAGAGAGGTGTCGATTTTATTCAGGTGCCGACTACCCTGTTGTCCCAGGTGGACTCATCCGTGGGGGGAAAAACGGCAGTGAACCATGAAATGGGTAAAAACATGATCGGCGCATTTTACCAACCCAAGGCTGTCGTGATTGATACGGATACACTCAAAACACTGCCACAGAGAGAGCTGAGTTCAGGTTTGGCTGAAGTGATCAAATATGGACTCATTGCTGACGACTCCTTCTATCATTGGCTGAAAGGCAATATTGACGGATTGACACGGCTGCAACCAGACCTGATCGCCGAGGCCATCGACGCGTCGTGCCGATGCAAGTCTGAAATCGTGGCAAAGGATGAAAAAGAAGCGGGTGTCAGGGCAATTCTCAATCTGGGGCATACCTTTGGCCATGCCATCGAGACGCATTGCGGTTATGGTAACTGGTTGCACGGAGAAGCCGTTGCGGTCGGGATGCTGATGGCTCTGGAGTTATCCTGTCTTGAAGGTGCCATTCCTTCTGGGGACGTCAGTGCGTTACGCTCGTTATTACAGAAAACCGGTTTGCCCGTGTTGGGGCCGGAAAATATGACATTTGATGATTATCTGGCCGTAATGTCAGTGGATAAAAAAGTTGTGGATGGAAGCCTGAGACTGGTATTGTTGGATAAAATCGGTAAAGCCAGAGTGACTTCAGACTTCTCCACGGCTTCACTTCGTTCTGTTATCACAAAATATTCACCATAGAGCCAGATAATCCTGAAGCTGAGACATGATGAGGCAACAGATTAAAAGCGAGACCCTGTTCCGGCAGTTACAGCAGGTTTACGACCTCAGGGTTGACCCTTTCAGTTCGGGGCTTCCCTTTTTTTACCGGGGAGCAGAGCGGGAGGAAGCTGTCGACAAACTGGTGCATGCGCTCAGGTTTGGCGATTTGATACCGCTTCTGACCGGAGAAAGGGGAGTTGGAAAGACTTCCCTGCTTGCCGAGGTTATCAAGAGTGTCAAAGACGAGTTCAAGGTCGTGATACTCAAGTCTTCGATGCTTATGGATGGCGCCCGATTTCTGGAGCAGTTGTTCAATAAGGACAACTATGTTTGTCCTTTCCCTTTCAATCAGTCAGAGCCGGAAACCCTGGTGCAGGCGTTCCGTGTTTACCTGACGCACAAACACAAGCAGACGAAACCGAGAATCAACACCCTGGTTGTGGTTGATGATGTCGATGATCTGGCGGAAGAAACAGTCAGGTTAATGCTCCAGGGGGTTGATGAGATATCGGCCGGCGAAAGCGGTGTGCATTTTATTCTGGCTGCCCAGTCTGGCTGGACCAGTGGCTTTGTCAGCAATGATGTGACAAATATGCTCTCAGGCATGTTGTATCAGGTGCACGTTCAGCCCCTGAGCCAGGAAGACACAGAAAACTATGTCAGGCAGCGTCTTTACAAGGCCGGAGCGAAGCCGGAGATCCTGTTTTCCAACGTTCAGTTGTCTGCTCTTTGCGGCCTGGGAAAAGGTAACCCGGGGCGGATCAACAGGGTTGCACCCGGGGTATTGCTGGGTACTCCGGGCGATGAATCCGTGCAGGCCAGTGACAAGGCAAAACTCCGATTCACCTTTCCTCCATTGAAGCAGGCCGCATGGGCACTGCTTGCAGTTTCAGTGATTTGCGTATCCTGCCTGCTTTATCTGTATGGTGGGGACGATTCTGAAAACAGTCGCCCGGAAAGTGATGCCTCAACCCGGCGTATCATCTCATCCGCGCCAGGCTCTCCTGATCAGGGTAAGCAGGAGAGTACACTTGATAAGCTGGCCAGGCTTTCTTTAAATGAGTCGGGCCAGGGCAACGACACAAGTGAAACAAATGATGCAGGCGAAACCGGGAATGCCGATTTACCGGCTTCTGCCGCCGGGCCTGATCCATATATTGAAGCGCAGGCTGCACAGCTTGCTGAAAGCAGTGTGCCCGCCACGGTCAAGCCGCTGAATAACACACAGCCGACAAACATACCATCGGCGAACGTACCACCGGCGAACGTACCGGCAGTGCCTGAAAAGAAACCGTTACCCGAGCTTGACAATTCGCCAATAGACCAACCGGCAGAGCGCGTCGGCAAGAGTGCGGACACCCGCGTAAACAGTCATGCGAATAACGTTGAGAATAGTGGTGCGAATAGTCGCGAGAATAATAGCGGCGGGAACAATAGCGGCGGGAACAATAGCGGCGGGAATAGCGTTGCGAACCAGACCGTGCCGCCGGATAATTCGACCCGGCCCGGTTTTAGGTCTGCCGGCTGGGTGAAGTCTCAAAACCCTTCCCATTATCTGGTGCAATTATTGGGGAGTTACAATGAGACGACCGCCAGGCGCTTTTTAAAACAGTATTCGGATGCAGGGTTTTTTTACATTCAATCCACGTACAAGGGAAAGGCCTGGTTTGTTGTGCTGGATGGCCCCTATCCTGACAAGGCGAAAGCAAACAGGGCTGTTGCCAGCATGCCGGAAAAAATTCGAAAGATGACACCCTGGATACGATCAGTAAAAGGAGTGCAATAGTATTGACCTGTGGCGCTTGCTCAACAGGCAATGACCGGCCCGGAGCACGCCCCCGCGATCTTCATCATTTTCGACGACCTGGAAGTATAAACAAGATGACTGAATTGAAAAATGACCGATTTTTACGTGCCTTGATGAAGCAACCCGTGGATGTTACCCCCGTCTGGATGATGCGTCAGGCCGGGCGGTATTTGCCGGAATACCTGGCCACCCGTTCCAGGGCAGGGGACTTTATGTCCTTGTGCAAGAACACCGGGCTGGCGTGCGAGGTCACACTTCAACCATTGGAGCGCTATGAGCTGGATGCCGCCATTTTGTTTTCGGATATTTTGACCATTCCCGACGCAATGGGGCAGGGGCTTTATTTTGAAACCGGTGAAGGCCCCAAATTCAAAAAAACGGTTCGCAGCCAGGCCGATGTGGACGCACTGATTACCCCGAATATCCATTCGGATCTGGATTATGTAGTGAATGCGGTCAGCACCATTCGCCGGGAGCTGAATGGCAGAGTACCCCTGATCGGGTTTTCCGGTTCGCCCTGGACACTGGCCACCTACATGATTGAGGGAGGATCGAGCAAGGACTTTCGGGAAGCAAAAAAACTTATGTATTGCCAACCGGAGGTGTTACACAACTTGCTGGCGAAGCTGGCAGATACCGTGATTGACTATCTGAATGCCCAAATAGAGGCGGGTGCCCAGGCAGTGCAGATATTTGATACCTGGGGGGGCGTGCTCAGCTCTCCCGGTTATCAGGCTTTCTCGCTCAATTATATGCAGCGTATTGTCAACGGCCTGAAAAGGGAATCCGAAGGCAGAAAGGTGCCGGTTATTCTGTTTACCAAAAATGGTGGCCAATGGCTGGAGTCTATCGCTGACACCGGAGCCGATGCGCTGGGGCTTGACTGGACAACGGATATCGGTCTGGCCCGTCAGCGGGTGGGCGATCGGGTGGCTTTGCAGGGCAATATGGACCCGGGTATTTTGTTGTCTACTCCTGCACGCATTCGCGCAGAGGTGGATGATATCCTGTCCCGATTTGGCGAGGGAACCGGTCATGTATTTAACCTTGGGCATGGCATTACGCCTGATGTTGATCCGGAAAACGCCAGGGCATTTATTGATGCCGTGCATGAACTCAGTGCAAAATACCACTGATTGCCATTCGCTGGCACAGTACGGAAACGGAGTAATTCCTGTATCAGGCCGTTTCCGTTTCTTCTGATACCAGGGCTTCCTTTGGCCTTTACTACCCTTGATTCCCGATGAAAAAAAGCAAAACCGGTTATGTCTGCACTGAATGTGGCGCAAACTCAAGCAAATGGCAGGGCCAGTGTGCCGAGTGTGGTGAGTGGAACACCATCAGCGAGTTCAGGCAGGCCGCCCTGCCGAAAGCGGCGGGTGCAGGAGCGAATCGCCAGGGTTATGCGGGCATGTTGTCCGAAATTCAGACTCTGGATGATATTGACCTTCAGGAAGTGCCACGAATTTCCTCCATGTCCGGCGAGTTTGATCGTGTGCTGGGGGGAGGGCTGGTTCCGGGTTCGGCCATTTTGGTCGGAGGTCACCCCGGAGCGGGAAAAAGCACCTTGCTGCTGCAAACCGGTTGCCATCTGGCCAACCATAAAAAAGTGCTCTATATCACCGGAGAGGAATCCTTGCAGCAAGTCGCCATGCGTGCGTCCAGGCTGGGTATCCGTTCTGCCGGATTAAAAATGCTGGCCGAGACCAGTCTTGAACGAATACTGGATACCATTGATCGAGAGTCGCCGGATATTGTGGTGATCGACAGTATTCAGGTATTGCATACTGAGCTGATCGAGTCGGCTCCCGGCAGCGTATCTCAGGTCAGGGATTGTGCGGCCCGGCTGACCCGGATGGCCAAGCAAAACTCGATTGTGGTGTTTCTGGTCGGTCACGTTACCAAGGACGGGGCAATCGCAGGCCCCAAGGTGCTGGAGCATATGATTGACTGCTCCCTGATGCTCGAAGGTGAACAGGATAGCCGCTATCGCACATTGCGTGGCACCAAAAACCGTTTTGGTGCGGTCAATGAGTTGGGCGTGTTCGCCATGATGGAAAACGGCTTGCGTGAAGTGAAGAACCCCAGTGCCATTTTTCTCAACAAGGAAAGCAAAGGGATGCCCGGAAGCGTTGTTACCGCCACATGGGAAGGAACCCGTCCCTTGCTGGTGGAGATACAGGCGCTGGTTGATCAGTCTCACAGCGGTTATGTCAAGCGGGTATCAGTGGGTCTGGATCAGAACCGGTTGGCCATTTTACTGGCCGTGCTGCACCGACACGGTGGTATTGCCTGCGGTGATCAGGATGTTTTTTTGAATGTGGTCGGTGGCGTCAGAATTGCTGAAACCAGTGCAGACTTGCCTGCGTTGTGTGCCATAGTGTCCAGTTTTCGTGATCGGCCTCTTGCAGATGATCTGCTGGTGCTTGGCGAAGTCGGGTTGTCGGGCGAAATCCGGCCGGTTTCCAGCGGTCAGGAGCGAATCCGGGAGGCAGCCAAACACGGCTTTACACAGGCCATTGTGCCTGCGGCCAACATGCCAGGGGTGCGGCCGCCGGGGATAGACATCAAGCCGGTGAAACGCTTGTCCGAGGTGCTTGATTTGCTGTAGGTGATGAGTAGATGTCTGTTTTTTCTCTTTCTTCAGTTTTTCTCTTTCTTCAGTTTTCCTCTTTCTTCAGTTTTCCTCTGCTTCTCCGTCCTCTTTTTCTCCGTCCCCTTCTTCCAGTGCTTTTTGCCGGTTGTCCCATTTCTGCTTTCTGTTTTTATAGTGGAGAAGTGACTCCTGAATATCTGTCTGAGTGGGCTTGTTGTCGGTCTTGACCAGAATAATGAGCCCGATACAGTTTATTCTGGTATCAGGCCGGGGATGAATAACAACCTCTTCATTATTGGTATTGATATATGCCATCGCGGTACCCTGGTCGGCTTTTATCAGTGCACAGACAATGTCAGACCAGGTTATGTCTTCGCACCTGACATCATAGCGGCACGGATGATCATGGTCATGGGTAATCAAATCTTCGAGGACTTTTTCACTGCCCGGGGCGAGCATGGAGGTGATGATGATTTCCGGGTAGGCCCTTACCGGCCGAATAATGGTTTTGGGGCCCAGTTTCTGCATGCGAACCCGGTTTTCATCCCTGACACATTCGACAACACATAAATGAGACAGATTGTATTCCATCAGTCTGTGCAATATATCGAATGTCGTGCCGTCGGAGTGTGTCGAGGTGTCATCTTTTGCGAGTATCAGGATGTGCTTCGCCGTGTGCGCGTTGACTGCGCTCAAATCACCCTGATTATCCGGTGAGCCGTGGTAATGAGTGACGCCCAGTTCTGACAGCCCGAGAGGCAGGCCATCGGGGAACTGATCGGTCAGAATCTGGATCGGGGTAGAGTGATATTCTTCGTTGTCCCGGAGTTGTTTTACCAGGCGCTGGAAATACTGTTCTGTATTTTGATGTGGTGAGTTGATGATCAAGATATGGTCAATCATATTCCATTTCCATTTTCCCAAACGGATTTTTTCACGCCTTAAAAAGCGGTAGTCAATATAGTCGCTGATAATCAAGGTTACCATGGTAATGGCGGTAATATACACCAGCACGATGGTGGCGACCTGGCCGCTTGCAGTCTGGGCGGAAAGATCGCCGTAGCCAACGGTTGTCAGGGTGGTCAGTGTGAGCCAGATTGCCTGCTCCCAGGTCATGCCCTCAAACCACACCATTGCCAGGCAATGTAAACCGAGCAATATGCCCAGCGACAGTAATAATTTTCTGATTCGTTTCAGTAATTGCCAGTCTGTTTGATAGACTGCCTTTCTGTGTTTGAAACTGTTTCTTTGGTCAGGCGGCTTCATGGATATCTGTTTTGAACTTGACTGGAACCATTCATTTGTTTGTACTTTTAATACAAAATAGCAAGATTGCAAAGGCGAAAGTAACACATAGCGGCGAAAGTAACACCTGGCGTGCTTCTTTCCCGATTCATTCATATTGCGATGATACTTGTACACGCCCTGGCCGTGCCGGCAGCAGAAGGCACAGCTTTGAGCCAGTGCCATTCATTCATTTTTTTCAGGAATGTTCCCCGTGACAGCGTTTAATGATGACCCCTTGTTTAACGAACTGGTTTCCCTGGTTTCTCCCGCCTTGTTATCCGAATTCCGTCATTCTTTGCAAACCTTGCAGGAGAGCAGTACGGAAGAGCTCCATGCCAGGCTATCGGGCATGGATCAGAGCCGAAAGCAAGCCTGGGCCCGGGTGTGGTCTTTAAGCCCGTTTATTGCGGAATACTGTGCCCGTCATCCGGACTTTTTTGTCGAACTGCTTGGTTCTGATCGTTATCTTGTGAGTAAAAGTGAAGAGGATTTTCGGCGGCAACTCCAGTCGATGGTAGATCAGGTCGCCGATGAAGCCGCTTTGATGAGTGTGTTGAGGCGGTTTCGTCAACAGCAAATGTGTCGCATTATCTGGCGAGATTTTACCCGACAGGCTGAAATGGACGAAACCGTGCGCGATATGAGCCATTTGGCTGATACCTGTATTGATATTGCGCTGACCTGGATTTACAACGACTGCTGTAAAACCCTGGGCACCCCGATGGGATTGAACCCTGATGGCAACAAGGTTCAACAGTATATGTCGGTGATCGGAATGGGCAAGTTGGGAGCCCATGAATTGAATGTTTCTTCTGATATTGACCTGATTTTTACTTTTGCCCTGAAAGGGGAAACCGAAGGGGCGAGGCGAACCCTGGAAAACCAGGCCTTTTTTATTCGTGTCGGTCAACGTCTGATCAATGTGCTGGATCGTGTCACGGGAGAAGGCTTTGTCTTTCGGGTTGATATGCGTTTGCGCCCCTACGGCCAAAGCGGTGCCCTGGCATTGAGCTTTGCGGCGATGGAGGAATATTACCAGGATCAGGGCAGGGAGTGGGAACGCTATGCCATGGTAAAAGCCCGTATTGTGGCTGGCGATAAGGAACAGGGGGCGAAATTGATGTCTGCCCTGCATCCCTTTGTTTTCCGCAAGTATATCGATTTCGGTGTGATCGAGTCGCTTCGCGACATGAAAATGATGATTGCCCGGGAGGTTCGGCGCAAGGGAATGGAAGACAATATCAAACTGGGTGACGGTGGCATTCGTGAAATCGAGTTTGTCGCCCAGGCATTCCAGCTGGTTCGGGGGGGCAGAGACCTGAACCTGCGGACGCGGGAGCTGAGGCAGGTTTTTGGTGCACTTGTCGAAAACGGCCTGATGCCTGAAGAAGCAGTCAACGAGTTGCGTGATGCCTACTGTTTTCTGCGCAATGTCGAGCACGCTGTTCAGGGGATTCGGGATCAACAGACCCAGATGCTTCCTGCCGATGAAGTGAATCGGCTGCGAGTTGCTCTGGTGATGGGGTTCAATGACTGGGGTGAGTTCATCAATCAGCTTTCGAAACATCGTGCCAGTGTCAGTTTGCACTTTGCGGAAGTGATTACCGAAGATGGTGAGAACAGTGAAGCGGCAAAGAGGCAGCATGAAGAGTGCTGGAAACTGATCTGGTCTGGTGAATACGATGATCATAGATGCGAGGAAATCTTCATTGAGCATGGTTTGCCTGATCCGGCCCGGTTGGTCGGGTTATTGGGCAAGATGAGGGCAAGCAAGCCGGTTCTGATGATGCAAACGCAAAGCCGGGAGCGTCTGGATCGGTTTATGCCCATACTTCTGGAGTCGATAACCCGGATTGATAATGCCGGGGTGACGCTTGAAAGAGTGCTTATGCTGGTTGAGTCAGTGCTCAGGCGGACTTCCTATCTGGTGCTGCTCTATGAAAACCCGAACGCGCTGGAGCAGTTGGTCAAGCTTTGCTCGGTCAGCCCCTGGATTGCAGAGCAACTGTCCAGTACCCCGTTACTGCTTGATGAGTTGCTGAATACTGAAACTCTTTATACTCCGCCTCGAAAATGGGAGTTGAGTGACGAGCTGAACCAGCAACTTCTGCGTATTCCCGAGGAGGATATGGAGGAGTTGATGGAAGTGTTGCGACTGTTCAAGAAAGCGCATGTGTTGCGCGTGGCCGCCTCGGAATTGGCTGGAACCCTGCCTTTAATGAAAGTGAGCGATTATCTGACCTGGATAGCCGAAGCCATGCTGGATAAGGTAGTTCAGATTGCCTGGAAAATGATGGTAGACAAGCACGGTTATCCGCAAAAAGCGCCTGGTGTGCCCTGTGAACTGGACTTCCTTGTGCTGGGGTATGGCAAGGTGGGCGGCATCGAGCTGGGCTACAGTTCTGACCTGGATCTGGTGTTTATCCATGATGTGCCGACCCATCTTTCTACAGATGGTGAACGGTCGATTGACAATGCGGTGTTTTTTATTCGCCTCGGTCAGAAAATTATTCATATTCTGAATGCCCGGATGTCTTCGGGGCAGCTCTATGAAGTGGATATGCGACTCCGCCCTTCCGGTAATTCCGGTTTGTTGGTAACCACGCTGCAATCGTTTGAAAAGTATCAGGAAAATGATGCCTGGACCTGGGAACACCAGGCATTGGTGCGTGCCCGCCCCGTTGCGGGAAGTGATGAACTGGCTGACAGGTTTCAGGCTGTCAGGAGCCGGATTATTGCCAGGCAGCGAGATCGGGACAAACTGCGCGAAGATGTAAAAAACATGCGTGACAAAATGCGTGACAACCTGGGAACAAAAGTGATTGAAGGGGAGGCACCGAAGGTTTTTCATATCAAGCATGATGCCGGGGGAATTGTTGATATCGAGTTTATTGTCCAATTTTGCGTGTTGGCTTACAGCCATGAGTATCCCGCTCTCTGCAAGTGGTCTGACAATGTTCGTTTGCTGGAAGAAATTGGCCGGGCGGGTATTCTGACTGTTGAGAAAACCGAACAGTTAAAGGAAGCCTATATCACATTGAGGTCGATGATTCACAAGCGTGCCCTGCAAAATGAATCGTCCAGAGTTGATTTTGGTGCGGTGCCGAATGAGCGCAAGTTGATCACAGAAGTATGGAATGCGCTGTTTTCATGACCAGGTTGCTGATTGTTGAGGATACCAAAGGATTTGAGCGTGCGCTGGTGGAATATGCCGACACTGCCTGTGTTGAATACAGTGTGATTCGTCTCCGCGATTTTAATAAAAAGCAGGTACTATCCAAAACCGAATACCATAACAAGTGTGGTGATGACCTGTCTTTTGAAGCGGTGATGTCAGCCAGGATCATGGCGAAAGAGGCATTTGGTATTGAATACTACCTGAATACGGAGAAGGGGGCTTACCCTCATTTGCGTTACCTGGCGGCACAAATAGAGGACAGGTTTACACAGTTTCAACCTGATTTTGTCACGATAAACAATGGCTTTACACCGATTTCCCAAATCGCCCTGGCGAAAGCGCTTAAATATCGGGTTCAACCCCTGTTTGTCGAGGCACCGGTTACGCCGGGAGCCTCCCTGGTTATCGATCCCTGCAGCCCCTACTTCATGCCATCGGTGAATCGGGTTGATTCTACCTGGCAGGAGTATATGCTGAGTCCGTTTTCATCGGGTCATCGGCAGGAAGCCGATCAGTTATTGCAAAAGTGGCTGGGTGAAAGAAAAACCAAAATAGACATCAAAAGCAGCCAGAGAGAAATGGATGCGCTGCGTGACTTTGTCACTGGTGATGATCGGCCCGTACTGCTGCTGGGTATGCAGGTAATGAGAGATATGAGCGTGGTATTCAGTCTGCATGACAGCTTTGAGCAAGACTACATAGCCTGGGTGAAAAGTGTCATCAACCACCTCCCTTCCAGCTGGAAACTGGTGATCAAGCAACACCCGAAATGCTGGTTTAACCCTAAAACAACAATAGCGGATCAACGGGATATCCTGGTCGTTGATGCGGTGAATATTCACGATGCGATCAACCTGGCTGATGCAACCATGGTATTGTGCTCCAATGTCGGGTTGGAGTCGATTATGCTGGGTAAACCAACGATACTGGGTGGCCTGCCCTTTTATGGCAGAAAGGGGCTCAGTCTGGAGATGTATGGTCGCCCCATGTCAGATTTACCGGGGGTGTTACAGCAGGCCCTGTCCTGGCAGGTCGATGAAGAGCTTCGGCTCAGACTGGTGTACTATCTGTTGCTGGAGTATCAATTCTGGCCTGGCCAGGCGGACAAATTCAAAGCACTGCTGGCGAGCTCCCGGAACACTGCGATCGGGCTCGGCGACGGTCGAAGGCCGTTTTTCGAGTTTTATCCACCGGCGCGTCAGCGATTTATCGAATTTCTGGAGAACTATAACCGGGTACGCACCCGAGGTGGGTCGCATAACCAGGCATTGAAAAGCGTATTGGCCATGCACGAATTTTCTTCCCTCAAGGAAAAGTCCGGTTGGAAACAGGTGCTGGTGAACACCTACCTGCGGCGGTTGAGGAAGGTCAAACAGTCTTTAAACAAGCGTTTTCGCTAGTATGGTTTGCTTTCAGGTTGGCCTGCGGCGGGAATTGTGTGCGGGCTGCCGGACGATGCGGGAAAAATCTGATAGAATCTGCGGTCAGATTATGTATACTTTTCCATCCTGTTTTTATCTTGCATTTGACTCGTGCGAAACGTGTTGAATATTGTCCGAAGCACGGGCAGTTTTTTTGAGGAGCAATAATTATGTCCATGGCTGACAGAGATGGCCTTATCTGGTTTGACGGCGAACTGGTGCCCTGGCGTGACGCACAGGTTCATGTGCTGACTCATACCCTGCATTATGGAATGGGGTGCTTCGAGGGTGTCAGAGCCTACGAAACTGACAGGGGAGCGGCCATTTTCAAGTTGCGGGAGCATACGGATCGTCTGTTTCGCTCGGCCCATATTCTTCAGATGTCCATGCCTTTTACCAAAGAGCAGCTGATTGAAGCACAACGCTCGGTAGTGCGTGAAAACAACCTGCACGAAGCCTATCTTCGACCTATGGTTTTTTATGGATCGGAAGGAATGGGGCTGCGGGCGGATAATTTGAAAACCCACGTTATTGTGGCAGCCTGGGAATGGCCCTCATACATGTCCCCGGAAGCGACAGAAAAAGGAATCAGGGTACGCACTTCCTCCTATACGCGTCATCATGTCAATATCAGCATGTGCAAGGCCAAGGCCAATGGTCATTACATTAATTCCATGTTGGCACTCAATGAAGCATTGAAGTGTGGCTGTGATGAAGCTCTGTTACTCGACAATGAAGGTTATGTTGCGGAAGGTAGTGGCGAAAACATCTTCGTTATTCGTGAAGGGGAAATGTATACGCCTGAGTTGACTTCCTGCCTGGATGGCATTACCCGCAAAACCATTTTCTCATTCGCCGGGGAGCTGGGTATCAAAATCCATGAAAAACGGATTACCCGCGATGAGGTGTATGTGGCTGACGAGGCTTTCTTTACCGGCACCGCCGCAGAAGTGCTTCCGATTCGCGAGCTGGATGACCGGCAAATAGGCTCTGGTGGACGTGGCCCGCTCACGGAAAAATTCCAGAAAATGTATTTTGATGCGGTGAAAGGCCGTCGAACCCAAAATCTCGACTGGCTCACTCACGTTTCCTGAACAGGCGTCAGGCCCGGAAACAGAGCCGGGCTTGCCCTCCCTTCTGATAATGACGAATCAACCCCTGTCAATACGATATTCGCCGTGGCAACTGTTTTTGAGTTGGCAGTGGGTGTTGTACAGTTATCTTCTGTTTGCCCTTCCGGTGGAAAGGCTTGAAGCGAGTACGGTGGCTTTGCTTTTGCTGGTGACGGCACCGATTCAGTGTCCGAATTTGTTCTTTGCCTCGACCCGGCGGCACCGGAAGCCCTGGTTTCTGTTTTTTGCCTTTCTGCTGATTGGAGTTGCTTTCTCTGAATTGCCACAAAAATCACTGAAAGGTGCCTATGATTGTTTGCGGGCTGCGCTGGTTTTTTTTGTCGGTTTCTTTTTTGTTCGCCAAATTGCCCTGGATAGCAGGTTTGTTGAAAAACTGCGAACATTTTCTATTGTTGTTGTACTTGCTGTGACCACGTTTTGCGCGGTATCTGTTGTCACTTCGGGCAATGTCTGGCTGCGTGACAATCAACTGGTTCAGGAGGTATGGCGAAACCTGCACGAATTTGCCAATCTGGTTGCGGTCAATGTGCTGGTCCTGGGCTTTGTCGTCTGGTGCAGGGGGCTGGATCGAGTATCGGGATTGTGTCTGATGGTGTTGATTGGTGTACTGATCCTGACCACATCTCGTGGCAACCTGTTGGCGGTGACCTTCTCTTTGGGCTTTCTTTTTGCCTTTGGTCACCGTTATCGCATGCTGCTTTGGTGGTTTGCGCTTTTAACTGCGCTGGCCTTCTTTGTTTATGCTTTTTTCCTGCATTCGGGTATCTGTTTTGGGGATATGTGCCCCGGCTATACCTATGAGGCGAGAAAGATTATTTATCAACAAGTGATCTCGCAAGTGGAGATGCAGCCCTGGACCGGGTACGGGCTGAATGTGTTCAAGCATTTAAGTGGTATTCAGCTTGAGGGAAGGCCGATTGTAATGCCTAACAGCGCCTATCTTGAATTGCTGTATTCGGTCGGGGTGATCGGCTTTTTTGCCTTGCTGCTGTTTGTTGCCGTAATGTTGCGTGTGACTCGTGCTGAACCCCCGGTTTCCGGCTCCCCCGCCGAGGTCTCGCCCTGGCGCGTATTTGCCCTGATGTATGCGATTTACTTTCTGATGCGGGGGCTGGTTGACTTTAAACTGGTCAGTTTTGAATTTCTGGGGGCGATATTCCTGGCGCTGGGTATGCGTGTGGGGGCCTGGTATCGTGAGAAAGAGGCCCCCTCCTGCTAACGTTCTGTCCGGTTTTCCTCCCGTACCTTTGATGCCTCTGCCAGCTGTTCCAGCAGGATTTCTGTATCGCTCCAGCCAATGCAGGCATCAGTGATGCTTTGGCCGTAAACTTCAGCCCGGCCATTCACCAGATCCTGGCGGCCCTCGACCAGGTGGCTTTCTACCATGACACCGGCAATGGCCTGGTTACCCGACCTGATCTGATCACAGACATTCGAGCAAACTTCCATTTGCTTGTGGAACTGTTTGTTGCTGTTGGCGTGGCTGAAATCAATCATTACCTTTTCGGGAAGGCCAGCCTTCCTCAGCTCCTCTGAAACCTGTTTGACGCTTTCGGCATCGTAATTGGGTCTGGTGCCACCACGCAATATAATATGGCAGTCCTTGTTGCCTACGGTTTCAATGATCGCAGAATGGCCATACTTGGTGACGGACAGGAAGTGGTGGGGAGCCGCCGCCGCGCCAATGGCATCAATCGCGACTTTAATGGTTCCATCGGTGCCGTTTTTGAAACCAACCGGGCAGGACAACCCTGACGCCAGCTCACGGTGAACCTGTGACTCGGTAGTTCGGGCACCTATCGCCCCCCAGCTGAGCAAATCCGCCACATACTGTGGCGAGATCATATCGAGATATTCTGTTGCAGTGGGGATACCCAGATTGTTCAGATCAAGCAGTAACTTGCGGCCAATACGCAGTCCATCGTTAATCTGAAAGCTGTTATCCAGGTAGGGGTCGTTAATCAGGCCCTTCCAGCCAACGGTGGTTCTGGGCTTTTCGAAGTAGACCCGCATGACAATATCCAGATGCGCCTGGTGCTTTTCGCGAAGCCTGAGCAGCTTCTCACCGTATTCGAGGGCGGCTTTGGGGTCGTGAATCGAGCAGGGGCCAATGATCACCAGCAAGCGATGGTCTTCATCGTTGAGAATCCGGTGTATCGCGTTTCTGTTTTCGAAAACAGTACGGGCAGCGTATTCGGTGGCCGGGTATTTCTCAAGCAACGCCACAGGTGGTAAAAGTTCTTTGGTATCGTTAATACGTACATCATCGGTTCTATAGTTCATGCAGCCTGTCCAGACAAAAAATAAAGACACATAATTTATCAGTGTTTTGCCTGTAATAACAACTTAAAACAGGCAGGAAGTCTGAAGTTGGTCGAAAAATACGACACAATGGCGTTTTTTCGCCGGTCATATCAGGTTTTCATCCAATCAGGGAACGCAGTGTGGCCCGAATGGTTTCGTTTGAAAACCAGGTTTTGTATATGTCAAATGCTGCTTCGGATTCCCGGTTGGCACTTTCCCGTGCGGTTAGGGCAGTGAGCAAGTCACAAATTGCTGTTGCAATTGCTTCAGGGTTACCGGGTTCTACAAACCGGATGCCGCGTGCGGGCTGTGTTAACCGGTGTGGGGGCCCTGTGAACAGAGCGTCGGGATAGGCATCTCCCTGCATGGTGATGACAGGGCGGCCACAGGCCAAAGCCTGATAGACCTTGTTGGGAATGACTCGTGATGATTTTTTGCCGGTACCGAATATCCCGAGACAAATGGAGGATTGAGCGATCCGGTCAGGTAACTGTTCGAAGGGTATCCAGGGTTCGAAAGCCACCTCAATTGCATCATTGGAGAATGATCGGGCGATTCGTTCGCATTCCGGGTGTTCCGGCCCGTCGCCCAGAAAGGTCAGTCTGAATTCGGGGCCTGTGTAGTGCCGGAGCATTTGTGCAATGTATTTGGGCCCCTGCAACCCGATAAATGTACCAAAAAACAACACCTCGGGCTTGCCTGTGTCGACCGGCATTGGCTGGAATCTGAATAATTCTTCCTCCGCCGACACCGGGATGACCACGACCCTGTCGGCATCGCAGTTGAGGGT
This sequence comes from Pseudomonadota bacterium, assembly GCA_002747395.1. Lineage (GTDB taxonomy): Bacteria > Pseudomonadota > Gammaproteobacteria > Pseudomonadales > Oleiphilaceae > LZORAL124-50-18. The sequence continues at coordinate 82,822 of PDPE01000025.1, forward strand.
TTCAACAAAAAAGGCTTTGTGGCACTCGGTATCGGCTATCACGTGGTCGGCCATGCCAAAAAGACGGCGTTCCCGGTTTAACAGACGGATCGCTCTGCGTGAATCGGGTGGATACTTGTGTTTTTCAAAGACTCGCTTGTCATAAGCGCTGATCAGGGGGTCGAAAAAAATCGGTACAGACTGTTTTCGGGCCCACCTTGCTGCACCGGCCAGGTCCCTTTGACGGAAACAGGGCACCCAGACAGCATCAGGCCGGGAGAGGTGTTGTAATTGAGCCTGCTGGCTGCCCAATGCCGATATGGCGGGCTGAAATTCGTTGACGACCCAGTCCAGCTGTTTCATACAGCGCATAATGGTACGATTGCGCGGGTAACCGGGGCCATAATTGCCATGGCGGCCCCACCATAGTATCTGTTTCCGGGTCATAAGCGGTGTTTTTCCATAATGGCCCGGTGAATCTGCTGAAGGATGTCAGGCAGGCAGATTTTTGCTGTCGGTTCAAATTCCGGGCAGGTTGCTGAATCCAGTTTTATCCGGTTGATATAGCCTTTTTCGTGGTATTTGCCGAGCGCCGCTTCATCGTTGTGATCCGGTTCGAAACGGGCGGGTTGCAAGGTCATTACACTTTTTTGCGAAAGAATGGACTCCGCGACCATGGTCAGACTGTCTTCTGTCGTGAACAGCGCATTGGCCTGTTGTAACCAGTCTCGCACCACTTTTTTCGGATTGCTTCCATACAATACCAGTTCGTTGATATGTGGACGAATCAATGACTCACCAATGACATTTTCCAGTTGTCTTTCGGCTTCGATACCGGTTCGCCGGGAAGTGGTAATCAGCCATTGGCAGTGGTAGCGGGATTGCACCCTTTCCAGAAGCCTGACCAGATCCAGCCAGTCATTTTCAGTGTAGTAATACCCCGCACCGTTTCCTCCGATCAAACAGGCAAACACATAGGGAGGCCGGTCGGGCGATAAATCCTCGAAACGCGGAATGTTGCCCGGTGGCAGATCAAGTACTGTATTGTTATTTGTTGTCGGGTCGGCAGAAGTGAGAGGGGTGACGCTGAAAACCACGTCCAACAGACTGCTGCGGTAGCCTTTCAGTGTTCCGCTGAATACCTTTGTTGCATGGTATTTTTGTCCTGTTACTATATTGGCAAAAATCGTATTACCGCCTGCAGAGACCACTATATCAGGTTTTCTGTCAGGCAGCTGCGGAACCTGAAAGGCAGCTTCAAGCAATGCCTCATTGAATGCAAAGGCACGATTGGCAGCCAGGCGCAACAGAGAACGAAACAGCTTGTTCCTGATTTTGATTTCGACGATATCGAATGTGACATTTTCATATTCACGCAAGGCGTTGACGATGCCAATACTCTGGTTGAAATGGCCTGGAAGTGTATCAGATATGACCCAGACATGAAGGCATGTCATTTTTTCAATCCTCGTTTTCCGGTTCTTATTCTGCACTGAAAAGCGAAAAAATTGTCTTTGCCACTAATTTTTACCCTGCGCAGCCTGAAGCGGCGATGCGTCATCCCGGTTTCTACCCCGCCTTCGGCGAGAACCGCGTTGGTAAACCCCAGTGTTGACACAAGTTCAGGGTCTTCCTTCTGATAAATGCCAAAGGGATAGGCGAAGCTTGTCACCGGCGTGTTAAATCGTGTTTCCAGTGCGGTCTTGCACTCTGCGATTTCCCTTTGTTTGGTTTCTTTGTCCGATTTTGCCAAATTGATATGGCTTAGTGTATGCCCTCCGATCTCAAACAGACCGGAGTCAACCATTTCCTGAACCTGCCGGTCTGACAGTTTCGGGATTCTCGCCAGTTCACCGGAGTTATGGTGGGCCTTCTTGTTGATTGACCAATCATTGTTGTGGCGGTTCACCACCAGATAGAGTGTACCCTTGATGCCGTGTTTTTTCATAATGCGAAACGCGTTGCTGTAATTGTCTTCGTAACCATCATCAAAGGTCATGGCGACGGTTTTCTGTGGTAACCGGTCTGCATGGGTAACGAGTTCTGTCATGGTGACAAAGTGCCAGCCCTGGCTCTGTAACCACAGGATCTGTCTTTCAAAATTCTCCGGCGAGACTCTCAGGCCATTAAATTTGGCACCGGGTTGTGGAGCGGCTATCATGTGGTACATCAGTATTCGAGGATATGAATAGTCCAGTGGCTTTCGCCACCACGCATATCGGAACGAAAACCATATGGCGAAAACTGTTGCCGGAACAAGTAGATATAACATGAAGTTGCCATGATGAAAGGGTTGGCGATCTGTCGACCGATTTGCTACTGCTGTCTCTGGTGTACTGTTTTTGTCAGTTCAGCTTCTATAAATACTATTGTTGCCCGTTTGCGGGAAGTTGGCAACTCCACGATAGTGTGACCGAGTGGAACAGCAAAGGCCGGGGCCGGGAAGAAGACATTGTTTGATCGAATCATCGTTTATACTGCTGTGGTCCTGATGAGGGTGATTGCCTTTTTGCCATTAAAAGTCGTTCAGTGGCTGGCCGGTTGCATCGGGGTTATTATTTTCCGGGCGAATCTCAGGCCCGCCCGAATTACTCGCATCAATCTGGCATTGTGTTTCCCGGAAAAAACGCAACAGGAGTTGGAGGCTCTGGTCAGGGAGAGCATCCGGGAAACTGCCAAAACCATGCTCGAGTTTAGTGTGGTCTGGTTTCGCAGCGCCGAGGACGTGTTGAGCCTGGTGTCGGTGGAAGGTGAGGAGTTGGCGGAAAACGCGGTAAAACAGGGTCGGGGAGTGATTTTTCTGGCGCCGCATCATGGTAACTGGGAAGTGGCGGGTTTGTATGTGGCTTCCCATTATCAGATAGCATCCATGTACCGGCCACCAAAAATGAAAGAGTTTGAGCGAGTCATTACCAGGGCGCGCAGTCGAACCGGTGCCGAACTGGTTCCTGCCAGTCAAAGAGGGGTGGGGCGGTTGTTGTCAATCTTGAAAAAAGGCGGCACCGTGGGCGTCCTGCCCGATCAGGTGCCCCCACCAAACAGCGCCGAATTTGCTCCGTTTTTTGGTCAAAACGCGCATACCATGACTCTGGTTTCGAAATTGGCTCAGCGTATCAAGCCAAAAATAATCGTTGTTTTTGCCCTGCGCTTGCCGGGAGGGGAGGGGTACAGGCTATGTTTTCGAGAGGCAGCAGAAGGTGTTGACTCGACTGATCTGGCTGTCTCCCTTGCGGCGATCAATCGCTCTGTGGAGAGTGCGGTGATGGAAGCGATTCCCCAATACCAATGGGAATACAAACGGTTTCGTCGGCGTTTGCCTGGTCAGGGCAAGCTCTATTAGGGGCGGGGAAGCAGGCACAGGAAAACCCGGTGGGCAAATACGAAAAAAGCCGACGAGTGTCGGCTTGTTGTTGACAGCATAATCATTTACATCTGGGATGAAAGGATATTATGCTGCTTTTAGCGCTTTAATACTGGTGTTCAGTCGGCTCTTGGTTCGGGCTGCCTGGTTTTTGCTCAAAATACCTTTGTTAACCATGCGATCAATAAGGGGCTTTGCGGCGATAAACGCGCTGTTGGCTTCTTCGTAATTGCCTTCACTGATCTTTGCCTGCACTTTTTTAATATAGGTACGAACCATGCTGCGCTGGCCCATATTATGACGACGACGCTTATCTTGTTGACGAGCGCGTTTTTTCGATCCTGCTGAATTTGCCACCTGGATTGCTCCTAAAACTGATTTTTGCCGATACCGGCGTAGTGAATTCTGTTCGCTGATAAAAATGACGCAAAATTATGCGGTTATACCAGATAAATGTCAAGTTAAATGTGGTTGTGATTTTCCTGCGGGGGTGCGGGTTTGTGGTCGCCGACTTCGCAGAGTCAGTTTATTGGTGGTGGAAAGGAAGGATTGATCACCAGGCAGACGCTTGCCTGATCGGGAAAGAGGAAAAACAGGAGAAAGAAAACAATGCATCTGCCAAACAAAATGGCAGATACATTCTAAAAAGACCTGAGCCTAGAGAGGAACGATGTTCTCTGCCTGGGGGCCTTTCTTGCCTTGAGTAATAGTGAACTCAACCTTTTGACCATCGGCCAGAGTTTTAAATCCATCACCTGATATTGCGCTGAAATGGGCGAAAACGTCCGGGCCTGATTCTTGCTGAATGAAACCAAAGCCTTTTGCTTCGTCGAACCATTTAACGGTTCCAGTGGTAGTCGACATACTAAAATCCTATAAAGTTACAAATTTGCGGTCTTGAATGACCAATAGGCTTGAAGCTTTGCGGGTACTTATGTGTTACAGGACGAGGTACTCAAGACAGGACTTCGAAACGGCGTGCATAAATAGACGTCTTACTTTCAAGCTAGTAACCAGTATAAACTCTATTTGTGGCCTGTCAACTAAAAAAATGACACAGGAGCAATGCAGTCATTCCGCACAACTGGCGTTTTATTACGACCATGGCCGCCGCATGGCTGCATAAAAGCGGTCGCTTCAAAAGGGAGCGGAGCGGTTTGGTCAGTTCTTCCGGCTGGCCAGAAATTTATCCAGGCTATTCGCAAACTTTTGTCTGTCGGCCTGTGTGATAGGTGGTGGCCCGGAGGTTTCGACGCCGCTGGCTCGCATTGTGTCCATGAAGTCCCGCATATTGAGCCGGCCACGAATATTCTCCCTGGTATAGAGTTCACCTCTGGGGTTGAGTGCCATTGCCCCTTTGTCGATGACTTCACTGGCCAGCGGAATATCAGCCGTGATAATCAGATCGTTTTTTTCACACAGTTGCACAATTTTGTTGTCAGCAATATCAAATCCTGCTGCTACCTGCAACGACTTCAGGTAAGGTGATGGGGGTAGCCTGAGCGCCTGATTTGCCACAAAAGTGGTCAGGGTTGAGGTGCGATTGGCTGCACGGTAAAGAATTTCTTTTATGACAACCGGGCAGGCATCGGCATCGACCCAAATTTTCATTGTAATGTCCTTTCTATCTGATGTGTTTGCAGATCAGCTTTGGCGCTGTCAGCCATGTCTGGTTCAGCGATGAAGCCATGCCGGTTCAGTATTGTAATGGATACCGGGTATTGTAATTGATACCGAATCCGGTTTTCAGTCGTTTTGTAAGATTCTTGGTGGTTTGGCTATAATAGCCGGGTGGCAGAGTCGGTTAATACTGTCGATAAATACACTGGAAGCAGGAAAGGAATAAAATGGCAAAGTCACTGCAGGAGCAGCTATTACAGGCGGGCCTGGTGGATAAGAAAAAAGCCTCGCAGGTGAAAAAAAATAAAAACAAACAGGCGAAACAGGCCCGGCGTGGCCAGGGTGAAGCGAGAGAGGCGGAAGAATGGGCTAAAAAGGCACGGGAAGAAAAGGCAGAGAGAGACCGGGAACTGAATCGCAAGGCGAACGAAGAAGCCCGGAGGAAAGCGATTGCTGCACAGATTGTTCAGCTGGTGCAGAGTAACCGGATTGACCGTCAAAACGGCGACGTGGGTTATCAGTTCGCGGACGAAGGCAAGGTAAAAAAAATCTACGTCACAGGCAGAATTCAGGAGCAGTTGGCGAAAGGACTGGCTGCAATTGCCCGATTGGGGGATGCCTATGAAGTTATCCCCAAAGTGGTGGCAGAAAAAATCCAGGAAAGGGCTGAAGGCACAATAGTGGTTTATAACAGGCCCGACGCAAAAGATGTCGTGCCCGACGATGACCCTTATGCCGATTACCAGATTCCTGATGATTTGATGTGGTGAGCGGATAAAAACGTCTTTCAGGATTCGCGCCAGCCGACGGGTGTGGTGGCTGCGGATTCGACGAAAGCAATCCTTTCTCTTGCAATCTGCTCCCTTGTTGTTGCTTCGTATGCACGACAAAGCCGGAGCTTTTGTTTTTTGTCGAGTTGCTTGATTTTGTATTCTCTCTGGCTTGCGTGGCTCCGGCCGGGTCGGGGCTCCAGAAGCAGTAGTTCAACAGGTGACCGCCCTCTGAAATACTTCGCGCCACGTTTTTCCTTGTGTTCCTGCCAGCGCCTGCTCATATCGGTCGTAATGCCGGTATAAAGCGTGTTGTCGGAGCACAATATCACGTAGACATACCAGGTAGTGTTGGTGGGTCGGGTGTGTGTAACCTGAGTCTGTGTAATTGTTATTCCCCGTGTTCCTGTGGTTCCAGGCCTGGCTTTGACCCGGGAAACCGCGCCCGGGCGCCAGGTACCCGGGAGACGGGTGGCAAAAGTGCAGTTCGGTTTACTCGGCCGAGTGCTCGGTAAGGAACTCTTCGACCTTTTCCACCATATTTCGAGAACCGACAAACAGCGGACAACGCTGATGCAGTTCGACAGGATTGATCTCCATCACTCGCCGGTTTGCAGCGCAAGAGGCCTTGCCGCCCGCCTGTTCTGCCAGAAATGCCATCGGGTTGCATTCATAGAGTAATCTGAGCTTGCCGTTCGGATACCGGCTGGAGGGCGGGTAAAGGTAAATTCCACCCTTGATCAGGTTGCGGTGAAAGTCGGAAACCAGCGACCCGATGTAGCGAGATGTATAGGGGCGGCGGGTTGCGTCGTCTTCAACCTGACAGTACTTGATATACTCTTTCACTCCCTTAGGGAAATGCACATAGTTGCCTTCATTGATTGAATACAGTGAGCCGTCTTCAGGAATACGCATGTTCTCGTGTGACAGGCAGAAAACGCCGAGTGTGGGGTCATAGGTGAAACCGTTTACCCCATTTCCCGTGGTATAGACCAGCATGGTGGAAGAGCCATAAACGATGTAGCCGGCTGCCACCTGGTTCACTCCCGGCTGCAGAAAATCCCGCTCCTCCACTGGCTGGCCGACTGGAGAAAGTCGCCGGTAGATGGAAAAAATGGTGCCAACAGACACATTGACATCAATGTTGGATGAGCCATCCAACGGGTCAATCAATACCACATACTTGGCATCCTGGTTGATCCCCTCTCCAAAGTGAACATAGTCGTCCTCCTCTTCAGATGCCAGGCCACAGACCACGCCTCGGGCAGCCAGCGCAGTCTTAAACCGGTCATTGGCGTATACGTCCAGTTTTTGCTGCTGCTCGCCCTGAACATTGCTTGCCCCGGCAGCTCCCGTGATATCTACCAGTCCGGCCTTGTTTATTTCTCTGTGAACCACCTTGGCTGCCAGCCGAAGTGCCGAAAACAGGCCGGAGAGCTCGCCTGAAGCACCAGGGTAGTCGGATTGACGATCAATAATAAACTCACCAAGTGTTTGAATCAGTTTCATGTAACCCCTCGAATTTATGACTGAATGGCGAAGAACCCAAATCCGGGTTCAACAATTAACTGAAATGTCTTTCAATGGCTACTATTGTACCCTGTTTTTGGGTTGATGAAGCAGTTAACGGCTATTCAACTGACTTTGGTCAAGCTACAGTGACAGTTAGTGAGGAAAATCCTGATGAGGAAAACGAAATGAATTATGAGGCAGCAAGGCATTATCTGTTATCCAGGCCAGAGGCGGCAGAGGACTACCCGTTTGGGCCTGATGTCATGGTAGCCAGGGTGATGAATAAAATGTATGCAACCCTGGCCTGGAACAAGGGGGTCGCAAACATGAATCTGAAGTGTGATCCCGATCAGGCATCCGAACTGCGAGATATGTTCGAGGCAGTGACTCCCGGATACCATATGAACAAAAAACACTGGAACACAGTCGCTCTTGATGGATCGATTCCTGACGGTGAAATCGAAAGAATGATTGATCACTCCTACTCACTGGTGGTGAAAAAACTGAAGAAGGCAGAGAGGCAGGCGCTTGACTTGCGTTATGGTGTGTCGGCACTTTATCGCGAGTGATTGACATGCCGTTTTTCTATTTTGGCAAAATGATTGGGTAAGGTTGCGAAAAGCAGCTATATTCTAATTGATAAATAGAAAAATAATGGGGAGGGTTTGGAAATGAAAAAGAGTGCTCTTGTTTTGGTATCGCTATTGTTGCCTGGCATCGCCATTGCGGACAGGATGTCTGATCCTCAAAACGATGCCCTGCTGGAAAAAGCCACGGCGCAAGCCGGCACGAAAGTCAGTCCGAAAGTGGCTGTGCAATCAGAACCGAAGTTTAGCCAGGAGATCAGGAAAGATCGGGAAGGAGTATATCGGGATACACTGAATCGTCTGATTCGAATAGAGGAGATTAATACGTTACCGGCAACAGCTTCGGGAAGCACGGGTGAATCTTTAAGCAGTTGCAACTATGCGCAAAATGTGTTGCTGGAGTACCAGCTGGAGCTGGAACGCGTGAAACCGTCAGGAAACTCTGACGCCAGGATAAGGAGGTTAAAAAGGCATGTCGCTGTCTGGAAAAACAATGTTCGGCAATGTTGTAATTGAAATGCTGTGATCGGGTTGGTGTAGCCAGAGCCGGCCTTGCCCTGTTCCGATCAAACCACGCAGTTTCCCACTCTTTGACTCTTGCCTGACGCATTGTTTCCACTCTGTAATCTTGTTTGTCAGTTTTGTTTTTCTGTTACCGGCGTCACATTATCAGCCGGGCCATGCCTTTACAGTGAAGGTGTGTTTCCAGAAACGGGTGACAGTGAATCAGTATTAAAATACCAGTGACAATCAAAGAGTGACATCCTATGGTTGAAAGTGGATATGCACAGGAAAAGAAACAGGTGTCAGTGTGTGACAGCAACGACAAAGGTCTGGGTCTGTGCAACACGAACCGTTCTGATGCAGGTCTTGCTATCAATCGGTCTCCACCCGGAGCTGTGGTACCACGCTCACTTCTTCTTGCCGCACACAAAGCATTAAAACCGGAGTTCTCCGGTCTTCAGGTTATTCCGGCCGTTGCCATCAAGCTGCTAAAACTGACCAATGATGAGAACGCATCGTTTGATGAGTTGTCCAGGGTGATTGAAACCGAACCAAGCCTGTCCGTGGAAGTGCTTCGACTGGTGAACTCTGCCTATTACGGGTTGCCGGGCAAGGTAAACTCGATCAAGCGAGCGGTAACCCTGGCCGGTTTCTCGATGGTGCGGCAGGTTGCTCTGAATCTGATGTTTTTCAAGAAGTTAAAAAGTGGAAGCAGGGGGCGCAGATTCAACCAGATGAGCTTTTGGCAACACAGCCTGTTTGTTGCATCAATGAGCAAGATAATCGCTACGGCGATCCACCATCCGGAACCGGATCGGGTCTATTCTGCCGGGTTGTTGCATGATGTGGGCAAGGTACTTCTGGAAACATTTGGTAAAGCCTCTTACAGTGACTTTCTTCAGTCATTTGAAAAAAGTGAAAATTCGCTCCTGGAAAATGAAACGTGCTTTTTTGGTATTAACCACGCGCAATTGGGTGCGGCTTTTTGTCACGAATACGGGTTGCCTGACTCGATTACCCTGGTCGCTCTCAATCATCACAACGCTCTGTTTCATCACAACGCTCTGTCGGAAAGAGAGGGGTTTGATCCTGACATCCTGAAAGACACTGCCATAGTCTCATTCTCCGATTTTATTGCCTCGATACAGGGATTGAGTTCCACAGGAAAAAACTATTGTGGTGTTCCTCCGCCTGGCTTGCTGGACTTCATCCGCACGCTGAGCCTGAATCTGGAGTCAATCCTGGATAAGGTGGACGACGAGGTTCGTGGTCTCAGTGCTTTCTATAATCTTCCCTTTCCCGGCTTGAGTACATTACGCGCCAATATTGTCCATTCGGTTTTATGCCTCGGTCAGCCGCTGCCACAAGACATGGGGCTGAAGCCGACCCCGGTACCGGGTTTGGGCACCGCCCTGACCGCCCCGCACCATAGCCTTGATCCTGATGACTTTATTCCCTGGACACTGGAAGCGATTCAGCATGACTTCAATGTTGATCGCCTGTTTATGCTGTGTATTGACCCGGAAATACGTTCTCTGGTAGCGAAATATCAATGGCCGGAAAACCGGGTTGCCCCTGGAAAAAACAGCAGTAAGGGAAAAATCGAGCTGAAGATTTCATCGTTGTCTGGAAATATGTTGAGCTGTCTGCGGCGTCGTGAAGCTGTGCATATTGGTCGTGAAAGCCTGTTGGATCGGTCTCTGCTCGATGTCCTGTCAGTCGAGGAATTTTTTGCCATACCTGTGTTAACCCACAATCGCCTGTTTGCTGTTCTGTATATTGACAATGCGTTTACCGGCAACAGGCTGGATGTGAATCTGCTTCCGGAGTTAAACAAAGTGGCTGTCGAGTTGGGGGTTGCACTGGTCAATGCCAGACAGTACGAGCAGGAAAAGAAAAAAGCCCGGTTTGATCCGTTAACCGGATTAAACAATCGAAGCATGATTACCCGTTTTCTCACTTATCTGTTTGGCGATGCAGGGGTGAAGCTGGACAGGCTGGCCATTGGTTTTGTTGATATAGACCATTTTAAACAGTTTAATGATCTGTATGGCCATCAATCTGGTGATGATGTGCTTCGTATCGTGGCAGACTGTATGAAAAGCCTGACACGCCCGGGCGATTTCCTTGGTCGCTTCGGAGGAGAAGAGTTTTTGTTTGTTTTGCTGCATACCGATAAACAGGGTGCAATCCGCTATGCAGAGAGAATCCGAAGAGAAATTGCAGAAAAAGGCAGGTTGCTGCAGCATCGTTTCCCCGACCTGCAATTAACTGCCAGCATTGGTGTTGCCCTTTATGATGATTCCTATGATGAATACCGGAAGATGATCGAGGTGGCTGACGAAGCCATGTATCAAGCCAAAAACAACGGGCGCAATCAGGTGGTTGTCTGCTAGCGCCCCGTTTGTCAGTGCGCCTTTCCCATAGCGTTCCCGTGTTCCGTTTTCCACTCGTCTTTCACAATTCCCGGTGGTCACGTCAGGTGCCGGTCAACACACCCCCGACAGATGGGGAATTTCCCTTGTCCGCCCGGGACGTTATGATCTGCACGGAGTATCAGATTGCCAGAAAAGTGAGAGTATTCCGGGCTTGATCACTCTGTACGCTCTGTAATACATAATAAAAATGAAAGATATCAAACGAATGAGATAAATAAAAAAGGAGAGAAGAAGTATGTCCAATCCTGGGAAAATACTGTTTGGCATCTGTGTGTCGCTGCTTGTTGCAGGCTGTGTCGAGCAGGAAGATGTCGTTGTCGTGCCCGATGCGGAAAACATCCTGTTTACCTCGGCAGGCGACCTGCTGGTGAGTGGCGGAAAAGGCCTGTACCAGGTAGAAAGCACAGTCAACCCTGATGGTTCAACCGCTTACCAGAAGACAAAGGTATATTCTGGTCCCGATTGTGCCTTTACCGGTATTGCCCAGTCTGGTGACTGGGTGTTCGCAATATGCAAGGGCGGGTATATTGAATGGGAGGGGCTCATTTTCAGTCTGGTAGTGGACACTCACCTGGTTGCCGCCAATCTGAATGAGAGACCGCTGGACTTCAAGGCGCTGGATGAAGGCTTGGATTATGACCCTCTCGATGAAATTGTGATTCCGAATGGTCTTGCGTTTACACCCACGGGCCATTTGCTCGTTGCAGACGAGAATTTTTTTGCTACCTCGTCGGTCGGCCGTATTACCCTGGATTATTCGGAAGGCAGGCCCGGACTGGCCGGTTTCGAAAAAGACTGGCTGGATAATGAATATGGCTTTGAAGCGCCCAACGGGGTTCGTGTGGATGGCAACACCCTGTATGTTTCTGATGTGAACAAGGTGCGCCGGTTGTTTTTTGATGCCCAGGGGGAAGTGCCTCTCTCGTTCCTTGACGAGAACGGCAACGAAGTCAGCAACAGACCGGAGGATAACGAGTTTTATCAGGGAGGCTGGATTATTGACGATATTATGCCGTATTGCGGCGGAATCGCTGTCACTCATTTCTTTCAGGGCAAACTGGTTTTTCAAACCGCAGCGGGTGAAAAGTATCAAACCCCCCCGTTCAGCTTTGACGGGCCAAGCTCTATTGCTGTGGGCGGCGGCCAGTCGTTTGACGGAAATGATCTCCTGGTGACAGAAAAAGGCATACTGCTGGAGAACAACTCGAACTACGGGAACAGGTTGACTCGTGTGCCTCTGGACTATGACCTTCTCGATCCCGCGACCTGTGAGGCTCTGAACGAACTGGATCAGGACTGATCACACCCTTTGCCTGGTGCCTGTCTGCACCAGGCGGCTTTTCCTGTCCTCCGATTGCCATTGTCGCCGTCTGATTGATCAGGCTGGCATGATCGAGCTGATCATCGCCTTGACCATGGATTCCATGTCTTTTCTCTCTCCCCATTGGAGCACCCGGCTTTTACGCACTGTGGCCAGCAGTTTCAGTTTGGCCATTTCAGGCAAGAGCAGATGACGCACGGAACCGGTCAGTCTGTCGGCCATACCCAGGCCGATCTCCGTGATCGGAAGCGATGCGGAAAGCTGAGACATGTAAAGCTGGTAGACCGCTTCCTTGGCTGCCGCCAGTACCGGGCTGGCGAACACGGTTTCTCCCTGAATCAAATAGGTATTCATATCACCAAAGGCCAGGGCGATGGGTTTTTCCTGCGGCACAAAGGCCCGCATGGGTTGACCTGCCAGATGGCGGGCAATGTTGCGGCCTGCCGCCACTCCCATATCCATGGCGTGGTAGGCCTGTTTCCTGAGCGGCGGGGAAAAACCGGCCGCATCACCGGCAACGAAAACATCCGGGTGTTCGGCAACCTGCAGGAACGGGTTGACGTTTATGCCCGTTGCTCCCGGAGTGGCGAACTCGTGACAGAGAAAGTCGGGAAGCCGGTTACCGGCAGTCCAAACCACGATATCCGAGTGTATCTCCTTGCCGTTTTCCAGGGTAAGAGTGTTGGCGCTCAGTGCAGTCACCCTGCTGCCGAATGAAAAGCTCACAGACTCTTTTGACGCCAGGTCAACCACATCCCTTGAAACCACATCGGGAAGGCCATTTAGCAATCGCGCCGATGGCTCGACCATAGTGATCTGCAATCCTTTGTCGTGGCGATAATGCCTTACCAGCTCACCCAGGGCTTCCACACCGGAAAATCCACCACCAACCAGGGTCAGGCGCAATGGTTTTCCACGGCCTGTGCGTGCTTCAATTTCAGCCCGAAGCCGGTTGACCTCGTTGCCGGTTTTGAAGCCAAAAGCCTTATGTTCAAGCGAGTCGATGCCCCTGGTGTTCATCACCTGGCCGGTGGCGATAAGGCAGGCATCAAAACGGACAGGGTCATGCGATTTGAGTTCGATGCTTTTGTTGTTGATATCTATCGCGCAGACTTCATCCTCTATAAATTTCTGGTTCAATCGGGACAAAATGGCCGGGCGCGAGAGGCTGAGTGCTTTCCTGTTTTTTATGCCGGACAGAATTTCATGGATATTCGGTGTCCATTCGAAATCCGGGTTGGAGTCAATAACGGACACCTGGTATTCATTCTTGCCGGCACAGGATTTTGCTGCCAACTGGCTGGCAGCACTCAGGCCTGCGAAGTTGGCACCGATAATAACGACGTGTTTTTTCATGCAGTATGCTCTTTGTTGTCAGAGGGAGAATGATATGGATGCTGTACTCTGATGTGGGGATGGTGCGGCCTGAATCAAGTGCCGGGTATTTGTTGCAAAAAAAATTGATAGAAGGTATGCAGTTGTTGTTGCTGTTCATACAGATCCGCAATAGCGAAACGAACCTGCTCTCCGGGTCTTTTCTGGGCCAGTCGGAAGATGTCCCGTGCACAGACAACGCCCAGGACGGGGTAGCCGCCCGTACTCTGGCGGTCATTGAGCAAGATAATGGGTTGTCCTGCGGCGGGGATCTGGATTGCGCCACAAGGTACCCCGACAGACAGAATATTGCCACCTTCCCGCTTCAGGACAGGCCCGGAAAGACGGTAGCCCATGCGGTCTGCATCCTGAGTGATGGTGTATCGGTTATCCAGGCATTGCTGCACGCTGTCCGGGTCGAACTCCTGATAGTGGTAGCCGGGAAAAAAGTGCAGGGTTAGTGGTGCGTCATAATCCGGGATATAGTGCCGGGGTGTTTTTTGCCAGATGGTGACGGTGCTCTGCCGGGGCTGGCAGTTTTGTTTCCGGTAAGACAGGGTATCCCCTGCTGTCAGTTTTTTCCCCTGATTGCCGCCGGTTTGCTCTCTGATTACAGTGGAACCGCTATTGAAAAAACGCGGAACATTGAAGCCACCGGCGATAGTCAGGTACGCTCTCAGCCCGCTTGAGGCAATGCCACACCTGATTACATCACCAGGTTGAACCGGTATGGATGTCCAGAGGGGAACCGGTGTGTTGTTGAGTGTCACCGGCATGGTCGCGCCGGTGATGGCAATCCGGGTGGCAGAATCAAAGGTAAATGTACTGTTGCCGAGCAGAATCTCGACGGCGGGGGAGCAGCCTGGCTTGTTGCCCACCAGCCGGTTGCCCCAGAACAGGGCATGCTTATCCAGGGCACCGGCCTCTGCCAGGCCAAGATGCTGGCACAGGTAGCGCCCCTGATCCTGAACCGTGGCCAGAAAACCTGGAGAAACCACCTGCATTTTACCCATTACAGCAAGCCGCCCTGTTGCAGAAACTGTTCCCTGCTGATTGCCTTGAATCGAACCCTGTCGCCTTGCTGCAGGAGACCGGGCTGTTTTCTGCCTGCATCAAACAGGGTCAGGGGGGTGCGGCCAATAATGTTCCAGCCACCCGGCATCGCCAGGGGGTAGACGGCTGTCTGAAAATCGGCGATAGCGACACTGCCTGCCGGGATTTTTGTTTGCGGAACGGTGCGCCTCGGCAGGCGCAGTGGTTCTGGCAGATCCCCCATATAGGCGAATCCGGGGCAAAATCCGATCATGTATACAAAAAAAGTCTGCCCGGTATGCAACCTGATCAATTCTTCGAGGCGGCAACCGGTTTTTTCGGTGATTTCATCCAGGTATTCGGCCACCTCCGGGTCATACCAGGTGGGTATTTCTATGGCCTCCCTTTGCCCGTCGGTTTTTTTACGGGGAACTGCCAGTAACACCCTGTTCAGTTTTTCGACACAATTCTGTTCGCTGGAGGGTTGCAGGGTGATCAGCAGGGCGTTGTATGACGGCACGGTGTTGACCACTGTACCGGCAAAATGATGATTGACCGCCTTGCCACAGTCGGCAATAAATAATGAAAGGTCAGCACCGACCGGTTCGTGAAAACTGACCAGCAGCGAGGTTTCCGATACCTGGGAAACCGTGAAGCTCCTGTTATTGAAACTGTCTTTATTCATGGTTGTTAATGATAGCCCTGAATGCCTTGATCAGGGGCACCCCTTCTCCGTCACCATGTACACAGAGTGAGTCAATGGGAAAATGCAGCTCCCTGCCGCTGACCGAGCGAATGGGAGCCTGGTCGCAGAGTTCCTGTACCCGGTTTATCATTTCCTGTTCGCCGAGCAGGGCACCGGGACTGTTGCGTTGAACCAGATTGCCGTCATCTTCATAGCCCCGGTCAACAAAGGCCTCCAGCAGCAACTCAGCCCCGTGCCGGTCAGCGTGTTGTTTGTGCTCCTGCCAGTTGGCCGTGGCCAGCACCATGAGCTTCAGTGAAAAGTGCCCGGCTATTTCCAGCAGTACGTCCATCACACTGGTGTTGTTCATCATCGCATGATACAGCGCACCATGAGGTTTGATATAGTTGACCCGGGTATTGTGAACGGCGCAGAAGGCGGTGAGGGCACCCAATTGATAGATCACCTGATTTCGCACCTCCAAAGGCGACAGGTTCATGTCTCGCCGCCCAAAACCCTGCATGTCAGGGTAGCCGGGGTGAGCACCGATAATGACCTTGTGTCTGGCGGCGAGGGCAACGGTGGCATCCATAACATCCGGGTCGGAGGCGTGCATGCCACAGGCGATGTTGGCCATGTCAATATGGGGCATCACCTCGGTGTCTGCACCTATGGTGTAATTGCCAAAATGCTCGCCCATATCACAGTTGAGTTGCATGGTGTCCTCCTTTTCATTACCTCACGGGTTTTTCGCGCCACTCTTTCATATCGTCATTATCGACTCGTTCATAAATCTCTTCGACCGACAGCATCAAACCAATCGACTCAAAGGCCACTTTATCGCCCAGGTAATAATGCTCTGGTCGCTGCCAATGGTTGTCCCGCTTGCGCACGACTTCAAGTTCCACGAAAGCCTGTTCGATCAGAATATATTCCTGAAGCGTGGGAATCTGCAGGTAGGAGTTCATTTTTATCGTTTTATCCAGCTTGCGAGTGGATCTGGATAGCACCTCGACAATGATTACCGGTGTTTCAGTAAAGGTTGCCTCGCCATCATTGTCGGAACAATCGACCAGAACATCAGGATAGAAAAACCTGCTGGCAATCCTGACCTTCATATCGGAGGTAAAGGGTTCGCAGGGGGAGTTGTCCAGGTGATTGCCGAATTTGCGGTACAGATTGCCGGAAATACGGCTGTGATTGACTCTGGCTCCGGACATGGCGTAGATCAGACCATCAATATATTCGTGCCTGATGTCCGAATTCAACTCGCCTTCGAGGTATGCCTCTTCGCTGATACGTCCTTCACTTAAAGCATGCGGCACAATGGTCACCTTCGTTGATTATCCGTGTAATGGTAGCATATCAGGTTTTACAAACAGTCGTCCCCAGCTCTGTTACCCACAAGGTATGCCCGCTCTCCCCATACTTCTTTTCAAACAGGGTAAGTGGTTCACCATGAGGCAACGCCCGCACTGTGCCTGTTTTACCGGTAAGTTGCTGCCAGGCAAGGGCAAACTCGTCCAGATACAGCTTCCAGTTGCTGCGCAGTTCAGTCACCGGAGCCAGTTCGGGCATGACAGGGAAAACCGGGTGGCCATGCCATCTGCGCTTAAGGTGGGCAGATTTGGGCCAGGGGTTTGGATAGAGAAGAAAGTGTTTTTCGAACCGGATATTCTCTTCGATACACAGTCGCCACAGGTCTTCACAGTTGCCCCGGAGGAAGATCAGGTTGTCGGGCAGTGCCGCCGGGGCATGGGTGTTTTTCGCCAGTCTGTGAGCGGACTGGTCAATGCCGGTCACCCAATGGTCAGGGTGTTGCCTGGCCAGAGTGATGGTGCTCATGCCGGTGCCGCAGCACGAATCCAGAATCCGGGGTTGCCTGGCGGCGGACGACAGTTGTTTTTTCAGCTCATCAAACGCTGCAAGGTTATGTGCCTGATAAGGCTTTTGCCAGACGGAGTCCTGATGGCGTGAAACCATCTCGGGCAGACTTCCATGAATGCCTTTCTGGTTGGTGGTGACAATTTTTGAGTGATAGTGTCGGGACGCAGGCATGATCCGGTTCTTCGGTCTCCTGAGCCAAAATCGGGTCAGGTCGGGACAGCTTACACTGATCGGGCCTTTTGATCCAGGCGACCTGTCTCCTGTTGCTCTTGTCTCCTGCTGCACTTGTCTCCCGATTTGTCGGGCGATCATTGTTGAATTATGCATCGAAATCGTGATAATGCTTGGCCAGAATGCCGCGCTTGTTTGTATCTGCTCCAGCCCGTGCAGGCTTTTGCCGGGCAGGAGAGCAGTTACCTTTATAGCAGTTACCTCTATTTTGGTGGCGCTGCATTTTGCAGTATTTCATTTTGGCAGTATCCGGATTGTTTGATGTTTTATGGTTAATGACCCCGCCTTTCGGTCTCTTCAGCATACGCGACTTGTTCGATTTCTTGCCGGGATCACAGAATCTGATGCGCCGCTTTCTCACGAACAGTTTTGCCAGCGGTTAGCCAGGTGGTTTGATATTGCCGAATCTGACAGACTGGCTGATACCCTGTGGCAATTGCCCCGAATCCGTTTTGATCGCGGTGAGTCCGATAATGAGCCCGATGTCGAACAGCCGGCGCGCCGGGTACAGGCCCTGTTTATCAGCCAGCGAAAGGCAATGGCCGAGGCTGTTCTGAACAGCTTTTCTCCTGGAGTCGGTTATGTCCGAATCAGGTTGCCTGGCACCAAAAAACAGGATGAAGCCGGTGAAAGCCCGGGCTATGAGGCGTATCGGCGTTTTTATCTGGCGCATCAGCGGGAGATGGAGGCGAAAGTGGCACAGCTTCAGGACAAAGTGAGGGAAGAGGCGTCTGCGCTTTCGGTGGAGCTGGCCAGGCTGGCCGCGCTGGACAGGGTGGTGATCGAGTCGTTGGGTTTTCAGAGTAAAAAATGGATGGCAAGGATTCCACGTATTCTGGCCCGGCGGTTTGACGCATTGCGTGACGAGGCTGAAAAGGGCGGGTGTGAGGAGGCATGCTCTGACGGGGCAAGCTCTGAAGATGGAAAGCCGGTCTGGCTGAACACATTTTGTAATGAATTGCAGGGCGTATTGCTGGCCGAGCTCGAAGTGCGTTTACTTCCGGCTTTGGGGTTGGTTGAGGCCGTTAACGAACAGGTAGACAGGAACAAATGACAAAAGTGATTTTTAGCCTCGCGTTTTTACTTGGTGTCGCCGCCATTGTCTGGATGGGAAACAACTTCCTGGGCTCGGATGCCCTGGGTTTGGTCGTGATCGGCGTGATCGGTGCGGTTTATCTTATCGGTTTTATCGAGTTGCTGCAGTTTCGGCGAGCTACCTCGGGGCTTGCCCGGTCGCTGACCTCGGCGATGGATAACCGGCCGGATAGCGAAACCGGTTTTGCTGCCTGGCTCGGCAAGTTGCACCCCTCTTTGGGTCATGCAGTCAGGCTGCGCATTGAGGGAGAGCGAGTCGCGCTTCCCGGCCCGGTTTTAACTCCCTATCTGGTGGGGTTGCTCGTGATGCTTGGCCTGCTGGGAACCTTTGCCGGTATGGTGGATACGCTTCGTGGTGCGGTTGTCGCCCTGGAAGGGTCAACCAGACTGGAGGCGATTCGGGCAGGGCTGACGGCTCCGATTGGTGGATTGAGCCTGGCCTTTGGCACCTCCGTGGCCGGTGTGGCGGCATCGGCCATGCTCGGGTTAATGTCTACCCTGAGCCGACGGGACAGAATGTTGGCGGGGCGACAGCTGGACAGCGCGATTCCCCGGGTATTCAAGGACTTCTCTCTGGTTCACAGTCGCCAGGACACCTACAGGGCGCTGCAAATCCAGTCGCAAGGGTTGCCCGAAGTGACCGACAGGCTTCAGCAGCTGGTCAGCCGGATAGAGGCGATGAACACTCATTTGGGGGACAGGCTGATTGCCAACCAGGAGAGCTTTCATGCGTCTGTCACCCAAAGCTATTCCGACCTGGCCGCTTCAGTGGATCGGACTCTGACTGCCAGTCTTTCTGACAGCAGCCGCCTGATTGGTGAAAGTATCAGGCCGGTATTGCAGAAAGCAATGGAGGACATGATGGCGGGAATGCAGGCTCATGCCCGGCAGACTCGGGAGCAACTTGACGATGTGGTGCAACAGCAGCTTGTCTCCCTTTGCGAACGGTTTGACCACACCACTGACAGCGTTACCCGTTCCTGGCAGAACGGGCTTGAAGCGCATCAGCAAGCCAATGCGGAATTTGTCCGGCAGTTGGAACAGCAGGATTACAAGCGGATGCAGCGCTGGACATCCGCTATGGAAGAAGTGTCGCAACTACTGTCCGGTTCTGAAAAACTGGTGCAGAGCCGGATTGAATCTGAAAAGTCCTGGGCACAAGGTCAGGAAACCCGTCTGGCCTCGTTAGGCTCGGTGATACAGTCTGAACTGTCGGCACTGAGGGAACAGGAAGAACAACGGGGTGAGGCTGCGATTGAGCGGTTGGCGCAACTGGAGACGGCAGTCGGGGAGCATCTGGGTCGCCTGGGCAATGCACTGGAAGGCCCGATGACCCGGCTGATTCAAACTGCATCGGAAACGCCCAGAGCCGCCGCCGAGGTGATCGGACACTTGCGTACCGAAATATCCAAAAACATTGAGCGTGATAACAGTTTGCTGGAAGAGCGCCGTGAAATCATGGCAGACCTGCACGATCTTTCGACCTCCGTGGAGAGTGCATCGGCAGGTCAACTCAAGGCGGTTGAAACATTGGTCAAGTCGTCTGCCGAGCTGTTGCAGGGAGTCGGGGGACAATTTGGTGACAAGGTCAGCTCTGAGGTGGCCAGGCTGGCAGAAGTGTCCGAACTCTTTGCCGGAAGTGCCACCGAGATGGCGAGTCTGGGAGAGGCGTTTGGTTTTGCCGTCACTCTTTACAATGAATCCAACAGCAGATTGATCGAGCAGCTCGATCGAATCGAAAGCTCCCTGGAGAACTCGACCGCTCGGAGTGATGAGCAACTGGGCTATTATGTGGCTCAGGCCAGAGAGATTATTGACCACAGCATTCTATCCCAGAAAGAAATGTTTGAAGAACTGCAACACCTTGGCGCCGGGGTGAACTGATGGACGATATGAACGAGGAAATTTCCCGGTCGCCACCCATCTGGGCCATATTTGGGGATCTGATGTCTGGCCTGGCAGGTGTTTTTGTGCTGCTTTTGGTCTGGGCGTTAGGCTTCCAGCTCGAGCTGGCACAGTCGCTGGAAGAAGAAGTGCGAAAGCGTCAGGCAGAAGAGCAACGGCGTATCGCTCTGGAGCAGGCACTGGCTGACCCGCTGGCTACCGGACGGGTGACCTTGCGTGATGGCCGCATCGGCATTAGCGGAAGCGTCCTGTTTGCCCTGAATTCAGACCGGTTGCAGCCTGAAGGTCGGGAGTTGTTGCGTACCCTGGTGGCACCTTTGCAGGTTTTTCTCGGAGAGCGTGACGATTTGCTGATGGTGAGTGGTTTTACCGACGATCTGCCTATCCAGAAGGGGAATAGCCGTTACAGGGATAACTGGGAGTTATCCGCGCAGCGGGCACTGACCGTGACCCGGGCGCTGATCGAGGAAGGTATGCCGCCCTCACTGGTGTTTGCCGCCGCCTTTGGTGACCAGCAGCCGGCGGTCGCAAACAAGGATGATGCAAGTCGATCACGGAACCGGCGTGTGGAAATGGCGCCGGTGCCAAGAGCCCGAAAACAGACGGTCACCCATGACTGATGCCGATAGCCGTTTGCCGATGGAACAGGAAACTGCGGTTAAAGATAGTGACGCACCGGTTGGTGAGCAAAAACGGAAGGTGCTCGGCCTGGCTGATTTCAGATCGCTGGATTTGACTGACAGCAGCCTGATTGCCAATAACCTTGCCAGGTGTCAAGAGGGGGGCTTTCACCATTTTGAACCGGCCCGTTTTCGTTATATTGCCGTTATGGCCCGGCGTGCGTCGGAAAAACGCCAGGCCGGTGAGAAAAACGGCGTTATTGGCCGGATCGAGGAAAAAGCCGCCCGGGCACTGGCTCAATACCGTGAAGACTTCTTTCATGCCCGCCTGCTGGCAGAAAAGGCTGTGGCTGATTTGTCTGCCCGGCATCCGGGTGAGATTGAACGCCTTGACAGTATCCTCAGGTCGCACGATCCGAATACGGTGATTCGCCAGTGTGCCCGGTTAAATCGTCCGGTGAAAAGCAATCCGCTCGCGACCTTGATGGAACAATTGTCAGATGCTGAAGCATCGACGGGACATCAATCCGATCTGGCTTTTGATCTGCTTGATACTCATCTGCCGAACCTGAATACAGGTGAAAGCACCGCCCCGATCGAATTGAAGTCAGTACAACTACTTCGCCAATCCTGGCATAAACGCAGCCTGGATAATCTGGTGACCCGGGCTCTTCAGGCAAAACCCGAAAATCCGGGGCCACTTAACCCGGATATGCTGGTGATACGGGCGCTTTCGACAATGCGGGATTTGTCTTCTGACTATTTGAGCCGGTTTGTCTCCTATATAGACACACTGTATTGGCTGGAGCAGGAGACTGGAGGCGCGGAGTCCGTGAAAGCAACGGGCAAGTCTGCTACTCCTGCCACAGCCAGGGTTGTGCGTAAAAAAAGAGGTCGAAAGCAGAACAGCAACAAAAAGCAGAGCGAAAACCGGAAGATGGGCTCGAAAATTCGACCTGAATAGCAAAACTGTACTTTTTCCTGTAACCGGCCCTGATTCAGGCGAGTATCAGTAGCTTTTGCAGGGGTTTTCTTTTATTATCTCGCCCCGATTGGCTTCTCTCCTGCGTTTAGGCACCCGGCTTTTAATCTGTCAGCTCTCAAGCATTTATAAACCGCCGCAGTTTTGATACTCGTTGCCGTCTGATAATCAAGTCCTCCTATGGGAAATATCTCACCACCCTGAAGGTACAAAAGTATGTTGGGAATAGTAAAAGGCAAGTTTCCGGTCACCTTTTTCGTTGCGACCCTGAGCCTGCTGGCCATGCCGGGCGTGGCGGTGGCTGCGGAAGCAGGCGGAGACAGGTTGATCCTTACCGACCATTTTCTGGGGCTACTCTGTGTATCTGTTTTTGTGCTTGCCTATCTGTTTGTTATTGCAGAAGAATTTACGCATTTGTCCAAGTCCAAGCCGGTTCTGGTCGCGGCCGGCCTTATCTGGATAATTATCGGGGGAATCTACGCCTACCATGACATTCCGGGAGTGGCTGAACATGCAATGCGCCACAATATTCTGGAGTTTTCGGAGCTGTTTCTATTCTTGCTGGTCGCCATGACGTACATTAATTCACTGGAGGAAAGGCTGGCTTTTGAAGCACTCAGATCCCGCCTGATTCGTTCAGGGTTCAGCTATAGAAAACTGTTCTGGGTGACGGGCGCACTCGCCTTTGTTATTTCTCCCGTTGCTGATAACCTGACCACTGCCCTGTTGATGTGTGCGGTGATTCTTTCCGTTGGTCGTGGCAACGCCGGTTTTATCGCGTTGAGTTGTATTAATGTGGTGGTGGCGGCCAATGCCGGCGGGGCTTTCAGTCCCTTTGGCGATATTACCACCCTGATGGTATGGCAAAAGGGGATCATCCCTTTCGAGACCTTCTTCGCGCTGCTTGTCCCCTCGCTGGTAAACTGGCTGGTGCCCGCATTTATCATGCAGTTTGCACTGAAAAACGAGTCTCCCGAGTCCTCCGCACAACGAGTCATTATGAAGCGGGGAGCCAAACGGATTATGGCGTTGTTCCTGTTGACCATTATCACTGCGGTCAGTTTCCATAATTTCCTCGGCCTGCCGCCCATGGCGGGTATGATGATGGGGCTGGGTTATCTCGGTTTGATGGGATACTACCTGAAGCGAACCTTTGATCCTGACCGTGCACGAGCAAGAAGAAAGCTGAAAGCCGACGTGACCATTGGTGACGTTGTGCCTTTTGATATTTACCGAAATATTGCCCATTCCGAGTGGGATACCCTGTTATTTTTCTATGGTGTCATTTTATGTGTGGGTGGTTTGGGGTTCATGGGCTATCTGGCAGTGATTTCAGAGGCGATGTACCTGGATCTGGGCGCAACCGCTGCCAATGTGCTGGTGGGAGTGATGTCGGCAGTGGTGGATAATATTCCGGTTATGTTTGCCGTGCTCACCATGGAGCCTGATATGTCCCAGGGCCAGTGGCTACTGGTGACCTTGACTGCGGGAGTAGGGGGCAGCCTGCTTTCTGTCGGCTCTGCAGCCGGGGTTGCCCTGATGGGGCAGGCGCGTGGCCAATACACTTTCTTCAGTCACCTCAAATGGACACCTGTTATTGCCCTGGGTTATGCAGCCAGTATTTATACTCACATGTGGCTGAACAGTGCCCGATTCTGATACGGGTATGGCCCGTTTTTTTCAGGGCATATCTGCTTTTGGCCAAAAAATCCAAAAAATCCAAAAAGTAAAAAGGGGGGTTGAAAATATGAACCCCCCTTTTACTCGAATGGCACGGACAGAACAGGTGATTCGAACAACAGGTTATTCGAACAGGGGTTTGACCGGCAACAGAGGATCAAATTCCGGGTCTTTCTTTTGCGCTTTTGCGGCGAAGCATTTCATCATATCCTGTGGTCTGAACATGCCCGCCTGCCAGGTCGCCATGTATTTCAGGCTGTTTTCAACGCCGTGATCCCGGCTGTAGTTGATCATTTCCTTGCAGCCGGCCACTGCCATTGGTGACTGCCTGGCGATCAGTTCCGCTACTTTCATCACGCCTTCTATCAGCTCTTCCCGGTTATCAAACACCTCATTGACCAGTCCGGCCTGTTTTGCCTCATCAGCCAAAAGCTTTCGTCCCGTGTAGGCCAGTTCCCTGGCAAGCCCCTGGGGAATCAGTCCGGGGAGCCGTTGTAATGTGCCCAGGTCGGCAGTCATACCGAGTTGCGTTTCCTTGACGGTAAAAAACGCGTCTTTTGTGCAGTAACGGCTGTCACTGGCACACACCATATCCAGTGCGCCGCCAATACAGCCCCCCTGTATTGCTGCCAGCACAGGGATTCGCACATTTTCCAGAATATTGAAACAGTCCTGAAGCTGGAGTACGGCCCGGCGCAGGTTCTCGGCTATTCTGGCCGGGTCACCCTGCATCGGGATACTGTCGGGAGATGTGAACACCGACAGATCCATTCCGGCGCAAAAGTGTTTACCGGTTGAGGAGAGCACGATCACTCGTGCTTCTGCGCTATTGCCTATCTCGCTAATGGCGCGAGGAAATTCTTTCCAGAAGTCGAGGTTCATGGTATTCAGCTCGTCGGGACGGCTTAGCTGAACCTGTGCGACCTGATTGTTGATTTCGACGTTAAGGGTTTTATAGCTCATGTTGGATGCCTGTATGTGTTGATACTGTTGTTACGTGTTGCAAGGTTATTGACGCTATCCGGGTTAGTCAAGGCTATGACATCAATCAATGGAGCCAGTCGGGCTGAAGAGAGCGGAGAAGATCGGGTGGTGGGTGAAAAGGAGAAAGAAAAAACGGGCAGCCCGATGAGGAATGCCCGTTTTCAGTCGTATCCGGCCCGGTTGTATCTGGAGTGAAAAAAAGCTTACAGCTTCTTGGCCGTTTCCAGATCGTAGCCGACGATACCCTGGTTACCAGCGACATTTTTCTTGTCAGCCGCAGTGTATATCATCTTGACCAGGCCAAAGCTCAGGCTGAAACTCTCCATCGGCGGGCCGGCGTCGCCAGCGGACATGCTGTATGAACTGATCAGTGTGTTTTCCAGTTCGTACTTGACGTACTCTTCCACTTTGTCTGCACCGGTTTTTACCACGTGGATTACAACTTTTTTGCCTTCGGCTCCAACCAGAGCTTCCTGGAACAGTCCTGAAGAAGCGGCGTCCATTACCTTGGTCGCAGTGACTTCACTGATGTTGGGGCGAGTCGCCTCGCGGTTGGCTATTTGGCCGACTTCCATGGTAATGCCGCGACCGACACCAAACTGCAAGGAATCCAGTCGGATCATGTCCTTGTAACCTTCCGCGGTCACATTACCCTTGATTGAAATACCGTCCCAGTCCAAGTAAATTGCCATATCTGCTTATCCTCTTTTCAGTCTGTTTTGATGTTGCTGTCTATATTATTGGTTATTGGTGGTTATTGGTGTTGCCGTCAATCTGGTGAATCGGTGTTTTTACGTCACCATGAGTTGCTTACTGATTAATGCGCTTATGCAAGGCTAAAACCCTCACATTGTTTTCAATTGTTTTTGCATGCTGCTTTTTCAAGCTGTTTTTTTACGTGGCTCTTTGTCCGGTTTCTCTCCGGGTCGGACGAAAGTATGGTTGGTATTTGTTGAGTGTTCAAGGAAAAAGACTGTATTATCAGACAAATAAACCGGCTTTGACGCCAATTAACATGATTTGTGATGATCGCGGCCTGACGGAACCGCTATCAGTCTCTGATTTTGGAACATTTTTGACAGCGGCATCCGTGTCGCTTGCTGATCACAGATGAAATGATGTGTTTTTGGTTTTCCAACCTTCCTCTATACATTATTTATGTCTAGTATTATCGGTAAAGTGAGGGAGTTGAGCCGTTAATCTCGCTCCTCATGGTATATGGCTCCTTGTATTAAATGAATGTCACGTGCCTTGCGCGGTGTTTCACAATGGATGTTATCCCACTCACAGGCCTGAATCGAATCCGAGGTAACAGGACATGGCCCTCAAGCAAAACAATCAATTTTTGAAAATTGCGACCCCGCTGGGAGACAACGTATTGGTTGCGCAAAGTCTGGAAGGCAGGGAGTCGGTATCGGAGCCGTTTCATTTTGTTGTGAGAGCCTTGTCGGAGTCGGATTCCATTGACGAAAACAGTATCGTTGGCAAGTCGGTTACCATCGTTCTGGAAAATGTTAACGGCGAAACTCGCTATTTTAATGGTATCGTAGCCCGCTTTGTCGTCGGTCAGAAAACCGGTCAGCGATACCGGGAATATCGCCTCGAAATCATGCCCTGGCTGGGCATGCTTAAATATCGGGCAGATTGTCGAATCTTTCAGGAAATGACACCGGTCGATATTATCGAAAGTGTGTTTTGTGAGCTGGGTTTCTCTGACTATCAATTCAAGCTTCAGAACAGCTACGCGGTGCGTCGCTACTGCGTTCAATACAGGGAAACCGATTTTAATTTTGTTTGTCGTTTGATGGAAGAAGAGGGTATTTTTTATTTCTTCAGGCATGAAAACGGCAAGCATACTCTGGTGCTTTGCGACTATGCGAGAGGCTACGAGAAAGTGCCGAAGAGCAGTATTGATGTGTCTGCCGGCAGTCTCACGGATTTCAGGATCAGTACCTGGCAGCGTCATTTTCGTTTTTGCAGTGGCAGGGTGGCGCACACCGACTACAACTTTACTACTCCGGGCACATCGTTGATGACAAACCAGCAAACCGTATTGTCGATCCCGAACAGCAGCCCTTTCGAGGTCTATGACTACCCCGGTGATTATGGTGATTCAGCCACTGGTGACTTTTACGCTCGCAACAGGATGGAAGCGATAGAGGCCGATTTCACCGAAATCGAGGCCACCAGTGATTACCACCTGATGGCTGCCGGTTATGTGTTCAAAGCGGGATATAACCAGAACGAGGCTGATGCCAAAAAGAGTTTTGTCGTAAAAACTGTTGTTCACCAGGCCAGTGAGGGAAGCTATCATTCAGATAACGAGGTCTTTGAGTACCGTAATTCGTTTATCTGCGTGCCCGCTGACGTTGTGCTCAGGCCACATCAGGTTACGCCCAGGCCCTTTATCAGGGGAACTCAGACAGCGGTCGTTGTCGGGCCTGCCGGTGATGAAATATTTACCGATGAATACGGGCGGGTAAAGGTTCAGTTTTTCTGGGATCGTCACGGAACCAGGGGGGATTCCAGTTCCTGCTGGATTCGTGTTGCCCAGTTTTGGGCGGGTAAAAAGTGGGGCGCCCAGTTCCTTCCTCGCATTGGCCATGAGGTGCTGGTTTCCTTCCTGGAGGGTGATCCTGATCGTCCACTGATTATCGGCAGTGTTTACAACGCCGATACCATGCCAACATATGATCTGCCGGCAAACAAGGCGCACAGTGGAATAAAAAGTCGGTCGACAAAAGGCGGCTCTACGGAAAACTTTAACGAAATCCGTTTTGAAGATGACAAGGGTAAAGAGCTCCTCTATCTGCACGCTGAAAAAGATGAAGAGGAGATGATTGAGAATAACCAGAAAGTCACGGTTGGTGTGAATCAGAAAATCACGGTTGGGGTGAATCAGGATATTCATGTCGGGAATGATTCGACTGAAAACATTGGAAATGATCTGGCTCAGACCGTGGGCCACGACAAAACACTGAAAACGGAGGAAAACCACCTGGAAGTTATCGGCAAACATGCTGCCATTCTCCAGGGAGGGAATCGTATACTCTTTGTGGGTGAAAACTATTCCAGAAATGTCCTCAAGAATGTTGCTTTTACTGTGGGTGGCGCCGTGGCGAATGTCGTTGCCAAAGATGTCGCTGAAAAAGTCGGTGGTTCACATTCCGAGTCTGTAGGCAAAAACTATGCGCTGGAAGCGGATAAAATTCAGCTTGAGGCCAAAGAGTCAATCGTGCTGAAATGTGGCAAGGCCAAAATCACCATGAAGAAAGATGGTACGATTATTGTCGCCGGTGGCAAAATAAATGTGAAAGGCTCCAAAGATGTGATCATCAAAGGCAGCAAGGTTCTGCAAAATTAACGGTGCGAGTGGTGATGCGACAGACTGAACCGGTGAACAATGAGGTTACATTTTCCGATGACGGGCAAGGCCGCTCTCAGGGGCAAACCCTGCTGGGGGCAGTCGTTTCTGTCAGTGAAGCCGGGGCACCCCGGGTCAGCTTCGAGGGTGTCGGTAAGGATGCCGGAGTGGAGGCTCTGACCACAGTGCCATTGGATGCTTCCTGCATCGGCAGGCAGGTACTGTTGACATTTCCGGGCAATCACACTGCTCCGGTCGTGATCGGGCTGGTTCGCTCGCTACTTGATGACGTTTTGGCAGAACCATCTGTGAAGCGCGGCTTCGAACGGGAGGAGCGGCAGGTCTCTCCTGGCGGGCTTGCTGCCAGCGGTGTGGACAGGCCGGAGGTGTTGATCGATGGCAAGAAGCTGGAGCTGGCTGCGCCGGAAGAAATCACACTCAGATGCGGCAAGTCGAGTATTACCCTGAGGCAGGATGGAAAAATTGTAGTCAGGGGCGAACACATCCTCAGTCGTGCTCGTGGTGCACATCGAATTAAAGGTGGCTCTATCGAGCTGAATTGATTCGGGGGCCGGCCACCGTGTGCCCGAAAGGCGGATATTCGAGGATAAAGCAGATTTTGCTGAGGAAAAGGACAAGGCCCGGTGCTTGATTACACGAACTCCACACCCTTTATCAGTGAACTCTGCCTGATGCTGAACGGTCGGGGAGAAGACGTGCTACTTATCGTGGCAAAGGGAACATTTACACTTTTTCCCCAGGTCGTATTGGCGCAGGAGCAGAGGCCTCTGCAATACAGTGATCAGTATTCGGGTGAGCCGGGTTACTCCGGTTTGCTGAGGGCCACCGAGTTTTATCCGGCCAAAGCTGTCGTGGATGTCGTGTTTGAGGGGCATGCCTATGCCCCCGAGGGCAAGCTTGCGCGTCGAATTGACGCGGCCCTGGCCGTAGGAAGAGAGAAAAAAACGCTGGCTGTGTTTGGTGACCGATATTGGGATTCAGGAAGGATTACGGATGCAGAGCCGTTTAAAAAAATGCCGATAGTCTATGAGCGTGCCTATGGCGGTATCCATCATTTTGATGAAACCAGGCCTGTCGGGCCTGACTCAGCGGTGTTTTTGCCGGAGAATCCGGCAGGCAAGGGCTTTGTCGGAAAACGCCCGGCATGGCGAACCAATGGTCTGCCTTTGCCGAATATTGAAGACCCGAGTGCCCTGATTTCACGCTTGTCAGACAGGCCGACACCTGCGGGCCTGGGCTTTATCGCACCAACCTGGCAGCCACGAGTCTCCTTCGCCGGAACCTATGATGATGAATGGAAGGTCAATCGGGCGCCCATACTCCCCCTTGATTTTAACAGCAAGTTCTTTTCCGTCGCATCGAACGGTTTAAGCTTTCCGGTGATTGGCATGAAGGGTGAGATACCTGTTCAATTGTGGAATCTGGTGCCGGGCTATCCCTCTGTCCGGTTTTATCTCCCCGAGTATGAACTGATCGCAAAAATACAGCTCGGTCGCTCCGGCAATGAAATTCACCTGTCTCTGGATACCCTGTTTATTGCACCCGATCAAAACACCATCGAGTTGATCTGGAAAGCAGAGTTTCCCTGTGAACGGAACGCGTTGAGTATTCATAAAGTGGAGCTTGTCTGTGAGTGATAGCAGCCTTTGCAACCGGTAATCAACAAGGAAACATGGCATGACATGCAAGGTAAGGGGTCTGGGTATGATCAACGCGCTTGGCAGGGGCGCCTTACCCTCGGTGACGGCCGCAATGGCTGGAATCAGCCAGTATACGGAAACAGAACTTCTTAATCCGGAGGGTATTCCCCTCAGGTTCGCCCTGGTTCCAGACGAGATACTGCCCGTTATTGATGTTGCCAGGCTGAGTCGGCCGGGAGTTCGTTACGAGCGTATGATGCGGCTGGCGGTTGGCGCACTGGATGAGTGTGTCGGTTCGACCGAGGTGGAACACCCTCTGCCTTTGTTCCTGGCCTTGCCCGAGCGTCGTCCCGGTCGGGATTATCCTGCACTTGAGCCATTCCTGAAGGAGCTTTCCGGGTTCACCGGGGATGTGCTTGATCTGTCAAACAGCAGGATATTTCCGTACGGTCGATCAGCAGGTTTTACTGCCATGGCGTCTGCCATGGCCCTGTTGGAAAACCGGAATGACGCGGGCGGATCAACGAGAGGGGGGGCGATTAAAAGGGTATTGGTGGGTGGTGTGGACAGCTATGTCGATGCATCGCTTCTGGGCATTATGGATAAGCAAAACAGGTTGCTACTTGAAAATACAGCCGATGGCTTCGTACCAGGTGAAGGTGCTGCTTTTTTAATGCTGGAAATGAGCTCCAAAGGCAGAATTTTGATACACACTCCGGTCACTGCAAGTGAGCCTGGGCACTGTTATTCGGATGAAATCTGTGAAGGCGTCGGTCTGTCCGGCGCGATAGGCCAGGCAATTCAGCAAGCGGGGTCGCCCGGGATTGGAACGGTTTTCTGCAGCCTGAACGGTGAGGGTGTGTTCGCCAAGGAGTGGGGGTTGTCTGCTATCCGGGTTTCAACGCTGTTCAAAGACGGCCTGCAGATCGAGCACCCGGCCGAATACTATGGTGATATTGGCGCTGCCACGGTGCCCTCTTTATATATCAACGCGCTGATAGGCAGAGCGAAAGACCGGGTTGACGGAGCGGTTCTGATATGGGCCGCTTCCGACTTTGAACACCGTGGTGCGGGAATACTGGTCTAGATACCGCTCTGACAGTATAAGGGTTAATTGACCATATCGGGCCCAACCAAAAGGGCCTGAGCAGATACAATTGTAAAAGACGCTGAAATTATCAACCAGGAGATACCGCCATGCCGGCGACCGTAATGGCCAATTTTAGAGGCATTGTACACAAGAAGAGCAGTGGCATCAGTGTTGTGTTTCCGGATGTGTGCAAAACGCCGACTCCGTCTGGCCCTATCCCCATTCCGTATCCAAATGTTGGTATGTCTGCCAACACTTCGATGGGTACCAAAAAGGTGAAAATAGACGGCCAGATGGCGATGTTCAAGGGGGCAAAATACAATGTGACCTCAGGAGATGAACCTGGAACGGTGGGAGGGGTTGTTTCCGGCACCTTCAAGGGGGAGGCTGAATTTATGACCTATTCCTTTGATGTCAAGTTTGAGGGAAAAAATGCCTGTCGAATGCTTGATTCCCTGTTTCAGAACAAGAAAAACGCCATGGGCTAGGCGGTTGCTCCGGTTTTCTCTTTTTTTGTCATAGAGGTCAGTTCGTGAGTTCAGGTTCTTTCGTTATACCCCGGATTATAGAAACCCATCTGGAAGAAATATCGACTCTGTACCTGCAATGGTGTGATGAGTCAGAATTGGCAGCGCTACCTTCTTCCGGGGCAGACTTGTCCTGGCTGAAAAAACTTCGTCGGCGTATCGATGCCCACCTGGACGGCCTGGTGGCAAGCGGTGACGCCGGCTGGAATATCGCAGCACCCTTTATGTTATCCGAAGATGAAGGTGAGTACTTTGCGATTGCCCTATTGGCGTTTGAGCGCAATGTGCCACAGATTAAAGACGTGGTTGAGGGAGCGCTCGAATCAACGGCGCTATACAGAGCGCAGGCGGATGCGTTTGCCTGGCGAAAGAGCGGTTCCCGAGAGCAATGGGCTGCGCGTTTTGCGCGATCGACCCGGCTTGAACTGCGGTCCTTGTGTTTGCATTACCTCTGGCATAATCCTGACTCGTCAGCCAGGGCGATATTTGACGCCGATTGGCTGGATTTGCAACATCGCACTATCACTGATGCCTATGCGCAAGCCGGAGTGGTTTTGCCGGTGCTGATGGAAGACTTGCGCAAGTTCCGAAGGGTTGATCTCGTGCCGTTACTGAGAAAGCTGAATGACACCGAGGTGTCGGAGCGAAATTATCACCCGCTTTCTACGCGAGTAATGATTGGTGACACCACGGCACTGGATGAGCTGAAATGCTTTGTTCTTGAGCACAATGAATATCAGGAACAGGCAACCGAACTGTGCTTCAGCCGGTATGGTTTTGACCGGGCCAAAATGTTGCTTGCTGAACTGCGTGCCACCGGGGGGCATGAGCGTTGTGCCATTATCGCGGTTGGTGCCATGAGAGCCAAACCACTTTTGCCCTGGCTATTGAAGCAGATGGCACGGCCCGAGTCAGCCAGGTTGGCCGGGCAGGCCTGGGCAAGGGTGATGGGGGTTGACCTGGCGGAGCAGGGTTTGGTGCTGGATGATGACAGCCTGGATGAGGCATGGCTGGATTTCGATGGGGACGAGCATTTGCCCTGGCCTGATAGTGAAAAAATCAGAAGGTTGACCGGTTGAGTCGGGATTCTCACGGATCGGTATATGCCGAATGTGTGTCGGTATCCTGCCGGTGATTGATACGTGCTTAAATCGACAACATCGACAAAGAGGGTGCTAAGGTGGCGAGTATAGGAGATGGGCTTGGTATCGGTTTCCCGTCAAAGGGAGTACGGGAAATCAAACTGAAAGAAGCAGAAGAGGAGGAAGAGTCTTCCTACACCATTGAAGACATTGAAAAAATGCTTGACAAACCGGAGGGTGAAAAGGAAAGCTCCGGCACATTTATGCAGAACCCGTTGTTCAGGGCCATTGTCGAGTTGTATGAGGTGTTGGTTGCGCCTGGCGGGTCGAGGCCCAAACACTCTGAATCTGGCGGGAAAGACCCGGATTCGAAGAAAAAAGAGCAGAAAGAAAAAGAGCAAGGGATAAAGGGGCAGGACGAATCGGAGCAGCCCTGTATCGTCCGGGTTGAATTTCTGGATGGAGACGATGGAACCATTCTCACCGGTATCGGAGATCAGTTTGTCAACCTCCCCGCAGACCCGAAATGGGTGGATGGCACCAGGGTAAAAAATCTGGACAGGTTGTCCCGCAAGCCCAGAATCAAAGTCGAATTTGACAGGCCCGGTGCCCACTCGTTCAGGGTAAAATATAAGCCTGGCTCGGGTAATGCTGTCTATACCTCCTCAGAAAAAAGCCGAAATAGCAAGTTTAAATACCAGGATCAGGAAAAGTCATACACGACAGAAAGTGATGGTACAAAAATTATCTGTGACGATTTTTTTATTGCGGTTGCCGGTAATGACCAGTACAGGCTGGAGGCTTCGGATGACTATGGCAATACTGTTACCAGTCAGGGAGAAATCAGAACCACTCGCCTGATTCACTTCGTTCAGGTAAAAATGGCAGGTCTGACCGGCATTGCCAGTTCGATGTCAGCCTTTACCGCAGAGTTTGAGCGAAACTTTTATAAAATGGTGAGTCTGCCAGACGTTGAGATGGCCCATATGCATAATATTTCTACCGACGACCAGGAGACTTTCCGGCAAAATGCCAGGGCAGCGTACACCGGCTCCCAGGGGCCAGGCAAGGCACCTTGTTCGGTTGCAATCGGCTTTACCGATCAGTTGGCAGTCAAAAATCCCAATCAGATCATACGCAAGAGAAATGTAAAGGTGGGACCGGGCGAGGCTGATGTGGAAATAGGTATTGCAGGTCCTGGTCTGACCAATTCTGCCATAAAGACAAGAGCCTTGTGGAAAGATGTTGTTCCGGGTGAAGGCTGGTTTGTGTCTTGTGAGTTCCTGAAAACCGGTGGTACACCAGGCAGGGATGAGGTTGTCATAGCAGAGGCAAAGTGTCAGCCGCTGGCAAATGCCCGCATAACCAGGTATTTTGACAAGGTGAAAGTCAAAGTCGATCATCTGTCGACGGCAACGGGTACACTTACCCTGAAAGTAAACTGGGTAGATCGGATGCGTGGCGGTCTTTCTTTTGGTGGCGGAAACCTGATTTGTGTTTGTACCAGAGCCTGGTGGCGGAACAAGTCAACTGCGGCGCAAAACCGGGTTATTGTGCATGAAATGGGGCACAAGGTCGGCATGGTTGCCGATGGAACTGCCGGGTTGCCGGACAAGGTTGCGACACATTATGACAGCTCCAGGGGGCATGTTGGCAATCACTGCTATTTCGGATGCCCGGATGGCCAGGCCCGGTATGACAGCCGAACTGATACTTCCAATTCGAAATGCGTCATGTTCGGGGCGACAAACGGCAAGGGCAAGTTTTGTACAAATTGTGAGCCTGCGGTAAGAAAAGTGGATATCAGTGACGGGTGGAGCGGCTTTTGACCGGTGTTGACATGCCGGTTTTTGCACCGAGTCCGATTTTTGTACCGTAAATGTTGTTGCTCCATATTGGTCGGTGAGAGTCCCGGTTGGTCGGCGAGAGTCCCGGCGCCCCTGGTAATCAGTCAAGTTGTACAGCGAGAGAAAAAAGATGACTTGTCAACGAGCGCCGGTTGGTTTTATTTTGCTGTTTGTTTTGGGCAGTCCGCTTTTTATATCGGCTTGCGGTGATGAGAACAGGTCGTTTATTTTGGCTGGTGCCAGCCTTGATCAAGGGGCTTATAAGAAACGTTGGAATGGAATGAGTGAGGATGGAATGAACTATGAACCGGAGATTTTCAAGTCTGTTTCTGTAAATACGTCGGCGCCGAATGCCTGCTCACCGACGGAACCGGGGCCGGATTGGTCAGGGATTATCATTTCGGCACCGGATAAAATCGAGATTGATGTGCTAATGGCAGATAAGGAAATTATTCCGGTTTGTGGCTATTATCAGGCAGAAATGCGGGATATGGTGGACGCCCCTCCCATGCAGATACATGTGAAAAATGTCGATTCAGGACACCAGTACAAGGGAAGCCTGCTGGATCAGGATGAAAGCCCGGAGGAGCCGTTACCTTTTCCTGAAGAACCGATCGATCCGGCGACCCTGGTTGATATGTTGTCGGCAAGCTATTTCAATCCGAATGTTTGTGATTATGTTCGCTTTCCACTGACTTCGGCCACTTATGAAATATATGTCGAGTATGCGGGTATGCAGTCCAACAAGGTCAGTGTTGAGCTGGTTATTAACTAGCCCGGCCTGGCTGGATACAGCATTCTCGACAAATTCTGAAAAGTGAACTAAACACTATCAGGCACACAATGGCAATTCCCAAACCGGGTAGCCCCGGCAGATTTTGAGATGAATATTTGACCCGTGTGACTATTTGACCTGTGTATAGAGAGGCGCTGAATGGCAACTGCCGAAGTTTTCGACATTGAAGATATCGTAACTCCTGTTAGCGAGCAAACTCCTTGTGGCCATGACCTGAGAGAGGCCGGTGCGGCCGAGTATCAGCAATTGAAAGACGATCGCCGAACCATTGCAAGTTTGTCGCGCGCCCGCAAATTTGATTCTCAGTCTGATCCCGAAATAGACCGAAAGTGGAAAGAGATTTTCACCCTTGCTCCTTCTGTGCTCAAGTTGCAGGCGAAAGACATTGAGGTAGCAGCCTGGTTGGCCGAGT
This sequence comes from Pseudomonadota bacterium, assembly GCA_002747395.1. GTDB lineage: Bacteria > Pseudomonadota > Gammaproteobacteria > Pseudomonadales > Oleiphilaceae > LZORAL124-50-18. Next base: position 118,168 of record PDPE01000025.1, read on the forward strand.
CGGCGCTGAGGCAATATGGATTTGCCGGTCTGAGAGACGGTTTCAGGCTGATTCGTCGACTGGTTGAGGAGTTTTGGGACGAGTTATATCCGCTCCCCGATGAAGATGGACTGGAAACCAGAGTTTTCCCGATCGTCGGCCTTAACGGGGAGGACGGGCGTGGTACCCTCATTCAACCGATAAGAAGTGTTCCCCTCAGCGACCATGACTCGGACGCCTTCACCTTCAATGTTTATGATCGCTGTATTGAAGCCTCGAAAATGACAGACCCCGATGCACAGAAGCAGCGACTGGAAGATATTGGCACAGATTTGAGTCAGTTACTCAATCAGGTAGCCGAAGGGCAGGTTGCGTTTTTCCGAAATCTGGTTGATGATCTGGAGGAGTGTCTGGCAGAGTTTAACCGGATGTCATCATTATTCGATGAGAAGTGCGGTTATCGGTTTTCTCCTCCGAGCAGTGCGATAAAAAAGACCCTGGAAGAGGTGCTGGATGCTGTCCGCTTTTTAACAAAAGACAAATTCCCGGCAGAGACCGGGGCTGATGATGCTGGTGCAAATAAACAGCCTGACCCTGATAGTGCAGGTCAGGACCGGTCAGCTTCGGCTGGTCACCAGGTTGCAATCGGCGCGATCGGTAGCCGAGATGATGCAATCAATCAGCTTTTGTTGATAGCGGACTATTTTAAGAAAACCGAACCTCACTCACCCTTGTGTGGTGCCATTGAGAGGGTTGCCATGTGGGGTAAGATGTCCGTTCAGGAATTGATGCTTCAGCTTATTCCTGATGACAATGCGCGTGCTGTTTATGCCCAGTTGACCGGCATTCCTCTGGGTGATGATGTGCCGCCGATAGGAGGGTTGGCGAGTACCGCCGTGCCGGTGACACCGGCAGTCGCTCCACCAGAAGAGGAAAAACCTGTTGCCAGGGCAGAGCCGGTTGTTGATGAATGGGGGGCCGGGCCTGACATATCAGAAGGTTGGTGACAGCCTGTTCAGAGTCGGACCTGGTTCAGATCAAACCTGGTGACGCGCGGGTTTTAATGAAACCGGCACCCTCAACAAGGTACGGAAAGGGGCTCGTTAGAATAACAAAAAACCGGATTTTGCAATCTGCGGGCGTTCTTGGCCTTTTTACTTTTTACAGGCTGCTTGATGCTATAAGCTTAAGACCGTAAGCTTACTGCTACAGGTTTAATGCCATTTAATACCAGAAATTGCAGAATTCAGATTATGTTCACGCTAACCAGGAAGAGAAAAGGAAATTGTTATGGCTGAAAGTCTTCAGGATAAACTGTCCAGAGTACGTAAACCCCGGGTTCAAATCACCTATGATGTTGAAAGCAATGGTGCAGAAGTCAAGAAAGAGCTACCTTTCGTAACGGGTGTTATGGGAGATTACTCTGGTGATAACACGGCGAGCAAAAAATCGCTGAAAGAAAGAAAATTTGTTCAGATCGATCGTGACAATTTTAACGAAATCATGGGTAAGATAGCGCCAACAGTTGAAGCCAGGGTGGCTGATACCCTGTCCGGTGAAGAGGGCAAGGAGATGGCAGTCAACCTTCAGTTCAATTCCATGGAAGATTTTGAACCTCAAAATATTGTCAACCAGGTTGAGCCGCTGAAGAAACTGCTGGAAGCGAGAAACAAACTGCGTGACCTGATGAGCAAGGCTGATCGCTCGGAGGAGCTTGAAACCCTGTTGGAACAGGTGTTACAAAATACAGACTCTATTGCAGAGATTTCCAAAGAACTTGGTCTTGGTGAAGACAAGCCGGAAGGAGAATAGGTAGATGAGCGAACAAGAACGACAAGGTCAGGAAGCGGCGGTCGGGGAAGAAACCTCCCTCAGTTTTTTGGATCAGGCGATTTCCGCGACCCGGCAGACCGAACCGGATACGACCAAAGACTTGATTGCCAATTTGTCACAGCAGGCCATGTCCGGAACCCTGACCTGGGATCGAAATCTGACACACACCATTAATAAGGCGGTCAGCAAAATCGACGAATTGATTTCAACCCAGTTGGCTGAAATCATGCACAATGAAAAGTTTCAAAAACTTGAAGGTGCCTGGCGTGGTTTGAATCACTTCGTGATGAATACCGAAACCAGTTCGACACTGAAAATCCGCATGTTGAACATCAGCAAGCGTGAGTTGTTCAAAGACCTGGATAAGGCCGTCGAGTTCGATCAGAGCCAGATTTTCAAGAAAATCTATGAGGCAGAATATGGTACCGCCGGTGGTGAACCCTATGGTGCACTGATTGGTGACTATGAATTTTCCAATCACGCGGAAGATATTGACCTGCTCACCAATATGGCCGGTGTCGCCGCTGCAGGCTTCTGTCCGTTTATTTCTGCAGCCAGCTCGTCCATGTTCGGTTTTGATGATTTTACCGAACTGTCGAACCCTCGTGATCTGGAGAAAATATTTGACTCCGCCGAGTATATCAAGTGGCGCAGTTTCCGGGATTCAGAAGATTCCCGATTTGTTACGCTGGCCATGCCCCGGGTTCTTTCCCGCTTGCCGTACGGTGATAGCTCCAAACCTGTTGAGGCGTTTCGTTACGAAGAGTTCCCGCTGGATGAGTCTGGCCAGGCGAAAGATGTTGAGCACGATCACTATGCGTGGATGAACGCGGCGTATGTGATGGGCACAACCATGACGGCGGCATTTGCCGAAAACGGCTGGTGTACTGCGATTCGGGGTGCGGAAGGTGGTGGTAAGGTAGAAGGTTTGCCCACGCATCTGTTCCGAAGTGATGACGGCGACCTCGACCAGAAGTGTCCTGCCGAGGTTGGAATCACCGAGCGTCGAGAAGCAGAATTGTCCAAACTGGGCTTTTTGCCTCTGTGTCACTATAAGAACACGGACTATGCCGTATTCTTTGGTGCGCAAACCTGTCAGAAACCCAGGAAGTATGATCAGGCAGATGCCACCGCCAATGCGGCCATTTCAGCACGTTTACCCTATATTATGGCCACGTCCCGTATCGCCCACTATCTAAAGGTAATGGCTCGGGACAAAATCGGTTCATTTATGGAGGCGCAGGATGCAGAGCGATGGTTGAATCGCTGGATTAGTGGCTATACCAATGCAAATCCGGATGCCAGCCCGGAAATGAAAGCCAGGTATCCACTGGCTGAAGCGCGTGTAGAGGTGAAAGAAAACCCTGAAGCGCCAGGCTCATACAGTGCAATTGCATATATGCGGCCCTGGTTGCAAATGGAAGAGTTGACGGCATCCTTGCGTATGGTTGCTGATATTCCAGGCTCATCCTGATCATAGCCACCTTCAGTGATCCGAAAGGGGAGGGTTGTTCCTCCCTTTTTCGACTTTTTTATTGGTTCCTTTGTTGAAACAAGGTATCTGAAAGCGTGTTTTCATGCAGCCAGTCACATCAATCGAACAAGCCGTCCAAAGTCTGGTAGGCAAACTCATTGCGTCGGACTCAGAGGCAAGTCAACAGGATTCACTTGCGTATTATACGGACGACGCAGTGCTTGCTTTGGTGGCCGATTTTTTTCAGACCGGCAAGGGTTCCGATTCTGGTGTCGAGATGTCGCCGGAAGAGGGTCGTCTGTCGGAAAAGGATCGGTTTGAAGACTGTTTGTTGTGGCTGGATTATCTGCTATCCAGGATCGACGACTTGATCATTGGTCAGGTGAATGCGATTATTCATCACCCCGTATTCCAGCGTCTGGAATCATCCTGGCGAAACCTTGAGTCTCTGGTTGACTGCGCTTCAGGGCGTAACAATGTCAAAATACGATTCCTGGATATTACCTGGGCGGAGATCACCAAAGATGTAAATCGGGCTATGGAGTTCGATCAAAGCCAGTTATTCCATAAAGTGTACAGTGAAGAGTATGATACACCAGGTGGTGAACCCTATGGCGTACTCATTGCCGACTATGAAATATCTCACAGACCTGGCCCGAAACATCGTTATGATGATGTTCCGACCCTGAAATGCCTTTCCGAGATAGCGGGTGCCGCTTTTTCCCCGATACTGATCAATGCTTCCCCCGAGCTTTTCGGGCTGGATGGTGCCTTTGATTATTTGACGCACGCTTTCTCGCTAGAGTCTGTTTTCCGGGAGCAGGAATATGCAGAATGGCAAACCCTGCGCAACCACCCTGATGCACGATTTATGGGGATTACCTTGCCCAGGGTGTTGCTGCGCAAGCCCTATACCGTCAGGCTGGATGACTTCGGCGGCCTGATTTATGATGAACGTCGGGGATTGAGCGACTCGTCAAAATATCTGTGGGGCGGGGCCAATATGGCGGTCGCGAAGGTGCTGATTCGGGAGTTCAGTGATATCGGATGGTTTTCACATATCAGGGGGGCACCCAGGGATCAATTGTCGGGAGGAATAGTCAATGAACTGGTCGTCGACTATTTCAGGGTCGGGCCGGATGAGACCGATTTTAAACCCGGTACAGATGTGGTAATCACCGATGAACGGGAAAGAGAGTTGGCCGACCAGGGCTTTATTGCAGCCTGTCAATGCTATGACTTGCCGCTGCTGGCATTTCACAGTATGCCTTCGATTTTCCGGAATCGGGAGTTTACCAGCTCTCGGGTGAATGCAGATGAGCGTGTTGCCTCCTCATTGCAGTATTTACTTTGTGGTTCACGCTTCGCTCACTATATCAAGATTATGATGCGGGACAAAATTGGCAGCTATACCCGGGCCTCGGATTGTGCGAGCATGCTGCAGAAATGGCTGAACGGCTATACTGTTATGCAAGAAGATGCTGACTGGTATTTGCAGTCCAGATACCCGTTGAGAAAGGCATTGGTCGAGGTATTTGATAACCCGGAAAAACCGGGTGAATACTGGGCTGAAATCCTGTTGCAACCGCATTATCAGGCAGACAGTTTGCGTTCTGATCTGCACCTCACTACCGAACTGACAGGTGCCCGCCGTGGCTAGCAAAGCGAACAAACGAAAAAAAAACCTGCTGGTAAGAGCGTCTGTACTGGACAGGCTCATTGATTATCAGCCTGACCGGACAATTGAGAATGAAAAAGGCCGACATCAGCTGATGTCTGAAATTCGGGAAAGTGTGCGCAGGGATTTGGAAAGCTTGCTGAACACCCGTTTCCGCTGTGTTTCCCCTCCCGATGGTTGTGATGAGCTGGATCGTTCTCTGGTCAACTATGGTTTGCCGGATCTGAATGTGATCAATTTTTTAAATGCAGCCGGATCAAACGAGTTTTGTCGGCTGGTTGAAGACCATATCAGGCGGTTTGAGCCACGTTTCAAAACGGTGAATGTGGTACTCAAAGACTCTGACAAACTTGATCGGACATTGCATTTCAGAATCGAAGCACTAATGCATGCTGATCCGGCACCTGAAGAAATTGTATTTGATTCGGCGTTTGAGCCTTCAACCAATAATGTTCATATAGGGCGTGTTCACTGATGTCAGATGACCTGTTGTCTTTCTATGAAAAGGAATTGGCTTTCCTGCGCCAATCTGGCGCGGAGTTCGCTCGCGCCTATCCCAAAGTGGCGAGCAGGTTGAGAATCAGTGAAGAAGTGGTAGAAGACCCGCATGTTTCCAGACTTTTGGAAGGTGTTGCCTATCTCAACGCCCGTATTCAAAAGAAAATTGCCGATGATTTTCCTGAATTAACCGATGCACTGCTGGATAACCTGTATCCCCATTATCTGAGACCACTGCCCTCCCTTGCCGTGGTTCAGTTTGTGCCTGAAAACGACCTTGACACGACCGTCCCCGTCAAAAAGGGAACATTACTCGAAACGGATGCCATAAAAGGTCGGCCCTGCAGTTTTCAGACCGTTTTTGATATGACCATTCAGCCCATAAAAATACCCTTTGCCAGGTACCGGGGCAAGCCATTCGCCACGCCTGGAGCGAACGAGTTCAAGGGTGCAGAGTCGGTTATCCATCTTCGTCTCGAGCTTTCGGGTGAAGATATGGTTGTCGGTGACATGGCGTTGGAAAACCTGCGCTTTTTCTTGAAAGGCCAGGCCCGGTATACCTATCCTCTCTATCAGGCGGTGTTGCATGAAGCCCGGGGCGTAGTGATCGCTTCGGGTGACGGGGAGTATCGAAAACTTGCAGCGCACACCATTAAACCTCTCGGTTTTGAAGAATCCGAGGGTATTGTACCTTACCCGCCCGGTTCGTTTCCGGGTTATCGGTTGCTCACTGAATTTATGGCATTTCCTGAAAAGTTTTTGTTTTTTGAGCTGACCGGTTTAAAAAATGCGCTCGAACGGGTGAAAGGCAACGTCATTGATATTTATATTTATACCGATCGCGCCGATGCTGATCTGGAGAGGCATGTAGACGAAAGCATGCTTGCGTTAAACTGTTGCCCCATTGTCAATCTGTTTCCCTGTCGTGCCGAACCGATTTCGCTTGAGTATACCCAGGATAGTTACAAGGTGATTCCCGATGCCCGTTTTCCTCATCATTATGAGGTGTATGCCATCGAGAAAGTGACGGGTGTCAGTGGTAGCGGGCTCAAAGTTGAGTACAAACCTTTTTATGGTTTGTCTCATGCAGACATAGAGAGTGACAGTGAACGGTACTGGACTGCCCGGCGCCAGGAGGTGTTTGGCGGTGAACCGGGTAATGAGCCGGGTTCATGTACCGAGCTGTCGCTGGTGGATCTGGCTTTTGATGTTGCAGAAGCAGAAGACGAAACCCTGTCGATAGAAACCCTGTGTTTTAATGGCAATATGCCTGAAAAGTTACCCTTTGGAGGTGGACAACCGTATTTGAAATGCAACGCACTGGGCGTGCCTTTGGCAAGAATCAACACATTGACCCGCATTACCAATACCTGTCGCCCGCCCCAGGGAAATGGTGCAAGGTGGCGGCTTGTCTCACAGTTGTCGCTGAATCACTTGTCATTGACCGGAGAGAGTGGCACGAGCTATTTCAGAGAAATTCTGGCACTGTATGATGTGGTTGAGAGTTCGGCAACAAAAGCCATGATCAAATCGGTTTTGTCGTTGAAAACATCATCAATTACCGCCCCTGTCACCTACAAGGGCAAGACGACTGTGTGTCGTGGCACAGAAATCGAGGTGACATTTGATGAAAGTATGCTGTCCGGCCACAGTGTCTATCTCTTTGCATCGGTACTTGAGCGGTTTTTTGCCATGTACTGTTCCATTAATTCGTTTACCCGGATGGTTGCAAGACTCAAGGGGAAAGCCGAGGTGTTGAAAAAATGGCCACCAAGAGCCGGCGAAATCGAATTAATCTGAAAGATCGCATGGTCTGTGAACCATGGCGATTCGATTTTTTTCAATTGGTTCGCTTGATTGAAACGGATTTGTTGCGAAGCAACCGGGATAACCCGCAATGCCTGGGCGACCCGGGGGCACCGGGGCGAGATCCTGTTCGCTTCCGCGTCAACCCGAATCTGATATTTGGGGCCGGCCCGGTCAGTGAGGTCAGTTTGTCCGGTACCGGTGACGAGGCCGACCAGGATGCTTCAAGCCATAACGTCTCAAGCCGAAACGTTTCAAGCCATGAAGCCGGCGAGCGTCATGGCCAATGGCTCTTGACCACCAATATGATGGGACTCAATGGCGCTTCCGGTGTGCTGCCCTTTCACTATTCAGAATTGATTCTTGCCAGACACAGGGAGAAGGATCACGCTCTTGAGGCGTTTCTTGACCAGTTCAATCACCGAACGATCTCGCTGTTTTACAAGGCATGGAAAAAGTACCGTCCGATGGCCAATTTTCAGTCGGCACAGGTAAGTCAGTCCAGGTATCTGAACGACTGGTATGGTGAAGTGGTCAAGGCGCTTTCCGGTATGTCCGGTTTACCCGGAAGCTTTCACACGCATGGGGGTGCCTGGATGAACTATCCTGGCGCAATTGCCCATCGGCGATGTAACGAGTACACACTGAAGACTGCGATCTACCATCAGTTTGGCCTAAGGGTAAGAATACATCAGTTTAAAGGCAAATGGCGACGGCTGTCGCCGGATGTTGTGACCCGAATGGCGGGCGCGATGACTTTGGGCATGAACAATCGTCTTGGGCAAAATGCCATTCTGGGTTCAAGGTGTTGGGTACTGCAAAATCTGTTTGAAGTGGAAATCGAAGATTTTTCTGAGCAAGATTTTGTGGAATTTGCCCCGGGCACCAGAAAACTGTCTGCCCTGTATGACTTTATCAAGCAGCGGGCAGGCATAGAGATGGACTTCGATCTGTCATTGATGGTGCGTGAGGATCGATTGCGGCCGACACGGTTGGGCTGTCGTGATCCGCAGTTTCAATTGGGTTGGAACACAAGTCTGTATAAAGCTGACCCGACCGATAAAAAAGTGAGAATACAACTGTCAAAACATGGAATGCAACAGGTTAACCTTGCAATCAATTCAAACTCATAAGGCGAAAATCTATGTTTAATGTCAATTTGAAAGCGCTTGTGGAGCGTATGAATCCTAACCTGAAACAGGCGCTGGATAATGCCAGCGGGTTGTGTTTCGCCAAGACTCATTACAGTATCGAGCTTGAACACTGGTTGATGAAGATATTGGAGCAGACGGATACCGATATCGGAAAAATACTGGAGCAACAGGGGGTGAATGTCGGCATTGTACAAAGAGAGCTGAATGATGCGCTGGGCCGGCTCAGGGCGGGCAATACCCGCACACCGGTGCTGGCTCAGTCCATGCAGGATGTGCTCAAGTATGCCTGGCTGGTTGCGTCGGTTGATATGGGGCACAACAGCATGACCTCGGGTCACCTGCTCTGTGCCATTCTGTCTGATGACACACTCCGTCGCCAGATTGGTGAATCCGCCCCGAGTATTCGCGATGTGACCAATGAAAAGGCGCGAACCACCATGGCAACGGTTTTTGGTCGCACCGAAGAATCCAGAGGGGTGTCTCGCTCTCCTGTGTCCGGCGGTACAGGCACTGAAGCCGCCGGTTCGTCACCTGCAGGTGGTTCTGCACTGGGTAAATTCTGTATCAACCTGACCGAGCGGGCAAAAAACAGGGAAATTGATCCGGTGCTGGGGCGTGATGGAGAGATACGGCAGTGTATCGATATTTTGACCCGCCGTCGTCAGAATAACCCGATTCTGACCGGTGAGGCAGGCGTGGGTAAAACGGCCGTTGTTGAGGGATTTGCCCTGCGAGTGGCAGCCGATGATGTGCCCGAACCACTGAAAGGGGTGACTATTATGACCCTGGATCTGGGCCTGTTGCAGGCAGGAGCCAGCATGAAAGGTGAGTTTGAGAATCGTCTGAAAGCGGTGATTGAAGAAGTCAAGGCCTCGCCATACCCGATCATTATGTTTATTGATGAGGCGCATACTCTGGTCGGGGCGGGTGGCAAAGAAGGCCAGGGGGATGCTGCAAACCTGCTGAAACCGGCACTGGCCCGGGGTGAACTGCGTACCATAGCCGCCACAACCTGGGCGGAATATAAAAAGTATTTTGAGCGTGACCCTGCGCTGACTCGACGTTTTCAGGTCGTGAAGGTGGAAGAGCCGACGGAAGATGTCGCTATTGATATGATGAGGGGGATTTCCAAAACCTTGCAGAGCCATCACAAGGTTCGCATCTCTGACGATGCGATTGTGCAGTCTGTAAAACTGTCTGCACGTTATATTCCCGGGCGACAATTGCCCGACAAGTCAGTCAGTTTGCTGGATACCGCTTGTGCCCGGGTTGCACTGAGCCAGAGCGCGACACCCTCTTTGCTGGAAGACACCCGTCGCAGAATCCGGCAACTGGACACCACTATCAGCATGATTGAGCAGGAGCATGCGTCCAGTGGCGATTGTGAACAGCAGATTGCCGGGCTCAAGGCAGACAAGGCAGCGGAAGAGAGCCTGTTGGTATCGCAAGAAGCGCAATGGGAAAAAGAAAGGGAAATCATCAGCGAAATAAAAGACATTCGCGATTCCATTGAAACAGATTATTTTTCCAGAGCCGACCAGGCACCTGTGGAGGAGGGAACCGGGCCCGTCGAGAACGAAGAACTCCTGACCGACGAACAAAAAGCCGGGCTGCAACAAAAACTGAAAGAACTGACAGAACAGTTGTGCGAGGTTCAGGGTGACCAACCCTTGATGCAACCTCATGTGAGTGACCAGGCAGTGGCGGAAGTGGTAGCCAACTGGACGGGTATTCCTGTTGGAAAAATGGTGGGTGATGAAATTCATTCGATTCTCAACCTGCGAGACCGGCTGGAAGAGCGGGTGATTGGTCAGTCCCATGCACTGGAAGCCATTGCCCAGTCCATTCGTACCTCCCGTGCCGGTTTGACTGACCCGCGCAAGCCCATTGGTGTGTTTATGATGGTGGGCTCAAGTGGTGTAGGTAAAACAGAAACGGCACTGGCACTCGCCGACATGTTGTTCGGTGGTGAACAGAATATCACCGTGATTAATATGTCCGAGTTTAAAGAAGAGCATAAGGTGTCAATGCTGCTGGGTTCGCCTCCCGGCTACGTTGGTTATGGCGAGGGTGGTGTATTGACCGAGGCTGCACGTCGCAAACCCTATTCGGTCATTCTGCTGGACGAAATGGAAAAAGCCCACCAGGGTGTGCAGGATGTGTTCTATAGCCTGTTTGACAAAGGCACGATAAAAGATGGTGAAGGCCGCGATATCGACTTCAAGAACACCGTTATTATCATGACTTCGAATGCAGGTGAGGCTGCAATCAGAAGTATTGTTGCCAGCCAGGAAGAAAGACCCGACCCGGAAACCCTGCTGGACAGCATGCGCCCCGAGTTGCTCAAATACTTCAAGCCGGCATTCCTCGGCAGAACCCGGGTGATCACCTATTATCCACTCGATGATGAGAACCTGATGAAAATCTGCCAGATCAACATGAACCGTATTGAGAAGCGGGTCAGAGAGCACTATGGCGCGGCGTTTACCTATGATGAAGACGTGTTATTGCATATTGTGGCACGCAGCCAGGAGGTTGATACCGGTGCTCGTAACATCGAAACCATTTTGAATCGAACCCTGTTGCCCGAGCTGGCGTCGGAGTGTTTGACCCGAATGGCGGATGGCCAGGAAGTCACCAGAGTGCATATCGGTGTTTCCGATGATGGTGTGTTTGACTATCAGGTAAGCTAGCGGGTAAGCCGGTTTTCAGGATGGTCGGGAGTGATGGTCTTCAACCGCATTGACGGCGTCCTGGCACTCTTTCAATACGTGGGCGAGCAGCCGGGCGTAGTCATCCTGTCGGCCCTTTTTTATCGCTATATCGAGTAATCCGGCTTTTTCGGTCATATCCGGGTAGCCAACGGAGCCGGCAACGCCTTTGATCTGATGAACAATTTTCTGCACTTCCTGCCATTCATTTCGTTTTGAACAGGCGTTCAGTTTGGTAATATATTCTGGCAGGCTGGCTAAAAACCGATCTATAATTGGCTGCAACCCGTCTTTAGCGCCTTGAGCCTGTTTTGTTTTCTTTTTCTCTATGTCCGGGGGAGAGCCTGGAAGTTGGCGTGGATCGTCATTTTTTTTCGCTGCTTCCAGATAGTGAGAAAGGGTTGCATAGAGTCGCTTCTTGTCAACAGGTTTGGACAAACAATCATTGCACCCCGCTTCTTTGTACTCCCGGATGTCTTCGGCCATGATGTTGGCGGTGAGAGCCACAATGGGCGTGGTGTTGCCTGATTTGCGGATAGCTATGGTTGCATCCTTGCCATCCATGATCGGCATTTGAATGTCCATAAGAATGAGATCGAACTGTTCATCCGAGGTCATCTTGAGTGCTTCCGCGCCATTCACTGCTGTTTTCAGGGTGGCTCCGGTCTTGGTCACCAGAATTTCAATTAACTTGCGGTTGACGACATTGTCTTCCGCGTACAGGATGCGTCCTTTCAGTTTGGGAATCTCCAGTGCCTGCACGCTGGTCTGACGTTTTTTCAACTCACCGGCATTCCGGATAAGCCTGGTGCTGCCCGTTTTCCCGGTAGCGATTGACAGCTCGAATTCACTGCCTTGACCGTATGTGCTGGAGACCCGGATTGTACCGCCCAGTAACTCGGCGAGTCGCCTGGATATGTTAAGCCCGAGCCCGGTTCCCCCGTATTCCCGGGTAATGGAGGGTGTGGCCTGGGCAAAGGGGTCGAATAGATGTGACATCTGTTCCGGCTTCAGGCCAATGCCTGTATCCACGACGCGAACAAGGATTTTTTCCTCATCCTGGTCACACCGGACAGTGATCCGGATGCTGCCTCTGTCAGTGAATTTAATGGCATTACTGCACAGGTTTAACAGGATTTGCTTTAATCGGGTCGGGTCGGTCTGTATCGTTTCCGGTAAGGGAAAGTCGTACTGGATAGTAAATTCAAGCCCTTTTTCCTGGACCCGGGACTGCAGGTAATCTTTTACTTCGTCGAGGATCTCGACAACCGAAACCGGGACAATTTCCACTTCCAGCTTGTTGGCATCTATTTTTGAATGATCAAGAATGTCGTTGATCAGTTCCAGCAAATGCTTGCCTGACCTGATTACGGTAGTCAAAGAGGATTTCTTCTCCTGCTCGCTCATGGTGTCGTCCAGCATGGACTCGCTATATCCGATGATGGCAGTTAGCGGCGTTCTGATTTCATGGCTCATATTGGCCAGAAACCGGGTCTTGGCTTTGGCGGAGGCTTCCGCGACCTTCCTGTGAATTCGATCTTGCTGCCTCTCTTTTTCCAGTTTTTCCTTTTCCTTTTCTTCTGTGATGTCAACCAGAGAACCTTCCAGGAGGAGGGGTTGATCTCCTTCCTGCTCTACTGCCCTGAGGGAAGATATTGCCCACCTTTCTTCCCCGCTGTGAGTCGTGTATCGGGTTTCAAGGTTGGCAATCGGATTGCCGTTTTCCAGCGAGTTGATCACTTGTTCAAGCGTTTCAGGGTCGTTGTAGCAGGCGGCGAGCGCATCCGGGGTGTCTTTGGCCATTTGCCGGTACGAGTTGTATCCCAGCAGCTTTACCATGGCCGGGTTGGCGTCAATAAACCGGCGCCTTAACGAAATCTGGAAAACCCCCTCGACGGCATGATCAAATAAAGAACGATATCTTTGCAGATGTTTCATGGCCAATGCGTTTGCGTTGAGGGCGTTTTTCTGGGCGGTTTTGATTCGATTTGACAGTGCGAATGAGAGCAGCAGTACCTGACAGATAATGCCCAGCTGCGGTGCATTCCAGGTGAGGGGATTGAATGAGATATACCCGGAAACTGCCAATGCATAGAGTGCCAGACCGGCAAAATTGAACAGCCAGGCGACGAAGAATGCACCACTGCCAGGCAGCCTTTTAATAATGGCGAACAGACCACAGGCGCAGACCGCAAGGGTATTGATAATGGTTCCTATCACTCCCCACTGGACAGCGAGAGTAAATTCGGTAAAGAGCGAAATGATGCCGCAAACGAGGCAGTTGAGGGCATAGATTTTGATAAACCAGTCGAGGCTTTCACTTACTTTTGGGGCGTTAAGAAAATACCGGGCCATAGTGAAAGCAAAAAAGAAAGTAATCCAGACATAAGTGGGTAAAAAGCGTTGATCCAGAAAGGCCGGGACAGAGCCCAGCAGTTGAAGCCCGTGCACTCTCTCCCCGAGGAGAGAAATCAAATAAAAAGAAATATACAGTACATAATAGAAATATTCCTTTTCGCGGACGGATATCAGTACAAAAACATTGTAGGCGACCATGATCAGGGTCGCGCCCAGGCAAAGCGCATAGAGCAGAGTGACCATATTGAACTTCTCGGTCATGCCCTTTGCCGAATAAATATTCATAGGAATATGCAGTGACAGGTCGCTGGATAATTGAACAAAAAGCTCGACTTTTTGATCCGGCTGAAAAGTCAGCTCGAAAACCCGTGTCGGGTAGGCGATATCCCGCTCGGATAACGGGGTTTCGTAGCCCGCATATTTCCTTATTAGGTTATTTTTCTCTTTGATAAACAGCGCGGCATGACCCAAAAGGGGGGTATTGATCTCAAACCAGTACTTTGCATTCTGTTGTTGACCACGGTAATGAATCGGGATCTTGACCCAGATAACACTATCGGTATAACCAAAATTGAGCACATTTTCTTCTGATCTTGAAAAATGGCTATCCATTTCTCCGCTTATTATTTGTTCAGTTGTATATTCTCCATTTTTATTCTCAAGGAAGCGAAGTTTTCGATTGAGCGGGTAGTCTTGTACCTGGTCGAAGAGTTCGACAACGGGTTCGGACGGAGCTGCGGCTGAATGACTGCCGGAAGCAGAATAGCTTGAAGAATGGCCCGAAGAGTGGGCTGGAAGTGATATGATAATGAGCGCAAGGCAAACCTGCACGACCAGGGGGTACAGTCGATGAAAGGCAGTGCGATGATCGTGCTTGCCCCTAAACATGGCACTTGCCTTTACACATTGGAAAAATGCAGCAAAAACCGGGCATAGGTGGTGGTTACAGTTATAACAGTCATAGCGTTCGTTTTTTTCGTCAGGTAAAGTCTCAAACTCCCGATAATAGCATAGTTGCCAAACAAATCAGTGTTCCGGATTTCTGGCTCCGGTTGCTGCTTCGTTCCATTCTGTGGCCTGACCCGGCTTGCAAACCGGGCCGGAGCGAATGGAGTTAACCCAGCATTTTGATAATGCTTGAGAAATCAAGGCCGCCATTGCCGTTTTTGGAATGTATTTCATACAGGCTTTTTGCCAGTGCACCCAATGGAACGGCAGATTTGGAATCAAGCGCCGCTTCCATAGCCAGCCCGAGATCCTTGTTCATCAAATCAACCATAAATCCACCCTGGTATTCATTGGATGAAGGAGCATTTTCCATGATGCCGGGATAAGGGTTATAGAATTCGAGTGACCAGTTGTTCCCCGAGCTGTTGGCCATAATTTCAGATAGCACTTTCGGATCCAGGCCATTTTTTATACCAAGATTGAGCGCCTCTGAAGTGCCTGTCATATGAATGGCCAACAGCATGTTGTTGGCAATCTTGGCCACCTGGCCTGCACCTTCCTGGCCGGCGTGAAAGCATTTTTTGCCCATGGCTTCCAATACGGGGCGGGCTTGCTCCAACGCCTCGGGCTTGCCTCCAACGATAAAGGTCAAGGTGCCGGCAGTGGCACCGGCCGTTCCACCTGAAACCGGTGCATCCAGCATCACAAGCTGCTTTTGACCGGCTGCCTCGGCCACTTTACGGGAAGAGTCCGGCGCGATGGTGCTGCAGTCGATTAATAGTGGTTGGTGAGTCAGATTATTGAGTATGCCTTGTTCACCCAGGTACAGGTTTTCAACATGATGCCCGGAAGGCAGCATGCTGATGATGAGGTCTGCCCCGGTCAACACATCAGCGACACTGTCCGCTGCGCAGGCGCCGGCAGTGACCAGCTCCGCGACAGGGTCGGGTTGAATATCAAAAACGCGCAACTCAAATCCTTTTTTGACCAGATTGAGTGCCATGGGTTTGCCCATGTTTCCCAGGCCTATAAAACCGATTTTCTTGATCATATCCGTTATCCTTCAGTGTATTTATCGAGATTCCCGGTCGCATCGGGTTGTTTTCCCAGGTCGTGCAGGGGGGAGATGTCTTCCGTCCAGGGGTAGGAAAAATGCGCGTTAACCCAGGATTTCGGCACATCGGTTATGCTGTTATATCGCCAGCGGGGTTGGTTGTCTTTGTCTATCAACAAGGCTCGCACGCCTTCCTGGAAGTCACCCCTTGTGACGCAACTCATGGCCATGTTGAACTCTTCCTGGAAAACCTCCGACAATTCAAGCTGTTTGCCCCGATGTAACTGTTCAAAAATCAGGTGGGCGGAAACAGGACAGCCGTGTTGCAGATTTTTCTGTCCTTTTATCAGCCATTTGTCGTCTGTGTTGTGTTGCACGATCGCATTGAAGGTGCGCGGCAGGTCGTCTTCAAACACCAGCTCATTGATAACCTGCAAATGGGCTTCTACCTGTGATTCCGGTGGCTCGGGTGAGCTTGCGGACTGATGTTGAATCAGGTCGGTCATCAGCGCCCTGTCTTTCCCGGCATCCCCATGCCACCGGCTGTCTGTGATTGCCCTGAGCAAATCGTCTTTCTGATCATTGGCCAGGAAGTAGTCTGCCAACCCGGTAAACAGCGCGTCAGAGCAGTTAATCGCACTGCCGGTCAGCCCCATATACAAGCCTGTTTTTCCGGGCATCCGATTCAGGAACCAGGAGCCACCGACATCAGGAAAAAGGCCAATGGTGATTTCGGGCATGGCCATGCGGGTGGATTCCGTCACTATGCGGTGGCTGCTTCCTGCCATAAGACCCAGGCCGCCGCCCATCACAATACCACCACCCCAGCAAAGAACGGGTTTGGGGTAGGTATGAATCAGGTAGTCCAACCGGTATTCCTGACTAAAAAAATCCCTGGCAAACCGGTTGGGTCCACCCGGGTCGGATTTCATCGAGTTATACAGGCTGACAATGTCGCCTCCGGCACAGAAAGAGCGGTCTCCGCTGCCATGCAGCCATACAGCGACGATGTGGTTATCATTGGCCCAGCTCTTTAATTGATCAGTGATCTGGCCGATCATTTCCAGCGCCAGTGCATTCAGGGTTTTGGGTGAATTCAGAGTGATGCGGCCGAGGGCATGCCCGCTTCGAGTGGCAATGGTGTCGAACAATACAAGTGATTCGGATGATGTGTTCATGGCGGGTTCCTCAGCCATTTTTCCAGTGAGCCTGACGTTTTTCCAGAAAGGCATTGACTCCTTCTTTTTGATCCTGTGTGTCGAAAAGGTCAACAAATAATTCCCGTTCCAGGGGGAGCGCATGTTGCATGGGGTTGGATCGGGCGGCCATCAACAGTCGTTTGCAGACCTCCACGCTGGACGGGCTTTGCCTGGCGACCCGGGCAGCTATCTCGACAGCCTTGTTCAGAGCCTCTCCGGTGTCGACGGCTTCTTCGGCCAGGCCGATTGTAACGGCCTTTTCTGCACTTACCCGCTCACCACACAAAATCATGCGTTTTGCCCAGCCTTCTCCGACCAGCCAGGGAAGGTTTTGAGTACCACCGGCACAGGGCAGCAAGCCTACGGTAGCCTCGGGCAGGGCCAGAATTGCCTGTTTTTCAACAATGCGAAGATCGCAGGCAAGTGCGCACTCCAGCCCGCCGCCCATGGCATAGCCATTAATGGCTGCGATGCTGACACCCTTGTACTTGCCCAGTGTTTCAAAAGCCTGGCCAAACAGTCTGGCCATTTTTCGGGCGCGGGCTTTATCGCCGTCGGCAAAAAGCTTCAGGTCGGCTCCGGCAGAAAAAAACCGGTCTCCCTGCCCTGTTACCACCAGCGCATAGATGTCCTTATTGTTGTCAAGTGCCGAAATCGTCCGGCTCAGTGCAGGCAGGCTCTCCTCATCCCAGGTATTGGCGGGTGGATTGTTGATCACCAGTGTGGCTGTGTGGCCAGTAAGGGTTAGTGTTAATTTATCAGTGCCTGTGTCAAGAGTGGTTTCTGTATTCATGTTTTTACCCATATTGTCTGATTACACGTATCGAGTGTTTTGTTTGTTAGCGAAGGATCTCCGAGGCTTCCTCCATCAGCAGGCGCCTTGCGATAATTACGCGCATTATTTCGTTGGTTCCTTCCAGAATCTGGTGAACTCGCACATCACGGACATGGCGTTCCAGCGGGAAATCATTCAGGTAGCCGTAGCCGCCGTGGAGTTGTAACGCCTCGTTACAGATGAAAAAACCCGCATCGGTCGCAAAGCGTTTTGCCATGGCTGCAAAGGTGGTGGCATCCGGATCTTTCCGATCCAGCTTCCAGGCCGCCAGATGAACGATCTGACGTGCGGCTACCAGCTCCGTTGCCATGTCCGCCAGTTTAAATTGCAGGGCCTGAAAGTCTGCCAGTGGCCGGTTAAACTGGTGGCGCTCCTGAAGATATTTTCGGCTTTGTTCCAGTGCGGCCTGTGCAGTGCCCAGCGAGCAGGTTGCGATGTTGATTCGGCCTCCGTCAAGCCCTTGCATGGCAATTTTAAATCCCATGCCTTCCTCCCCTACCATTTGCGTTGCCGGTACGCGCACATTGTCGAAGGTGATCGAGCCGGTGGGCTGGCAGTTCCAGCCCATTTTTTTCTCTCTTTTACCGAAGCTTACGCCATCGGCCCGAGCCGGAACAAGGAAGACGGAAATACCCTTTGCGCCCGGCCCGCCAGTGCGAGCCATAACCAGTAGCAGGTCGGTGACACCAGCGCCGGAGATAAACATCTTGCCGCCATTGATAAGGTAACAGTCTCCCTGTTTTTTTGCCGTGGTTTTGAGGGATGCCGCATCGGAGCCGGCACCGGGTTCGGTCAAACAATAAGAGGCCAGTCGTTCACCTTTGACCAGGTGGGGGCACCACTGGTCCTTTAGCGGATCGCTGGCAAATTCTGCAATCATCCATGTCACCATGTTGTGTATGGTAATGAATGCGGTGGTGGCGGTGCAGCCCCTTGCCAGTTCTTCCAGGATGATGCTTGAATCGAGCCTGCCAAGCCCCATGCCGCCCAGTTTTTCGGGAACGTACAGGCTGCAAAATCCCATCTCGCTCATGCGTTTGATGACATCGAGAGGGAGGTGAGACTGCCTGTCCCAGTCGGCCGCGTTTGGCATCAATTCTTTTTCGCTAAACGCTCTGGCTGTTTCGCGGAAGGCGCGTTGTTCGTTGGAGAAACCGAAATCCATGACCTGTTGCCCTTTATGTTAAAGTTATTCTTTTTATCAAAGGTGTTATCGCAACCGCTCAGGCCACCTTGGGCAGGGGCAGTTACGTTTTATCATTGCAGAGTGATTGCCATTTCAGGGTGACAGCCATTTTAGACTGGCCGTCATTTCAAACTGGCCGTCATCTTAAAACGATTACTTCAGATTGATCGTCATATTCGGGCCGGAGGCGGAGGTTGCCTCGTTATCAAACCACCTGGCCGTGACCGTTTTGGTTTCGGTATAGAAGCGAACCGCCTGCTTGCCGTAAGCGTGCTGGTCGCCGTAGAAAGAGCCTCTCCATCCGGTGAATGAAAAGAAGGGCAGTGGTACGGGAATGGGTACGTTAATGCCCACCTGGCCAACCTCGATATTGTGCTGAAAGTAGCGTGCCGCGCCGCCTGATGCGGTGAAAATGGAGGTGCCATTGCCAAAGGGATTGGCATTGATACATTGTGTTGCCTGCTCCAGGCTCTCTGCATTCATGGTAAGCAGCACCGGCCCGAATATCTCTTCCCGGTAAATGTCCATCTCGGGGGTGACGTCGGCAAAAACCGAAGGGCCAATCCAGTTGCCTTCGGGGTGCTCGGGCAGGGTGAAATCCGAGCCGTCCAGAAGGCAGGTCGCCCCCTGTTTTTTGCCCGTGTCAATCAATCCGAGCACGCGTTGTCGGGCCGCCGGGCTGATAAGCGGGCCGAACCCGGCATCCTCATCGTTCCACAGTCCGGGCTTCGCTTGCCGGACGGCTTCGGCCACTTCGGGTATCCATTGCTGACTTTCACCGACGAATATTGCCACGCTGATCGCCATACATCGTTGCCCTGCGGCCCCGACAGAGGCGCCCACCAGATGACTGATGACCTGCTGTTTGTTGGCATCAGGCATGATGACCATATGATTTTTTGCGCCGGTCATGCACTGTACCCGTTTCAGATTTTGTGTGCCTGTGCGGTAAATGTGCTGGCCCACCTGCGCCGAGCCGACAAAGGAGATGGCCTTGATCGTCGGGTGATTGAGAATCTGGTCGACCTGGTCTTTCCCGCCATGAACCACTTGCAGCACATTTTTGGGGAAACCGGCTTCCAGAAACAGCTCTGCCAGCCGAACAGGCGTGAGCGGGTCTTGTTCGGACGGTTTGAGAACAAAGGTGTTGCCGCAGGCAATGGCCAGCGGGAACATCCACAGGGGAATCATGGCCGGAAAATTGAATGGCGTGATACCGGCACACACGCCGAGAGGCTGGATCAGACTGTAGGTATCAATTTCTCTGGCTACATTTTCTACCGTCTCTCCCATTAACAGGGATGAAATGTTGCAGGCATGTTCAGCGACTTCAATACCGCGCCACACATCACCTTTGGCATCGGCAAATATTTTGCCGGTTTCCTGACTGAGAATTTCGGCAATTTCGTCATGGTGATCCTTCAAAAGCTGCTGGTAATTGAGCATTAACCTTGCCCGCTCGGGCGGAGGCACCTCCTTCCAGGATAAAAATGCTTCTTTGGCACTGCTGATGGCCTGTTCGACTTCTGATTCTTCGGCATAAGGAACTTCCGCGATAACCAGACCCGTAGCCGGGTTGGTCACCGGTTCCCATTTTTGGCTTTGACTGAGGCTGAATTCGCCATTGATTAGCTGCGGCACTTTCTGATGCATTGGGCTCTCTCCAAAATTGCGCTCTCTACAAAGAAGCGCGACTCATAGATGTGGAAGTTTATCCACTGTTTTTTATTGTTACTGTATCGTTGAGAATTGTTACTGTATCGTTCATCAGTCCGATTGTATACCCTGGATTAACAGTAAGTTACCTTGTGAGAGCCTTCAGTCATGCCATTTATTCCGAAACGGTTACGTCATTGTGTTTCGCTCCGGCAGTTTTTTTCTCCTACCTGTCTTCCGTCAGCCGTGCGCTGCGAGCCCGTGAAGTGGTTTTTCACAACAGGCATCACTCACAGTATAATCGGTATCTGGTAAACTCATTCCCGGTGAAATGGTGCGGGTGTGGGTTCTGATTTGGTTGTACTTATTGTCGGGTAGCGATTCTCCATGAAGTTTATAGTCAAGCTTTTTCCTGAAATTTCCATCAAGAGCAAACCGGTGCGTAAACAACTGGTCAGCCGGTTGCGAGATAACATTGGTAAAATACTGGCTCAAGTGAGCCCTGATATCAAAGTGGTGAGCCAGTGGGATCGGATTGATGTCGATCTTGCCAAAGCGGTATCTTCAATGGAGGTGCCTGAAGAACAAAAAACCTCTCAAACAGTCTCTCAAACAGTCTCTCAAAAAGCCTGTCAAAAAGAGCCGTCCGGGTTGATCGGGCTTGTCGCTGACATGCTCCAGCGTATTCCGGGCATCGCCAATATTCTTCTGGTAGAGCAGCATGATCTGGTCGATTTTGATCAGGTTACCAATCTGGCTATCGACTATTACGCACAAGAAATTGCAGGCAAGTCTTTCGTTGTTCGTGTTCGCAGGGCAGGCAGGCACAGCTTTACCTCGACTCAGATGGAGCAGTATGTGGGAGGTGGTCTTCTGGCGCATACCAGTGCCGATCGCGTAGACCTGCGTAATCCCGAGGTGACGATCAATATTGAAGTGCGGGGTAACGATCTGTTTTTGGTTAAAAAACGGTATGAAGGGCTGGGTGGTTTCCCTCTGGGGTCCCAGGAGCCGGTCCTATCCCTGATTTCCGGCGGGTTTGATTCTGTTGCAGCCAGTTACCTGACCATGAGACGGGGTCTGAAAACCCATTTTTGTTTTTTTAATCTGGGCGGGGACGCTCACGAAATCGGTGTCAAGCAGGTCGCACTCTATTTGTGGGAGCGTTACGGGGCTTCCCACCGGGTCAAATTTGTTTCGGTTCCCTTTGAAGAGGTGGTTGCCGAGATTCTGAAGTCGGTTCATCACTCTCAAATGGGGGTGGTGCTAAAGCGCCTTATGCTGAGAGCAGCCTCCGAAGTGGCGAAAGAGTTGAAGCTGCATGCCCTGGTCACCGGAGAAAGTGTTGCCCAGGTGTCCAGTCAGACCCTGCCCAATCTGGCTGTGATCGATCGTGCCACAGATACCCTGGTATTGCGGCCTCTGATTACCATGGACAAGCTGGACATTATTCGCCTTTGTGCACAGATCGGTGCAGAAGAGTTTGCGGCCAATATGCCCGAATATTGCGGTGTAATATCGGATCGACCTACTACAAGAGCCAGGTTGGGCAAAGTGCTGGCGGAAGAAGAGAAATTCGATTTTGCAGTACTGGATAAAGCTTTGGCGGAAAGGAAAATGATCAGCGTAGACGAAGTGATGGAGTCAACCGTCGTTGCCGGCGTGGTTGAGGTTGTCAGTACGCCTGCTATCGGAGATGTTATCGTGGATATCCGTCATCCCGATGAGCGGCAGAAATCCCCCCTGAAGTTGACCAATAACCGGATTATTCATCTGCCGTTTTATGAACTTGCCAGCAAGGCGAGTGAATTTGACCCCGATAAACGCTATTTGCTCTACTGCAAGAAAGGTACCATGAGCCGGCTGCACGCCAGTCATCTGAACCGGCTGGGGCAGAATGTGCTGGTTTACCGGCAAGGCTAGCCGGTGTATCCACAAGGCCGGCAAGGCAAGGAGCAGGCCCGGCTACCGGATTGCCGGGTGCACCCGGTACCGGCAAATGCAGTATTTCAATCCGGAATCAGTTCATGTTGTTTCCAAGTCCGTCAAGTGCGTTGATTATCAGGTGGCTGGCACTTTCCATTTCTGACAGGAGCCGGTTTGCCGCCTCAATATCACCGTTCCTGTGCATATCCATGGCCTGGTTGCCCAGATTGTGAAATTTCCTATGCGGAGCTTCCAGTTGCTTGAATGAGGCCAGGTGGGAGTAGTTGCTGGCTCCTTCACCCTGATAATACCAGTGGCCCAGTTTGCACTCCTGTTCCGATTTGTGCACGCTGGCGGGGTCGGCATTGCCAAGGCAGACGCTGTAGACCCTGTCTTTCCACACAACGTGTTCGAGCTTTCTGGTATTGAGAAAAGTGACGGTTGCGGAACTCTCTACTATTTTTCGCATGTCTCGGGACAGGGAAAGTACCTGATCCATCAGGTTTTCTATTTCAGATACTGCGACTTTTTCGTCTTCGCTTTGGGCTGCGACTTTTTCAACATTGCGTTCAAGCACG
The DNA here is from genome assembly GCA_002747395.1 of Pseudomonadota bacterium. Classification (GTDB taxonomy): domain Bacteria; phylum Pseudomonadota; class Gammaproteobacteria; order Pseudomonadales; family Oleiphilaceae; genus LZORAL124-50-18. The sequence continues at coordinate 141,041 of PDPE01000025.1, forward strand.
TTACTGCTGGATACGATCTTGTCTACCAGATTCTCAATTTCGCTACTGGCATCCGCCGCTTTTTGTGCCAGGGACCGGACTTCATCGGCGACAACGGCAAAGCCGCGTCCCGCTTCACCCGCCCTTGCCGCTTCGATGGCAGCATTGAGCGCCAGCAGGTTGGTTTGTTCAGAGATGCTGTTGATTACATTGACGAAGCTTTTGATTTCCGTGCTGTGACTGTTCAGCTCATTGGACACAGCTACGCTTTCGTGAGCATGAGTTGTGATTTCATCCAGCTTGCTGACAATTTCATCCGTAATTTCACGAGTTCGGCAGAACAGGTCTTCGGTATTGGTCAGTTTGCTTTTTTCTTCCTGTAAAAAGTTTGAGGAATCAGACAGGGAATCCTTGATCTGGTCAATATGTTCGTGAGACTGGTTCCAGGATTCTCTGGTCTGTTTTTCCTGGCTGACCTGTTGCCTGAGCTGACTGATTTCAACATCCCTGGCGGCCAGCTCTTGTTCCTGCCGGGTTATCCGGTTTGTTAAACTTTCGTTATCTTTTTCCAGTCGGGCAATTTTTTCCTTTAATTTCGCGTTCTCTTTTTTAAAAAACATAGTCAAATAACCCCGAAATAAATACAAAACAGTGAAGGATGATCCGTTGTTACCTGTTAAACTCTTTTGCTTGCATTTTCAGTCAAGTAGAGAGGGCTTTTGATCCGTTGCCCCTTGTTTCTACAAGCATAGACTTTTTTTCGAAGATTTCTGTTTTTTTGGGGGCGTGAACGGTATTGTGGGGCAGTATGATACCAATAATCTGTGGCCGGAGACCTGATCATTTACTGAGGGTCACCTGCAATAAGATCAGATATGCAGGAAATCAGTGAGGCTGCTTCTGGTACTGGCAACGGCCTCACCAGGAAGTAACTATAAGTAAGGAAAGGAGATATGGAATGATTACTGTCGATGAGGTCATGGCTAAAACCGTCTATACGCTTGGCCCGGACGCATCGGTGTTTGAAGCTCGTGCTATGATGGAAAGCAGGAATATTCGTCATATTCCCATTGTGGAAAACGGTAACCATTTGCTAGGTATCGTCAGCCAGCGGGATTTGCTTGCGGCTTCCGCGTCAAGTTTGCGTGTATTGTCGATAGATCAGCGTACCGAACTGGAGCGCACGCACAAGGTGCGGGAGGTAATGACTGAAAAGGTTCACACTGTTGATGAAAGGGACAGCCTGAAAGGTGCGGCGCTGTATTTGAGGAAACACAAGCATGGCTGTCTTCCTGTTGTGAAAAAAGGCGAGCTCAGGGGTATCATTACGGACACCGACTTCGTAGGTATCGCTGTCCATTTGATTGAGCAAATTGAAGAAATGTCAGGATATGATGATATACCGGACAATCAGAATGGCGAGGATGATTTTTCAGGTGAGCCCTTGCCGGAAGAGGAACCGGGTAACCTGTGATTGGTTAGTCAAAACCGGAAAATCAGAACCGGAAAATTAATATCGTAAAATGAATGCCAGAGGTGTCTCAGGTTGGAAGAAAGAAAGTCATTACTCAAAATACTATTGCTTCAAATACGTGATCAGGAACAGGTCAGAAAAGAAGAACTGGAAAGCTTCGCTCTTTACTCGGGATTGAAAGAAGCCCGATTTGATGTGCTTAACGTGTTTGATACCCCTTCTTTTACCCCCGACGTGGTTGAAGGGTATGATGCGCTGTTTGTTGGCGGGGCAAGTGAGGCTAATGTGTTGATGCCCGACAGGTACCCCTTTGTCGGCTGCGCGACGCAGTTACTTAATTGGTGTGTCCGGAAAGAGATACCGGTTTTTGCCTCCTGTTTTGGTTTCCAACTGGCCGTTCTGGCTCTTGGCGGGGAAATAGAGCACCAGGAAGAGGACTTCGAGATGGGCACCCTGCCCATTCAGTTGTCTGAAGGTGCCGCCCATGACCCCTTGTTCCACGATACGCCAAACCATTTTATGGCGGTATCTGTGCACCAGCAGAAAGCCACGGAGTTGCCGGAGAATTGTCAGTTGCTGGCTTTTACCTCCCAGTGTATTCATGCTTTCAGGGTGATCAACAAACCCTTCTGGGCCTTCCAGTTTCACCCGGAAGTGGATCGGCGCACCCTGGTAGAGCGCCTGACCTTCTACCGCGAAAAATACACATCGGGAACCGATCATCTCGACAGGGTGCTGTCAGCGGCGAAAGAGACTCCCGAGTCCAATGATTTGCTTCGCAAGTTTGTAGACAGGGTTTTGTTGGAATGAATCAGCAGTCACGGCATGGAAAAGAATAAGGGTATCGGTCAGGGATACCGGTACAGACAGGCCGGGGCGCACCAAAACGGCATCAGGCAACTGGCCGGTGTGAGTGAGGGCTGACAAGGCTGACAAAGAGTGTCCGGGTAATCCATTGCGGTTTTCAGTCTTCAGGCCCATAATAGCCAACTACCACCTTGCTTTTACCGATACCTGATCGAGAGGGCCTGTCATGCAGATCAACTACATTGAAATAAAAGAGTTTGGCGGCCCTGAAGTGTTGGTCGAGAATGTTGCCGAGTCCCGGTCTGTTGCGGCAGATGAAATACTTGTCAGAGTCGCTGGTGCCGGTGTGAACCCCATTGACTTCAAGACCCGCAGGGGGACGGGGTTCGTTGCAGAGAAAATTAAAAACAGCCTTCCCTGGATTCCGGGGTATGACTTTTCCGGAACCGTACTTGAAACGGGCAGTGAAGCGAGTCAGTGGATGGTGGGTGACAATGTGATGGGCATGGCGGGCTTTCCATACTCCGGCGGCGCTTACAGCAGTCATCTTGTTATCAGGGCGGCAAATGTTGTTGAGGTGCCGGATTCTCTGTCGCTGATTGATGCTGCCGGCATACCCCTGGCTGCGCTGACGGCCTGGCAGGCGCTTTTCGATGCGGGTGCCCTGGAAAAAGGCAGCAAAGTGCTGATTCATGCGGGAGCCGGCGGAGTGGGGCACTTTGCCGTGCAATTTGCCAAGACGTTTGATGCTCATGTTATCGCTACTGCATCCCCCGATCACCATGACTTCCTGCATGAAATTGGCGTAGATGAGGTGATTGACTACAATACCGTCGATTTTAGCGAGGAGTGTTACGGGCTGGATTTCGTTCTGGACTGTGTTGGCGGGCAGGTTGGTATTCAATCGCTGAACGTGCTGTGTTCTTCGGGCCGGTTGATCACCGTGCCGACAGCTACCGCTCCCGGGATTATCGAAGCGGGCAGGCAGGCGGGCATTGCAACCTTTGGCCTCAGGGTTCAGCCCGATTTGCAACAGCTTGCGGAAATCCTTGAATTGATCGATACAGGAGAAGTAAAAGTGTGTGTTGATCAGCGAATCAGTATGAGTGACTGCGCCGCCGCACACCTCAAGCTGGAGAGCGGGCATACCCGGGGTAAAATCGTGTTGTTGCCGTAGTTGTCTCTGTCACAAGGTTGGCCTTGCCGCAGGGGCAACCTTGCCACAGGGTTAGCAGTAGCGCGAAACGATTGACTCCACCTGTCCAGGGTATGAACCGCCAAACAGATTGGCATGGTTGAGCAGGTGGTACAGATTGTAGATCGGCGCCCGGTCGCGCCATCCCGAGACTTCGGGGCGCTCGTTCTCATAGGCATCGTAGAACTCTCCGGGAAAGCCGCCAAACAGTGATGTCATTGCAAGCTCTGCCTCGGCCCACCCGAAGTGGCAGGCAGGGTCAATCAGAACGGCGTTGCCCTGGTGGTCGAACAAGACGTTGCCCGACCAAAGGTCACCGTGAATCAGTGATGGAGGTTGACAAGGGATGAGCTGTTCCAGTTTTGCTCCCAGAGCTTCAATTTTATCCCTTAGCCTGTTAGTGATTCGTTTGTTGTCACAGGCCATTTTTGCCTGATAGCCCAGGCGGGATTCTGCAAAGAATGCGTATCCGCTGGTATTCCAGGTGTTGATTTGCCGGGTGAGGCCGCAATGGTTATCGTGCTCAAAGCCGAACCGACTGGCTGGCTGGCCGTGCATTCTGGCGAGCAGTTTGCCAAATTTTGTCCAACTGCCGACCCCGGGTCTGTGCGGGGGGATATAATTCAGAACGAGCATGGAATCAGTTACCAGGCAGACTTCCGGGCAGCGCAAGGTGCCGGTGTTCGCCATGGCCTGAATCCCCTCTGCCTCCCGGGCGAAAAAGTGTTGTGGCGGAGAGTGGTGAGTTTTCACAAAGTAGACGTTGCCTGACTCTGTGTTGACTTGCCAGGCCTGATTGATACAACCTCCCGAAACGGGCTGAATGGCAGTTATTCTGGAAAACCGGGAGCTATCCCAGGCCTGTTCGATAATTGTATGCATGGTGCAGAGCCTGTCGATGTCGGGCCATGATCTTGCGGCCTGTTTTGCCGGAATGTATCAGGGGTCGTGTTGGAACAGGTACAGAGTAAAGGCAAGATCACTTATTGTCACGTAAACAGCAGGAAATTATGTCTCCCACCATTTATCAGGTAAAAAAAATACAGTCCGGCATGTTATCCGTCATGGCCATGCCTGCAACCGGCAAGCACATTGAAAACGAATTTTTCGGGCTGAAACGCCTGGGCGTGAGTAAGGTGGTCTGCCTGCTGGAATGGCCCGAACAGTGTGATCTGGGCTTGGGTGCCGAGCAAGAGTACTGCGAAAAATATGGCCTGGAGTATGAAAGTTTCCCGATTCCTGATATGGGGTTGCCCGATACAGGGCCGGCCAACCGATTATTGGATCAACTGGCGAATGAAATCGCTAATGGCAAGCATGTGGTGATTCATTGCAGAGCCGGCATTGGTCGTACGGGAATGATGGCAGGAGGGATACTGGTCAAAACCGGCATGTCTCCGGCAGATGCATTGAAACTGATCTCTCTGGCCCGGGGCGTGCAGGTTCCTGATACCGGGGAACAGGTGCAGTGGTTATCTGGCCAGGTTTCGGTAAACACCAGCAGCTGGCTGCTTCATTTTTGAGCAAATTTTTGCCTTGCTCTATGCCGGTTTATTCTTTTTGTGCTAAGCTCTCGCCCATTGTAAGGTCGATATCGAGGTTTGCATTAATGGCTGCATGTGGTCTTCTGGTTCACGGATTACGACGCTTGTTGCTGCTTGTCATCGGCTTGACCCTGGTGGCCTGTGATGGCTCCGGGCCGGCAAATAAACCGGATCCGCTGCCTCGTTACCACAATTCGATCAAACCGGGTTTGCCGCCCGCCGACTTTCAGGTCATTGAAGCGGATAGTGAAATTTCCCTGAACGAAACCGTTGTCATGGCGGTAATGAATGATTTGAAGTCAATTGCCTCTGTCTCCTGGGTTCAACTGTCCGGGCCGGAGGTTGAACTGCCCGGGCCAGCTTCAAAACTGGTCTCCTTTGTGCCTGCCGGTGTTGGCTATTACCGCTTCCGATCCGATATCAGGTTTGATGATGGAGAAACAGCGGAGCACGAATTCTCTTTCTCGGTGGTTGCTTCTGAAAGCCTGGTCAACATAAAACTGGATCGGTCGGTATTAATGGGCCAGGAAGTCTCTTTGAGAGCCTGGCTGGATGATTCTCTGCAGGGCAAGAATGTGTTTTGGGAAAGCCTCAATACACCCGAAGTCGAATTTTTCCGTGACCCCGGCGACCCGCGATTGATTCACTTTACCGCACCTGATATCGGCAACGACTCGGCCATTTTGTTCAAGGTATCCGTATCAGACAGTGGGGGAGAAGAGCTTGCCAGTGATGTGGTAATCGTCCTTGTCGAGAGAGCAGAAGAGCTGAGCCGTGACTATCGGCAACTGTTCAGTCACAGACTTGCCAGAGTGCATCCCTTTGTTGCAGATGGCCCGTTTCACGAAGACCTGGTGTATTGCATTTACTCGAATCAGATATTCAGCGATACGACTTGCTCCTTTCTCAAGCTGCCATTGACAGGCATGTATAAGGAGTCTCCGGAGATTGCCGATATAATGGATCGCGTCGTCGTGTCGCATGACTGGATGGGCAGGCGGTTTGAGGAATTTCTGCGGCTTGATGAGGATAACAGGGATTTTGTCAAACTGTTTCGATCAGTGACGGGGATTGTGATATCTGAAGATATCAGTTCTTCCTTTTTTCACGCCGGAACTGGTGCCCTTTATCTTCGCCCCCGCATTTTGGCGCTGACTCCGGCTGAAAGAGCCACCCTGTTCGAGCCGTCAACACTCCCGGCTGGCAACGATTTGTCGTTTTTTACTCGTTGGCGCTATATGCTGGACGGCTTGCCTGTAGTGAGTGGAGGGGTGATCCCCTACCACTCCCGGGAGACCTTGCGGATGGAAGAATTGCAGTATGAAATTGCCAGAACCCTCTACCATGAGCTCGCCCATGCGGCAGACTATTTCCCGGCCGCACAGCTTGCCGGTGTGCCCGAATGGGAACGGCCATGGGATTATGCCCGGCAGCGTGAACGGAATCAGATTCTGTCATCTGACCTGCTGTCACAACAATTTCCCCTGGTGAGCAATGAGCTTCTGAGTCTGGCAAAGCTGGTTTTTCCCGGGTTCGAGGGTGGTGGCGATGTTATTTCTGCCGACTTTGATGCGGCCTCCTTTGCAGCACTGTTTGATGCTGATGTGGCGGTGGATTTCTATGCCTTTACTGCGGCCCGGGAGGACTTTGCCATGCTTTACGAGGAAGCCATGATGCAGTTGCGTTATGGTGCGATTCGTGAAACAGGTGTGTTCAGCAAGGATGCCCCGGACTACCTTGTCTGGGGGCAATCCGGGAGAGTGGCTCTTGACAGGATCAGATCCCGAGCCCGATTTGTTATGAATTCGATCCGGGAAGATCAGGATGCGGAAATCATTAGCGGATTCCTGGCTGATACAGTGGATATGGCAGCAGGTGAAAGATGGTCTGCCGAGCCCTCGGGTTCCATCCCGGTCGTTACTCCTGAATAAGGCTTTTCCGGATTGTTGCTTCCAAACCGTTTTTCGGTGGGTGTCATGGGAGAGGCTTGTTGTTTCCCCAAAAAAAGGCGGCACATTGTCTTACCGCCTCGAAGAATAAAATTACAGGGGAAAAAATGATTTTCCCTGGGGGTGCCGGTTTGGGGCAGACTCCCTGGAAAAACAGCGGAGGTACTGCCTGACCCTCCGCTTCACAGGGATACTACTCAAATCCACAATTAAATAATAGGCGAGACCCGGGGCAGACTCTACAGGTAAAGAGTAAGGGTTTGCCAGGAAATGTAACCGGTGTTTTACTTTGTGTGGTTTCTGTAAGTTTGTGTTTTTTGTCAGCTTGACGAGCAGGGATGCTACTCGGGAGCCTTGATGTCCAGCAACTCCACTTCAAACACAAGTGCCGAATTGGCCGGGATTTTGGGGCTGGGGCTCCGTGCCCCGTAGGCCAGCTCTGCGGGGATATAGAGTTTCCACTTTTCTCCCGGTTTCATTAGTTGCAATGCTTCCTGCCAGCCTTTGATTACTGCTCTGACCGGGAATTGGGCGGGTTTGCCACGCTTGATCGAGCTGTCAAATACACTGCCATCAGTCAGGGTGCCATGGTAATGTACCGATACAACATCAGAAAGGGTCGGCTTTTTTGTCTCCTCTGTTTCAACGGCCTGAATAATCTCGTACTGCAGGCCGCTTTGCGTAGTAGTGACGCCTTCTCTTTTCCCGTTTTCAGCAAGAAAGGCTTCGCCCTTTTTGGCATTGTCGTCTGCAAGTGCCTTTTGTTTGTCCATCTGGTGCTGTCGGACAGCGTTCGCTGCCGCCTGAATGGTGGCATCATCAATAGCCTGCCTGCCTTCCAGCGCGTCTTTTATTCCCATCGTCAACGCATCGGCGCTTAACTCCATTTTCTGTTTCTTTAACCCCTGGCCGATTTTCAGGCCTATGCCATAGCTGAACCTGGCTTTATCGGAGTCTGGCAATGCAGACGGGTTATCGGCGCCACCGCAAGCGGCCAGTGCGAGAGTCAGAGCACTGATGCCGATGATCTTTACTGATTTCATAAAGTTATTCCTTTGTGGTTTTGGAGCGGTCAGATGCCAGGCGAAAAACACACCATAACAGTGTGCAAGTGCATCACAGGTTTCAGGTCGCTACTGCGACGAATCAGTTTAATGATTGTAATGATTGACTGGTGCGGGTGAGCAGCTACCGCTGGAAAACCACTGCATACACGTCTCTGTAGTGCCCGGCAAAATGCACTTTCAGCCCTTTTTTCAGGTAATCATTCAGTTCTTTATAGTCACCTTCGTTATCTTTCGGCAAGATCAGTTCATTGATACCCATGCGCCTGGCAGCAATGACCTTTTCCCGGATACCTCCGACCGGCAGAACCTGACCTGTCAGCGTCAGTTCGCCGGTCATCGCCATGCCCGATTTCGGGGCTTTTGCCCGGGCCAGTGACAGTAGCGCTGTCGCCATGGTGATACCCGCACTGGGGCCATCCTTGGGGGTCGCACCGGCCGGCACGTGCAAGTGTATCATGGCTTCGTTGAAAAAATCGCCTTGCGCTTCATAGTTACCCAGGTTGGACATGACAAAACTGTAAGCGATAGTTGCAGACTCTTTCATCACATCACCAAGTTGACCTGTAAATTTGAAATCCCGGGTGAGAGAGTGAATCTTTGAACATTGTATTTGCAGTGTGGCTCCGCCCATCGCTGTCCAGGCAAGGCCGGTGACAACCCCTATTCCCTTATCCAGTTTGTCTGCCGAGAAAGTGGCTTGTCCCAGGTAGCGAGGTACATCCCCTTTGGTGATGCGGATAGTGCTTTCCCCCTGATCGAGCAGGTTGACAGCGGCCTTGCGAACAATGCGACCGAGCTGTTTTTCAATGCCACGAACACCGGCTTCCCTGGCATAGTCCAGGATAATGCGCTTTAATGCAGCCTGGTTGATACGCAGTCGGGTTTTGCTTATACCGCTTCGTTTGAGCAGTTTGGGCCACAAATGCTTCTTTGCGATGGCCAGTTTTTCTTCTGCGATATAACCGGCCAGCCGGATGGTTTCCATTCTGTCCAGCAGTGGCGGCGGTATGGTGTCCAGCTGATTGGCAGTGCAGATAAACAGCACTTTGGATAAATCAACGCGCAGGTCAAGGTAGTGGTCAAGGAAGTGATCATTTTGCTCCGGGTCGAGTGCCTCCAGCAATGCTGAGGCCGGGTCGCCCTGGTAGGAGGCACCTATTTTGTCAATCTCGTCCAGCATAATGACCGGGTTGGCTACCTCTACTTCCTTGAGCGCCTGGATGAATTTGCCCGGCATGGCGCCCACATAGGTACGGCGGTGGCCTTTTATCTCCGCTTCGTCTCTCATCCCGCCAAGGCTGAGACGGTAAAATTTGCGCCCGAGCGCGTCCGCGATAGAGCGCCCGATGGATGTCTTGCCGACGCCTGGAGGCCCGACCAGCAAAATAATGGAGCCAGATACCTCGCCCTTGAATTTTGCCACTGCCAGAAACTCGATAATTCTCTCTTTCACATCGGCAAGCCCGTCATGGTGCTTGTCAAGCATCCTTCCGGCTCGTCGCAAATCGAGTTTGTCCTTTGTCAATACGCCCCAGGGCATGGAGGTTATCCAGTCCAGGTAATTGCGAGTGACTCCATACTCGGATGAGCCGGTTTCGAGTACGGACAGCTTTTTCATTTCTTCCCGAATTCGTTTTTCTGCCCCCCCGGGAAGCGTTTTATCTTTCAGGCGTTGCTCAAATTCGTCGATGTCCGACGTTTTGTCGTCTTTTTCAATGCCCAGTTCCTTCTGAATAATTTTGAGCTGCTCTTTGAGAAAAAATTCTCTTTGATGCTGGCTGACCCTGGCGTTGACTTCCTTGCTGATCTGGTTTTGCAGTCTGGCCACTTCTTTCTCTTTGCGCACCATCAACAAAACGGCTTCAAAACGCGGCTGCAGGGGGACAGTTTCAAGCACATGTTGCAATTCGGTTCCATCAGCAGATGTCATTGCGGCAGCAAAGTCGGCCAGAAGCGAAGGTTCGTTGAGACTGAAATAGTTCAGGTAGTTTTTCAGCTCCTCCCCGTAAACAGGGTTAAGAGGCAAGAGTTCCTTGATCGAGCCAATCAGAGCCATGGAGTACGCGCGCATGGCGTTGATGTCGTCGGAGCCCTTGTTCTCGGGATACTCGACCTCGGCCATAAGGGGGTGAGCCTTGTCAAACCAGTTCTTTACACGGAAGCGTTTGACTCCCACCACCATAAGTTGAAAGTAATTGTCCGTCACGCTCAGGCGCAATATGCGCAAGACACACCCTATGCGGGGCAGTTCACCGGTATCTGCGGTAGCGGGATCCTGCTCGCCACAATACATGGCTCCCAATACCGGGGGTTTTTCTTTTTTTATATCCGCAAATATTGGCTCCCAGGTTTCCCGGTCAAGGAGAACAGGCTGCACCTGAGCCGGGAAAAAAGGTTTGTCGGCCACCGGTATGATGTTGAGAACAGCGGGCAGGGCCGAGTCTGGAGCAATCAGGCCGGTGTCGTTGTTACCCTCGGGGTTGTCCTCATTTGAAGAGAGAAACTCGCCATTCTCGCCATTATTGTTGTTTTCGTTATCCATATTTATTCATTTTGTGATGGAAAGGGGTCGATCTGTGTCTTTCCCGGATTACGGGTTTCATATAGAAATTGGGTCAAAAAAAGTTTTTTCAATCACCGGTAAAAACCGGTATCAGCCGGTGCGACTGATGTAATCATCACCTTTATATGGCCAAATGTGAGTCTTTGAAATGTATCATGCCACCATTGTGTTTGTTCAACATTTTTTCTTGTTGATGAGCTTTTTTCTGTTGTCTTGTTCTTTGCCCGGAGTGAAGATTCGTCTGGCGAAAGAGACGTCGCGATTCAGGCATGTGCCGCGCTCATTTGGCGGTTTTTGACCCCGAAAGCCGGGTTCGTCAGTGTTTTGCGATATAATAAGGTTTAAGCGAGTCAATTATATCGTTATAATTCCACATTAATCGTGTGGATGTCAGTGTCCATGAAACACACCCATCCTCCATTCCCCGGCTTCTGTGTTTGAACAGAGTGTTGAAAGGCAAATGTTGAAAGGCAAAGCGTTGTGAAGCAGGGTAGTGGCATGATGGCAAACTGTATAGAGGTGGAAGGTGAAACAAATTCTCAGGTTGGTTGCATTGGTAACAGTATTGACAGCTCCTGTTACTCTGGCTCCTGTTGCTTCGGCAAGTGTTGATGTCGAGGCAATAAAGGAAAGAATCAAGCCCGTTGGAGAGGTGTGTGTTGAAGGTGACCCCTGTGCCGATGCAAGTGCGGCTCCGGTTGCTGCCGCTGCAACGTCCGGTGGCCCGCGTACCGGTGAAGAAATCTACAAGGCGAAGTGTTCTGCCTGTCATATGGTGGGAGTAGCTGGAGCGCCGGTTTTCGGAAAGGCGGATCAGTGGGCTCCCAGAATTGAAAAAGGCATGGACGCACTGCTTGCCAATGCCATAAGTGGTATTAACGCAATGCCACCACGAGGTACCTGTAGTGACTGTACCGACGAAGAACTGGAGGGCGTGGTTACATATATGGTGAACTCAAGCAAATAACCCGCCGGCTTTGTGTCACCGGCTTGCGGCTCCTTTCGCCCGAACCGGCCATGGAAAGTCGCTGTGATTTGAAAAATAACGGTCATCGTCTATAGTGATATTCAGTGTCAGATATTGTTGAGAGTATATTCAGGACATAAGCGATGACCGATGAAGTTTTGTTCCGCGTGATATTACAGGGCTACAAACCGGATAAAGGCACTTATTATGTTGAGCAGGATCTCGCGAAGCTGTTCAAAATCGAGCCGGCGAAGGCGAAAAAACTGCTGGCCTCCGCACCCTGTACCCTGAAAGACAATCTGTCCGAGGCGTCCGCGTTAAGGTACAAGGCGGCCGTCGAGCAAACCGGAGCCCGTTGCGAGATTGAGGACAATCGCTATGATTTTTCCGGGCTGAGTATCCAATAGCCGGTGATGCCCGGTGCCGGCGTAATACCCTCTTCCTGGACGGAAATATCCCTGAGCGCTCCCCGCCCCGGCAGGTTTTCGAGCTGGCCCGGTAATGTGGCTCCGTATCTCATTGTTCTGTCAATCTGCGACCCTGTCCTGTTCTGCAATCCTGCCCGGGAATATGCGCAGATTATCGCAAAAAAACGTACACTGCCGACTGACCCTGGTTTTGTTTCGCTGTTTGTGAATCAGGCAGGTGTTGATCTGGCAGGTTGCCCTGTGTCCGATGTCGGGTCTGAACGAGCGGGGCGATTCGCGTTGCCGGTCTCGATATTGTTACTTTTTTGATCTGACGGAATCGCAGGCTGAAGCGGCTGCCGATCTGTTTCCCGATTGAATAAATGTGTGGTCAACAGGATAATCAGGCAGGCAGCAAAAACAGCCAGCACGATAAGCGTAGATTTATCTGGAACGACATTGCCGAACTTGAATTTCGTCAGCATCGTAATGATTACCCCACCACATTTTTTACGATCATGTTGATTATACCGTGGCCCGGTTGCAGTTGTTTTTGAACTTGGTAATAAATTGTTAAATGGCGTGACCGGTGTGCGGGATTGTTTCGGGTTATGTCTGAAACTGTATAAAATGCGTGAGATTTGTAACTGTGACAAGGCGGTTCAGTGTGCCTGGAGGCCTCAAAAGTGTTATATTTGGCGGTCTGGTATTGCAGTGTATTCCCTGATTCGGTGAATTAAAACAAACCACTTTTTCGTTTTTTGCCATCACTTCCTGTCCATTACACCTTATTCTCAGAACAATGCATACCCATGATATATAGCTGGAATCGAATAGTTGAAATAGCACTAAGGCATAAGCCACGGCTTGTCAGGGCCAATATCATCGCGATACTTGCCACGGTTGCGGCTGTACCCGTGCCTTTGTTGTTGCCTCTGCTTGTGGATGAGGTTTTGCTGGACAAGCCGGGTTCTGTGCTACCTTTTATCAATCAATTTGTCCCGGATTCCATGCAGGTGCCCGCCCTGTATATTTTCTCAATGGTGGTGGTTGCCATTGTTTTGAGGATGATCGCTCTCGGCCTGAATGTCTGGCAATGCAAGCAGTTTTCCATTGTTGCGAAAGATACGGTGTGCTCGATCCGGTTACATCTGATTGAAAGGCTGAACCGGATATCCATGGCCGAGTATGAAACCCTGGGCAGTGGCGCCGTCGCCGCCTACTTCATTACCGATCTGGACACGCTGGACAGGTTTCTTGGTAGTACGATCAGTCGCTTTCTTGTTGCCACCCTGACCATTATTGGTACCGCAGTCATACTGATCTGGATGCATTGGCAGCTGGCTCTGCTGATTCTTGTGTTTAATCCGGTCGTGATTTATTTCACCACCATACTGGGCAAAAAGGTCAAAGAACTGAAACGGAAAGAAAATGCGGCCTATCAGGTGTTTCAGCAGTCACTGACGGAAACGCTGGATGCCATTCAGCAGATCCGGGCAGCAAACAGAGAGCGGCATTATTTATCCCGCCTGGCTGATCAGGTTCAGATTGTGCGCGATAATTCGATCCAATTTGAATGGAAAAGTGATGCGGCCAACCGCATGAGTTTTATGATGTTCCTGTGCGGGGTAGACATATTTCGGGCGGCAGCAATGTTGACCGTTGTTTTTTCGGATCTGAGTGTCGGAATGATGTTTGCCTTCTTTGGTTATCTCTGGTTTATGATGGGGCCGGTACAGGAAGTGCTGAATATTCAATACAGTTACTATGGAGCCAGAGCGGCTCTCGAAAGAATCAACACCCTGTTTTCCCTCAACCTGGAACCGGAATATGAAGCGAAAGCCAATCCCTTCATGGAATCAGACAGTATTTCGGTAACGGCTGAGGATATTCATTTTTATTATGGTGATGGTGAAGGAGACGAGATCCTCAAAGGCTTGTCTCTTCATATTCAGCCGGGTGAAAAAGTCGCTCTGGTTGGTGCCAGTGGCGGGGGAAAGTCTACCCTGGTCCAGGTGATCCTGGGGCTCTATCCGCCGCAATCCGGGTCAATCCGTTTTAACGGGGTTCCTGTGTCAGAAATCGGGCTTGATGTGGTAAGAGAGAATGTGTCCACGGTTCTTCAACAACCGGCTTTGTTCAACGATACGGTGAGAAACAACCTGACTCTCGGTCGGGAATTTCCGGAAGAAAAACTGTGGAATGCATTGAACATCGCCCAAATGGAAGCAAGGGTGAGGGAATTGCCCGAAGGGCTGGATACGATAGTCGGGCGACAGGGCATCCGGCTTTCCGGTGGGCAAAGGCAAAGGCTGGCCATCGCCAGAATGGTGCTCTCCAATCCTTCCGTGGTGATTCTGGATGAGGCGACCTCGGCACTGGATGCTGAAACAGAATTCAGACTGCACCAGGCATTATCCGAATTTTTACGGGGGCGAACCACTATTATCATCGCCCACAGGCTAAGTGCGGTGAAACAGGCAGACAGGGTATATGTATTTGAAGATGGCAAAGTGAGCGAAGAAGGGAGTCATGCCCAGTTGATTGCCCAGGGGGGGCTGTATGCGCAGCTTTATGGTGAGCGTCAAAAATAGGCTGGCAGCCGGAAGCGGGTTTCATCCCGCCAATGGCATTGCACTGGTTGTCGCCTTGCTGATGCTTGCGGTTATGGTCAGGCCTGATGGCGCCCGGCAGTCGCTGCGTTTTGAGCACGCGGAAATAGTGTCCGGATTCGAGTGGTATCGCCTGATCAGCGGGCACTTTGTGCACCTGGGGAGCAATCATCTGATACTCAATGTTATCGGTTGGCTCCTGATCTGGCGATTGTTTCTTTACGGGCTGTCAGCCTGGCATCTTGTTGGTATTTTGGTTCTTTACCCTTTGACAATTTCCCTGGGGCTGCTTTCCCTGCATACGATCGACTGGTATGTCGGCTTTTCCGGGGTACTCTACGGCTGCCTGGTATTCGGAATTCTGATTGGCTCCCTGGCCTGGTGGCAGAAAGCTGCCCTTATTATCGGTATAATCGGTAAAAGTGCCTGTGATGCCTGGCCGGGCGGGAATGCATCAACGGCCGTGCTGATTGGTGGCAATGTGTTGTGGCAGGCGCATGTGTGGGGTTGTATTGTCGGCATGGGTCATTTTGTGGTCATGCAGTTGCCTGGTATCAGGGTCAGGCCCGGTTGCGATTGAGTGGGAATACGGCTTTATTTTACTTGTTTTTCGGTCAATAATTGACATAACTGGCGATCGTAGAAGAAAAAATGAAAAAAATCATAAAGGTAAGCTCCGGGTTAATGGTTATGCTGGCTGTGCTCGTCGCTTGCAGCAGCGCACCAAATCGGATGAGTCAAGTGAATCGGCAGCATGCTGTCGTTGGTGGCGGCCCGACGGCGATGATGCGTGCGGCGGCCAGAGGCGATTTGGAAACGATTCACAACCTGATTGATGCGGGCCACCCGATCAACGCGGCAACATCCGAGGGCTCTGCGCTGAGCCGGGCAATCGACAACAGGCAGATGAATGTCGCCATGTATCTGTTAAGTATCGGCGCGAAACCGGATACAGGCATACCCGAGGGCGAGGCATCCCCTCTGATGAAAATGGCGCGTGACGGTGAAACGCACATGGTCAGGCTGCTGCTTGCCGCCGGGGCCGATGTTGATTATGCCGACAGGAATGGTGATACCGCGCTGGCACAGGCCGCCCGTCAGGGCAACCTGACAACAGTCAAGGCTTTGCTGGCCGCAGGAGCGGATGTGAATGTGTCTCCTTCCGGGCACTCTTTGTTGATGCATATAGTCAGTAACAATGATTTGCTGTTGGCTCAGGTGCTCATCGCAGCGGGAGCGGATATCAACTTCAGGTCTGACGATGGCAAGAGTGCCTTGTCACTTGCGCGGGAAAAAGGCTATGGAAACATGGAAATGCTTTTGGTGCAGTCGGGTGCGCGGCTGTAGCCTTTTTGTCTTGTTGTCCATCCCGCTGATGAACCCGGGCCGGATGCGCTGAAAAACGAACCAAACCCAGTCGGGGCGATATACCTTGAGCTTTCCACAAATACCAGGCTATCAGATCAAAGACATCCTCGGGCAGGGAGGAATGGCCACGGTTTATCTGGCGATTCAGGATACCTTTGAGAGAGAGGTTGCGCTCAAGGTGATGTTCGATCATCTGGTCAGGGACGAGTCTTATGCCGCCCGCTTTCTTCGGGAAGCTCGCCTTGTTGCAAAGATGTCGCATCAGAATATTGTGCCGGTACTTGATGTCGGGGTGGCGGGCAATCACCATTATATGGCCATGGAGCATTTGCCGGGCGGTGACCTGAAGCAAAAAATGAGGGCGGGGCTCTCTTTGCTTGATTCCGTTCAAATCATTGAAGACGTGGCTCAGGGCCTGAACTATGCCGGATCCAAAAATCTGGTTCATCGCGATATCAAACCTGAAAATATCCTGTTTCGGGAGGATGGCAGCCCGGTAATCTCCGACTTCGGGATCGCTCGCCAGGCGGATTCCAAAACCAATATGACCATGACCGGAGCGGTGATTGGTACTCCCCATTATATGAGCCCGGAACAGGCCGAAGGGGTAGAAGTAGATCCTCGCTCGGACTTGTACTCCCTCGGAATCATTGTGTATGAAATGCTGACCGGGCATGTGCCGTTTCAAGGTGATTCGCCCGTATCCATTGGTATCAAGCATATTACCGAAGACCCGCCACCCTTACCTCCCCGGGTTGCAGCGTTTCAGGAATTTATCGATATTGCCCTGGCCAAGCACCCGGAAGATCGTTTCCAGACCGGCGCGGATTTTGCGGAAGACCTGGGGATGATTGCTGATGGAATGGTTGATGCGGGTGCCACCATTATCATGGCGAAAAGTGATGTGGCGCGCAGTTCCAGAGGTGCGACTCGTGCGGCTAAAACGTCGGCTACCAGAAGCAGAACCCGTGCATCCAGAGTGCGTCGAATCGAGTCGGCGCCGGTGCGACCGTCCCGCCTGCGCACGGTCGCAGTAATCGGGGTGGCGGCCAGTATCCTGGCGGCGGTGGGTGTCATGGTACTTGGCCCTTTGCATACTGAACGGTCGTGGAACAGTCCGTTGCCGACCATTGATGCGCCCGAAGCGGAAAGGGTGCCGGATACCGTGTTTGGCAGCAAGGCGGCCAGACTGCTTGAAGAGGCGGAAAAAGCCATGCAGGAGGGTCGCCTGTATCGGCCTGTACAGGATAATGCACAATACTATCTGACCACCTTGCTGGCGTTGATCCCGGATAACCCTGAGGGGAAGGCCGCTATTGCCCGCCTTTTTGCCAGATACATTGACTCCGGTCGGACTGCCGTCGAACAAAAGCAGTTGAAGGAAGCCTCCCTGTATCTTAACCATGCCTCTCAAATATCGTTTTATATTGATGATCAGGAGTTGAGAGATCAGTATTCAGAGCTGCACCGGGCGTTGAATGTGTACAAACAGAAGGTGCTGATCACTGAAGAAAAAACCAGGCTGATAAACGACCTGATCAACAGGGGAAACGAGGCTTTGGCAAAAGACGCATTGACTGCGCCCGGCGATAACAATGCCTACGATATATTTCAGCAGGTGCTGGTAGAAGATCCTGATAATGAAGCCGCCAAATCAGGAATAGAACGAGTGGCCGAGCGTTTCCTGGAGAAAGCAGGGGCCAGGGCAGAAGAAGGTGCCTTTGGAGTGGCGAAAGCCTTTGTTGCAGCAGCAATCCAGGTAGACCCCGGGCATTCAGGTATCAAGGATGTGCAAGCAGCAATTGCCAAGGCCGAAGAAGCGGAAGCACGCAAGTTGCTGAACGCGGAAAACAACCAGTTGGCCGAGCGAGAAAAAGCAAGAAAACTTCGGGAGCTGGAAATAAGGCGTAAACAGAAACAAATCGCAAAATACCTGGCCGGAGCAGAAAAAATGCTTGCCAGTGGAGCCTTGACAAAGCCGACAGGGAGCAATGCGTTAGAGTTTTACGAAAATGTACTTATCCTGGAGCCGGCCAATATTGCAGCGCTGCAAGGCAGGGAGAGGGTGGGGCAGGCCCTGATTGCGCAGGCTGACCAGGCAATTGAAGAAAACCGGTTTGAGCTGGCAAAGGCAAGGCTGCAAGAAACGAGGAAAATTGTTTCCTCCGTTGTTGAGGTCAGCAGAGCGGAAAGAAGGCTGAGAGAGGCAGAAAACAAGGCGAAGCTGAAGTCTTTGATTGCATCGGGAGAACAGGCCTTGAAAGAGGGCAGGCTGGTGTCTCCTCCCGGAAACAATGCGTTGGAATACTTTGAGCGTGTGTTGGAGGAAGACCCGGCCAACCTTGGCGCGATACAGGGTAAGGAAAATATTGGAATGCGTTATATTGAGTGGTCACGCAAGGCGATTGCAGGGAAAAATTTCGCACAGGCTGACAAATACTTGCAGCAGGCGAAGAAAATATCGTCAGCGCAGATTGAAATAGTTACTGTGGAACGCTTGTTAAAAGAAACCAGGCAGACCTCGGACAAGGTGGAAGCCCTGCTGGCCAGGGCCGAATCAGCCACGAAACGGGGTCGGTTAACCAGGCCGAAAAGTGATAACGCCCTGAGTTATTACCAAATGGCGCTGGATATGGAACCGCAGAACAAAAAAGCCAAAGACGGCATGAAGATGCTGGAGTCCAGATTCGAAAAGCTGGTAAATCGGGCGATCAGGAACAACAGGTTTGAGCAGGCGAATCGCTACCTGAACACCTGGAAGACATTTTCAACCGACCCGAACCGGCTTGCCCGATTTTCATCGGCACTAGACCGGGCACGTAATGACTTCACCGCGCAACAGAAGGTGCTCGCGGAACAGATGGCCAAAGAACGGAAGTTGCAGAAACAAAGAGAACAGAAACAAGGAGAACAAAAAGAACGAAGGGAACAAAAAGCACAACAGGAAGTGGCAAAGCGTAATCAAAAAGTGCAGTCGCTTTTCGCTCAGGCTCGTCGTATTGAAGCCGACAGGTTAACAAACGAGAGTAATGGCAGGTTGCGCACTATCTATCTGACTATTCTGAGCCTGAACAGCCATTCTGCCAAAGCCCGAAAAGGGCTGAATACCACCAGTGAATTTGAAGCCGGCCTGGCTCGTCAGGCGATTTTAAATAATAAGCCTGATCAGGCGCGGCGTCATATTTCGGTCATCGAAAAGGTAACTCCGCACTTTTCGGGTATTGCCAGTCTGAAAGCAGAACTGGAAACGGCATCCGGTGATGAGTTTAACGCTCTGGTTGCTGCGGCACAGACGCGGATCAACACGCCGTATAACAAGCCGGGTTTTCTGGGCAACAACGACGAAGCGAGGATGGTGTTGGTAAGGGCCTATGAAAATATTGACAGTGCCCGACGTCTCCTGCCCGCTCATGCCTCTGTTTCTGACACACTGGATGATCTGGAGAAAAAGTATGCAGTGATCATAAAACTGCTGATCGAAGACGGGGATCTTGAGGAAGCTGAAAAGTTTATCCGTGATACTCGCCAGTTTGATTGGCGCGGAGATCGGGTGACCGCGCTTGAAAGACAGTTGGCCCGGAAAAAAGCATCAAAAGAAAAAGAATTGCCCAGAGCTATTGGCGCTTTCTGATTATAACGAAAACTCAACAGCCCCGGTGTGCCTGACAATCTGAAAGATAACTGTTTACTCCTCTCACGGAGGCGTTAGCAGGTACTTTAGCGTTAGCAGGCTTTAAGCACCCCTGTTAAAAGTACCCCTGTATGCCGACAGTAGCTGTTGTCATGTTTTCCTCAGTCTCTACGCTTCCGCTGAACAGCGCCGTATTATCGTCTGCATCCATGTTGTAGTTTTGTCGTCTCAAGTCAAGGAAATATCCCGTATTTTGGGTGAGGGGGGCGGACCAGGTCAGGCCCAGGCTGTATCCTTTCGAATCCCCTTCATACCGGAAAGTTTTCGGGGTTTCAGTGCCTTCCAGATAATTATCCGTGTACTCCCCGTCCATCAGTGCGTAGGCTACACTGAAAGAAAGCGTTCCCAGTTGTTTGATTTGCAAACCGTAGCTTGCACCCAGGAAAAAGCCTGACTCTTTGTATTTCTGCTCATAAGGGCTCAGGTCAAGCAGTTTGTGATCTTGCGCCAGGTTGGAAATCACAGTCGGGAAGCAGGGGAACGTATTGACACATTGCGCATTGTTTTGTTGGGCTCCCGGATTGTCTATATATCTCGGGTCAGGAGTGATTTTTGTGTCTCCTGTCATATAGCCGGCGAAAAGACTCAGTGCCTTCCATACGTTGTAACCGGCAGTGATACTAAAGTCACTGCGTTCGACTTCAGAGTTGGCCTTGGTAAATCCGTTATCCGCATCGGCAAAATTATTGCCAAAGCTGTTATCGTATTTGATGGACAAATATCCTTTTTGGTACAAGGCAGTCACAGTCAGGTTGAGTGTTGGCAAGGTCAGGTCGAAGTCTCCTTCAATGCCAGCGTTGTCGCCGCCCTTGAACGATTGTTTAAAATCCAGCTGCTTTTGCTGAAAGGCAATTTGGGGAACGATTGTGACCCCGTCGATAGCACTGGCAAAAGAAGGGCAGGTGGCGATAACTCCCGCGACCAGCACGCCGGTTAACCGGGTATGTGAGGATAGGCTCATGAAGTGCTCCTTGTCGGCATGGTGTTTAAGTGCAAAAACGATGAAATTACGAACAGCGCCGGTTGCTAGTTTAGCACGCATTTATAAAGTTGCGAATTCACCACTTTTGCTGTTTTGCCTGAATCGCAGTTGCCTCCACTGAATTGTCTGCTTCTCCCGCGCCAGAAAGAGGCAACAGAAAAAAGAGGTAACAGAAATATGCAATTATAGAGTGCACATCCAGAGCACGCGGTCTAGAATGAACTGTCATAGCTCGGTCATTTTTTCTATAATTCAAAGAACAGAGACAATATGCAGGTTTTCATGTGGCAAAATTTCCAAGTATACCCGGCTATAAAATAGAGAAAATCCTGGGAAAGGGAGGGATGGCGACGGTCTATCTTGCCGTTCAGGAAAACTTTGAGCGTCAGGTTGCCCTTAAAGTCATGCATAAAACCCTGGTGGCGGATGAAAGTCTGGCCAAACGGTTTCAGCGAGAAGCCAGAACGGTCGCCAGGCTTTCTCACCAGTCTATCGTTCCCGTCTACGATGTCGGTTCCTGCGGGCAGTTGTACTATATGTCTATGGAGTATTTCCCGGGTGGCGACCTGAAGGAAAAAATGCGGAAAGGCCTGACCGTCCTGGACTCCGTCATTATTATGAAAGCGATTGCCAGCGGGTTGGATTACGCTGGCTCAAAAGGCCTGGTTCACCGTGATATCAAACCGGAAAACATTCTCTTCAGGGAAGATGGCAGTCCGGTGATATCGGACTTTGGTATCTCCCGGCTGACTGACTCCAAAACCCATATCACTGTTACCGGCTCAATGGTGGGCACTCCTCATTATATGAGTCCCGAGCAGGCGCAGGGAGCTGATGTTGACCCACGATCTGACCTCTATAGTCTGGGTGTGATGCTGTATGAACTGATAACCGGAGAGGTGCCCTTCACCGGATCTTCGGCCATCAATATCGGGATCAAACACATTTCTGAACAGCCCGACAGATTGCCTGCGGGGTTACAGGGGTTTCAAAAGCTGCTTGACAAGGCAATGGCCAAAAATCCGGAAGAGCGTTTTCAAACCGGGGAAGAGTTTAGTAATGCGCTGACGCTCATTGAACGCAGCCTTTCCGAAGAAGGAGAGGCGACAGTGGTCATGTCCCGGCAGGAGATTCAAAGGTTGGCCAGTTCCAGCGAGCGACGGGAGACCGGAACGGCGTCTCGTTCCCGCGTTGAATCGCCCAGGGCAAATAGAGTTGGTCAGGGTCATGTTGCCCGAAATGCCGGTTTTTCACTGTCCTCTTTCCTGAATGACCCCAAAACACTGTTTCTGGCAATAATCGGAATCGGTATTGTTGTTATCCTTGTGCTTTATTTTGCGGGGTTCGGATTGTCTGGTGGTTCGCAATCTCCTTCCGCGCCGGAGAGCGGCGTGCAAACCGTTCTCGACGGGAAAGTCGAGAAGCTTCTCGAGCAGGCCAGAGTGGCGATGTCAGAAAAGCGTTATTTCAGTGATGACAAGAACAATGCCCAGTATTATATAACCACCTTGCTGACCATTCAGCCGCGACACGCCGAAGCCAGGCGTATGATACAAGAGCTGTTTTCCCGTTACATGGACATTTCCAGTCAAAAAATGAAACAGCAAGATGTGGAAGGGGCGGAGCAGATACTGCAACGGGCTTCTACGATTGCCTACTATGTTCAGGATCGGGCGCTGGCTGTTCGGCTGATAAAAAACAACAATGAACTTAACGTACTTCGCCAGCAACTGCTTGTTCGTCAGGCCAATGAGCCATTGCCGGAAGCGACGTCTCGTGACGATAGGGTGACAGACGGGCAAGACCCGGCAGGAGTCGTCCAGGGTTCTGGAAAAAATGGAGACGGGGAAAGCGAAAGTCCCGCCAATCCGGTGGCATCGACAGATGCCGAAAGGGAGAGTGAGGCATCTGAAGCTGACAAAGCAAATGCAGAGACCGCTATGGCGGATACAACGGAGAACTCTGCTTCTTCTGTAGAGGGGGAAACAGAAGGGGCCCAGGCGGATGAAACTCTGTCGGTAGAGGTGCGATCGGAAGAAGTGCCGTCAAAAGAAGTACCAACAGAAGAAGTGCTATCAGAAAAAGCTCTGACAGAAAAAGTTCCGGCAGAAAAAGCCCTGGGAGCAGAAGAACTGGCCGAGATTGAGAAACTGCTGAAATCGGCCAGAAAAGCCTATAAGCGTGGCAGGTTGTCGAAACCGGCAAGGGATAATGCGTTTGCCTATTATATGCAGATTCTTTCCCGGGATGGTTCGAATGCGAGAGCCTTATCCGGGATGAAAGAAGTGTTTGATAAATATGGTGTTTTTATCAACGCGATGCTGGCTGAAAAAGACTTCGCAAGAGCCAACCGTTATTATGCCGGGCTTGATTATGTGCTTTCCAGAAAAGCCGAGCTGGGCGATCTTTCGGAAAACGTAGAGCAACTCTTTCTCGAATATGAAAAAGTCAGGGAAAACCACCGGTCAACCATAGACGATGCGTACGGCAAGCTGAACAAACAGTTATCCACGCTGCTTGCCAAAGCGGACAGGCTGAAGAGTGGAGGGCTTGATGATTCTGTGAATACGCGACTGAGGGCGATATATCAAAAGGCTCTCCGGTTAAGTCCTTACAGCAAAAAGGCAAAAAAAGGTCTTGTAGAAACGAGTGACTATGAAGCGGTTCAGTTGGTCAGGCAACTTGAACAGGGGAACCAGGCGAGAGCCCGTCACCATTTCGCAGTGATTTCGCAAACAACGCCGGACTACCCTGAGTTGAACCGGCTGAAAGAGTCTATACAACAGGCTGAAGCCAATGCTGAACAATCAAGGGTATTTACAGAAGAAGCCGCCAGGCTGATGGATTTTACCTATAAGCGTCCGGGGTTGTTTGGTTCTAACAGGGAACAGCGAAAAAGATTACGGGAAGCCTATGCGCAGATCGCGAAGGCCAGGAGCATTCATCGTTTTGACCCGGATGTCAAACTGCTGCTTGGCAGGCTCGAAGAAAAATATATCGCTATTATCCGGATATTGATCAAGGCTGATGATAAGGAAGAGGCCCGGAAGTTCGGGCAGGATGCGGTCAATTTTAATTGGGACGGAGACAGGCTCGCCGAACTGCTAAACCGGCTCTGAACCGGTTTCAGAGAACTGCGTATCCTGGCGGCCATGCTCCCGATCCCCGACCCCCGACCCCCGACCCCCGACCCCTGACCCCCTGGCCCCGGGGCTCGAGGGCCCGAACGCTTCCGGGCGACAAGACTAGAATGTGGGTCGAACATAAAAAATCAGCGACTCTTCCATTGTTTTTTTTTCTGTGAACGGCAGTCCGGATCGGGTATCCCGGAACAATTTGTATTTTCCGGGGGCTCCCGGGTAGAGCATCCATTCTTTTTCATCGTTACCCTGTCTGTTGGTTGTTTTTAGCAGGAGCACCCGGTCAGGCCTGTTGTCATCAAGCGCAAGATTCAGGTGTGATGCACTGACGATACACTCCCCTGCCAACTCATCGATATCAGTTTGAGCTTCCAGTAATTGTCCTCCGGAAGGGGGGTGGGCAAACCAATACAGTCGATACGTGTTTTCTTCCTGATCCGTACCTTTGCTGCTTCCCTCGTTGCTGAATACCATCAGCCTGGTTTGTCCGCTTCGTTCTTCCTTGTTCCAGTTACCCAGGTTAAGCATAATCTCAAGGTTTTTCGGTGGTTGGAAAAGATCCATGCCACAGGCCTGATTTGAGAATGTCACGGGAGCGAGGAGTGTAAACGCCAGCATGAAGCGGGCAAATCCGCAATTACGAATGGTCATTTTGCTTACTCTCTTTGTTTTTGGGCGCTGGTTTCAGGAAGAAATTTGCCGTCAATCGTCAATGAAATACGGATTCATACGCCTGGCTATGCGACATTCAGCAGAAAATACCCTCAGTGAATCCGGCTGAACAATGGAATTAAACAGGGAACCTGAAGTTGAAGATTGCAGCAAGTGCAAGCAGAGAGGCAACAATAAGGGATATGCCGACATACCTGGCGATTTTAACTGTTTTTCTTTGTGCGGTGACAGCAGGTGCAGGTTTTCCGGGAGACCGGGTGTCAATCAGCCCGTCAAGCACCTGTCGGCGTTTGGCCCTGTAGTCCGTCATCTTCAAATCGCCACAGTGGTACAGGTCGGTCAGGTTTTGCAAATCGGTATTCAGTTCGTGAGGTGAAGCCATAGCACAGGAAATATCAGGATGATTGAACGACGACAAAGCTGAAGTTGTCACGCGCCGGTGTATTCAGGCAGGCGCTCGCCAACTTTTCCGCAACTCTGTTAAAATCATTGCATTTGGTCAAGGCGATTAATTGTGACTCTTCAAGTTCATTGTAAACGCCGTCCGAACAAAGCAGGTATCTGTCACCTTCCTTCACATCAAATGCGTTGATATCAATATCTACCTCCTCGTGTGCTCCCACCGCGCGTGTCAATACGTTCCTGAATGCACTTTTCTCCGCCTGCTCGGCGCTGATGACGCCCTCATCGACCAGGCGCTGAACTTCGCTGTGATCTTTGGTTAGCTGAACAAAATCATCTGCACGCAATCGGTACAGTCTGGAATCTCCCACCCAGAGTACGACTCCGAGATTGCCCCTTGCGATCATGCACACGACGGTTGAACCGACGGTCAGGCCGTTGAGTTCGGTGCGGCCGTAATCGACCAGCTCCCGGTTTATCTCCAGCAGGCAGTCTTCCACGAGATCGACATAGTCTGAAATATAGGCCCTGGGAGTCAGTTCGTTCAGTCTTTTAACTATGGTCTGACTGGCAACGTCGCCGGCCTCGTGCCCCCCCATGCCATCAGCGACGGCCCAAAGGCCTGACTCTGTTTTGTTCAGCAACGAGTCCTCATTACATTGCCGAACCTTGCCGGCATGAGAATAAGAAGCCGATTGCCATTGTAAAGACCTGTCACCCATTATAAATAGTCATACAGTCTGAATAGTTGCTAAAAGGGGTTGTACTTGTATTCCCTTAACTATACTGCAAATCGTGAAAATATCCCGTTTTTTCTACCGGTATGTGAGAAATTAATTGAACTCGTTCCAATACCGGTTTTTCCATTGGCCGGTCAGCATGGCGGTATAGCTGACCGGTCTTGGCAGCCTGCTTGAAGCCAGCATGACCGGAGGCACATGCCGACTTCCGGTAGACCACCACAGGCATACCGGTTCATTGAGCCTGGCAAGCAGGAAGTCATTAAGGGCGGGGGCGGTATGGAGCAACCTGTCTTCAGGGTTATCAATATGAATCACCGCCTGAAAGTCTTTCTCCGACACGAAGTCTTCCGTGGTATTTAGCCCTTCGCTTGCCAGATCGGGCTCACCGAGTTTATAGACTATTTCATCAAGAGTCCATCCAGCTTCCATTGCTTCGATCACGATATTTTCCACTTCGGTAAACCAGGTTCCGGCCGTATTCATGAATACCGATATAGCTGTGTTTCCAGGCAATTCCGCAGCTACTGTCAGCGGGTAATACCTGCCTGCCTTATCAACGCTGGGTACCATAATACCGGTCCAGCAGCGATCCTCATCTATTACTCCCCGGGACAGTGTAAATCGCCAGATCGGGCCTATCAGGTAGAGATCCAGCCAGTGTTCCTGGAGGTCTTCCTGGCTTGCCAATAGCGATTTTTGTAACCAGTTGTCCCACACGCTGACAAAAATCGGGTCGAGATTGTGTTGTATAAAGTCTCCATGAGCGGGCAGTTTTCCATAAATTCCGGTCATTTTAACCCCTCCTTGCCAGTATGCTACAGTGTTTGAGGGCTGGTATATCGTCTCATCCAGCTCGATCTGAACGGGTTCAGGAAACTGTCCGCCTTAAGCTCATATTGAATTTTTCGTTTCTTTACCTGGAAAGTAACGAAGAACAGATTTGCCCGTTTGGTGGTGAGCACTCCGGCATCATCCAATGCTCTGAACAAGGACCAGTCTCCTGTATAGGATTTCTCCCTCAGGCTTTCGTTGAACCCC
Source organism: Pseudomonadota bacterium (assembly GCA_002747395.1). GTDB lineage: Bacteria > Pseudomonadota > Gammaproteobacteria > Pseudomonadales > Oleiphilaceae > LZORAL124-50-18. The sequence goes on from PDPE01000025.1 coordinate 167,641, forward strand.
TCAAATACCAGTTGAATCGTGTCACCTGATGCGAAGGGCCAGGAGAGTGATCTGGGCAGTTTGGGGCCATGGGTATACCGCACTCTGGTGTCTCCGATGCGCATTTCAAAGCGTCGTACACTTGAGTCCATTTGTCTGGGCTTTATGGTGAAGCTGATTCCCGGTCTGGATGCATTCTTCCTGAAAAATACTTTTCTTATGGTATCTGCACGCTTCATCTGTTCCAGTGCATTTTTTGATATTCCCATTGATCTGCCATTCAAAGAGCGTTGCGACCACTTGTTTCCCTTGCTGATAAAAGGCGCCAGATGTGAAGTGACAAAACTGTCTTCAACCCCGCCGGGTTTGAAAAACTCGGTGAAATCAATCAAAGAGGCATCATTGGGCGAGTTTGCCGAGAAGGGGTAGTACCCGCGTAACGATGATTTGTAGAATGAATACACTTCGTTGAGCCATAGTTGGTTGAGATGGCTTTTGGCAGAATTCAGGGTGACCTTCCAGCTTTGATCCGCAATCTGTTTCAGCCAGCGACTGATCGGAGCCGGTGCCTGACGTGCTTCAACAAGCAGGCTTCGAATCGGGTCCTTGCCCGAGTCGGAAAAGCGTTTTTTCGAAAAACCAAAGGCGGCTGCCTGTTGATTCGGAGCCAGGGCAAACCCTTCCAGTAATTCGCGTAATGACGAGAGTTTTTTCTGAATACCCTCAAGCTCCTGATTATCTGTGAGCCGATGAATGTCTGCAAAATCATTGTCAACGATGGTCGGGGGCAAAATTTTACTCTTGACTGTGTCTTTGGCATCGGCAAGCAAACCCTTTTCTCCATCCTCGGCTGCAAGCAACTTGATGCGGGGAGTCAGGCCGGTTTCCCTGCCGGCCATTTCAATCACTCTGTTGAGCGGTGATGAGGCAACAGATGTTATCACCTTGAGTGCGTCTCTCGCGTCTGACATGTTTGAGAAACTGCGCACATTCAACGCGGCCAGAGCCTGTTTCCAGGTGTCACCATACTCCGCCAGATAGAGTGTTTTCACTCTGGCTCCGATATTCTCGATGTCCTTGTCGCTGAAGTCCTCGCCGACCTCTGTGCCGAGAACCCACTGTTCTGAAGCGTACTGTCTGATCAAGGGCGAGTTTTTGGAAAAGTCCAGCGAGTCGTAGCCTTCTTTGGTAAACATATACCGAACAACAAGCTTGTTCCCGGCATTGCCCGGATCGAAAACCTCTTTAAGTTCCCTGCCGATCTCGTTGGCCAGATTGATCTTCCGGGAGAACTCCGGATGATTGCGTATCTGATTGTAGATACGCCGCTCGATGGGCACTTCCCGTGCTTTTTCCTGGGCCTGCCTGACTACGGCAGGGTCGAGTCTGACGGGGAGAAACGAGTTGCCGAGAGTTTCATTCAGGCCCAGAGTGTCATCCAGATAAACAGACAGGGACCGTTGCAGACCTGCCCTGGACTCCAGTTGCCTGAGCCAGTCGTCCCTGAACCAGCCTTTTACCGTTTCTGCTTCCATCAGGTTCCCGTCACCCAGCATCAGATAGACTCGTAACGCATTGTATAAATCATCATCGGAGGGATTGGAGTTCAATACGTTTTGCAGCCGATGGGAAAGGGCAGGAAGAAAGCTGTTTTGCAAGCCGGAAAGATAGGCCCGGGTCGCTGCCTGTGGTACCGAGCTGTCATACATGCCCAGACTGGAAAGCCAGGGCACCGAAAGCCTGTTATATATTGTGCGAGATTCGTCAAGTGGTGCAATGATGGCTGCTATTTTTTCCAGATTGTTTTCTTCCCCTTCCGAGGCCTCAACTGCCTGGTGATATTGGGCGATCTTTTCTTGAACCTGCGCCATGAGTTGCTTGTTTTTTAATAACGATGCTCCCCACACGCCAACGATGCCGACCGTGACCAACAGCATGGTGATAATGCTGGCCCGTCGTATGAGCCTGGTCTTTCGTTCAAATGCCCGGTTCAGGCCAACAATGCCGGATTCCATGAAAATGAGCTCTGTGAGCAACCGCCTGATGAAAAAGGCCTTCCCTTGCCCGGGCGACGCAGACAGGGATTTGACGTCTATTCCGTAGTTGGATGATAACGAGGACAGAATGCGATCAATCGGTGTGCCTTCCTGTGTTCCGCTTGTCAGATATACGCCACGGAGCAAGGGGGGGGATTGATACCTGTTGTCGGAAAATACGTCGTGAACAAATTGATCCAGCATGGATTTGAGCGTTTCAAATTGGATCGGAAAGTTCTGTATTTTTCCGAGACGAGTCGCGTCCCGTTCGTTATGCATCCGCCATATCAGGCGTTCATTGATACGTTTTACCAAAGCATCAAATTCGCCACTGAAGTAATCCAGGTTGACCTGATTGCTGTCCTTGTCATGGGGAAAGCTGATTCCCCATACCTGTTCTCTTTCCACCTGACCCAGGTCTTCAAAAAACTCATTGAAGCCGGCGAGAAGGTCACATTTGGTGATGACAAAATAAATGGGAAAGTTGATTTCCAGCCTGGTGCGAAGTTCGTGAATACGGTCTCTGATGATGTCTGCATGTTGGCTGCGCTCTGAACGACCAAGCATGAGCAGTTCGGAAACGCTGATAGCGACAATGACACCGTTTATGGCTTTTCTGGGTCGATGTTTTTTTAGCAGATCAAGGAAATTTTGCCACGCCGACTGGTCAACCTGTTGTTGGCTGTCCTGGGTGGTATACCTGCCTGCCGTGTCGATCAGCACTGCCTGATCGGTAAACCACCAGTCACAGTTGCGCGTTCCGCCTACACCGCCAATACCTTTCAGTCCGAATTTTTCCTTGAGCGGGAAATTCAGCCCGGAATTGGCCAGGATGGTTGTTTTTCCGGCTCCTGGAGGGCCGATAACCAGGTACCAGGGCAACTCGTAAACAGTTTTCCTTTTATTGTCTTTCTGGCCAAATCGAAGTGTCTTTATGGTATCCAGTGCATCTTTGAATCGGGCCTGCAAGGCCGCCGCCTCTTCTGACGTGGCCGGGTCACCCTTGTCCCTGACTTCGGTTTCCTTGTGGATATCCTCAATGAGATTGTCATTCCGGATTTTTCCTTTCATTTGTATTCGAAGATTGTTAAGCCCCCAAAGCACCAGAATGACCATAATAATCACCAGGCGAGTCATGGGCTCCAGAGGTTGGGGAGGTGCACCAAATGCGATATAACCGCCGCCAAACCAGATGGCCAGCGAGAGAGCAATGATTCCTGTTATGCTGAGAAACAGGGGGTTTTTAAACAGTGCAACCACGCGCATCAGTTTGATTCCTTATATGACAGTTTCAGTCCCGCAGGGAGGTGTCGGCTTCGTTTTCCCGAAGTGAGGGTATCGCTGAATGCTCCGTTGCGAGAGAGGCTATTTGTTCCAGACGGGTCGCGACAGGTTCCGTAGTCTGATTTTGCCAAAGCCGGAACCCGGCATAGGTAGCCACCAGAATAAACAGGAATACACTCATGTAAACCCAGAGTGGAATGTAGTCGGAAACATGCTTTTCTTCCAGTTCCACTCCCCGCCACCTGGGCGACAGATCCCGCTCAAATTCACCACGAACCCTTGCAATGGACTGATACAGATTGTCTTTAATCTGTTCCAGTTGAAGATGACCGCGCCGGTCAAGCCGGTATTTACCTGAAAAACCCTGGGCCAGGATCAGGTATAGTAACTCAAGTGCATTAATATACCTGGCTGGTGCCTCCAGCAGGCGAGACAGAATCATAAAAAACTTTTCACCGCCAAAGGTTTCATTGTGGAAGGTGCTCAACATGGAGTGCTGCGCCCAGCCGGACTCTGTTCCCCACGGAGTATTCAGGATGGCCTCGTCCAGCGCGGTACACAGGCAATAACGTGCAGACACGATAATTTCATTGGGGGTGTCTATTTCACGCAAATGGCTGTCATACAGTCTGAGTTCGTGAATGAGCTGATTGCGCAGGCCATTTACATCGTTATGTCGAGTCAGGTTGCGTAACTCTGACAGCAAGGCGAGAAGGGTGGAAGCGGCCGCCGTTGTTTTGTTAAGGCCCGTCAGGTTGTCGCTTTCCGAGTTGTCTATTGGTACCCGGGGCGCGAGCCCTGCCTGGCCATGCCTTGAGGGTGAGCGCAGACGGGGTTCCTGCTCCCGTCTTCTTGGTGCCTGCCTCTGGTTTCGTCCGGGTGTCGGTATGATTAATGTTCGGTCGCCTCCGCCCACGCCGGGGCCAATTACGGTTTTGTCATCATCTTGCATGTGAATGTCCTAGTCTCTGATTGCCCAGAACTCCATTTCCAATCCGGGAAATTCTCCGGCAACGTGCACCGCGAACCCGCCAGACCTCGACATGGCTTGCCAATACTCGCTGCTTCTGTCCAGTTGAAAGTAGGTAAACCCTGAGTGATATGGAATTTGACGTGGTGCGACAGGCATTGCCTGTAATGAAATGCCCGGTAACTGGGCGTTAATCAGTTCGCGTATTTGCTCGACGGGGCCAATTTTCACCTGGGTCGGGAAGCTGCTCCGAACCTTGTCCGAGCGTATGTTGGCCTTGACTGCAAGGATAAATGAAGCATTTTGCAACAGTTTTCGATCGGATATGGGGGAGACGCGTATGCCATATTTCCTTTCTACCAACTCCAGAGAAATGGCCGATTGTTCCAGCACTGTGCTCAGGCTTCTTCTCAGTTCCTGAAGAAGCGGAGAATATACTTTTTCGAGTTGGTCGTGCAGATAGGTGGCAAAAGCCGGTGGGCGCCGACCGGGGTTGGTGAAGGTGGCCAGTTCGCCTGCCATCTGAATCAACTCGTAGTAGAGGGCATAAGGGTGAAGCAGCGGTGCCGAAAGCAGAAATTCGGCAGCAGGCTGCAATCGGTTCAGCAATTGCAGCAGCAGGTAGTCATTTATCTCTGCCGAACCACCTCTGCCACTGTCTTTCATGCGTGCGGCCAGGGTTTCAGCTCGTTGATGAATCAAACCTGAAAACTCTTTCAGAAAGCCGGAGCAGACCGGGTTGATTTGTATGTTAAGCAGGGGAGGGATATGGTTTTCGTCAAGAATAATGGTGTTATCTTCGGTGCACTCCCTGATTCTTGCTACTCCAAGAGTGACGAACCCGCTGCGGTCTTCATTTTCCAAAAGCAACCTGAGTTGCAGTTCCCCCACTTGAATGGCACCTTCATCACCTTCTCCTGTTACATTGTCGATCACATGTTTGTCCAGTGATTTAAAGCGGGTTATTCCCTGGCTTGCTTCGCCCACCTGAACATCGACCACCCCGGCTCTTCGAACGGGCAGCCCCAGGTACAGGGTTTGTCCCAAAGTGCCTGGCGGAATATCTCTGGCCTGCAGACCTGTATCGACATCAGGAATCTGAACAGGGGTTCCATCTGGCAGTATGGCCTTGCAGCGGTTGATGGCGATTTTGCCAAGCTTCAGCAGTTGACTGTCCAGTTCAAGCTCCTGAAAACCCCATTGATAGTTGCACAGGCCTTGAATCCTCCCTTGCAACAGGGTTTCAAAGTAACGATCCTGCTGTTGAAAATGCTGAGGCCTGAGAAACATTCCCTCAGACCAGACCACCTTGTTGCCTGTTGACATGACCTTGTCCCCGAATTGAAAGTGGCGCGCTTTCTTTCAATTTTGGTTTATACTTGCGCCTGGTTTGCACTGAAACCCCGGTTTATACCGGATGTTTGCCTTTTCTCCGGCCACCGGTTTTTTGCCTGTTCAGTGTTTTTTGTAAAACACATGCCTGTACCAGGCGTGTCTTTCCCGGTCGGGAGTCAGAGTGCTAGAGTGCTTTTAATGACATCGAAAGCTTGTTGACACGCACTATATAGTCATTGTCTGACTCGGGTGAAATCTCGATCAACTGCTTGGCATCCGCATCCTGATACTGTATGTATTCGGTCACAATTCCGATATGCGTTATTTCCGGTGCCAGCTGGTCAAAACTCTCTGTGCGCACCTCTCCCGGGATGAACTCTTTCAGCCGGATCATGTTAATCAGGTCTTTTCCCAGCCTTTCTTCAGCATCCTGCATCAGGGAAATCAGGTCTTCCTGTGCAAACTGGCGGTTACTGTTAAGAAAAAGAAGGTTGATGACAACGGGGGAAGGGCGCCCGTTGGAGTCAGGGTTGACGGCTTCTGATATGACAAACTTCAAGCGGGCATTGGTGTCAAACTGGAAAGACGCGCAACTTGATAAAAGCATTGCGCAACTGAATAAAATTGCCAGCTTTTTGAAGGGTCTGGCAGTTTTCGTCCACCGAAACAGGGCATTGATGGTTGAAAGGGCTGTATTTCTTTCGGGTAATGTATTGGTTGCTGAGTTTTGCATAAATCCCTCTGGACGGTTAATTTTGATGCATTGGGCGACGCCGTTCGTTCCTGGTAACGACCCGGCTTTATAATCAAATCTGATAACTATCTGATCACTATACTAATAAATAGTAGATGATTATGCTCACATTGTTGAGTGTTTAATTTGTCGGGCGTTTACCGTTTACGGTTGGTTTTCAGTTCGTTCATTCTTCTCTCGTAGGCCTCGGTAAAAACTTCCCCGAACAGATTTTTAAAGCTGCTTTCCTTGTCGGCAACCAGGTCTTTGTAGTATTTCTTGTAATTTTCCCAGTTCTGTCCCTTTCTGAAACCCGGGAAGCCTCTGCTTTTGGGGCTGCCAATTTTTTCTTCAAGAATCGCCGGGTCGAAGTTATTGACCATCTCGTTGTATGCCTCCTGCATGGCATCGAACAGCGCGATCTGGTGATCAGCCAGATCAGCAAAGCTGTCGTTTATTGCTTCCGTGGCCGGCAAGTAGGCTGTCCCGGTTTTCGCAAACATGGCTTCCAGGGCATCCTCGGGAGTGATGGAAAATTTTAACGGGTTGTTTTCGGCAGGCTGAATCATTGTCATGGACATTCGCAGTTCACTCTTGATCTGGTTCCGTGCCCTCAATGCCGTGATCAGGCCTTCTACCGTTGCTCTGACTACTTTGGCAACTGTGGCAGGAAGCGCATTCAACTGTGCGTCAGATAGCGTGTTCAAGCCTAATTTGGCCGCGAGGGTGATTGCGGGCGCCTGCCCGGCCTCTCTGTTTTTTTTCAGGTAACCAGGCTGGCCGGGAGAACCTGGTTGACCGGCTGCGCGCCCTTGCTTTCCTTTAAAAATCGGTGTTTTTCCTTGTGTTGCCTTTCCCTGTATCCGGGGGGAAGGAGAATCAGGTGCGGGAATCCCGGAACCAAAAAAACTGTCTGCGCTAATCAGTTTTTCATTGCAGGCGAGGTTGACGTCAGACAAAACATCTTTTGCCGTTATCGGCTTTTCATCAGAGTCTGAAGTCAGGTTGGTTTTTTTGTCTGCAGCGGAGCCGAGGAAGTCACTCGGCTCGTCGTTCGGGACAGAAGCGTGTCCGGATGAGTGGGAGTGCGGTTCGGCGTCCGGCTGGCCCGAAGCACTGTCGGGTCTGGGCGTTGCCGGGAGTGGGTCGTCAGCCTCGCCAGCATCGAATGCGGTCGTCTTTGCAGTGGACATATTGTCATTATCCCGGCCTTTCGTCTCTGACAAGGGGTTGTCTTTCGGTTCAAGGAGATCATTCAGGTTTCCCATGTCCGGTTTTTGTGCGTCAGAAGATGGTGTCGGGCCGGACAGGGGGGAGGCCTGGCCAGAAGTGGAAGAGGAGAGTGCAGCGAGAGGGTCGTCTGTTCCCTGTTCAACTTCCGATTTTGGTTCTTTCACGGAAATGCTGCCAAACAGGCTGTCGTCACCCGGAATATCGGGCAGGTTGATATGGTCTGAATTCGCACTCTGCGAGGGCTGGTCGCCCCGGTTCAGGTCGTGAAGGGAAAAGTCGGGGTTATCCGGTTTTGACCCCTTGCCTGACAGGACATCAAGCGGGTCCAGGCTTTCCGGTGTGTGTTGCAGGTCGCTAAAAACATCGGTGCCTTTCCGGTTGTCGATTCCTGCCGACGGGGTGATGGCCGGTTTGGAAGAAATATCCGACGTGGTAACCGGGTCGAGCCACCGATCCAGGTCGTCGAATGAGGCTTCGGCAGGAGCGGAAGAGTCAGCCGGGGCCAGGGCAAAGCCAAGGGTTTCATCCGACGCAACAGGTTGGCTGGGCTCGGTAATCAGCTCGGCCTGGAGCGTATAGTCGCCAAACACCAGAATGTCACCAGACACCAGCTCACGCTTGTTGCCAGGCCCGACGGGAAATTCTTCGTTGTTGAGGTAAGTGCCATTCGTGCTCGTATCCTCAATATAGAACTTACCGGAATCCCAGGTGACACGGCCATGTACGGATGAAACATGACGACTTGGGTCCGGAAGAATCCATTGATTGGCTGGCCCCCGGCCAAACGAGCCGCCCGATTCGGAAAAATCTTCTTTTTGCCCTTCCATGCCGCACCCGTCAGGTGCTGTTGTAACGGATAATACCAGTTTCATTGAATTTTCCTCGGGTAACCTTCTGTAACGAGTCTGGCGCGAATAGCTGCCCTTTGAGATTTTTTGACATGAGTCACCAGAGTATATCCAAATTTGTCATCATATGAACAGCCTCCATTGGTTTAACTGCGCCTGCCCCTCATTTCCTGTTTGCCGATCGCCTTCCGGTGCAGCCTGAACACGCGACTCGTAGCGGCTCCCGACGAAGGAATGAGCGTCAATCCGGATCTGTTTGTTATTACCCGAATAATTGCGGGGGAAAGGTAATATCGGGTTGAAAAGGTCTTTGATGGCTTCTACGCTTTAAAGAGGGTTTGTATTTTTCTCTATTTTACAGGTGGTACCCATTCAATGTCTGATTATCTCAACAAGCTGAGCATTAAAAAGAAACTTATGTTGATTCTTGCCGTTGTGGTGTTTGCCATGGCAATGATGCAATTGATGTTTTTGTCATCCCTCAAGACAGAGCTGTTTGAACAAGGCAAGTTGAATTCCCGGTATGCTTTGGAAGTGGCTTTTTCTGCGGTTGAGCATTTTTACCAGGATTACCGGGACGGCGTGCTAACCGAAGACCAGGCCAGGCACGAAGCCATTGAGGCGTTAAAGACAATACGTTATGGCGGCGACCAGTATATTTTTATCAGTGATATGTACCCCAAAGTTGTGATGAATCCTCATCACCCCGAGATGAAGGGTCGGGATGTCAGCGCGGTCAAGGATCCTAACGGTAAAGCCATCTTTGTCGAGATGGTCAACGAGGTGAAACGAAGTGGCCAGGGGTTTGTGAAATATCAATGGACTCGACCCGGTGGTGATCAACCGCTCGATAAAATCGCTTACGTCAAGGGTTTTGCACCCTGGGACTGGGTCGTTGGAGCGGGTACCTATGTCGACGATATCAATACCAAATACAATCAACTGGCGATGCATGCCGTTATCTTTGTTGGTGGTGTTTTGTTATTGATGCTGGGGGTAATTGTACTTTTGTCCAACTCCATCAATCGCCAGGTATCGTCGTTGCAGAGGGTAATGAAGAAAGTGGCGGATAGTAAGGATCTGACTCAGCGTGCACCGGAAATGGGGGACAACGAGCTGGGAGTAATGGCCGCGTCCTTTAACGAGATGCTGTCCATCGTTGAAACCAGTATGAACGATGTACTGCAGTTGGTCGAGAAGTTGGTCACGGGTTCTGACCAGCTTTCAGCGATTTCGTCAAAAACCAGTGACAATGTGACCAGACAGCATAAAGAGATTGATGTGATTGCATCCGCGATGGAGGAAATGTCGGTTTCCGTCAACGAAGTGTCCGGCAATACCGAAAGCGCGGCAACATCGACAGAACATGCACATAGTGAAGCAGAAAAAGGTCACCAGGTGGTCAGCAGTACCAAATCAGCCATCAACGGTTTGGCCGAGGAGGTGGAAAGAGCTTCCCAGGTGATTAACGGGCTGGAGAAAGATTGTGAGAATATTGGCACTATCCTGGATGTGATTCGTGGCATTGCCGAGCAAACCAATTTGCTTGCGCTGAATGCGGCCATTGAGGCGGCCAGGGCGGGTGAACAGGGTCGCGGGTTTGCCGTGGTTGCCGACGAAGTGCGAACGCTGGCAAAGCGTACCCAGAACTCCGTTGAAGAAATTGAAGCCATGGTCGATCGTTTGCAGGTTTGCTCACGAAATGCGGTATCGGTAATGGGGGTTGGCCGTGAAAAGGCACAAACCAGTGTCGAGCGAATATCGGAAGTGGCCGAGTGCCTGAATGTAATCAATGACAGCGTCGGCGCGATAAAAAATACCAGTGCCAGTATTGCGACAACCGCATCGCAGCAAGCCTCTGTCGCCAATGAAATGAGTGCCAATATTTCAAGCATCAGTGAGGTGGCTGAAACGACATCGCAAGGGTCGCAGGAAACGTCGGAGGCCTGCACGGATCTGGCACGTCTGGCCGATGAATTAAGTCAGATCACCCACCGTTTCAAAGTGTCCGGTACCAGTTGACCGGCACATGCCCCGCTGCCGTTCGCAGGTTGCGCCTGTCACCGGGTTTCAAAAAAATGACATCCCGTGGCGGGCGCTGTGTTTTTTGAACAACAAGGGTGTTAAAATGCGACCCGCCATTTAAAGGGATGGGAAGTGGTGGCTGTGGTTCTGTTTCGAAACAGGTTCGGTCTTGTTTCCCTGTTTTTATTATTTTCTCATTTCAATCATATAAAGGATTATATTGTCATGCTTCACGTGCGTTTTTCTTTTGTCTTTACCTCTTTTTTGTTTGTTTTTTCCTTGTTGGCCAGCCCACTGTCTCTTGCCGGAGATGGCTACCAGGTGGTCGCCTCGAAAACGATAACCAAACAGCTTGGAGTCCAGCGGCCCATTGATCTCGATCTGGAAGTTAACGGAGTCAGATTAAGCTCGGTGTTTTTTGATAAAAACAAACTGGAAGCCTTCCTGATTTTGCAAAACCGGACACCTGAGAGGGTGACCACCGAAGTCGGTATCGGCTTGTTTGACAGAAATGGCAGGCTGGTAGCTACAGGAATCGACGCGAGTGGTTTCAGCTTTAGCGGAGACAGTATCGATGCCGGTGGACAGAAAAATGTGAAGCTCGCTTTCCCCAAGTTTATTAATGAGTTCAGTGAAGCCAGAACATTTCAGCTGGTGTTCACCATTATCGAAGCGGAAGGGGAAAGAAAAAGTTACAGGTCGCGCCACAATGTAGACTGACAGATTGTCTCAAGGTTGTAACAGGTGACTTGTTAGAGGTGACTTGTTGCAACTGACTGGCGATCAGCCCGATCCGGTACGGGTGCCGGTATTGGCAAGGCCCGGCACCAGGCCAGAGGCGGCTTTTACGCCGGTTTGAACAGGAAACGGTAGTCACTGCTTCCGTCTCGGCGGGGCATTTTTCCGAAGGGGATAGAAACGGGCAGGTAATACGATTTCTTTGGGCGAAAGCCTTCTTTTACGTCTAGACTAGGTGAATAAGAGTGGTGAACGGGGAAGATACTTATGAAGGTTGCCAACCGAAGCTTCATAAGCTTGAAGGATTTATCCGATAACCTGGACTTAACGAATCTGGACGTTGCAAAAACACTGATTCAGGTTTTTTCAGGTTTAACCGCAGAAGCTGAAATCCGACAAATCCAGTCAATCTTCGCAAGGATTAATCCCGATGCATCTTTCGTTGGCACAACAACAGCCGGTGAAATAGTCGGTTCAAGTGCGAATGAAAACACTATCCTGGTTTCCATTGTTCAGTTTGAACACACTACAGTGGATTATTCCTGCTTTGACAATTGTAACGATGATTATGCCCTGGGTGTCAATGTCGCCAGGGCACTGATAGGGCCGAATACCAAATCACTTCTGGTGTTTGCTGATGGCCTGTCTACGAATGGCAGTGATCTGGTTGATGGAATCAGTTCGGTAAACAGGACGATACCCATATCCGGGGGGCTGGCCGGAGACGATGGCACATTTGTAAAAACCTGTGTCTTCGGGAAACAACACATCTACACAAGGGGCTGCGTCGCGGCATCGTTAAACAGTGAAATACTGGAGTTATTTACCGATTATCGATTGAATTGGCAACCTGTCGGTCAATTGATGACCATTACAAAAGTAGATAAAAAACGCCTTTACGAGATAAACGGCATCCCGGCAAGTGACGTTTACAGGAAGTATTTGGGCGACAAGGTCGGGGGAAACCTGCCGTATTCAGCTACCGAATTTCCCTTGTTAAAAATAGCTGATGATGGCACGGAGGTGTGTCGCACATTTGTCGATCTTTTTGATGATGGTTCATTATTGATGACCGGAAACCTTGAAGTTGGTGACAGGGTGAGGCTGGCATTTGGAAACGTCGACCTGATTACCAGAAATACGAGCAAAAAAGCAATGGAATACCGGGAGCATCAGCCGGAAGTCGTATTTGTCTATAATTGTGCAAGCAGAAAGTCCTTTCTGCAATCCAGAGTGATGAGCGAGATTGAGCCTCTGGCTGAAATTGCGCCCGTTTGCGGTTTTTTTACCTATGGGGAATTTTTTTCACATAACAATAAAAGCGCACTCTTGAATATCACTCTGACCATATTGGGGCTGAGAGAGAAAGAAAGAGCAGACATCGAACCCCTGGTCGTGCCACAGAGCACGAAGGATGAGCTTGAAAAAAACACTTTTAGCAACAAAAGTTTTTTGGTGCTGGAAGCGTTAACCGCACTTTCGACCAAGGTGATTGAAGAGTTGAATCAGGCCAACAAAGAACTGGAAGAAACCAAGGAAAAGCTTGAACAGTTGGCCTCTACGGACAAGCTGACGGGGGTTTTCAACAGGTCACGACTGGATTATTTTCTTCGTCATCAAATGGACGAATGCAGGAGGTATAACAAAACATTCGGGTTCGCTATTCTGGACGTCGATCATTTTAAAAGAATCAATGACAATCATGGTCATCTGGTTGGAGATATTGCCTTAAAGGAAATAGCCACTCTGATAAAAACCAGTATCAGGTGTTCGGATATTTTTGGAAGATGGGGGGGGGAAGAGTTTGTCCTGATACTTCCTCAAGCTACCTCCGAAGCGATGAAGGGGCTGCTGGAAAAGATAAGGGTGATGATCAGCAGGTACCCTATTGATAAGGCAGGCCCGCAGACCATCAGTATCGGTGCCACACAGTTCCAACCCGAAGATACGGTAGATCAGATCATAAAAAGGGCTGATGATGCCTTGTATGAAGCGAAAAACAAGGGAAGAAACAGGGTTTTTATACGTTGACGCAGGCGGCATTTTGCAATGTCGCCATTTTCAACCATACTGTTCAGTTCAGCCATACGATTCATCTTCATCCGGTTTTGAAATCTCCGGACTTGTTTTAGCTGGGGGTACTGCGCGCTATGGGATTATTGTCAGATTTGCCAATCCGCAAGAAGCTGCTGTTCGGCTTTTTATCGGTCGTTGGGCTCTTCGCTGTGACGGCTGTGTTTTCTTTGATTCAGCAGGAAAATATTCATCGTTTAAACGAACGCATCCAGGAGGAGGATGTTGTCTTACTTGATGCCATTTTAAATCTGGAGAAAAGCCTGCTGGGTATTGCACTGGAGGCTCGGGAAGTGGAAGCCGGAGTGCATTTTAACAATGACAGGCAAGTGAAAGACTCTTTTCGTCTGTTGGAAGAGTACGTGTCAAGGAAAGCAGGTATTTTCAACCTGATCAGACAGTACTCCAAAGTTGACCCTAATCAATTGAAGGAAATGCTGGATACCTCAGATGAGTATATCAGTGCCTGGTATGCTTACAGCAAAGCGGTTATGGATAAAAACAGGGAGCGTATTTATTCCATTTATCTCGATCGTCTGAAGCCTGTTTCGGAGAAAATATGGCCCCGGTTTGATCCTGTCAAGGCATCCGCTTACGACCAGTTGGAGCGAGCAGGCCACAGAATTTCAGAAACTCAAAGTCTGAGTCAAACGTTTTTACTCCTGTGCCTGGGGGTTACTATCGTTGTGTCGTGCGGAATTTCCTGGTGGATAAGCAATGTGATTGTCGACCGGATCAGGAAAGTGATGGCGGCCACGGACAATCTCAAGCAAGGCGATTTGAGCCGGACCTGTCACGTTGATACTCAGGATGAAACCGGAAAGATGGCTCGTTCGCTAAACGGGAGCGTGTTGTACCTGCGCGATACCCTGTTAAAAGTAAAGGAAGCGGGGAATACCGTGCAGAGCGTGGTGGATTCGACCAAAGAATCTGCCAGCTCCATCAGCCGGCTGTCTTCCCGGCAAGCCGTTGATATGGGAGATGTATCGGTTTCTTCCGAGAAGCTGGTGAGCACCTTGTCTGATGTTTCTGGTGAGTTAAGTCAAACGTCCGCGTCTGCGGATACGATATCCGAGAAAGTTAATATCGAAACTGCGCGAACCTTGAAGGTAAGCCGGTTATTTAACGATGTTGAAAACAGCATGCTGAACTCAACGCAATCCATATCCAGGCTTGCAGAGCAAAGCGTGGAGATAGAATCCATACTGGACGTGATCAAAGGGATTGCAGAGCAGACGAATCTGCTGGCATTGAATGCCGCGATCGAGGCGGCACGAGCAGGGGAACAGGGGCGCGGGTTTGCGGTGGTCGCCGATGAGGTTCGAACACTGGCGAAAAAGACCCAGGATTCAACGTCACAGATCGAGAGCATGCTGTCTGATTTGAAACAGGTGACCAATGCAACGGTTGACGTGATTCATCAGAGTGATCAGCAAGTCAAGGATGGTGCTTCCCTGATGCTGGAGTCAAAAAAGGCCAGCGAGGAAATTCAGAGCATGATCCTGGAAATTAACGGGCGATTGAGCAGTATTTCCGAAATGACCATTCAGCAAACGGATGTGTCCAAAGGTATCAGTCATTCCATTACCCGGCTGAACGAGCTGGCAACGGTTATCCGGCAGCATGCACAGAAGGCTGAAGAAGAGGCGTCTGTCCTGTTTACCGAGAATCAGCAGTTGAGTGAGCTGATTTCATCATTTCGTCTGTAAGCCGGGGTAACTTGCCAGCCCCGGCTGTTACAATGCCCGGCAGATGCCTCTGGCCTCCTGTCACAGGTGCCCCCGTGGTAGCCGTTGGGTAGCGTGCGTCAGCAACACCCGCCGCCGTGATCTCCAGAATCGGTCAGGATGGATTGACCAAAGGGAATATCGGTTCCGCAGCCTTCGAAAATACCGTAATGGGTGCTCCAGTCGCCGTAAAAATCGAAGTGCTCCCTGAAGCGGGTTTCGTTCAGCATTCGCCAGGTATTGCCGCAGACCGGGAATATCCGACCGGTTTCGATAATATGGTGGTTGTCCAGAACAAAGGCATCAGGGGAACCTTCCAGGGTGCCCTTGTAGCGCACCGCCTGACCATAATCTTCACACTGTGGCTCAAGGTCGGCAATCTTGAACAGCCGGTAGGTGGCCGAGTAGAAGCCGATATTGCCAAGTTTTTCTTCGATTTTCGGATTGTCGACAGTCAGCGGGCGATCTTCAACCAGTCTCGGATCAGTGAAACCGGCTTTTTTGGCTATGTTCAGAAAGTCGTTCCAGTACAGGGCACCAGACAGGCATTCGCCGTAGAGTACGGGGTCTTTGGCAAGCTCGTCGGGTACGCGCCGATCCGCATAGACATCGGAAAAGTACATTTCTCCACCAGGCTTGAGCAGGCGATAAGCGTGGTTAAATACGGCCTGTTTGTCGGTACACAGGTTCAGCACGCAGTTGGAGACGATAATATCGAACCGGTTTTCTGCCAGATCCAGTTCATCGAGTTTTTCCAGGTAGCCTTCAAGAAAACGCACATTCGGTTTGCTGAAGCCGAAGGCTTTCTGGTGATAGGCAATATGCCGGTTGGCCACCGCCAGTTGTTCGGGTGTCATATCGACGCCGGTGACCGAGCCGGATTCCCCGACAAGCGCACTCAACGCGTAACAATCACGACCGGCTCCGCTGCCCAGATCGAGAATATGTGCCCCGGCCAGTTGATCCGGCGCGATCAGGCCGCAGCCGTAGTAGCGGGACATGACTTCATCATGGATTTTTGCCAACACGCTTTTCAGTCGGGGTGTTGGCGGCTCAGCGGTGCAGCAGGCGCTGGTTTGCAGGTCGTCCGAGCTGTTCAGTGTTTTTCCGTAGTAATCCTGTACTTCTTCATGCATGGGATAGCTGCCTTTTTTATCTCTGATGCAGGTGAATGGGGTCAAGTCCGAAATATACAGAAAATTCCTGGTGATTTCCTTATGATCAGACAGATTTTTGGTCAGTGGATACCTGACCTTTCTCACCCTGCCCCATGAAATACTATTGATACTATCAAAACAGGCCTGCAAAATCATAATCATGCCATTAAAACAGGCCCGTAAAATCATAACCATGATATTAAAACAGACCTGTAAAATCATAATATGAGAGTTCTTCTGTTATACTTGGTGCAAATACAACATCATGGGTTTGATCGCTATGTACCGTCAACAGCATGAATTTCTGGTCAGGTGGCTTAACAGTAAAAATCGCAAACCGCTGATAATCCGGGGAGCGAGGCAGGTTGGTAAATCCACTTTGGTAGAGATGTTTGCTCAAGAGCAATCGCTGCCTCTAATGAATGTCAACCTTGAGCGGTTTTCAGGGTTGGGTGAGGTGTTCGCGAGTAATGATCCGAAGCAGATTATCAATTCCATTGAAATGCTGCCGCGTATGCCGGAACGCCGGGACACTTCGTTATTGTTTCTGGATGAGATTCAGGCAGCGGTGCAAGCCATTCCGGCTTTGCGCTATTTCCATGAAGAGTTGCCGCAACTGCCATTGATTGGTGCCGGCTCGTTGCTGGAGTTCGCTTTATCAGATCACAAGTTCTCCATGCCGGTCGGGCGAGTGCAATACCTGCACATGGGGCCCATGACATTCTCGGAATTTTTGCTGGCTCTGGGAGAGAAAAAGCTGTATCAGATTGTCACTGGATATTCACTGCATGATGCTATTCCTGCTCTTGCCCATCAGCGCCTGTTGCAACTCTTGCGTCAATACTATTTCGTTGGTGGAATGCCAGAGGCAGTGGCGGCTTTTGTGGAAACGGGCAGTTTGCAGGCGGTGAGCGAGGTGCATAACTCGATTATTGATACCTGTCGAGAGGATTTTCCCAAATACGGTAGTCGGCGTAATTTGAACCGCATGTTGACTGTGTTTAACTTTGTGGCCAGAAACGCAGGTGCCAAAGTGAAGTACAGCAATATTTCGCGCGATGAACAGACTGCCACCCTGAAAAAAGACCTGGAGCTGTTGTGTATGGCCCGGGTGGCGAGCAAAGTGGTTCATAGCCATTGCTCCGGTTTGCCATTACAGGCGAGTCTGAATGAAAAAACCTATAAGCTGTTATTTCTGGATGTGGGGTTGATGAACGCCGTTTGCGGCCTTAATGGTCAATCTATCTTGCAGATGGACGAGCAAAGGCTGGTCAATGAGGGTGCGATTGCCGAGCAGTTTATTGGTCAGCATTTACAGGCCTTGCTGGCTGATACGCCAAACAGGGAGTTGACTTACTGGTTAAGGGAGGGGCGGTCATCGAATGCCGAGGTAGATTATGTCCTGGCCTTGTCGGGAAGGGTGGTACCGATTGAAGTGAAATCCGGTGCAACCGGCAGTATGAAATCGCTTCATCAATTTGTTGGTGAGAAACAGCTTGCAGGTGGCCAGCAGGTTATGGGTCAAAAACCGACGAGTCTGGCTGTGAGGTTTGATGCGTCCCTGCCATCGGTGACGGATGTCCAGGCGACGATTTCCCGGAATAAACAGACTGAATCTGTACGCTATTCCCTGTATTCACTGCCGTTGTATCTGGTGGAGCGGTTGAAACAGATTATTGAAGCCGCATCAGAAGAGTAAGGCTCAAACCATCGCGTCGGCCACTCTTTGGAAAGAGTGACGCTGTCACCTGTATCCGGTGCCGACGCGATGGTTAACGATCTGCTGATATTGATACAGGGTTCAGCCTTTGTAAACCTTCGGGTTGAAAACGTCCCTGAGCCAGTCACCCAGAAGATTGATCACCAGTACCAAAGTCACCAGTACCAGGCCAGGGAAGACGATGATCCACCATTTGCCGGAGAATACATATTCAAACCCGGTGTTGATCAGGGCACCCAGCGAGGGTTGATCCACGGGCAAACCCAGCCCCAAAAAGGACAGTGCGGCTTCCGACATAATGGCATTGGCCACCTGTACGGTGGAGATAACCAGAATGGGTGACAGGCAGTTCGGCAAAATGTGCCGGAACATAATGCGTGGTGCCTTGAATCCGATGACTCTGGCAGCCTCGACGTACTCTTTTTTCTTTTCTGCCAGCACAGAAGCACGAATGGTTCGGGCATACTGGGGCCACTCGGCGACGCCAATGACGACCACCAGCATGACCACCGCGTATTGACTGAAGAATTCATTGCCAAAGGCGGCTTTAAAGACGGCTGAAATAATGATGGCTACCATCAAGGTGGAAAATGACAGCTGCACATCGGCCAGACGCATCAGAACCCCATCCAGGCGGCCTCCGAAATACCCGGCAGACAGGCCAATCACTATCCCCAGGAACAACTGCAGGCCGACGGCCAGAAAGCCAATGGTCAAAGACAGGCGGGAACCGTACAGTATGGTCGACAGGATATCCCGGCCCTGTTCATCTGTACCCAGAACAAACCTCGGATCAGACTCTTCGAGCCATACCGGAGGAATCTCCGAATCCATAATGTCTATGGACATTTTGTCGTAGGGGTCAGTCGGTGCAATGACCGGTGCCAGGATCGACAGAACAAGAAATGCGAGAAAGACAGCAAAGCTGAACATTGCGACCTTGTCGCGTTTAAAGTGATATAAAAAATCCGATTGCCTGAAGCGTTGCCAGGTGCCGGGGGCTTCGGGAGCGGTAACAGTTTGATTCGCCATAATTATGCTCCTTTGCCTAACAGGTTGACTGTCGGGTTAATCAGCCCGTACAGCAGGTCAACAATGGTATTGGTGACTACGAAAATAAAGCCGACAAAAATGACATAGGCGGTAATCAGAGGGGTATCCACCCGGTTAACCGCTTCCAGGAACAGAAAACCCATTCCCGGCCACTGGAACACACGCTCGGTTAAAATGGTGTAGGCTACCATGGTGCCTATCTGTACTCCACCTACAGTCAACACGGGCAGCATGGTGTTTTTCAGCGCATGCTGGTAGTACACCTTGTTGAGTTCCAGGCCTTTGGCTTTGGCGAACTTGATGTATTCGGAACTCAATACTTCCAGCATCTCGGAACGAACCAGGCGAATAAAGAGGGGTAACATGATGGACGACAGGGCGATACAGGGCAAAACCAGGTGTTTCAGGCCGTCAAATGAAAAATAACCGGATTCAAAACCCAAAAAGGTACCAGGGTCGCCGCGCCCGAATGACGGCATCCATCCAAGGTGGATGGAGAATATATAGGTCAGCCCGATTGCAGTCAAAAAGACCGGAATGGATATGCCGATGCTGCTGAGGGCCATAATCACTTTGGTCAAAAACGTATTGGGGTGAACGGCTGAGTAGACCCCCAAAGGAATGGAAAACACGATAATGATCAGGGTAGCGCCAAACACCAGTTCCAGGGTCGCGCCCAGTTTGTCAAGAATGACATCCAGTGCGGGCCGCTTGAAAAAGTAGGAGGTGCCCAAATCTCCGTGAAGTGCGCCAGACAAAAAGCGCGTATACTTTTCAAAAAACGGATCATTGAGCCCCATTTCATCCCTGAGCCTTTCTCTTTCTGCCTCGGAAACAGAAACGCCCACCATTTCCCGGAGCGGGTCACCCAGATTATCCTGTATTGAAAATGCGATAACACTGATAACCAGCATTACCACCACAGCTTGAACGGTACGTCTGAACAGAAACGAAAACACTTCTTGCCCCTTAAATTATGCTATATCTTCTTTTAATCCGGTAAATTCCGGCATAAAGGAAATGAGTTGCTGACTGTATTCATGTTGAGGGTGTTCGAACAGCGCCTCGGTCTCGGCCACTTCCAGCAGGGTACCCATTTTCATTACACCAATCCGGTCACACATCTGGCGAATGACCGGCAGGTCATGGCTGATAAACATCATGGTCAGGTTCAGTTCATCCTGGAGATCCTTTAGCAGGTTGAGAATTTGTGCCTGTACTGAAACGTCCAGTGCCGAAGTCGGTTCATCACAAATCAGCAATCGCGGGCGTGTGGCCAAAGCCCGGGCAATGGAAATTCTTTGCCGTTGTCCGCCGGAAAACTCGTGCGGGTATTTTACACCGGCGGCAGTGCCCAGACCGACATGATCCAGCAAATCATTGACAATTTGCCGGGTTTGCGCCTCGCTGTCTGCCAGGTGGTGAAAACGTATGGGCTCGGCAATGATATCCATAATCTTCATACGAGGATTCATCGAGGTGTAGGGATTCTGGAATACCATCTGCATTTGCCTGCGAAACGGTCGGCGCTCCTGATCTGAGCGTAATGAAGTCAGGTCAATGCCTTCAAAGATTATTTTGCCTTCATTGGGCTCAAACAGGCCCGCAATTACGCGGGCAATGGTTGATTTGCCCGATCCGGATTCACCGACCAGGCCAAAGGTTTCGCCTTCCTCTACGGTAAAGCTGACGTGGTTGGAAGCCTGTACATACTCCCGCTGACTCGGAAAAATGGAGTTTTTGGTAACAAACCGCAAACTGATATCCTCAACGCGCAGCAAAGACCCTTCGTATGCCCGCTGATCCTGGCTCTGACCGAGCCAGTGGTTTTTGACATCCAGCTTCTGCATCTCCTGGGCATCTTCAATGTAGGTAACCAGGGGAAAACGATCCAGCTTGATATCAGAGCGTGGCACAGCGGATATCAGGCTTTTGGTATATTGGTGCTCCGGTGTCTTTAGCACCTTGTCGGTCGGGCCGATTTCCACCAGTTGACCCTGATACATCACAGCGACACGATCCGTCACGTTCGATACCACGCCCATATCGTGGGTGACCAGCATGCAGCCGACGTTGTGGTCAACACACAATCGACGAATCAGTGTCAGAATCTGATCCTGAATCGACACATCCAGTGCTGTGGTGGGTTCATCCGCAATAATCAGTGAGGGTTCGGCTGACAGGGCGATGGCAATGACTGCCCGCTGGCGCATGCCGCCGGAAAGCTGGTGGGGAAACTGTTTCAGGCGATTCTCGGGTTGCGGAATGCCGACCTGGCGCATCAATTCAAGTGAACGGTCATAGGCTTCCTGATCAGAAACGTCCATATTGGCATGAATGGTTTCCTTGATCTGGTGCTCTACCGTGAACAGAGGGTTGAGCGATGTCATGGGGTCCTGGAAAATAAACCCGATTTTGGAACCGCGCACCCTGCGAATGGCCTCAGGCCCCAGGCCGGAGATCAGCTCACCTTCAAGGTACACCTCACCATCTGCAACGACACCCGGCGGGCTAAGCAGATCAATAATGCCGTTACCGACGGTAGACTTGCCTGCCCCGGACTCGCCGACAACGCCAATTATTTCGCCACGCTCAACGGTAAAGGATAATGCACTAACGGCTTTGTGGGTGCCATGCCGCAGTGGATACTCGATACATAAATTCTTGACTTCTAGAAGTGACATCTCCAGGCCTCTGTATTCCGGTTTGAATTTACCGGTTGCACAGTGATACAAGCAGGGCTGCGAACCACAATCAAACAGGGTTCAGCGCAATTGCCGTTTGATCGCGGTGAATGAGCGGATGAAATACGGAAAGTTCACCCATCAGAACAGTCACTGACAGACTGGCGACAAACTGCTTGTAGTACGAATACGAAAAAAGGCCCGGATGCCGCTGGCAGCCAGGCCCCTGACTTCATTTTCGGTTATTCAATAACCAGGTCGCCAATGTACGGGAAGTTCATACCGTTGACGATGGGCGCAATATTGACGCCTTTGCGGGCACCCCAGCTCAGGTTTTGCCAGTGCAGAGGGACAAATGCCGCGTCTTCATAGGCTATTTTTTCCATTTCCTGCATGATTTTGGCGCGTTTCTCCGGGTCAATCTCGGAGTTGGCCTGTTCGATCATTTGGTCAATTTTCTTGTTGCAGTAGTTGGCACTGTTGTACTGACCTGCGCCGGTTTCAGTATTGGGGCAAGCGGCCAGGAATTCAAAGAAGTTGTTGGTGTCTTCGGTATCAGAGTGCCAGCCGATCATCATTATGTCCGCCGCACGTTTGTCAAACTCGGGCCAGTATTGCGCTTTGGGCATGGTTTTCAGGTCAACCCTGATCCCGATTTTGGATAACATGGACGCCACTGCCTGGGCAATCTTGGCATCGTTCACATAGCGGTTGTTCGGTGCCATCATGGTAACGCCAAAGCCTTTTTCGTAACCGGCTTCCTTCATCAACTGTCTGGCCTTTTTCAGGTTATAGCGAGGCTTCAGGGCGGGGTCATGTCCCAGATAGCCTTTGGGCGAAAACTGGGCAGCGGGTGTCGCGAAGTTTTTCATGATCTTTTTCACGATGCCCACCTGGTTGATGGCATAGTTGATTGCCATGCGCACCTTGGGGTTTTTGAATGCTTCAACGCGTTCCTGGTTCAACTGGAACAGGATGATGCGCGTGCCACCCATGGTGACCAGTTCAACGTCCTTGTTATTTTTGATACGGTCGTGATCAATAGGCGGAACCGGCGCGACGAAGTCAACACCGCCGGACAAAAGTGCTGCGACACGTGTCGGAGCTTCCTTGATCGGCGTAAAAATGATGGTATCTACATTTCCGGGAGACTTCTTGTCCCAATAATTCGGGTTACGTGCAAACTCGACCTTTACACCCTGTTCCCGATGCGTGATGGTATAGGGGCCTGTACCTGAAACGGTGCGAGAGGCAAAGGAGTTGCCATGCTTGACGAGCTCATCCTTTGGTTTGCCATTTTCATCGGTACCGGTAAAGAACTTGCTGTCCATTGGAAACATATAGGTGACATTGTTCAGCACCAGCGGAAAAGGTTCGGTAGTAATAAAATCTATGGTGTAGTCGTCAATCACCCTGAGGCCGGAAAACGGAGCAAAAACGCCTTTAAAGTCCGGTGAGTCTTTTAAACGATAAAAGGTGAAGACCACATCTTTGGCTGTAAAGTCATTGCCACTGTGGAACTTGACGCCCTTGCGCAAGTGGAAACGCATGGTTTTGTCATCGATTCGCTCCCAGCTCTCAGCCAGACGAGGTTCAAAGCCCAGGTTTCTGTCCCAGCGGAGCAGGGGGTCGTAAGTCATGTGCGACAACTGCAAGGTGCCGCCGGACAATTGCTCGTAAGGATCCAGAGACACGGGGTCGGCGTCATAAGCCATCTTCAGTGTGGCGGCTTGAACATTTGCCATGCCCAGTGTGAGCACTGCGCTGGCAAATAGTGCGGAAATTTTTTTCATCAGGTTATCCTTTAAACAGAATTATCATTGTTTGATGTTCACAGCGCTAGACTAACGAACAACGACAAAATCATCAATCTAAAATATCATTCAATTGGCCAAATCACGGAGTCCCCTGCCTCGGGTATGGCAGATATTAAATCGCTTTTTGTTCAGGGTGGTCAGCACTCGGGGGTGGTTCCGCCCCTCGACCCGGATGCAGGTGATCTGTTATCCTTGGGAGTTGCGGGGCGATCGGCACTTATCCCGGTCGGCAAATCGTGTCATGTTCGGCGTTACGTTTCGCAAACATACTATAATTTCAGCAAGCGCACCATGATTTCAACAAACACACCATGATTTCTGCAAACACACCATGATTTCGTTAATCGAGAAAAGTAAAAAACTTGTTCGTGAAATGGGACTGCCTGTTTCGCTGCTGTACATCCTGTCAAAACTGCTCGCAGGAATAAGCAAAAGAATCAGGTTGCACTATTATCTTTTTGTAAACCAGAAAATATCTGCCAGCCCCAGGTTACCTGCCCACAGAGGTAAAAACTTTCAGTTTCAGATAATCAACAAACGCGTACCCTTGCTGGATGCATTGCCTCGTCCGTCGGAGGTAATAGACAATCGATTTGCTCAGGGGTACGTCTGTATTGCGGCGACCAGGGATGAGGAATTTATTGGTTGTATCTGGTTTTCGCTGCATTCCTATATTGAAGATGAAGTGCGAGCCATCTTTATACCCTTGCCGGCCGGCAGGGCAGCGTGGGATTTTGATGTTTATATTGCCCCTGAATATCGGGCTACCTACCTTTTTCCGAAGCTGTGGGATGAGGCGGATGCCTTTTTAAAATCACAGGGCTATGAATCTACGACAAGTCGTATTGAAGGGTTCAATATCCAGTCGGTCAACTCTCATAAAAAACTGGGTGCAGACACCATTGCCAGGGCGGTTTATCTGAAAGCAGGCACACTGCAATTGTCATTCTGTACGGTGTACCCATACCTGCATTTTTCCTTCGGCGAGAAAAGCATTCCAAAGTACGAGCTTGAATAGAAAATATATCCCGGCTTTCCGGGCATGGTTCGATGCCCGGTTTCGTTTGATCAGGACAGGCGATGGTCTGCGATTTCGCTGATTTTATCGACCACCAGGTCTGACCACAGCTCATAGGCGGTGCCGCTGGGGTGGAATCCGTCCTCGGCAATATAGGCGTGTGTGATGGGAAAGCTGACACCGACATATTCAAGATTTGGCTGCGAGAGGGTAAAGGTTTTCAGATGCTGATTGAACAGATCGGCCTTTCGCCCCAGATACCAGCGTAAGGGTTGGGGGAGCGCCGGAAAATGCCCCATGGGGGGAACATTGGTGAACACAACGGTTTTTGCCTGATAGTTGTTGACCAGCAAGGTTTGAATTTGCCTCAGGTGTTCAATCCAGCGCTTTGCAGAGATACCACCGGTAATATCATTGACACCCACCGAGACCAGGGCGATGTCCGTGCCGAAAACCGGGCTTTGCTTCAGCTTGTCGATCACTTCTGCTGCACTCAGTCCGGTTTCGGCGAGCAACTTCCATTCGAGCGTAAAGTGGCCGGACAATTTGTTCGATAAAGTGCCGGAAAGCGCCTTGCTCTGGCAGGCCACGCCGACACCGGCCGCAGCGGAATCGCCAAGTATCAGCAGCCTTAACCGCGGGCCACTGCCGATACAGCCTTGCCTTGGCCCGGCCGGCTCGGGCAGTTTGGGGGTGACTTTTCGGGTATAAATGGCCTGGCCCAGCAGTATCGGGGCCAGGAGCAGGCTGGTAAGGGGGTAGTCTGGCAAAATGGTACCTTTTGGTTGGTTGTTGATTCTTGTCTGCCTGCGGAGGCCTGCGCCGTGCGAGTAATCCGGTCAATCCGTTTTTCCCGTCAGCAGCCCGTTTACAGCAGCCACTCGCCGTAACCGGCATAGTAAATATCATCCAGCAAGGGCTGGGTGTTGACAATGTTTTCAATCGAGTCTGAAAAACGTGCCAGCACTTCGGCTCTGTCCATGCCCTGTTCCAGTTGTCCTGTCCAGTAATCAAGGCCGGCATTTTCCGGTGGCCTGTCCAGCACGTTAAGGTAGAGTACATCGATGTATTCTACATCACTGAGCTGACCATAGGTTTGCACGAACTCGTTGGAGAAATAAAAGTGGGATGAAATGGTATCCAGGTTCATCCCTGACTCCCACTCGTCTATCCAGTAATTCAGACCTCCATTATCGGGAAGCCGATCAAATGCGGCGTTATACAGTCGCGCTATGGTCAGTACATCATCCTTGTCTGCCTGACGGTCGCCCCAAAAATCGAAGTCGTCGCCAGCACTGTCACCACCATCATCATTGAGTGTTTCATGAATGGACAGGCTAACATAGTCGTCCCGGTAATCAAACTGCCAGCTTGCATCGACATAGTACCAGCCTGTGTAGGGGGCTTCGAACTGCTCGATGCTGTCTTCGCCGTCAATCAGGTCATCGTTGATGGCAATAACATGGCCATAATCGTCATAGAGTCTGAGTTCGAAAGGGTCGTAGTAGCTGGTTGAAAAGATGTCATAGCTGGCTCCCTCGAAACCGAAAAAGGCAAAGTTTGATGTGGACAGGGAAGAAGCCGAATCAGCAAAGTGATACTCATAGTCCCGGTCAGAGCAGGAAGTGTCCGATAGTGAGAAAGTGATTTCAATGGCGCTGTTTTGCTGCCAGCTGCTCATGGTTGGCAAATAATCGTAGATCGGGTAGTCAACGACTGAATGGTCAATATCTGAATAGTTAATGGCTGAGTGGTCAATAGCTGAATAGTCAATAGAGGTTGTCATGGGGTTACCCTTTATGCTGTTTTCCTGTTATTTCGGTGCCCGGGCTGGAACGCCGAATGTGGTTTTTTGTTTCCATAGGTAAAGCATACGGCGTGCAAACTGAATGAGAACTGAATGGAAAAGCCGGGTATTCAACAAAAAAACCACTGAAAATCTGAAAAAATGACATAAATACCTGCCTCCTGCTGTCATGTATTCTGGTAGAATACGCGCCCGTAAACTCTCGAACGATTTGAGCCAGGGTGAAGGATTATTATGGATTTTGTTGTTGGCCAGCGTTGGATCAGTCAAACCGAACCCCGGCTTGGTCTGGGTATGCTGATTGAAATCGATACGCGCCACATTGCTCTCAGCTTTCCTGCCGCAGAAGAAACTCGCACTTACGCCAAACAGAGCGCACCGCTTGTGCGTGTTCACTACCAGCAGGGTGATGTGGTTAATACCCGGGAAGTCGAGCATGTCACCCTGACAGAGGTGCACGAGCACAACGGAATTATTCATTATCGGGGATTTGATGCCAGGCACGAGATGGTTCAGTTCACTGAAATGGACCTGGACAGCTCAGTACTGCTATCGTCTCCGAAAGAGCGCCTCCTCAGCAGTCAATTTGACAAGAAAAAATGCTTTGAGCTGCGAGTCGCGACTCTGAACCATCTCAACCGTCAGCACATCTCGCCAGTGAAAGGTCTGATTGGTGCTCGAACCAGCCATTTGCCGCACCAGGTTTATATTGCCAGTGAAGTGGCGCAAAGGTATGCGCCCCGTGTTTTGCTTGCTGATGAAGTCGGCCTGGGTAAAACCATAGAGGCGGGAATGATCCTGCATTACCAATTACACACGGGGCGTGCATCACGGGTGCTGATTATCGTGCCCGAAAGCCTGGTTCACCAATGGCTGGTTGAAATGCTGAGGCGGTTCAATCTGGCATTCTCGATCTTTGATCATGGTCGTTATGAGGCCTTGCTGGAAGAAGGGCAGGAAAATCCGTTCGAGACCGGGCAGCTCGTTCTGTGCAGTCTGGATTTCCTGGTTCATAATGCGAGTGCATTCGAGTGTGCAAAAGCGGCGGGCTGGGATCTGATGGTGGTGGATGAAGCGCATCACCTGCATTGGTCGGAGCTTGAACCGAGTGCAGAATACCGTTGTGTCGAGCAACTTGCAGAGCAGAGTGAGGGGCTGCTTTTGCTAACGGCAACACCTGAACAGGCAGGTATTTCGAGCCATTTTGCACGTTTGAGGTTGCTTGACCCTGACCGCTTTTTTGACTTGTCCCGGTTTGAACAGGAAGAAAAGGGGTATCAGCAGTTGAATCAGATGGTTCGAAGTCTGCAGCAAGACCCGGGTTCTCTGGGGGCTGAAGAACAAAGGCTTCTGACCGGTTATCTGGGTGGGGATGTTGATATCACCAGGGTGCTGGCTGGCGAACAATCTGTTGATACCCTGATTGACCGATTGCTGGACAGACATGGAACCGGCCGTGTACTGTTTCGAAATACGCGGCAGGCGATTCAGGGGTTCCCCGAACGAAAGGTGATTCCTCATCCTTTACCCCAACCGGAACTTTACTCCGTCGGGGGGCTGGATCGGGGAGTGGAAGCCTTGACTCCCGAAGCCGGCGTGTCTGAACAGCTCTGGTTGCAGCATGATCCCCGGGTAGAGTGGGTAAAGGATTTGTTGGCGGGTCTGAAGCAGGAAAAGATTCTGGTGATTTGTGCCAGGGTAGATACCGCAATTTCCCTTGAGCAGCACCTGCGCCTCTACAAAGGGGTTCGCAGTGCTGCATTCCATGAGGATTTGTCCCTCCTGGAGAGAGATCGTGCCGCTGCCTACTTTGCCGATATGGAATTTGGTGCCCAGGTGCTGATTTGTTCCGAGATTGGCAGTGAAGGCAGAAACTTTCAGTTTGCACACCATCTGGTGTTGTTTGATTTGCCCCTGAACCCGGATTTGCTTGAGCAACGGATAGGTCGGCTTGACCGGATTGGTCAAACAGAAACCATTCATATTCATGTTCCCTACCTGGAATCCGGGGCCCAAGAGGCGCTATATCGCTGGTATCACTTCGGCCCGGGGTTGTTTGAGCGCAGTGTGGCGGCAGCCTTCGCCATTTACAAACACTTTGAAGAGCCATTGCTTGCGGCCCTGTCTGCCGATGATCCGGTCGCGCTTGAGGCGCTGGTGACCGAGGCCGCGGCCTATACCTCCGGGGTACTGAAAGCCCAGCAGGAAGGTCGGGATCAACTGCTTGAGCTTCATTCCTGCAACAAGGAAAAGGCGGCCGAAATCATCGACCGGATTGATGAGCAGGAGGATAGCCCGGAGCTGATGGCCTATATGGAAAGCATGTTTGATGTGTATGGTGTGGATAGTGATGAGCATTCGGAACATGCGCGAATCATTATGCCTGGTGACCACATGCGCGGAGGCCATTTCCCCGGACTGAGAGATGAGCCGATCACAGTGACATTTTCCAGGGAGCAGGCATTGTCCAGGGATGATATGCATTTTCTCAGCTGGGAGCACCCCATCGTTGTCGAGTCTATGGATATGGTCTCCAGTTCCGAGCTGGGCAATGCCTGCGTGGTGACCATTTCGATCAAGGCCTTGCCTCCCGGCACCCTGTTGCTGGAGTCTGTGTTTACTGCCAGTACCGTCGCGCCCAAATACTTGCAGGTTGACTCGTTTTTGCCGGTCACACCGATTCGTTTTCTGGTTGATGTGACGGGCAAGGATTTGTCCGCGGTGGTACCCCATGACAAGCTCAATGCCATGTCTGAGAACATAAGAAGACAAACCGGGCAGGCCGTGCTGAAGCAGGTCAGGGATGAGTTTTTCCTGATGCTTGAGAAGAGTACGGCGATGGCAGAAAAACAGCTGCCGGATATTCTTCTGAAAGCCAGAGAAAACCTGGAGCACTCGCTGGATGTGGAAATTGAAAGACTGGTAGCGCTGAAAAAAGTGAATCCGTCGATTCGCCAGGATGAAATTGATTTTTATCTCGCCCGTAAAGAGTTGGGTCTGGCTGCCATTGACGGGGCGACCATACAGGTTCAGGCCTTGAGATTGGTGGTCAACTCCTGATTGTTCTGATTTTTGTTATTCAGGGTTCAGGCCCGGGAGGGCGAGCCCGGGCCGTTGGCGCCGGCTGCTAATAGATGCTTTCGGCACCCGCAGGTCGGGTCTTGAATCGGCGGTGCAACCACAGATACTGATCCGGGTATTGCCGGATTTTGTTTTCCAGGTACCGGTTCCAGACCTGCGCATCTTTTTCGTCGTTTTGCCCGAAATCTTCCACTATCGGGGAAAAGGTGACCTCATAGTCTCCATTGGGTAATCTCAAATGGCTGACGCAGATGACACTTGCTCCCGACTCCCTCGCGATCTTGCCAGGTGCATTGATGCAGCCGGCAGGTACACCAAAAAAGGGAACAAACACAGAGGTGCGAGGGCCAAAGTCCTGGTCACAGGCATACCAGACCGCCCCCCCTTCCTTGAGGTAAGAGATCATTTTCGGGATTTCCCGTTTGGAGAATGGCCGAATATTGTAATGACGCCTTCGACCCCGCTCTATCATCCAGTCTATGGCCGGGTTGTCATTGGGTCGATAGACATAGCCGGGCCTGGGGGGTTGCACTGCAATCAGGGGCAGGGCGAGGTCAAAAATAGTATAATGACCGCCGATCAGCAGCACGCCTTTGCCACGCCGGACTCCTTCTTGAAGATTGTCTTCACCCTGGATGCGCAACTTTTGCATTTGCGGGGTAACATCGCACCACCAGCTATGTATCGACTCCATCAACCCCTTGCCAACCGAGATAAAGGCTTTCTCGACCAGCGCGTCCTGTTCGTCTCTGCTCAATTCTGGAAAACAGGCCTGAATGTTTTTGGTGGCCACCTTGTTGCGTGATCGAAGCCTTTTGTTTGCCCAGCGTCCCAATTTTTCACCAAAGGCAAGTTTGGTGTCGAAAGGCAGCCTGGAGATCAGGTAGACCAGGCCGATCACAATCCAGGTTGGCCAGAGCACCGGGTGCCAGAGGGGTTTGTTCTTTGTTATTTTTGCCATACTGTTTGCTCTTGCGTGTTTTGTTGGTATCTGCTCACGTCCCCGCAGGCAGATCGCCGACGGAGGCTATATGCCGGGTGGGGGGAGTAGTTATGGCCGGTTTTGTCAGTCTTTACCTGGTACGAGTCGCGGGATTTCCTCTTTCGGGCAGCGATCAAACACGACCTTCAACCCGGCCTTTGCCGCTATTTCATTGGCTTGTTCATTCACGACTCCTTTCTGAGTCCAGAAAACCTTCGCTCCTATATTTACCGCCGACTGTGCAATCGGTTCAATCAGGGTCGGCCTGAGAAATACATCTACCATATCAACAGGCGTTGTAATCTCTTCCAGGGTGCTGTGAACCGGTTCACCATGAACGGTTTTTCCGGCCAGCCGCGGATTGACCGGTATGACTCGATAGCCGTGGCTTTGCAGGAACGCCATCACAAAGTTGCCTGGACGATCGGGCTTATCGCTGGCACCTACCAGTGCAATGGTTTTAACCGAAGTCAGAATGTCTTTAATGTGCTGATCCTGAATGAGTTGTTCCTGGTTTTGTGTCATAAGTAAATGTCCAGATGAGTAAAGGGAGGTCGCCACCCTGACAATCCGATTGACCAGAGCATTCGAATTGCCAGAGTCGTCAAGTGACCGAAACTACAGTACCATGAAAAAACGATTCGTCACAGTTCCCTGTTCTGTTAAAATGCCGGTTTCCATCAATTGCTGGTGTAGCTGCTCCGTCAATGAGATTTCGGCCCCGATTCAGGCGTTTGTATTTTAATTACCTCAGGTGGTTTACCAATACGGTTTGGTATGTGCTTCTCACCCTGACCGTGTTGCTGGCTGTATACGTGGCGCTGGGACGCCAGTTTTTTCCCGCGATCAGTAACTTCAGGCCGGATCTGGAAGCATTTCTGTCCCGGAATCTGTCCTCACCCGTGCAGATTGAAGGGTTGACGGGCAAGTGGAATGGTCTGAATCCTGTTGTCGTGGTTGACGCACTCTCTTTTCAGGGGCAGGGCGAAAAAGCGTTCAGGCTTGACTCGCTAACCATTGAGCTTTCTTTTATTGATACCCTCAAATCGGCAGCGATAAAGCTTGGGGAATTCCGTTTTAGCGGGCTTCATTTGCATTTCAAACAACAGGCTGATGGTCAGTGGAGCCTGCCCGGTTTTTTTGGTGAAGCTGATCTGCACGCGGGCGATTCACCGAATTCCGAAAACTCGCTGAACCCGGGAGAATGGTTTCAACGGTACCTGGTTTACCCTTTCGTTGAAATAGCAGACAGTTCTCTGATCATTGAAAGCAGTAATGGCGACTTTTACACCTGGCAGGCCCCGAAAGCGCAACTGGTCTTTTCGAATGAGCGCTTTGCTATCAATGGCCAGATTTTTTCATCAGGCCATGACGAATCATTCAGCCGGTTTGTTATTGAGGGAGCGCTCGGTTCAGACTGGTCACAGTTTCAGGCCAGGATGTATTTTGACTGGGACAGTGGCAATTTTTTTAATGAGTACCTTGACTCCTATTTATGGCAAGGTGTGCAAGTTGACAACTTCACTACCTCCGGCCAGCTTTGGATGACTGTCTCGGATAGTTGGGTGAGCGATGTAAGAGGTATAGTCGATGTACCCCTTATGCAGCTCAAGGCTGGAGGGGAGTTGCTCGATCCGCTGGAAGAACTGCATTTTGATGTTCATTGGTCGGGTAATCAGCAACGAAATATCATCAAGGTGGCGGATTTCGGCTTTCGCTGGAAAGACAGGGTATGGCAACCCTCTCAGGCTGTTTTATCCATTGACAATGAGGGGTATCGGGCGGAGTCGAGCTATCTGAATGTGACCTTGCTGGCGGAGTTGCTGGCTGATTCGAAGATTTTGGGGGAAGAGGGAACGGCTGCATTGAAAGGCTTTGCACCGGAAGGGGAGCTGAACAGAGTCCATTTTGAGTTTCCCGGGGCAGGCGAGAGTAAAGCTCGTTCGGGGATCGATTCCTCTCCCACCTTTCATCTGGATGCAGAACTGGCCGGTGTATCTGTGAATGCCTATGACAGCAAGCCGCAGGTCGAGAATATCAACGGTTATATCGGGATGACTGAAAGCGAGGGGGAGGTCATCATCGATTCTGATAACTTTACTCTGGGTTTCCCTGAACTGTTTTTGGCGCCGTGGAAGGTGCAGAATGCGACCGCCTCCCTGTACTGGCGTATCGATTCGGATGACGTGCTCCACCTGGGTTCAAAGGGTATCAGGCTCGGCTTTTCCGGGGAAAGCTGGGTCACTGGCGATTTCAGAAGTGTTCTGCCGGCCGGGGGGGCTGAAAACTGGTTATCCCTTGCCATTGCGCCGCACAATATACCTGCAATTAATACCCCCGACTTTGTCCCATTTTATCGGGTGGATGAGTCTTTGTATCAGTGGCTGGACAAATCAATTCAGTCGGGTACCCTGGTTGACGGGATCTATATCGGGCACGGGCTTGTTGGCAGTGATGACCCATCCGGCCTGTTCTCATCCGGTATGTACTTTGATATCGACAATGGTGAAGTCAAATACGCGGATACCTGGCCCTCTTTGGAGAAGATAAAGGGGCATCTTACGTTGACCGAAAATGCGCTCGATTTGCAGGTAAGTCAGACAGAAATGAACCAGGTTCCCTTCACTCGGGTCTCGGCCAGTCAAAAGTATACCGGTGACGGCAAAAAGCATCCGTTAACGGTAACCTTTCATTCCCGGCTCGATGGTGCCCTGGCTGAGCACATTCTGGCCGACTACCCGTTCCGGGATACTACCGGTGCCATTGCCGATGCACTCGACGTCAGGGGGACAAGCTCGCTGCGGGGGACAGTGACTGTGCCGTTATCCAGGCCGGAAGAATCCTCGGTCAACCTGGCCATAAAATTACGTGGCGTGGATTTGACTGTACCCGAAGCGGAACTGAATTTCAGCGATGTACGTGGAATGCTTTATTATCACTCCCGCGAGGGTCTGTCTGCTGACGGGATCAGCATGACCCTGTTTGAGAAACCCGCAATGCTGGATATCAGCACAGAAAACACAGGGCGGTTATCGGATATAAGAATGAATCTTCATGGCGATATTTCGGTTGAGGCGTTGTCAGACTGGTTGGGCGTGCCCCGGAATATCGGCCTGACTGGCGAAACCCGGTTCGATGCCGAATTGAATATCTTTAGCGAGCAGCACGCTGCGGGCAGCGAGGTAAAAACCCGTCTGGATGTCAAGAGCAAGCTGGTCGGGATAGAATCATCATTGCCCCAACCCTTTTATAAAATCAGCCCTTCTATCATGGATTTTCACTATACCAGATTCATAGAAGGCTATTTGGCGCGGGACAAATTCAGGCTGGGGAGGAAAATCTGGGGGACACTATCCACCCATCCCGGCAGTACAACGCCTTCGATCACTGTCTCCCTGATGAACGAAGATATCGAGCACAGTGCTGAGCCCGGTTTGCACATTCAGGGTGCGTTCGATACACTGGATCTTGATCCTTGGCTGGAATTTCTGGAACGCCTGGACAATGCACAAACCGGTTACGAAATCGGGGAAAAGCAAGCACAGAAAGCAGGCCGGGGCAGTGACCTGCACCAGAGTCGCAACCACAGAGAGCAAACTGGCGACACCAGGCGGGCTGCCGAATCTGATTCCAGTCTGTTTCGAAGTGCAAACATCCAGGCGAAAAAGCTGCTCCTGAAGGGAATGACGTTTTCCAACCTTTCTACCGATGTGGTGAACACCAATGAAGATGCCTGGTTAGTCAACCTGGCAGGTGACCAGGTGCTGGGGTCGGTCAGTGTCCCTGTATTATCAGGTTCAGCGGATACGCGTCCCGTGAAGATACGGTTTGATCGGTTATCCATTACCGAGAAAGATAAAATGACGCCTGGGAAGACGCGCAAAAAGCAGTCCGTGGCAGGCGGGGATGATTACCTGTCAATCCATGATATCCCCGCACTCGATGTTGAAATAGCTAAACTGATTGTTGACGGGGATAACCGCGGGCGCTGGAAGTTCAAGACACAGCATCGTGAATCGGAGATAGTCTTTGAACCGTTGGAATGGCAGGTGCAAAATTCCCGCTTCGATGGCAGACTGAGCTGGAAACAGGATGAGATGACCGGACATCAGAGCACGATTCTTATGGGTCAGGCCAATGTGACCGACCTGCTTGAAACCGCCCGGTTGCTGGGTTATAACGCCCCCCCTCTGGATGCAGCCGATGGCAATATCGATTTGGCGCTGGTCTGGCCGCGCAGCCCGCAGGAGTTTGGCTTCGACGGGTTGTCCGGCAATATTAATGTTACGTTGAACAACGGTTTGATTGTTGATACCGCCCGTTCGTCCGACGCACTCAAACTGCTGGGTATCCTCAACCTGGACACACTGAGCCGCCGATTGCGCCTGGATTTTTCCGACCTGTTTCAACGAGGTATCAGTTTTGATAGACTGGGGGCGGATGCCAATGTTCAGCTTGGCAAATTGACCCTCGCCAGTCCCTTGGTGATCCAGGGCCCATCAACCGCTTTCAAGATAAGTGGAAACACCCATTTGGTCAAAGAGACTCTGGACATGGAAATGGTCATGGTGCTTCCCCTGGCGAAGAATCTGCCACTGGCGGCGCTTGTGGTAGGAGCACCGACGGTGGGTGGGGCTTTGTGGGTTATTGATACGCTGCTTGAAAAAATTGGTGATCCGCTGAGCCGGTTCACCAGTGCTACCTACTCAATTTCCGGTTCATGGGATCAGCCTGACGTGAAGTTGAAGCGAGTATTTGATAATTCGTTATTGTCAGGCGAAAAAGCGGACTAGACAGGTCTGAAAACCAATAGCGATCCAACCCTCAATCTGTTTTGGTCAGGTGCCATGTCAGCCACGATGTTTTCTGTCATCCAGATGGTGAGTTCACAGGATGTCAGCAGTAATCTGGAGCAAACCCGGGAACTGGTGCAGCAAGCGGCTGATCAGGGAGCCAGACTGGTCGTATTGCCAGAAAATTTTGCGATACTGGATAGCGAAAACCTGCGAGCGGCGGCGGAAGAAGAACAGGCATCTCGACGAATCCGGAGTGCATTGACTGAAATTGCCAGGGAGTGCAAGGTTTGGGTGGTGGCGGGGACCCTGCCCGAGGTGTCAAGGCCTGATGGTCATCCTGTTCCGAATGGCAGGGTGAGGGCTGCCTGCCACCTTGTTGATGATCAGGGGGAGTGGGTTGCGCGTTACGATAAAATTCATTTGTTTGATGTTGAAGTCGGAGACCGGACTGGCGTATATCGCGAGTCTGCACGGATAGAACCGGGCGAGGAAGTCGTGGTTGTAAAAACGCCGTTTGGGAGGTTGGGTCTGGCTGTTTGTTACGATTTGAGATTTGCCGAACAGTTTCTTTTGATGGCGAAGAAGGGGGTCGAGATTGTTGCTTTGCCGGCAGCATTCACCTACCGCACCGGTCAGGCTCACTGGGATACACTGGTGCGGGCAAGAGCCATTGAATTTCAGGCTATCATGCTGGCATCGAACCAGGGCGGGGTTCACTCTCCTGCACGAGAAACCTGGGGGCACTCCATGATTGTTGATGCCTGGGGTGTGGTGTCCGGCATGATTCCTCAGGGTTCCGGCATTCTGAACGCCAGGTTGGCAGTAGCCCGTATTGCCGAGATTCGAAAAAAAATGCCCATTGCAGATCATCGTGTTCTGCCATCGGGTTGAGACTGCCGGTCGACTTGTCCGTTTTCTCCGGTTGCTGTTTCCGCAATCGACTTGATCAGGCGAAACAGCTTTTTATGTTGCCCGGTATTTTTTTGAGACTGTAACTCTTTGCCGGCTTGTCTGATTGCCTGCCTCAACTGCTGTACGTCAGCCTCCGGGTAGTGGTTGATAAACTCGGTGAGTGCGGTCTTGCCTTCCTGAAGCAGGCGGTCGCGCCATCTTTCTATCAGGTGCAACCGGCGTGCGTGTTCAACCGAGTTGGTATCAAATTCTTTCAAGGCCTGCGAAACTGCATCGGCATCTTCCCCCCGCATCAGCTTGCCGATGAGCTGCTTTTGTCGGCGGATTGCCTCTCTCGCTTTCAGTCGGCCACATTCAAGAATTTCCTGTTTTATTCTGCCCCCGAGCGGGAGTTTGTCCAGCTGGCCAGGTGGCAGCTCAATCAACTGTTCACCAAGTGCCTGGAGTGCCTCCATCTCTCTTTTTATCTGACTTTTACTTGGCCCGAAATCTTCCTCGTTTTCGCCTTCGTAACAGTCGTATTGATCGTTGTTCATAAGGATACCTGGCCTGAAGGAGAGGGGGAAGGTTGACCAAAACCGGGATCAGGCAAAACTTGTGCACTGCGCTAGAACTTGTGTTCTGTGCAAAAGCTACTGCTCTTCACCAAAACGGTCATTGATCAGATCGACAACGGCCTGCATTGCCTGCTGTTCATCCTGACCTTCTGTTTCGACGATAACGGGTGTTCCAATAGATGCTGCCAGCATCATGACAGACATGATACTTTTTGCATCAACGGTTTTATTTTCTTTGGTGATACGGACAGCGCCTTCGAAGCGTGATGCTGTGGCGACCAGTTTGGCAGCAGCGCGTGCATGTAAACCAAGTTGATTGATAATTGTTACTTCCTGTTGTTGCATAGTCTCTGATGTTATCCGGTTTCATTCATTTCCTGTTCCTGTGAGTCAGGAGTCGGTAGTTCTCTGTGCCGAATCTGAACATTATTGTGCAGGCTGCGGAATTTTTTAACGAGTTGTTCGCAAATATAGACAGATCTGTGCTGTCCACCGGTGCAACCGATGGCGATAGTCATGTAGGTTCGGTTGGAGTCCTGAAATTTTGGAACCCAGCTTGTTAAAAAGTCGGCAATATCCTGCAGCATCCTGCCAGAATCTTCCTGCGCAGACAGGAAGTCTATGACAGGTTGTTGATTTCCGTTGAATTTTCGGAGAGAGTGATCCCAATAGGGGTTGGGCAGGCAGCGAACGTCAAAAACAAAGTCGGCGTCGCCAGGTGTGCCGTTTTTAAAGCCGAATGACTGAAAGAGAAGAGACAGCTCCTGGTATTTATGACCAACCACTCTTTCCTTTATTGCGTTCCTGAGCTCGTACATACCCAAATTGCTGGTATCTATATTCAGGTCTGCCAGTCGCGACAGAGGAGAAAGCAGGCCGATTTCTGCCTCTATCGCTTCCCGAAGGGATAGCAGGTCACTGCTGAGCGGGTGCTTTCGGCGCGTTGCATGGAAGCGTTTCAGCAAGGTTGTGCTTTGTGCATCGAGGTATATCATCTCCACCTCAACCTGACTGTCCAGAAGTTGCTGGTAAATCGAGTCGAAACTTGAAATGTCGTTCGACAGGTTTCTCGCGTCGATGCTCACTGCGATTTTATTCAAGCGTCGGGTATCGCCGACCAGGGCCTGTTCTGTCAGGGGAATCAGCAGCCCGATGGGCAGATTATCAATGCAGTAATAGCCGACGTCTTCCAATACATGTAGCGCGGTACTCTTGCCCGAGCCCGAGCGACCGCTGACGATGATCAGTTTCATAAGAGTGAAATCGGGTTTCCCTGGTGGATTAAGGTATTGTGGCTGACGCCAACCCCTCACCACCCATTTTGAACCGGGCAGTGATGTGGTGATGATAGCGATATACTGTTGCCGTGATCAAGAATCCATTACCGTGTTATACAGTTCCTTGTTATTTTTGCAGGCCCTCAGCTTTTTGCAAAAATCCGTTTGATTGAATTTTTCAGCAACCTGACCAAGGAGTTCCAGGTGTTGGCTCGTCGCCTCTTTGGGTACAACCAAAACAAACAGTATGTCCACGGGTTCGTTATCGATCGCATCAAAGGGTACTTTCTCATCAAGTATCAACAGCGCACCGATCACCTTGTCGGAGTCTTGAAGCCTGCAATGGGGTATCGCTATGCCCTGGCCAATTCCTGTGCTTCCCAGTCGTTCCCTGCCCAGCAAGCTGTTAAATATCGTGTTCTCGTCCAGTTCAACGTATTGCTCGGCAATGTAACTGGAGATTTTTTCCAGAATACGCTTCTTGCTGCTCCCCGGAACGCCCACTATTGTGAGTTCCGGGGACAGGATTGACTGGATGGTAATATGGTTTTCAGTCATTTTCTGTGTCTTGCCTGATTGAATGGCAATTATCTACCGGTTGCGCCATGAGACCGGTCTACGTTTTTTTCCTTATGCTTTAAAATCTGACGATCAAGCTTGTCAGACAGTGCGTCAATCGCCGCGTACATGTCTTCGTTTTCGGACGTGGCATGGATATCTGTGCCACTTAAATACATGGTTGCTTCTGCTATCTGTCGCTGCTTTTCAACTGACAGGGTGACTTGTACGTTGCTGATATTGTCAAAATGCCGCTCAAGTCTTTTGATTTTGTTAGATACATACTCTTTGAGGGCATCCGTTAAATCAACATGGTGACCAGAGATATTTAGTTGCATGTTTTACTCCTATTTATTTTAAGCCTGGCCTGATTCGCACTCAGGTTCGGTCTTTTCTCAAACAAGTTCAAGGATCGTGAACTTATATTCTTTCCAGGAAACAAGCGGTTTTGCGTCCAAACAGGTTTTACCCTGTTTCCCGGCCATGTGAGCCGTTATAGCAGCCTTTTCCTTTCGTTTGAAGGCGGGATTGACATCGCCTCCCGGTACTTGGCAATGGTTCGTCTCGCTACCTTGATACCTTGTTCATCCAGTATGCCGGCTATTTTGCTATCACTCAGCGGCTTTTTGGGTGACTCTGCGGCGACCAGTTTTTTAATTATTGCACGTATTGCCGTTGACGAGCACTCTCCGCCCCCGGTTGTTGATACGTGACTGGAAAAAAAATACTTGAGTTCAAAGACTCCCCGTGGGGTATGCATGTATTTTTGTGTTGTGACCCTGGAAATCGTTGATTCGTGCATGTCGACAGCACTGGCTATGTCGTGAAGCACCATGGGTTT
The DNA here is from genome assembly GCA_002747395.1 of Pseudomonadota bacterium. GTDB lineage: Bacteria > Pseudomonadota > Gammaproteobacteria > Pseudomonadales > Oleiphilaceae > LZORAL124-50-18. The sequence goes on from PDPE01000025.1 coordinate 206,882, forward strand.
CATGGCTTCATCGCCGTAGTCAAGAAATCCTTGCTGATACTCAACTATCTTTGTGGCCACCTTCAGCAGTGTTTCGTTTCTGCTTTGCAGGCTTTTTATAAACCATTTTGCTTCTTGCAGGTGGTCTTTCAAAAAGGTATTGTCCGCGCTGGAATCAGCCCTTTTGACCAGAGAAGCGTACTGTTGATTGACTCTGATTTTCGGTGAGACCTCGGCATTCAATTCAATTTTCCAGCGACCGTTTTCTTTCTTGACGATGACATCCGGTACGATATATTCCGGTTTCACCGTGCTGATCGCTTCGCCAGGCCTGGGGCTCAGTGACTGAATGAGTTGAATGACGCACTTGAGTGCTTCTTCTTTGAGTCGGCTTCTTCTCATCAACTGGGCATAGTCCCTGTTTCCCAATTGTGACAGATAATGGCTGACGACCAGTTTTGCCTGGGGTAGCCAGGGAGTGTCCTCGGGGAGTTGGCCGAGTTGAATAAGCAGGCACTCCTGCAGGTTGCGACTTGCGACTCCTGGCGGATCAAAATGCTGAACCCGCCTTAATACCGCTGCGACTTCATCAAGGTCAATATCTTCTATCTCGCCGGTCAGGCCGGCGTGAATTTCCTCAATGCTGACACTCAGGTAGCCGTCCGGGTTTATCGAGTCAATAATCGCCATGGCAATGGCGTTGTCTGTTTCAGTCATCGGTGTGAGATTGAGTTGCCAGCAAAGATGATCCTGCAGCGTTTCGCTCGCAGAGTTGCGGGAATCATAGTCCACATCATCATCAGGCACACTGCCAACATTGGTGGGTGCATTCTGGTAGATATCATCCCAGGCGGTATCAACCGGCAAGTCGTCAGGGATGGAGTTTGAAGACCATTCCTCACCGATTTCAAAATCGGTTTCGCCGGCAGCCGTTTGTGGCGTTTCGCCAGTCATTCCCGGGTCTGTGTCCGACCCTGTATTGGTCAGTTCATCATTGGCCTGCCCACTGCTGTCACCGGATTGATCTGCAGACGACTCTGTCGATGAACTCTCTGTCTCGTTTGCTGGCGGGTTGCTGTCATCTTCAATTTCAAGCATCATATTCGAATCCAGTGCTTCCTGGATTTCCTGCTGAAGGTCAAGCGTTGACAGTTGCAATAAGCGAATGGCTTGCTGCAATTGCGGTGTCATCGTCAATTGCTGGCCGAGCTTGAGCTGAAGAGATGCCTTCATTACCATTTAGTTGCTACCACCGTGGCTGGAACAGTCCGGGCAATGCTGTCTGAAAGTCATAAGAGTCAATAAAAGTCACCAGAGTCAATAAAAGTCACCAGAACCAGTAAAAGTCATAAAAGCTGGTACAAAACCGTAAGAGAAAAACATAAAGCAACAAGGACTAATATAATTGTTTTGGTGAAATGCGCAAGAAGGCGATGTGTTTATCTGCATCCGATTTGCAGGCTTTTGTGTCACAAGTCAAAGATTGCAAATTGATAGCCGGTTTCGTGCCCCTGTTGTCGGTTACGAGTGAATGGCTGCGCCCGTTATGAACATCTGTCACAGTCTGAATTCATCTCCGAGGTATACTTCTTTTACCTTTTTATTGTTCAGGATATCCTGCGCCGACCCTTCGGCTATGATGTGACCGTCGCCCACAATATACGCTTTTTCGCAAATATCAAGCGTTTCTCTTACATTGTGGTCAGTGATGAGGATGCCTATGCCTTTTTTGGTCAGCATGGTGATAATGTGTTTGATGTCGCTGACAGAAATGGGGTCGACACCTGCAAAAGGTTCATCGAGCAGGATAAATGAGGGTTCTGTTGCCAGCGCGCGGGCGATTTCAACCCGCCTTCTTTCACCGCCGGACAAGCTCATTCCGAGATTTTTTCGGATATGAGTAATGGTAAACTCGAGCAGAAGCCCTTCCAGTTTTTCTTTTCTTTGTGATTTGTTCAGGTCTTTCCGGGTTTCCAGAATAGCCATGATATTGGCTTCTACGGAGAGTTTTCTGAAAACAGAGGCTTCCTGTGGCAGGTAGCCGATACCCTTACGGGCACGGCCATGCATGGGAAGACGGGTGATATCGGTATCATTGATGATCACCGCCCCCTTGTCAGCATCAACGAGCCCGACAATCATATAAAAGCAGGTTGTTTTTCCCGCACCATTCGGGCCCAGCAGGCCAACAATTTCGCCACTGTTGACGCGAAGAGAGACATCCTTGACGACCTGCCTTTTCTTATAGCTTTTGGCCAGCGTGCGCACTTCAAGACAATTGGATTTTGATTGATCCATTCCGGCCCTGCCTGGTTGGTGGTGTCATTAAGGGGGGCGTTTGAGCCCGGGTCACCTTTTTTTACCCTTGTTAATGCGGGCGGGGCCCTTGGCCTTTTTCGGGTGAAAAATAAGCTCAACCCGGCCGCCAGGCGTATTCCTTCGGCCGTTGCCCGTCGCTGTTACAACACGGCTTTCCGTATTATATTCGATGACATCACCCTGGAATCTGTTTTTCCCCTGTTCCAGCCTGGCGTTCTTTTGCAATGTGATCGTTCTGGCGGCGTGGGTATAGGTGATCCTGTCTCCAAATGCATGTGTGGTGAGCGTGCTATCATTCATTTTTTGCTGAAAATGGGCAGGTGACCCTGTGGCAATAATTTTTATCAACCCGCTGTCATTGGCATAGATAATGACGGTGTCTGCCTCCAGGGTTGATGTGCCCTGACTGATTATGACGTCCCCTTTGTAGGTAGCAATGCCCTTTTGATCATCCAGTTTTGCCTTGTCCGCCTTAATGTGTATCGGGGCATCGCTGGTACTGCTCATTGCCAGGGCGCCCTGACCAAGGCATAGCGATAACAGCAGAGTGAAAAGTCGAGCGATATGAAAGAATCGACAACTCCGGGCAGATTGCTGTTGTGCTATCGAGTGGGGGCGTCGGGGCAGCGATCTGTAGATAGTATGATTCATTTTTTCTGTATCTTGGCGGATGTGGGGTAAAAGGTGCCTTCAACATGAGAGTGAAGCTCTATTCGCTTTTCTTTCAACCATGCGCTCATGCCAATGGCCTTACTATAGTTCGGGTTATCCGTTATTCTAACCGGTTGATCGGTGGTTATAAATCGCGAGTCTGTAAAAAGTACCAGTTCATCAGTGGCAAAAGAGGTGGCTGTTTCCGGTTCCCTCGGGTGAATAACCGTGACCGAGCCGGTCAGGAGCAGTTTTTTCTCATCCTGAAAGTATTGCCCCCGGTTTGCATTGACCAGCCAGTTGGGAGTCCGGTTTTCGTATATGATCACTTCAGGAGAGCCAAAGACCGCTTCTTCGGAGTCCGGAAAGTGTACCCCCTGCCCTGTACTGAACAAGATCGACAAGTGGCCTGCCTTGTTGTACTCTCGATATACTCCTTTCTCCATAAAGGCATCCGGCTCCTCATCAAAAAAATTCGCGGAGTCTTGCTCCGGGGCAGGGGTGTCACCATACCACGCAAGAAACAGTGCTATTGCGCTTGTCAGAGCCAACAGGCCGGTTTTGATCTGGCTGTTGTACTTTTCTGAAAATGTCACAGATAGCTCTCATGTATTCGAGTCAACAGGCCTTGTGAATCAAGGATGAAGTCTGCCACTTCGCGTGCCACTCCGGTTCCCCCCGAGGCTTCTGTGCACCAGTCGGCGTGCTGTTTGACGAACCGGTGACCATTGGCAACGGTGATGCCCAGAGCGGCAGCCCGAATGGCAGACAGGTCTGGCAGGTCATCACCGATATAGGCGACCTGTTTCAAATCGACAGCCAGTTTCCCGGTCAGCTCTTTCAGTGCGACCAGTTTATCCTCTCGCCCCTGCATGAGGTGACGGATGCCGAGGTCTGAAATTCGCCTCTCGGTGAGGGGAGACCGTCTGCCTGTGATAATGGCGACTTCAATGCCGCTATTCATCAGCATTTTGATGCCGAGTCCATCCAGAATGTTAAACGCTTTCATTTCATCGCCGTCGGCGCTGAAGTAAAGCCTGCCATCTGTCAGTACACCGTCAACATCAAAGGCGACGAGTTTGATCCTTTCAGCTTTTTCGCAGAGAGATCGACTGATCATTGTTATTCTCATCCTCTCGGGTCATGTGCCTCAGATAACTCCGGCTTGCAGAAGGTCGTGCATGTTGAGCGCTCCTACGACACAATTCTCGTCATCCGTTACTATGAGGCCGTTGATCTTTCTTTCTTCCATGATGGCGAGAGCTTCGGCTGCCAGAATGTTTGCCGGAATCGTTGTACAGTCGAGGGTCATCAGTTCGTCAATAACCGTGGTTCGAATATCGATATTTTTGTCCAGGGAGCGGCGCAGATCGCCATCCGTAAACAATCCGGCGATTTTGTTGTCATTATCGACAATGGTGGTCATTCCCAACCCCTTTTCCGACATTTCAATCAACGCAGCGGACATGGGGGTGCCGGTTCTGACCCGGGGAATTTGATCGCCATCGTGCATGATATCAGCCACTTTCAGCAAAAGTCGCTTGCCAAGGCTGCCACCCGGGTGTGAAAACGCGAAATCCTCTTCGTTAAACCCCCTTGCTTCCAGCAAGGCAATGGCAATGGCGTCTCCCATAACCAGGGTTGCAGTCGTGCTCGAACTCGGTGCAAGCCCCAAAGGGCAGGCTTCTTTTGCCACACTGACATCCAGATTGATCGCCGCCTCGGTAGCCAGGGTTGATGATGCCGAGCCGGTCATGCTGATTAGTGGCGCCCCCATTCGTTTAATCAGCGGGAGAATGGTGATAATCTCGGAGGTGTTTCCAGAGTTTGAAATGGCAATGACTACATCATCCGCCGTGATCATTCCCAGGTCACCGTGACTGGCTTCTCCCGGATGAACAAAAAAAGAAGGTGTGCCCGTGCTTGCCAGGGTGGCGGCAATTTTATTGCCGATATGTCCTGATTTTCCCATTCCGGTCACCACAACCCGGCCCTTGCACTTGATAAGGATTTCGCAGGCCCTGGCGAAAGTGTTATCAATGCGGGGGAGTAGGGCGTCGATCGCCGACCGTTCAATTTCGATCACCTTTTTTGCCGAGGAAATGAAGTCAATTTCGCTATTCATGGTTAACTGTTTCCAGCTCTGTTGATTGTGTATTGCCGGCAAATGACAGGTTTGGCCGGTTATATTAAAGCCTGTTGATCAGAATCCGGATGCTGTTTGATAGATTAACAAAAGGTACGCAATATATGCAGCGAACATCACTCCGCCCTCGGCCCGGCTGATTCTTCCCTTTCGTCGCATGATATAGGCAAAGCCTGCGATCAGGAGCGTCATCGCCAGCATATAGCCATAATCCCTGTAAACCGCTATTGGTTCCAGTGGCCCCGGGCTTATCAGGGCAGGCAGGGGTAAAACCGTGAGTAAATTAAACAGATTGGATCCAATGACGTTACCAAGGGCGATGTCATGGTGCCCCTTGAGGGCGCTGGCTACCGAGGCGGCAAGCTCGGGCAGGCTGGTTCCAATGGCGACGATGGTCAACCCGATGATCAGGTCACTGACGCCCATAAACTTCGCCAATCCGGTGGCACCCCATACCAGCAGTTTGGAGCTGCCAATCAGGGCGATAAGGCCGATCGCAAACCAGGCTATGGCTTTCAATGTGTTCGATTCGGGAATGTTTTCCAGCTCTTCATCCAGCTCGGGTGCCTGCTCTCCCTTGCGCGTAAGGACAAACATGGCTATCACCATGAGCGTGAGAAGGAATGCACCGTCAAAGTACGAGAGCGTGCTGTCATAAAGCACCACAAGCACAAGCAGCGATACCGCAAGAAGAACCGGCAGCTCCCGTTTTAGCACGAGGGGCTTGACGGGCAGGGGAGAGATCAGTGCCGTAACGCCGAGCACCAACCCGATGTTGGCAATGTTGGAGCCTATGGCATTGCCTGTTGCCAGGCCCGTGGATCCTTCAAAGGCGGCTGTCGCCGAAACTACCATCTCAGGTGCCGAGGTGCCGAAAGCGACCACGGTCAGCCCGATAACGATAGTGGATACTCCCATATTTCGGGCAATGGAAACGGATGAGCTGACGAACTGGTCTGCGCTCCAGACCAGCAACGCAAGGCCGGCTCCGATGGCGGTGAAAAAAAGAACTAAATCCATATGCTATTCATTAAATCCACAGGCTGTTGGTAGTGCGGTAACAGGTTATGCGGTTGCAGGCTGCACCCTGACAGACCTGTTTGAGGTGCAGTTTGATGATGCCGCAGCCTTGATTAATTGCTGTTAATCATTGTTCCCATTCAGGATTTACTAATGATATAGTTTTGCACAGGATAAGCAACCTGATGAAACGACTATTGTGTGGTAAAAGGAGAACCCTGGTGAAAATGACCACTGGTAACGAATATGGAATCTGCTTCAGTCGTGGCTGGCTGTTTGTGTTGGTGCTGTTGTTCTGCCAACCGGCCCTGAGTTATGTGAATGCACCGGAGGTGAAGAAAATTGTGGAAGACAATACCCGGAAGCTGGTTGCTCAACTGGAGAAATCAAGGGGGTTGTATTTTACCGAGCCTGACAGATTCTATTCTGAAATGGAGAGTGCCCTGGAAGACGTGGTGGATTTCCGCAGAATAGCGGGGCGTGTTATGGGGCGGTATGCGCGGCAGGCCAACTTGAAACAGAGAGACTCATTTGTTCAGTCCTTCAAGGTCAGTCTGTTCTCTACCTATGCTCGGGCTCTGGTGGAAAGTGGTGACTTCGACATTGCTGTTCTGAATTCCAAAATGGTGTCAGCAAAAAACAATCGCGCTTCGGTTGAGCTTGAAATCACTTCGGAAGCCGGAAACACCTATCCGGTGATTTATTCCATGTACCTGAACCCGAAGCGAAAAACCTGGTTGCTGGAAAACATGATTGTAAACGGGGTCAACGTAGGTCTGGCTTTCAGAGACAGATTTGAAGAAGAAGTGATCAATCACAAGGGAAACCTGGATGCGGTGATTGCAAACTGGAATGCCGAACTTTCAACCGGGCCAAAAGGGCGACAGTGATCCGGGATCGCTACTGCTTACTCGTGCGCCAGCAAGCCTCCATAGGCGGATACCTGAGATGTGACAAGCGAGTAAACTTTTGTTGATTGGTCGGAATTCAGGTATGATACCGCCCGCTGAGCATCCCTGATGCCCCGCGGGCGGTTCTGTTTTTAGTGAATGTTGAGGTTTTTGTGATGGATGCAGCAAAAGTGAAACAAAAAATCGCCAGTCAACTTCAAGACTGTGAAGTTCGTGTGGAGGGTGAGGGGGCGAATTACAGTGTGACTGTCATCGGTGAAGTGTTTCGCGGATTGAGTCCGGTTAAAAAGCAACAACTTGTCTATAGCTGCCTCACCCAGGATCTGTCAGACGGAACGATTCATGCCTTGACGATCAGGGCGTTCACACCGGATCAGTTGCCGGACTAGCCCGAGAGGATTCGCTTCAGCTTTACGTTGCCCGATTTCGTACCAGGTTAGCCATAATTCAATCCGGTCGCCGTGTTACCATACAGAATTGATGAGTCGGCCCGGGTGGGCCGACGGTCTATCTGTCCTGACCAAAGCAACTGATTGACTCACCAAGGAGTATTTGTGGACAAATTACTGATAACTGGCGGCCATCCTCTGGAAGGCGAGATAAGAATATCGGGCGCAAAGAACTCGGCATTACCCATACTGGCGGCCACCCTGCTGGCCGATGAGCCTGTAACCATCGGCAATCTTCCGCATCTGCAGGATGTGACAACCATGATCGCCTTGCTGGGGCGGATGGGGGTAGACCTGGTTGCGGATGAAAATATGGGTTTGCAGGTCAAAACGGGTGAAATCAAGGAATACAGGGCCCCTTATGAGTTGGTTAAAACGATGCGTGCCTCCATTCTCGTTTTGGGACCCCTGCTGGCTCATTTTGGTCGGGCCGAAGTATCGTTGCCTGGTGGTTGTGCCATAGGGAGTCGGCCGGTTGACCTGCACTTGCGCGGACTGGAAGCCATGGGCGCGGAAATCGAGGTTGAGCAGGGCTACATTCTCGCCAAAAAAAACGGGCGCTTGAAGGGTGCTCACATTTTCATGGATACGGTGACCGTGACAGGCACGGAAAACCTGCTGATGGCGGCGGCTCTGGCCGAAGGACAAACTGTGTTGGAAAACGCAGCCCGAGAGCCTGAAGTTATTGATTTGGCAGAATTTCTTATTGCAATGGGGGCAGATATTTCAGGGCAGGGGACAGCGACCATTGTTATCAATGGTGTGCAGAGATTGAAGGGGTGTCACTATAATGTGATGCCGGACAGAATTGAAACGGGTACTTTTTTGGTGGCGGCCGCAGCGAGCAGAGGGCGGGTAAAGGTAAAACAGACCGACGAACACCTGTTGGAAGCCGTGCTGCTGAAACTGGAAGAGGCGGGAGCCTGTATTGACACGGGTCGAGACTATATTGAACTCGATATGAAAGGCAATCGCCCCAGGGCCGTAAGCATAAAAACTGCACCCTATCCGGCTTTCCCGACTGATATGCAGGCGCAGTTTGTCGCCCTGAATACGGTGGCAGAAGGAACCGGCACTGTGATTGAAACGATTTTCGAAAACCGGTTTATGCATGTTCAGGAATTGATCCGGCTGGGCTCAAACATAAAACTGGAAGGCAATACCGCAATTATTACAGGGGTGGAAACCCTGTACGGTGCTCCTGTCATGGCCACAGACCTGAGAGCCTCGGCGAGTCTTGTTATTGCGGGCTTGCTGGCGAAAGGGGATACCCTGGTCGATCGCGTTTATCATGTTGATCGTGGTTATGAGTGTATCGAAGAGAAGCTTCAGGCGGTGGGTGGCATAATACGTCGGGTTGCCGGGTAGTGTCCGGCTTTTGCCGTCGCCCGTAAACCGGTAAACAGAATAATCGAGTTGAGCAGTATGAAACACAATCTCACTATTGCCCTGTCCAAAGGGCGAATATTGAAAGAAACCCTCCCGCTGTTGGCAGGAGCCGGTATTGAACCGGTGGAAGATATTCATTCCAGTCGAAAGCTGATCTTTGATACCACAGCAGAGCAGGTGAAACTGATCGTTATTCGTGCTACGGATGTTCCCGTGTACGTTCAGTATGGTGGTGCGGATCTGGGGGTAACGGGTAAGGATGTTCTGATGGAGCACGGAGCCGAAGGTGTCTATGAGCTGTTGGATTTGCATATCGCAGAGTGTCGGCTGATGACCGCCGGACCGAAGCAGCGAGCAACCCCGAAAGGCCGGATTAAAGTGGCGACCAAATTCGTTAACCTGGCCAAGGAATACTATTCCCGGCAGGGGATTCAGGCAGATATCATCAAGCTCTATGGCGCAATGGAGTTGGCACCCATCCTTGATCTGGCTGATGAAATCGTTGATATTGTAGATACCGGAAACACTCTCCGTGCCAATGGTCTTGAGCCGAGAGAGTTGATCCATACGATCAGTTCAAGGTTGATTGTAAACAGTGGTGCCATGAAAATAAAGCATCACCTGATTGCACCTGTTCTGGAGCAGGTCTCTGTCGCAACCGGAGGTGCCCGGAGTGCCTAGGCGCCTTGCTTCTCGTTACGTTACTTCTTGATTACTTTACTTCTCGATTACTTACAGGATTTCCCATGACTGACGACAATTCTATTTCACGCAAGGCCGCTTCCGGGTATACCATTCAGCGACTGGACTCGGGACAGGCTGATTTTCATGCTCAACTGCACAGGTTGCTCGCCTGGGATGAAGTGTCGGATGATCGGGTCAATCAAACGGTCAGGCAGATTATCAATGACATTCGGCATCAGGGGGATGTATCCCTGCTGGATTATACCAATCGCTTTGATCGCGTTGATGCAAAATATGCGGGCGATCTGGAAATGAGCCAGGAAGAGTTGCGTGCTGCGCTGGACAGAATACCTGCGGATCAGCGCAAGGCACTTGAAATTGCCGCCGACAGGGTTCGAGCCTACCATGAACGGCAGTTACAGCAATCCTGGCAATATCAGGAAGACGATGGAACTGTACTTGGCCAGAAGATGACTCCAATGGACAGTGTGGGCTTGTATGTACCGGGCGGCAAGGCGGCTTATCCGTCTTCCGTGTTAATGAATGCCATTCCCGCAAAAGTGGCCGGTGTTGGTCAGATTGTGATGGTGGTACCAACGCCGGATGGTGCAAAAAATGATCTGGTGTTGGCTGCCGCTGCCATTTGCGGAGTTGACCGTGCCTTTACCATAGGTGGAGCGCAGGCTGTGGCCGCATTGGCCTGGGGAACGGAAACGGTACCCGCTGTTGACAAGATTGTAGGGCCTGGCAATATCTATGTGGCGACGGCCAAACGAGAGGTATTCGGAAAAGTCGGTATTGATATGATTGCCGGGCCGTCCGAGATTCTGGTGATCTGTGATGGTAAAACCGATCCTGACTGGATTGCCATGGATTTGTTTTCGCAAGCCGAGCACGACGAAGATGCGCAGCCCATTCTCATGTCCCCTGATGCCGAATTTATTGATGCGGTTTACGCCAGCATCGAGCGTCTTCTGGGTGGTATGGAACGGTCGGCGATTATCGAAAAATCACTGGCCAACCGCGGGGCACTGATAAAGGTCGCAGACCTGGACGAAGCTGCGGATCTCTGTAATCGAATTGCGCCCGAGCACCTGGAATTGTCGCTGGAAAACGCTACCGAATACATGGATAAAATCAAACACGCAGGCGCTATTTTTGTCGGGCGGTACACGGCAGAAGCCCTGGGTGACTATTGCGCCGGGCCCAATCACGTTTTGCCCACTTCCGGGACAGCCCGGTTTTCCTCCCCCCTGGGTGTCTATGATTTCCAGAAGCGCTCTTCCATTCTCAGCTTTTCAAGGGAAGGGGCGAGTAACATGGGTAAAGTGGCATCAGTACTGGCGCGAGGTGAAGGGCTGCAAGCGCATGCCCGCTCTGCCGAGTATCGCATTAACGATGACGGGCAAAAATGACATGAGTAAGAGTAGTGCCGATCGGCCCGTTTATCAGCGGGTTCGATCCCTTGTCAGACCCGAAATTGCCTCGCTTGATTCCTATCATGTGCAGTCCTCCAAAGGCATGATCAAGCTGGATGCCATGGAAAACCCCTTTGCCTGGCCCGGCGATCTCGAACAGCAGTGGCTGGACAGGTTAGGAAATGCTTCGCTGAATCGTTACCCGGACCCGGTAGCAACCGAATTATCGCAATCAATTCGCCATTACTTTGGTGTTCCCGATGAGTTGGGGGTGATGCTTGGTAACGGTTCGGATGAATTGATTCAGATCATCGCGATGGCTGTGGCGCAGAGTGGTCGAACAATTCTGGCTCCCGAGCCCGGTTTTGTCATGTATCGGATGATTGCGGCATTTGTCGGGATGCGGTATGTGGGGGTGCCACTGGCACAGGATTTCACTCTGGATGTCCCGGCAATGCTGGCGGCAATCCGGGATACCCGGCCAGCGCTGGTTTTTCTGGCGCAACCGAACAACCCTACCGGCAACCTGTTCGGCCTTGATGCGACAAAACAGATTATCGAGGCCAGTGAAGGGTTGGTTGTCATTGATGAGGCATATTTGCCTTTTACCAAAAGTGATCTGCTTCATTTGGCATCGGACTATGAAAATGTCGTGGTGATGCGTACGTTTTCCAAAATGGGCCTGGCCGGGCTTCGTCTGGGAATCCTGGTCGGAGATACTGCCTGGTTGTCCGAGTTTGACAAGGTTCGATTGCCATACAATATCAATTCGTTGACACAAATGAGTGCGAGGTTTGCGCTTGACCATATCGATGTGTTGGAGCGACAGGCAGAACAGCTTTGTGACAGTCGTCGCTGGTTGATGCAGGCACTCGGAGAAATTGACGGGCTTGAAGCTTTTCCCAGCGAAGCCAACTTTATTCTTGTTCGATTACCTGCTCGCTACTCTGCACGTGATATATTTGAGGGCATGAAGTGTGCCGGGGTGCTTGTCAAGTGTATGGATGGTGCGCATCCCTTGCTGGCCAACTGCCTGAGATTGACTGTCGGTCTGCCAGAGGAAAACAGTCAAATGATGGAGATACTCAAGTCCGTGCTGTCAACTGTCGGAACACCCTGAGGAGCGAAACCATGCCTGCTGATCTGAATGAACTGGTCGCTGCCTGCAACCGCTGGTTGTCCCCGGACAGGATTAAAGACTACTGCCCCAACGGATTGCAGGTTCAGGGTAAAAGCCGGGTTCAGACTATTGTCACCGGTGTCACTGCCAGCCAGAAATTGATAGACCGTGCAATTGAGCTGAACGCCGATTTGATACTGGTGCATCACGGATATTTCTGGAAAGGGGAGTCGTCTGTTATCACCGGGATGAAATATCAGCGCATTGCCTCTTTGATCAAGCATGATATCGGTTTGCTTGCCTACCACCTTCCACTGGATGTCAACGACGAGACAGGTAACAATGTCGAGCTTGGGCGATTGCTCGGATTCAAGGTTACCGGTGCATTGAGCAATGAGGGGGATTTTGCTCTCGGGTTGACAGGAGAGTGTTCGGGCGAGCCCGGTCTGGCTGATCTCGCCCGGATGATCGAGCAGCGTCTGGGGCGCAAACCACTCGTTATCGAAGGGACAGAGGGTGCTTTGGCCGGGAACCGGAAGATTGACAAGGTAGCCTGGTGCACCGGGGCGGCCCAGGGGTTTCTTGAACAGGCTGCCGAACAGGGTGTTGATGTTTATATTAGTGGTGAGGTCTCGGAGCCAACGGTTCACATGGCGAGAGAATCGGGAGTACACTACATTGCAGCCGGACATCATGCCACGGAGAGATATGGCGTCAAGGCGCTTGGAGAAAGGCTGGCTCGCTCCTTTGATGTTCAGGCTGTCTTTGTGGATATCGACAACCCGGTTTAGCTGGTATCCGGTGTCCTGTTTCGGGGCGGTTGAACGGTGCATTTGTTCGCGTTGCTGTGGATAAAACGGCAAAATGTCGGCCTGTGAACCAGGCATTGATACACGTTTGGCAATTATGGCGATTTTGGCAATAAGGGTGGTACCTGCATTATGACTCCAATGGAACGTTATCATCTGGATTTGAAAAAAGACGGGTTCAGCTATGATAGTGCCCAGGAACATGCTGTCCAAAAACTGGATGACCTTTATCACCGGCTGATTGCAGCAGAGTCTGCGAAGCCCAAAGGCAAACTTGACTCGTTTAAAGACAGATTCAGAAAAAGGAAACCGTCACCTGAGCGGGGGCTGTATTTCTGGGGAGGGGTAGGGCGAGGAAAAACCTGGCTTATGGATACCTTTTTCGACAGTCTGCCGTTTGACCGAAAAATGCGCGTGCACTTTCACCGTTTTATGCATCGTGTGCATCACGAGCTGAAGGGACTGGAAGGTGTCAAGGATCCGCTAAAAACCATCGCCCGGACTTTTGCTGCAGAGGCCAGGGTGATCTGCTTCGATGAATTTTTTGTCAGCGATATCGGTGATGCCATGATTTTGGCGGGTTTGCTGGACGAACTTTTTGCCAATGAGGTTTGTTTGGTGTGCACGTCAAATATCATCCCTGACGGCCTGTACAAGGACGGGTTGCAGAGAGCCCGCTTTTTACCCGCCATCGCCCTGGTCAATGAGCATACTGAAGTCATCAATGTGGATGGCGGGGTTGACTATCGCCTGAGAACTCTTGAGCAAGCAGAGCTTTACCATTTTCCGCTGGATTCGGGTGCGAACCGGAGTCTGGAAAAGAGCTATGAGGGGCTGGCCGTCGAGTCGGGCGGGCATGATCTTGATCTGGAGATAAACAGTCGAATTATCAAGGCGGTCAGGCGCTCGGATGACGTGGTCTGGTTTGAGTTTGCCGAGTTGTGTGATGGTCCCCGGAGTCAGAACGACTATATTGAGCTGGCGAAAGAGTTTCATGCGGTACTGATTTCAAATATACCGGTCATGGGAGGAGATACTGACGATCAGGCACGCCGCTTTATCAACCTGATAGATGAGTTCTATGACAGGAACGTAAAACTTGTCGTTTCAGCGGAAGCATCAATTGACAAGCTGTATCGCGGCGGCAAACTTGATTTTGAGTTTGAAAGAACCCAAAGCAGACTGCTGGAGATGCAGTCTCAGGAATACCTTGAAGCACCTCACAAACCATAATCAAGACAAACCATAATCAAGCCTAATGTCGCTGATTTGGCCCTGTTCATGCGGAGCTGAGCGCATACCGGTGATCTCACAGAGTCACCGGCATGTGTGGCGCCTGGTTCAGCTAACAGTCTGGTCAGATCATTTCAATTGCCATTGCATTGGCTTCTCCGCCTCCAATACAAAGCGCTGCAATACCCCTTTTGCCTTTGGTTTGCTTCAGCGCATGAATCAGTGTGACGAGAATGCGGGAACCTGTTGAACCCACCGGGTGACCTTGCGCACAGGCACCGCCATGAATATTGACCTTTTCGTGATCCAGTCCCAGCTCTCTGATTGGCATCATGGTGACCATGGCAAATGCTTCGTTGATCTCGAACAGATCAACATCCTCTTTGGTCCAGCCGGTTTTTTCCATAAGCGAGGTAATTGCCCCGATTGGTGCTATGGTGAACTCTGAAGGGTGCAGGGAGTTGGTGCTATGGCCGACGATTCTTGCCAGTGGCTTGATGCCGCGCTTTTCAGCTTCGGATTCTCTCATCAGAACCAGGGCTGATGCGCCATCCGAAATGGAAGAGGAGTTGGCCGCCGTGACGGTTCCATCTTTTTTGAAGGCAGGGCGCAGGCTGGGGATTTTCTCGATGTTGGCGTTATGAGGTTGTTCATCATCTTTGATGACGGTCTCACCTTTTCGGGTTTTAATGGTAACAGGGATGATTTCCTCTTCCAGCTTGCCTTGCTCGATGGCCTGTTTGGCCCGCTTGAGAGATTGAATGGCATAGTTGTCCATATCTTCCCGGGTGTAGCCTTTTTCGTCTGCCACTTTCTGTGCAAAGGCACCCATCAGAATACCGGTTTCGGCATCTTCAAGCCCGTCAAAAAACATGTGATCCTTCGCCTGATCGCCGTGTCCCATGCGATACCCCTTGCGGGCATTCGGCAGGATATAGGGTGCGTTGCTCATGCTTTCCATGCCACCGGCTACCATGATGTCGTTGGTTCCGGCCTTGATCAGGTCGTGTGCCAGCATGGCCGACTTCATGCCTGAGCCACACAGCTTGTTAATGGTGGTCGACCCCGTTGAATCCGGCAGACCTGCCTGGCGTGCCGCCTGGCGGGCCGGGCCCTGTTTCAGGCCGGCGGGAAGCACGCACCCCATGATAACTTCCTGAATGTCTTCGGGTTTCAAACCCGCTCTCGCCACCGACTCCCTGATGACGATCGAGCCGAGGTCAACCGCCGACAGAGCGCTCAGGCTGCCCTGAAATCCGCCCATGGGAGTACGCACACCGCTGACGATAACAATACTGTCATTAGAACTCATTTTCTATCCTTTCGTTTTCAAGTAGCACAAATTGTCACAGGCGCAGAGTGTAGCAAATTTGTTCTCCCTGCGGCGAATAAATCATATCATTCCGGCACACAATAATAGTATCATTGCCATTGGTTTAATCGGTGAACAGTGTCTATAGTTTGAGTTCTATCGTTAGACAAACGTTCATTGATTACCACATGAAAACAATACGACGGAGCAGCGTTCGATGATAAGAAAAACACTACGAGTGCACAACCTGGCCAAATTCCCTTTGGCTGCAGCGATAGCCGCAACGGTGTCATCGCCGGTCAGTGCGTTTCAATTTTACATGGGGGATGTGGAGGCTTCATTTGATACCACACTTTCTGCCGGTGCAAGCTGGCGGCTTTCTGACCGTGATACCCGGCAATTGGCTCAGGGAAACCTGGGGCCCGAGTATGGCTACACGACAACAGGTGCTTCCACCAACAACTATGATGATGGCAACTGGAATTTTGACAAGGGTGATTCCTACTCCCAGTTGATCAAGGGTAACAGTGAGTTGCTTGTCAGTTACGACAACTACGGTGGATTTATCCGGGCAAAGTACTGGTATGACTTTAAACTCAAGGATGGAGACCTTGCTACAGATGGTGTCGGTCAGACCCGGCCACTGAACAAGGTTGCCGATGCCAACGCTTCCGGTGCCTCACTTCTGGACGCCTATGTGTGGGGAGACTTTGATATTGGTGACATGCCGCTAAGCCTGCGGCTTGGCAAGCAGGTTGTCAGTTGGGGGGAAGGGCTTTTCATTCAGGGCGGTAACTCTGTGATCAACCCGATCGATGTTTCAGCTATCAGGGCACCGGGGGCAGAGCTGAAAGAAGCGTTTATTCCTGTCAATATGCTGTACACATCGTTGGGTGTGTCGGAAAATGTGTCGCTCGAAGGCTTTGTGCAGCTGGAGTGGGAAAAAACACTGCCGGACGACTGTGGTACGTTTTATTCGATGAATGACTTTGGTGCTGATGGCTGCGGCCCCGTACTGCTAGCCGGTCAAATACCTGACAGTCAGGCTTATGCCCAGGGCATTGCAGCTTACCGGTTTGCCGACCATGAGCCGGATGATACTGACCAGTTTGGTGTCGCAGTGCGCTGGTATGTGCCTGAACTCAATGACTCCGAGCTGGGCTTTTACTTTATCCAGTACCACAATCGCTTGCCCATGGTCAGTGGCCAGGTGAATAATTTCCTCACTGGCCAGAACTTTCCCAAATATAATATTGTTTACCCGGAGAAAGTTCAGAACTTTGGTGTCAGCTTTAATACCAGCACCGAATCGGGCTGGTCTGTCGCTGGTGAAGTAACCCATAAGCTGGATGTGCCGGTTCAGTGGAACGCGTTTGAACTGATTTACGGCGGCCTTTCTTCGAATGCGAGCTTGCTTTATGATCGTGAAGTTGCAAAAGCCGGAGGTGATCCGACGGCTCTTTTTGGAGAGCAACTCGATGGTTTTGACCGGTTTGATATCTCCCAGATTCAGTTTACCCTGATCAAGTTTTTCGATCAGGTTGCCGGAGCGAGTCGGTTGACATTTGTGAGCGAGTTCGGGGCGACCTATATCCATGATTTGCCCGGTTTGGATGAAGCCAGATATGGCCGAGCCGGTACCTTTGGTATCGGGCCGATTGACGCGAGCACCCTGATTGGCAATCCCGTAAGCTGTGACGGTTCCATCCCCGGCACGGGCCCTGCCAACATCAATATCGCCAACTGCGTTAACGAAGGCTATACCACTGACTTTTCCTGGGGCTATCGAATGCGGTTTGCGCTGGATTATAACGACGTAGTGGCCGGAGTGAACTTCAGGCCGACTCTGGCATGGTCGCATGATGTTCGCGGTTATTCTGCAGAACCCGGACCCAACTTTATCGAGGGCAGAAAGGCAATCGGTCTCTCTTTGAAGGCAACCTACCTCAATGCGTATAGTGGTACTATCGGGTACACCAACTATTTTGGCGGTGGGCGTTTCAATATGATCAATGATCGAGACAATATTTCAGCCAGTGTTTCGTACTCATTCTAACTGTTTGGTTGAACTTTCTGTTTGACGAGTGATATTGGTATATAAGGCATAAAAATGAATAGGAATAAAAAATTATTAGCTACCGGGGTGTTGGCCTTTTCCTTTGCGGCAGTCGGAGTACAGGCAAAGGTGTCATCCGAAGAAGCAGCCAGACTGGGCGCGGAACTGACTCCCATGGGAGCGGAAAAAGCGGGTAATGCAGAAGGAACCATTCCTGAATGGACTGGTGGTATCTCCAGCCCCCCATCGAGCTTTGTGCCCGGTTCGGGTTTTTACCCGGATCCGTTTCCCGAGGATAAACCTGTATTTACGATAGATGCATCCAACATGGATCAGTATGCGGATAAGCTGACTCCGGGCCAGAAAGCGTTGTTACAAAAATATCCAACCTACAAAATGCCTGTGTTCAAAACAAGGCGGACGGCAAGCTACCCTCAAGAGGTCTATGATGCGGCAAGGAAAAATGCCACTACCGTGACCCTGGTGGAAGGTGGAAACGGCATGTCGATCTTTGAGAAGGCAACGCCATTTCCAATCCCCAACAATGCCCTGGAAGTTATCTGGAACCACATTGTTCGGTATCGTGGCGGGTCGAGCAGGCGAAATATCGGGCAGGTAACCCCCATGGCGAACGGTGATTTCAGTGTGGTGAGGTTCCAGGATGAGGTCACCTGGCGAACCGCGCTGACCGATGCAAACAAGGTGAAAGACGACAATGTGCTGTTTTACTTTAAACAGGTGGTGACTGCGCCGTCCCGATTGGCGGGTAATGTGCTTCTGGTTCACGAAACCATTGACCAGGTCAAGGAGCCGCGACGAGCCTGGATTTACAATGCCGGTCAGCGGCGAGTGCGCCGTGCTCCCCAGGTCGCTTATGACGGGCCGGGAACGGCTTCGGACGGGTTGAGAACCTCTGACAACTTCGATATGTATAACGGGTCGCCTGATCGCTATGACTGGAAGCTGATTGGCAAGACGGAGAAGTATATCCCTTATAATTCGTACCGGATGGCTTCGCCGGAAATCACCTATGAGGAGCTTATCACGCCAGGACATCTGAATCAGGACTTTGCCCGCTATGAGCTTCATCGTGTCTGGCAGATAGAGGCGACGGTTAAAAGTGGCCAGCGACATGTCTATGCGAAACGTGTGTTTTATATAGATGAAGATAGCTGGGCTGCAGCCACCATTGACCATTATGACGGTCGGGGAGAGCTGTGGAGGGTGGCCGAGGCACACCTGATGTCTTTCTATGATGTGAAAACACTGTGGTATGCAGTGGAAGTGCTGATGGATTTGCAGTCCTCCCGTTATCTCGCTCTGGGTCTGATGAATGAGGAGAAAAAGCCCTATACCTTCGGTACCAGTGCATCTTCCAAGGATTACAGGCCAGCGGCGTTGCGCAGAGCGGGCAAGCGATAGCCGAACTGCAACTTGTGCCTTTTATAAGGTAAAAAAGGAAGAAAAATGCCAACCCTTTCCAGGTTGGCATTTTTCGTTGTTTGGAAAAGAAATTATTGTAAAAAGCACTCGACCTTACCCGGCACTCTTGCTTTTCTTTTTATCTTCTTATCTTCCTGGTACGGACTACTCACTTCTGTGAGGCAGTGAGTCTTCAGATGTGTTGTAGGTGTAGGATTTTACAACGCCGTTATCATCAAATTTTATAAACAGGTCTTCCGACCGCAGGGGGTTAAATGCGGAGTACTGATAGTGCGCATAGGTCCAGGTAACCAACCCGTTCTCCAGACCTCTTCTCCAGGGGGGGCCAAATAATTGTTGTACCTGTTCACGGGTTGTTTTTCCTGACTCAATCTGGAATATATTACCGGATTCAAACGTTTTTCCTACATTGGCGCATGCCTGCAGCAGACATATCAGGCCGGTTATGCATACCTTTTTCATTACTGTTTATCCTGAGTGGGGTCGTTATCCTGAGCGAGGTCTTTATCCTGAATGGAATCAATTGTCTCTGAATCTAGAGGCTTGCCGAATAGCCTCTCCGTTTGTTCCTGTGCTTTTTTCTTTAACTCCGGTGTGATATGAGCCGCGATGGTGCCGATCGCAGCGACCATTATGGATAGGTCATCAGTATATCCGAGAATTGGTGTTAAATCGGGTATTGCATCTATCAGCGTGACAAAATACCCCAGGGCACCCAGTATCACGCCTTTGGCCCAGGAGGGAGTTTCCTCCGCCCTGGCTGTGTGGTAGAGAACCAGTGAGTAAAATACGGCTTTTTGCCCGGCCGATTGAAATGCAGAACCGATTTTACTCCAGAATCGGATTTCATTGAATGACCCTGTGTCGTTATTGGTTTCGTGCCCTTCTTGCAAGGCAGTTTTTTCATCCTGTTGTTTGTTCATGGTTCCGGCCTGTATCTGTTGTTGGTGATAGGATATGAGTGATATCTCTCAGCTTCGAGGCAGCGACAGGTTTCTCATGCCCAGGAGCAGACCGATACGGTTGCCGTGCCTGGCGAGCAGTTGCAGTGTTTCGCTGTTCTTTGAGATGAAACCCTTTACTGAAAATGGCTGACCATCAATATTGCCAAAGTCAATTTGCAATAACCCTTCCTCAACAATAACCATACCTGTTGGTGGTGAAGCGGTTGGCCGATTCTTTCTCAAGCCGGTCGCCTCCATCGTTATTGTATTCTGAGACGCAGACGCACTTTGCAAGTGGAGTGTCGCGACACTGTTTTCATCAATACTGATCGAGCTGCCATTATAGGTGGTGAGTTCACTCGACTCAGCATGAATGCCCAGAGTGTGCCCCTGAATCTGGTATTCTACATTTGCCAGTGAGCCAATCGAGTGCTCTGTTTCCGTCGCCAGGATCAATCCTTGTGACTTTGCAGTGGAACTGACAAACGCCATTTTTTGCCCCTGGGGGTTGGCAGCTCCGGTTGCGTACTCCGTACCGGAATCAAGCAGCTGTACCCTGCCAAGATGTTTGTCCACCAGCGCTTTCAAACCGGAGTCATATACGGTAGACGCGGCCGACTCAAGCTGGAGATCAAATACGCCGGGGGGCGATATTGCCAATGGTTGAGCAATTTGCTGACGGTTTCGCGAGATTTCCAGTTTCTGATAAAAGCCGGTATCAGACAGATCAACCGGGCCGGAAAAGATACTCCCCCGGTTGATCTGCCAGCGTGACAGCTCCACGGAAAAGCTCAGGGGAGTATCGCTGTCAGCATCGAGTTTTTGTTCCAGTGCGACAACCCCAAAGGTCTTTCCGTTGGTGGCAGTGATGATATCGACGGGTTCGGAGCCGGCTTCAAGATGGAGTATGTAGTTGAATTCGGAGGTGTTTTCGACAATCCGGTTTCTCTGGTAGTCTTTGTTGCCAAGCTCGGTCAGGTCATAGATTCGCCCGGTACTTGCGGGCGCTGACATCAAATAGCTGCGTTCAATGTCGCCATACAGACTGGTAAACAGGGGGTTGGTCAGCCAGCCGCGAACAGAGTCGCTGCCTTTTCCTGTGATCGTTTGATACGGAGTTTCCGTCAAATTGAGAAACCCTTTGGTATTGATATAGGAGTTGGAGGGGGCAGATGCAAAAGAGTTGATTTCATCTGTTGTATTCTCGTTGGTAATGAATGAACCGGAGTCAGGCTGGCCGAGTGAAAGTCTGATATAGGGTAAGTCGCCAAACACTGACCGGGTGGTGATCGTTGTTTTAATGCCGGTTTCATCAAGATTGGGGTAGATATATTCGGTGCTGCCATCAGCCAAACGGTTTGTCGCCGGAGTGGATGTACGATTAAACAGAACGCTGCCGCCGTCGGGTTGTTCGGGTTCTCTTTGGCCCAGCCCCAGTGAAAAGAATACCGAGTTGAAAGGGGTCGTTTTTGTTTCAAGGAGATCGGTAAATTCCAGTGGCGCACTGATGGCTTGAATAAAGCCTTTGTCCAGCACACTGGCAATCCCCGCCTCGACAAAGGTCTGAAAGCTGCTGATATTGGCAAGGAAGGTTCTGGCTTCCAATGCGGACAGTTGTTCGGGAATCAGGATATCGAAGTTCTGGGCGTTCTGTGTAACGCCCGACCAGAGTAACAGGCGTGCTTCATGCTGGTTTTCACACCCGAATTCCCTGCCGCAAGGAGTCAGCCCGGAAAGTGTCATGCCCTGGTTTTGAACCGCTCTGAATAGCTGTTCAATCAGGTAAGTGGAAACAATATTGACTTTGATGGTTTTCCGGTTACTGATCAGAGGCGCCCATAGCAGTGTGCCATTTTCCAGTTGGGCCCTGATTACTACATCGATCCTGGCAGGAATGGAAACTGCGTCATCGAAAAGAATGCTGTAGGTGCCGTCATTGTTTTCACGTGTCGAGTAATTCAGCCTGACAGATGAGCTGGAGGTGATGCCAAAGGAGCTGGTGACCTGATGAACAGAGAGGTTTCGCACCCTGACCCTTTCCAGCCCGTTGAACGCATATGTACTGGCCGGAGTCAGCGCCTTGAACAGGGAGCGATGCCAACTTGCAAGCAGACCTTCCGTTGCCTGCACGGATACGACCACTTCGTTGGTGCCGGGGTTGGGTTGCCCGGTTGAGTTGTCTGGCGTTTCAAACGGTTCATCAGACGGCGGGGGGAAGGAGTTTTCCGTACTCCTGGCACCGGAACTCGGGGCGTTGCCATCAGCACAGCCCATTAGCAACAGAGTGACCAGAAAGAACAGTGAAAGAAGTCGGGTTGTCATCGCAGGCGACCTGTATTTGTCTTGATTCTCCACAGAATAGGCGAGTTTGGTAGAAAGTTTAACCCGCTTTTAGTGGAATTGTGAATCGGTAGTGGGGTTATGAGTCATTATGGCTTTGGTGAATCACCCAAAAGCGGCTTCCCGCTGTCTGTTCAGAGCCTTCGGCTGTCTGTTCAGAAATGGAGGCTCACGCCAAGATAAAAGCTCGAATCGAGGGTTTGGCTTTTGCTGTTCTCCATGCCCGACTTGATATAGCGATAGCCCAGTTTTACGTCTGCATTCTGAATCATTCGGTAGCGGCTCTCCAATTCCAGCCAGCCAATGCCCTCTGCATCATCAAAGGAGGTGATAGAGGGAGCATAGTGCAGAGAACCCATCACAGAAAGTCCGGGCACTTCGGGAATATTGATGACAGCAAAACCACCGAGTCCAAGGCCGTGGCCATCAATATTTTTTTGATGAAAACCCACTCCGCGGATACCAATGCCTGTGGTCGTGGGCAGGTTGCCAATGGCGGTTTGCCCCTGGGCATGTGCATCCAGGTGGTAAACATGGCGAGCACCCTGGTGATACAGATAACCGGCAGAAAAACTCGCTTTGGACACATCCGGGGAGGCTGACAATTTGATATAGGCAGAGTCATCGCTCAGGGTAAACACGGTTTCAATGGCCTGAGCGGAGGAAATGCCTGCGCACAATGTAACGGTTGTACAAAGCAGATACCGGGTAAAAAATGACGAAAGTGAGTGGTGGTGTGTGTGCATCCTGAAACCTCAAATACTTTTTATTTTCCGATTTTCCGATTTTCCGATTTTCCGGACGAGGATGGTATCGCTCTCCTCCTGTTGGCACAAGTTAAACCCGATTTAGAATTGGCAGGCCGTTCATTGTCGTCGTCAGTCTGCAATCAATGGTCGAAAGCGCTCAGTTGTCGAAAGCGTTGCCAAGGTCGCTGATTTCTTTGCTGATACCGTCGCAAACGATATCGCATAAATCGAATACAAATGGTGCACCAATCGAGAAAAATGCCTGATTGCTTTCCTGACGGCGCTTCACCAGCCCCGCATTGCGCAATGCTGATAAATGCTTGGATATATTGGGTTGGCTGGCATTTGTCTCGGCGACAAGTTGAGATACGGATTTTTCACCATTTTGCATTGCGTGGAGCAGGGTGAGTCGCATCGGGTCGCCAAGCAGTTTGAATCGCATTGCTATCAATTCCAGGGCTTGAGGTGACAGTTTGTTGTCTGTGGTCATGGTGCGAACTCTCGTTTAATGAACTCGATGCGGTTGGGCAGCAAATTATACAGAAAAGAATAAAATTTTTCTTGATCATATAACTATTTGGTTATATAGTTATCGTATTCAAACACTTTTTCATTGTTTGTTTGGGTCATGCAGTTCATGCAGTTCATGCAGTTCAACGAGTTATAACAAGACGCAGGTACTACAAATGGTTGCTTCCAATTATCGTCCGGGTAGCGGAGGTTCAGCTCTGGTGAGCTGGTCCATGTTACATGCCAAATGGGTTTTTCGCATTTTGTTGATCGCCGTGCTACTTGTCGGTGCGCAAATCTTCAGGATTCAAGTGGATACAGATCCGGAAAACATGCTGGCACCTGATCATCCCGAGCGGGTGCTGCATGATCAAATCAGGCACTCTTTCGGTTTGTCCGACATGCTGGTTGTCGGAATTGTCAACAAAAAGCATCCCGATGGTGTGTTTAATGCCGAGTCACTGTCTCTGGTCTCTGATATATCGAAATTTGCCCTGGGAATAGAAGGTGTCGTTCAGAAAGACCTGATGTCGCTGAGTACTGTTGACGATATAAAACAGATGGGGCCGGGTACCATCCAGTTTCGCTGGATGATGGATCAGGTACCCGAAACCACAGAGAAAGCCGCGGCTATTCGTGAGGCGGTATCGCGCCTGCCCATGTTGCAAAACACCCTGGTGTCTGGCGATGGTCAGGCAGTGGCAATCTATGTGCCCATTGTGGCCAAGAGTGAAAGCTATCGGGTAGCGACAGAATTGAGAGACTTCGTGACACAAAAAAATCCGTCTGATGAGTTCTACATCACCGGCCTGCCCGTCGCGGAAGACACCTTTGGTGTGGAAATGTTCATCCAGATGGCAATATCAGCCCCTGCTGCTGCCTTGATGATATTTTTGCTGATGTGGCTGTTTTTCCGAAATGTTCCCCTGGTTACCTCTCCCATGATTATGGCTATGGCTGTGGTGATTCTGATCATGGGGTTAATGATCGGTATGGGTTATACCGTACATATTATGAGTTCAATGATCCCGATATTCCTGATGCCCATTGCCGTAGTGGACTCGGTTCACATCCTGTCCGAATTTGCTGATGATTACCGGGAAGGTGATGACGTCAAGGTTGTGGTCAGGCGCGTTATGGCCAATCTGTTCAAGCCCATGCTGTTTACCTCTATCACCTCATCAATCGGTTTTGCTTCATTGGCATTGACGCCCATTCCACCTGTACAGGTTTTTGGTCTGTTTGTCGCAGTCGGCATTATGTTGGCGTTCTTCCTGACCCTGACCTTTATTCCTGCCTATATTGCCAGTCTCAAGCCCGAAACGTTGCGAAAACTGGCCTCTCGTACTCACAGGGTTGACGGCAGTCAGGGTCGTTTTGCCCGGATCCTGAATCAGATGGGAACTCGTTCCCTGCAATTCAAAAAGGGAGTGCTGGTCTTTTTTGTGGCATTGATTGGTCTCAGCTTCTGGGGTATTCAGCAAATAAAAATCAACGATAACCCGGTTCGCTGGTTCGCCGAAGGACATGAAATAAGACAGGCCGACAAAGTGATGAACGCCCATTTTGCTGGCACCTATGAAGTCTACCTGTCTCTGGAGTCCGATCATGCCGAACAAATTTGGCGGGAATTTAAAACCCGTGCTGAATCAATGGCACGGCCAGTGCCTGGTCTGTCAACGTGGCTGAATGAGCAGTTCGACCTGATTGATGAGAGCGAGGAAGAGCCGTTCAATACACTTGTCACCGTACTGGATAATGCGCTATTTGACGGGGAATACCAGAATCGGGAAGCAGTGCTGGAGGAGTTGCTGGAAGCGGCCTCGGTGCAACAGGCCAAAGCCCGCTATTTCCAGCAACCTGAAGCGCTGGCCTACATTGGTCGATTGCAGGAATACCTGAATGGCACCGGCCTGGTTGGTAAAAGCAACTCCCTGGCCGACCTGGTGAAAACTGTGTACCGTGAGTTGAAAGGCGAGAAAGGGACGCTTGCAATACCCGAAACCGCACAGGGAGTGGCCGATACCCTGCTCAGTTTTCAGGGGTCACACCGTCCTCAGGATCTTTGGCACCTGGTCACGCCGGATTACAATTCGACCGTTATCTGGCTGCAGTTAAAATCCGGTGACAATCAGGATATGGAAGCCGTGCTGGATTCGGTGAACCGCTTTTTCGAGAACAACCCCCTGCCGGAGGGCGTGACGGCAAACTGGGCGGGATTAACCTATATCAATGTGGTCTGGCAGGATGCCATGGTCAAAGGGATGGTGGCCAGCCTGCCGGGTTCCTTTGTGATGGTGTTTATCGTGATGGTGATTCTGTTCCGTTCGTTGCTATTTGGTGTGCTGGCGATGCTGCCATTGACAATCACCATTATGTTTATTTACGGCCTGATCGGAATCATTGGCAAGGACTATGATATGCCAATCGCTGTGCTTTCTTCCCTGACCCTTGGCCTGTCAGTGGACTTTGCCATCCATTTCCTTCAGCGAAGCCGAGAAATATACAGTCAAACCGGTAATTGGAAGGAAACCGTGTCACTTATGTTTGATGAGCCGGCGCGTGCCATTGGCAGGAACGCCACGGTCATTGCGCTCGGGTTTACCCCCTTGCTGCTTGCTCCTCTGGTGCCATACAACACCGTTGGTGTGTTTCTGGCCGCAATCATGCTGGTTTCCTGTCTTGTGACGTTGGCACTGTTACCCGCTATTATGGGTATGACAGGAGCCAGGCTGTTTGCCGGACGGGGTACCGGGGACTCAGAACAAAATCCATCCTGATACACATTTTGGAGAGATAACCATGAACGACTTTGGCTTATTTATGAAAAGACTACTGTTGGCAGCGTTTGGCTGCATGGGCTTTTTCAGCCTGGCACAGGCCGACCTCGGCCCTGAAGAAATTGTCGCAAAGGCCAATATTGCCGCTCTGTACAGTGGTGCAGATGGCAGGGCGGAAGCGCGGATGAAAATTGTCGATGCCCGGGGGCGCACCCAGTATCGGCAGTTCACCATGCTGAGGAAGGATATCGAGGATGGAGGCGACCAGTTGTTCTACGTGATTTTCAGCCGCCCTTCCGAGGTTGCCAGAACCGTCTTTCTGGTCAATAAACACCCGGGAACTGATGATGAACGGTGGTTATACCTGCCCGGCCTGGATCTGGTCAAGCGAATCGCGGCAGGTGACAAGCGAACCAGCTTTGTCGGCTCGCACTTCTTCTACGAAGACATATCCGGGCGCGATATCCAGGCTGACACCTATCGATTGCTTGAATCTGACCAGGATCATTATGTAATAGAAGCGACACCCAAAGACGCAGAGGCAGTCGAGTTTTCCCGTTATGTTATCACCATAGACAAATCAAACTTTTTACCGGTCAGGGCCGAGTATTTCGATAAGCAGGGCGTGGCTTATCGCCTGGCTGAAACGGTTAAGGTGGATGTGATAGACGGTCACCCCACGGGCACCCGATTGGTGATGAAAGATTTGCGGGATGGTGGGCAAACCATGACCGAAATGCGCTTTGTCAACTACGATATCGGTGTGCCGGAAACTGTGTTCACCGAGCGCAGCATGAGAATACCGCCAAAAGACTGGATAAAAAGGAGGTAGCCTCCAATGAAAGCGTCACTGCGGAATGTCGTGGCCCTGTCCTTGATTCTGGGTCAGACAACCTTGCCTGCATTGGCCGGGAACAGTGCCACCGGAAATGATGCGGCATGGGATGAATCCGGCTTTGATTTGACACAGCAAGAGTGGTCTGACGACTGGGGTGATTCAGGCTGGGAGCAGCCGGATGAAGAGCAGGCCGCATCATTGAACTGGAGTGGCTTCGGCGAAATTCTGGTCGGTACGAGAGTGCAAGACAGCCCGGCGATTGATAGCGACTTTACTGCCGGAGAGGCCATGATCAGACTGAACGCAGATAGCTATTTCGGAGACTGGTTTTTTTCCGGCCAGGGCGACCTCTTTGCTGACGGGGTGACCGACAGGTATTCCCTGTCTGTTCGGGAGTTATCCCTGTCTGGAAGCCTGTCTGACCATATGGATGTCAGAGTTGGGCGATTTGTTTCTACATGGGGAACCGGTGACCTGCTTTTTCTCAATGACCTGTTTGCCAAGGACTGGGAGGCCTTTTTTGCCGGCAGGGAAATGAACTATCTCAAGCGGGCATCCAATTCGATCAAGTTCGGTTTTTTTCTTGAATCGTTCAATATTGATGTTGTCTGGACACCGGTATTCAGTCCCGACCGGATAATTGATGGTGAGCGTTTCAGTTATTTCAATCCGATGGCGGGTCAGATCGTTGCGGCCGATCCACGCCTTATCAGCGCAAAGCCGGACAAAACCCTGGCAAATGGCGAGTTTGCCGTCAGAGCTTACGGGCGGGTTGCCGACTATGATCTGGCAGCCTATGCCTGGCGAGGCTTTTTCAAACAGCCTCTGGGGTTGGATACATCGAAGTCCTTACCGAACTTCCCCCGCCTGAACGGTATTGGCGGCAGCGTTCAGGGAAATCTGTACAAGGGTATCTTCAACCTGGAGGCCTCCTGGTATGACTCGGCAGATGACCGGGATGGAGACGATCCGTCGGTACCGAATAGTCAGCTGCGATTGTTGCTCGGGTATCAACAGGAACTGGTCAAAAACCTGACCTTTTCAACCCAGGCCTATGCCGAGTGGACGATGCAGCATGATGAGCTGATAGCCAACAGCCCGAGGCCCGGGTTTGAAACGGAAGAGCTGCGCCAGGCACTGAGTGTCCGGCTCACCCATCAGGCGATGATGAACAACCTGACAAGCAGTGTCATGCTGTTTGTTTCACCGACTGATAAGGATTACTTCCTGCTGCCATCGATGGCGTACCGGGTCAACGACCGCCTGAGTGGTGAAATAGGGGGGCGCCTGTTTGGTGGTCGGCAAACACATACCTTTTATGGTCAACATAAAACCAACAGCAATCTGTACGGCAGGGTTCGTATGCGATTTTAATCAGGCAAGGAGAATGAAAAATGACAATTAATGAAGGTCTAAGAATGCTAGCCGGTGTTTTCATTATTTTGAGTGTGATACTGGCCCATTATGTCCATGAATACTGGCTGTTTTTTACCCTGTTCATTGGAGCCAACCTGCTTCAGTCGGCATTTACCAAATGGTGTCCGGCTATGTGGGTGTTGTCCAGGATGGGGTTTAGGAAGGAAGTTGTTGCGGAGTGAAAAACAGCATATATGATAAGGTCATTACCACCAAATGATTGCGGGCATGCCCAAATCGGTATGGTAAGTTGAGACCTCATTTCAGTGGCGGCCCTGCCGGATCATCCAGCAGGGTGCGCTGTACTTTTTCAATTCATACGCCAGAAATCATCATGGCTCTTGCCCGGTGTCGAATAAATTTACATGTTTACGGGTCTGCCAGCCATTTTTCACTTTCTTCTCTCCTGAATTATGCTGTTGTACGCCCCGGTTGGCAGAGTCGGGCCGCAATAACTGGCGCAAAATGCAGCCAGTAACCCGGATGTGCACGATTTTATAAACATATTCCGTATCAGTGTTTGTTCAACGCGGTTGATTTCCTGACACATGTGTCAAATAAATTTACATGGTTATCGGTCTATAAACGGTTTGTTGAATAAAAATAAAAGAAAAATAACGGGTTATCCGTCCTGGTATAAAAGATGCTTTTGCTACGGTGCAATTTTTTGTATGCATTGAGAATAATCTGTTAGACGAGAGGTTTATTATGTTTAGACAGTCATTGGTGGCGATTGCTTTTGCGGGGGCAGCTTTATCGGCTCAAGCAGTTGTTTTTACTGACGTATATGATCCTGATCCAGATATTTCCGTTAATGGCGGCTGGATTTATTTTGAACACAACTTTGATACCACCCTGGGTGTGATTGATTCTGCATCACTTGAAATGTCTGTATCTGATATTGACTGGGATACCGATGTTTTGGTTTCTGTCGGTAATAACTGGGAGACTGTTGGTGTTTTGGATGGTACTACCTGGGCGTGGGATACAAGCACTTACACTTATGATTTCGATCTTGGTACCAGTATGCTTCAGGAGCTTGCGTCCACCGGTTCTTTACAGTTTGCCTTTCAGGAGTCTTTTTCTTCTATAACAACAGCTGTTTATGAAGCATCAACCTTGACTGTGAACTACACTCCGAACTCGGTTCCAGAGCCTGCATCATTAGCCTTGTTTGGCCTTGGCCTTGCCGGTTTGGGTCTGGCCCGTCGTCGTAAATATCAGGCATAAGCCCCAAAATCCGGGATGACCAGCATTCAATCCGGTGTTCATTGCTGCCGTGAATACGTCCTTACGGGCCCGGCTTTGGTATTCATGCCAAAGTCGCTTCCTGTGCGGACTGCCCGCGGGGGCTGCACCGGGTGGTGAGCAGTTGCCCAAAAACAACCGGTCAGGGTTTCTTCTGGCCTGCAGGCAAAATATCCAGAATGATGGCAATCCGGTTGATTACCTTCCATTGAACATCAAATTCAAAAAGACGGGTACCGTAAACCCGATTCTGATCCTCTTGATAGGCAGGGCGCGGATCAAGAGACAGGGTGGCTTCAATTATCTCTTTCAGGTTCGGGTGATCGGCCTCAGACTGTTTTAGCTGGTGACAGGCTGTTTTTTGCCATTCGATTTGCAATCTCGCTTTCGGGGCGTCGGATGCAAATGAACTGCAGGCATCCGGTTTATTGTCTGCATAGGGCAGATAAGGTTTGATATCAAGAACGGGTGTCCCCTCCATTATATCGACCCCGGTGATGTCGAGCCATAGCCCGTCACTTTCCTTGCGCAGTCTTTCAAATTTCACACAGGATAATCCCAACCCGTTGGGCCGAAAGGGGCTGCGTGTGGCAAAGACGCCACGCTTTTCGTTTCCGCCCATGCGAGGGGGGCGCACTTTCGGTTGCCAGCCTTTCTCCGTGTTTTTATGAAATACAAATTCAATCCAGAGATGAGAGAAGCTTTCTATTCCGTCGAACGCGTCCGGTGTGTCAAACGGGTGGAGCATATGTATTGATGCCGGCATGGGAATCAGGCCGGGCTGCCGGGGGGTGCCAAACTTCTCTTTAAATCCGGAGGTGAGAATGCCGATGGGGGTCATTTCAAACCAATCGGTTCCAGAGTTGCTGTTTTTATCCTCACTGTTTTTGGAGCGGTTCTTTTTGGAAGGGGCAGTCATAATCTATCTTTTTTTGGAAAAAAGCACTTCAAGCTTAAATGTAATTGAGGGGTTGATACCATAGTCATCATGCTCGGGGAGAGACAGTAAAGGGGTGACCTCGAAAAACAGCCAGTTTCGATAGAGTTTTTGTCTATAGGTGAGTTCAAGGTAAAAGTCACTGAAAAAGGGGTGCGGTTTGCTCTCTACCAGTGTGGCAAGTTTGTAACGGATAACCCGATGGTTATCCAGTTCCTGAAAAAGATTGAATGAGTTTGAAAACTCGTAGTTGTCCTTGTCCCTTGACCACTGGGTTTCAAATGTATTTCGGAAAAAGAGTGTGTCTGTTAGCTGCCGGTCAAGATTGTTTACTATATTTGCACCCAAATCCTCACTGAGGAGATAGTATACGCTGGCTTGCACGCTGGTATACCAGTCGTTATCCAATTGCCAACCATTGCTGGCCCGGCTGCGGAAAAACGGGTCTGGTGGAAAGTGAAACTTGATGCCGATGTCATTGGTCAGAGTCCAGTTTTTCCTGAGCTCAGAGATGATTCGCAATGAACCCGTGGTGTCATTTTCTTCATCCTCCGCTCCTTCAATCTGCTCTGCTGTTCTGGTTCGCAGTGATTTTCCTTCTGACGGGTGGTTTTCAACAATGAGGCGGTATTTGTCTTTGGTTAAAGGCAGGTTCAGTTTGAACTTGATATCGGGAGCAAAGTCATGGTTGCCTTTTTTTTTGTAAGTTGGGCCAAGCCGCACCCTGAGGAAACTGGTATTGGTGAAGCTTTGGGTTTGCTCGCCTGCAAAATACGCATCAAGTCGGCTGCCTGTGTTGGCTACCCAGTCAGACCAGCTGTTACGAGTGTCTAACAACCAGATCAACTGCTTTTCGATCAAGTTTAGTTGCGCAGGTTCCACGTCATCAAAATCCGGGTCGTAGTTGTAAAGGAATTGCTCGATATAAAGGTCGGTTTCCTGTCGGGAACGCTGCCCGTCGATTGCTACCGACCCGGACAGGGCGAGTAAGGGTATCGGGGTGGAATCTGCCCGGGTTGACTGTGTGGCCAAAAATGACAGGCCGATTATCAGCCAGCATAGTATCCTGATGCTTGAGCCCGAAGTGTTGACAGTGATCATAAGCGGAAAAGCACTATCAGATAAGGAAGTGTCACTGAAATATAGATCCCCATCAGTCCCATTCCCAGCGCTGAAAACGCGCCGGTTTTGTTGTCGAGTTCGAAAGCTCGCGCGGTGGCGATGCCATGCCCGGTCATGCCCATTGCCAGCCCCCGAATCATCGGGTCATCTTCCCGCAGCAGAGCAAATGCAGGGGTGGCAATGATTGCGACCAGTATGCCGGTGAGGATAACGATTGCGGCGGAGAGGGAAGGGTAGCCGCCGATGGCGTTGGAAACACCGATCGCAAAAGGTGTCGTGATGGATTTTGGTGCAAGTGACAGCAGTATGCGGTTGTCTGCTTCAAGTAGCCAGGCAAGGAAAACGGCAAGACCACTGCTGACTGCGCCAGATACCAGGGTGGCAAAAAGAATGGGGCGAAGGTTGTTTCTGATCAGGGTCAGGTTCTGATAGATAGGGACGGCCAGACAAACGGTGGCCGAGCCTAGCAGGATATTCAGTATGTTGACGTGCCGGTTATAGGTGTCGAATTTGATGTCCAGCACCTGGAGCAAGCCGATAATACACAAAATGCCGATCAGTATGGGCTGTGCAAGCGAGTGCTGGTTGCATTTTCGGTAGACAGCGATGCCAGACAGGTAGGCCGCCAGAGTCGCTATCAGGAAAAAAAGAGGGGTATCCAGCACAGTGCTTTTAAGTTCATTCATTGTGTTGTGCTGTATGTTGATCTGAATGTTGAACTGCAAATCGACGTATGCATTTTATGGTAAACACAAAGGCAACCAGTGTCCCTGCAACAAGTGCGACAACAATGGGCAACAGGTTGGCCAGCAGTTCATCGGTAAAGGCCATAATGCCGACACCGGCGGGAATGAAAAACAGGGGAAGGAAACGAATCAGTGCAGATGCGGTCTCTACCATTGCCCTGGGCGGCCTGACGAAGGCAAAGGTAACCAGCAAGGCCAACATGCCAATAATTGCACCAGGAATTGGCAGGCCAAGTAATTCCCTTAGCACTTCCCCCATTATCTGGTAGACAAAGATGACAAGTAGAAAGAAAGGGTTAATCATCTTCCTCGCCTGAATAAAGCTCTTTTTTGATACCCCGTGCCTGCTTTTGCAGTGTTTGAGTATCGGTTCGAAAGCCGAAGAAGCCGGAGAGGTGCATGGCCAGCCTGACGATAGATTGAATCAGGTCTCCGCTTTTTCTTGGAATCAAATGAATATGTACATGCGGGATAGTCTGATTTGCGGCTTTACCATCATTGATCAGCAAATTGGTTCCTTCCTGGCCAAACCCGGCCTTTCTTTGTGCTTCTATAATCTTGTTTGCGATATCAAAAAGGTGCCCTTGTGTGCTATTGCCCAGTTCTTCCAGGCGAGTTGCATGCTGCTTTGGAACGACCAGAACATGACCTTTCCCCAGTGGATAAATATCCATAAAGGCGAGGCAATCGTCATCTTCATGGACGACAACAGAAGGCTCGTTTTTGGCTGCAATGTTGCAGAACAGGCAGCTTTCTTCAATGTGCAAGGGGGGATGAATGTTCACAAGGGAATGCTCACAGAGGTTCCAGTATTCAGGGTGGTTTATACTGCGGCCAGAGCAGTGGTCAAGGCTCGGTGACGGTTATTGTATCAGTACGAGTATCGTATCAGTTCGATTTATGCGCAGTTTCGAATAATACATAACTGCCATCAATGTAACCGGTTCGCTGAGTCATTTTGCTGATTTTCTACCAAATCTTCAAGTGCCTCTTCGTCCAATTCGTTGATGTCCGGTCTGGCCGGAATCTTGTAGCTCTCATTAGACCATTCGCCAAAGTCGATAGCCTGGCAGCGTTGACTGCAAAAGGGTCGGTAGTCGTTGGCCGCGACCCAGGCCACCGGTTTTTTGCAGGTCGGGCAGTTGACCTGTTTTATGGATGCAGTCTCGTTATGTTGTTTTGGATGTTGTTTGAGATGTTGTTTCGGCATGGGTGGCGGCCAGCTCCAGATAGTGTGAGTGTAGTTGTTCGACTTGCCTGCGCAAATCATTCAGTGATCCGTCGTTGACAATAATATCATCTGCCTTTGTGGTTTTGTAAGACCTGGTTGCCTGTGTTGCAATAATGCTTTTGACCTGTTGCCTGGATACAGAGTCACGAGTGGTGGTTCGGCTAATCTGGAGTTCCACGGGAACATCGATCAGCAATACCCTGTTCACCAGCCGGTTTTGGTTTGTTTCCAGCAATAATGGCGACGAGAGTATGGCGTAAGGGGAAGTGCTTTGGTGTAATCGGGTTATAATCCGTTCGCGTATCAGCGGGTGCAGTAACTCTTCAAGCCATTTTTTCTGGTCAGGATCAGCGAAGACGATTTCCCTGAGGCGAGACCGGTCAAGCGTGCCTGGTTGTGTGAGTATCTCCGGGCCAAAACGCGCTGCGATTTCGTGTAAGGCAGGCGAACCCGGTTCGACCACTTCACGTGAGACAAGATCGGCATCAACGACATCAATTCCCAACGATTCGAAAACACGCGTGGCTGCTGTCTTCCCGCTGCCGATACCGCCGGTTACACCTACAATATACACAGGGCTTGCACTAATCGCAGGACTGGTAATAACCACAAAGTTTGCTCCTTTTGAATTGAAGTCAAATGGCCAGGGTGTCGTCCCGGTTGCAGAGGACATGGCTCAGGCTGACAGTGGCGCAAAAGAGGATAGATAAAACCGGATGATATCATGTCCCCATACTAACGCGATCCAGCCGGCTATGGCCAGGTAGGGGCCAAAGGGAATGGGGATGTTTTTGTCTTTCCCCAAAAAGAGTATCAGGCAGATTCCCACGGCGGCCCCGACAAAGGAGGAAAGAATAATGATCAGGGGCACAAGCTGCCAGCCCATCCAGGCGCCCAATACGGCAAGCAATTTGAAGTCACCAAACCCCATGCCTTCCTTGCCGGTCAGCAGCCTGAACCCCTGGTATACCGTCCACAGGCTCAAGTAGCCCGCCACGGCTCCCCATAAGGCATTGTCAAGGCTGGTAAAGACTCCCCCGGCGTTAACGATGAGGCCCAGCCAGACAAATGGCAGGGTGATGTTGTCGGGTAACAATTGAGTGTCAATATCTATCATCGTCAGTGCAATCAGTGCCCACACCAGGGGCAAGGCTGCCACGCCCTGCGCATTGATACCAAGCAGGCAGACTGTTGCCAGTGAAAGAATGCCGGTTACCAATTCGATAACCGGGTATCGAATTGATATCGGGTTTTTACAGCTGCTGCATTTACCCCTGAGAAAAAGGTAACTTAGTACAGGGATATTCTCCCAGGGTCTGATTTCATGGCCACAGTCGGGGCAGGTGGAGTTGGGTGCGCTCAGGGTGAGTGTGCTTGAGGCGAGGGCAGGTGGCTCATCCGGGGGAATGTTCAAAATGTCTCGACACTGGCTTGTCCACTCGTTTTCCAGTATTTTGGGGAGGCGATAAATCACCACATTCAGAAAACTGCCGATAACCAGCCCCAGAACGCTGACAAAAATGAAGGTGATGGTCGGGTGGGACTGAAGGTAATGTAAAGCATTGATCATTGTATCGCTCCAATAAAAAAGGCCGCGAGAACACGGCCAGAAAAAGGAACACTGTCAACAGGTCGGGGGTTAGCCGACAGCCTGACCCATCTGGAAGATCGGGAGGTACATGGCAATAATGAGGCCGCCCACGAGAACGCCGAGCACAGCCATGATAACAGGCTCCATGAGTGTGGTCAGGTTATCGACCAGGTTGTCTACTTCTTCCTCAAAGTGGTCGGCCACTTTTTCCAGCATGGAATCAAGTGCACCTGACTCTTCGCCGATGGCAACCATTTGAACCGCCATGGTGGGAAATACGCCTGAGGATCTCATGGAAAACTGAAGCTGGGTTCCCGCTGCCACCTCTTCCTTGATCCGGATAATGGCATCCCGGAATACCGAATTACCTGTCGCTCCGGCTACGGACTCCAGTGCGTCTACCAGCGGGACACCCGCAGCAAAGGTGGTTGAAAGCACCCGGGCAAACCGGGCGACGCTGGATTTATCAATAATGTCGCCCACAATCGGGGCTTTGAGCACGTATTTGTCAACGCCATCAGAGAACCGTTTTGATCTGCGCATTGCCTCTCTGAAGCAGGTGACGAAAAGCAGAATGCCAATTAAGACAATGAACCACCATTCCTGCATCCACTCTGAAATATGTATTACAAACTGGGTAAATGCAGGCAGTTCTGCGCCAAATCCGGCAAACAGGTCTTCAAATTGAGGTACTACTTTCACCAGCAGTATACCGGTCACTACGACTGCGACGACCAGAACGGCGATCGGATAGGTCATGGCTTTTTTGACCTTTTTCTTCAACGTTTCCGTTTTTTCCATGTAAGTGGCAACGCGGTCGAGCATGGTTTCCAGTGCACCGGATTTCTCACCGGAATCAACCAGATTGCAAAAAAGGTCATCAAAATGCCCGGGATGCTTTCTCAGTGCGCCCGCAAAATCATTACCTGCCGAAACGTCTTCCCGTATGGTAAGAACCAGTTGCTTTAGCGCCGGGTGTTCAAGGCCATCCGCCACTATCTCAAACGATTGAACCAGCGGAACCCCGGCTTTCATCATGGTTGCCATTTGCCTGACAAATACTGCAATATCAAACGGGGTGATTTTCTTGTTCCCGCCCATTCCTCCAAAAAGAGGCCGGGGTTTTTTTCGTACCCTGGTCGGGCTGATGCCTTGCTTTCTCAGGTTGGCTTTTACAACAGCCGCATTGGGACCCAGGCTTTCACCTTTGGTTTTATTGCCCTTTTTATCCGTGCCTTCCCAAAGAAAGGCGCCTAATTTCTGAGTATCTTGTGCCATGGTCGTTCCTGATTCGACAATTAGTCTTTGGTGATTCTGTTGGCTTCTTCAAGGCTGGTCAGGCCCTGGGCGACCTTCTCCAGGGCTGATTGCCGCAAATTGTTAAAGCCCGCGTTTGAGGCGGCTTTGGCTATCTCAATAGAGCTGGCCTCCTGCATGATAAGCTCGGATATTTCCGGGGTGATTTTGACCACTTCGTAAATCCCGACCCGTCCTTTATAGCCCCCGCTACATTTACCGCACCCTTTGGGTGAGTATATGGTGAATCCGGTAGCAATTTGTTGTTCTGTGAACCCTTCCTCAAGCAATATTTCCCTGGGTACCCTGATTTCCTGCTTGCAATTGGGGCACAGGCGCCTGCCCAGTCTCTGGGCAATAATCAGACTGACCGATGTCGCGATATTAAAGGCGGGAACCCCCATGTTAAGCAGTCTGGTCAGGGTTTCGGGTGCGCTGTTGGTATGCAGTGTCGACATAACCATGTGACCGGTTTGTGCTGCCTTGATGGCAATCGAGGCGGTTTCCAGGTCGCGTATCTCTCCTACCATGACAATGTCCGGGTCTTGCCGCAAAAACGACCTCAACGCCTCAGCGAATGTCAGGCCGACTTTGGTGCTGACGTTGACCTGATTGATCCCTTCCAGGTTGATTTCTACCGGGTCTTCCGCCGTGGAAATGTTCACTTGCGGCGTATTGAGAATATTGAGCCCGGTATAGAGTGATACTGTCTTGCCACTCCCCGTCGGCCCGGTTACCAGTATCATTCCCTGCGGCTGATGCAGGGCATCCAGGTACATCTGTTTCTGGTCTTCTTCGTAACCCAGTGCGTCAATACCCATTTTGGCACTGCTCGGGTCGAGAATCCGCAACACAATTTTTTCACCCCACAGGGTAGGCAGGGTATTTACACGAAAATCAATGGCCCTGGTTTTGGACAGCTTCATTTTTATCCGGCCATCTTGCGGAATGCGCCGTTCCGATATGTCCATTCGGGACATCACCTTCAGTCGGGCGGCGAGCTTGTTGGCAAGTTTGATACTGGGCCTGGATACTTCGTGCAGAATCCCGTCTGACCTGAAGCGCACCCGGTAGGTTTTTTCATAGGGTTCGAAGTGAATATCGGATGATCCGCTCTTGATCGCATCCAGCAGCATTTTGTTGACGTACTTGACGATTGGCGCATCGTCTGCGCCAGTGGGCTCCTCCTCTTCCTCTCTGTCGTCGACCTCCAATCCGTCCAGATCGGCATCGTCCATTCCGTCCATGGCCGAGCTGCTATCATCCAGATAGTTGTCTACTGCGAGCTTGAGTTTGTCATCCTCCACCAGAATGGGATCGGTGTTCAATCCGGTATTGAACCGGATTTCATCCAGTGCCTGGATATTGGTCGGGTCTGAAACAGCGACGAAAAGACGGGTCCCTCTTTTAAACAAAGGCAGCGCGTTATGTTTGCGTATGATTTTTTCGTCGACAATTTTCTCCGGCTGGGTTTCTCTTAACAGAGCCGAGATATCCATGACCGGGACACCAAATTCGCGTGACGCGGCAAAGGCCAGGTCTTTGGCCTCTCCCAGCGAGTTTTCAACCAGGTAGGAAATAAACGGGATATTTTGGTTGCTCGAGTGCACAAATGCGTCTTTTGCCACATCTTCATCCAGAATGCCATCATCGACGAATTTTCGAGCCAGACCGGTTAAGATCACATTGGTTGATGAAGCCATGAAGCAGATTTTTCCTTTTGCTGGTAGACGGGTTGCGATAAAAACAGCTTTTGGATACATGAAGTCTAGATTGAATTCTGCAAAATGAAAGAGAAAACAGGAATTAAAAGGGGTAGCCCCGCGAGCAGCAACAGGCCGACGGTAACATGGTGAGGGTGGCAGGGGAGGCGAAAAGAAAAGGGAGAGAGTGACATTTTTTGTCAGTTATTGCCGTGACGTGTTACTTCAGGCAGCTCAAAAATTGAGCTGGTATTTTTTCTGTTTTATTTAATGCTATGAAAAATAGAGGGTTATAAGGGTTTCTTGAAAATGGCATATCCTGTGCTAAGTTTACGAGTAAGGTAAGCGCATAGATTGTGCACCTAATCTTTAAACACCTGGAGGAAGATTGACATGAAGACAATGCAAAAAGGTTTTACCCTTATCGAACTTATGATCGTTGTCGCGATTATCGGTATTCTGGCAGCGGTAGCGATTCCTGCGTACCAGGATTATATTGCCCGATCTCAGGTGACCGAGGCGGTTAACCTGGTCGGTGGCACCAAATCACCGCTGGCCGAATTCCTGCAGGATAGAGGGCGTTTGCCTCTTAGTTTGGCCAGTATTAACGCGAATACAGACGGTAAGTATGTGGCTTCATTGGTACTTGCTGGAGACACCACAGATTTCACCGTGACGGCCACGATGAAGACCACAAATGTTAACGCAAAAATTGCTGGCGGAACTCTTGTCTTGAGGTCTACTACTCAGGGTGAAGATTGGGATTGTACAGGTGGTGACATTGACCCCAATCTGAGACCAGGAGCCTGTCGCCCATAAGTGTCGGTTGGATCGCGAGAAAACAAAAAAAGCCACTGTTACGGTGGCTTTTTTTGTTTTTGGCTGATTGAAAAAAGGGGTAAATAGAAACGTGACACTAAGGCTTTTGACGTGGTAAGGGTGCCGTTTTTTCTTCGAAGTTCATCAGCACTCGCCTTGCTTTTTCTTTTTTTGGTGGCGTTTTCTGTCCTTTATCCGGTATTGGCTGGATGGTTTATGTTTGACGACTATCCAAATCTGGATTCTCTGGCAGCACTGAAAGAGAATTGGACCTGGGCAGGTGCCTGTGAGTTTGTCGCCAATGGCAGAAGCAGTGTTATTGGCCGCCCGGTGGCTTTGCTAACATTTGTGCCTCAAGCCTCTGACTGGTTGGTTGATGCGTCCGGGTTCAAATTGTTTAATCTGTGTGTGCATACCATTAACTCTTTTTTTGTGTATCTGGTCACCAAAAAACTGCTTTTTCTCCACCAGTATCGATCCGGTCATGTTCAATCAGGTTCTGCATATCACGCTGTTATTGCGCTTGCCGTGGCTATGGTGTGGCTGTTGCACCCTGCGAATATCTCCACCTATGCCTATGTTATTCAGAGAATGACTCTTCTGAGTGCGTTTTTTTCCCTGCTGGCCATCAACTGTTATATTCAGCCATTTGTTTTGATGGAGCACAACCCGGATAGAGTGATTAATTATCCCGTTCGCGCCCTGAGCATTTTGTTTTTGGTTTTCCTGGGGTTGCTATGTAAAGAGAACGGCTTGCTTGCAATAGCGGGTATATTGGCAATTCGCTATTCATTTTTACGCGATACCAAAGTGAAAGTGTTTGATTTTTTACTGATTTACCTGCCATTAATTGCTGGTGTGATCGGGCTTGTCGTGTTGTGGGACAAACTGGTTGTGGCAGGCTATCAGTACCGGGACTTTTCTCTTTATGAACGCCTGTTGAGCCAGGCCAGGATTCTTTTACAGTATTTACATCTTTTTTATTTGCCCTTGCCTTCCGACCTTGTTTTCTTCAAGGACAGCTTTTCCAAATCGGTCAGTCTGATGCAGCCGTTGACAACGCTTTTTGCCGTTATCGCCTGGGCACTGGTTATTCTGTTCTCTCTCTTTTGCCGAACCCGCTTGCCCTGGCTGTTTTTTTCCGTTGTCTGGTTTTTGGGTTTTCATGTGCTGGAAAGCACTATTCTGCCATTGGAGTTGTATTTTGAGCACAGGAACTATATGCCATTTGCCGGTTTGTCGATTGCCCTGGTTGTGTTTCTTGTCAGTGCCTGTCGGTGGCTGTTTATAAGAAAGTATCACCTGGCCTTGCTGGTCTCTGTATTCAGTATCACGTTCTGGTTGGTCGGTCTGGTTTATCTGAGTCACCAGCATGCCAGCCTTTGGGGCAGCCCGCTCCGGCTTGGCGAGTTCTTGTATAAAGTGAATCCGGGTTCAGAGCGCACGCTGGATTATTACGGCAAAACGTTGCT
Organism: Pseudomonadota bacterium; assembly: GCA_002747395.1. Classification (GTDB taxonomy): domain Bacteria; phylum Pseudomonadota; class Gammaproteobacteria; order Pseudomonadales; family Oleiphilaceae; genus LZORAL124-50-18. The sequence goes on from PDPE01000025.1 coordinate 247,563, forward strand.
TCAGTATGGCAGGTATAAAGAAGCCAGCCGGATTTTTGACGAAATGTTATCTCTGTCTGATGGCCCGACCGCTGTTATAAACCAGTTATATCTGAGCTGTTATCTGGGAGATGAGGTGCTGCCTGAAGATGAGGTGTTTGTTGAACGAATACGAGGCAGCTCCAGTACCGGGAAAATAACCGGGGCGCTGTTTTTTGTGTTGCAGGCGATGCCTGAAAAAAAATGCATCTATCCTCCCGTTACAAGAATGAGGCGGCTGATTGATGCTATATTGAAACTTGAAGGTTATCAAACTCCTGACATGTATCGAATCAGCGCCATCGTCTATGCTTTTCAGGGGCGTTTCAATGAAGCTTTGAATGCATTGGATGAAAGTATAACCAGGGTGAATCATAATGACATAAAGCGCTTTGATTACCAGCTGGATAAACTGGAAATGTTGTGCTTGTCGGGAAGACGGGATGCCAGTCAGGCGTTATTGTCAAAACTGAAGATGAAAAGGAATGATATGCTTGAGTCGCAAAGCTATCGTCTCGACCAACTGGAAGGGCAGCTCGGTGCAAGATAGTAATAATGCAAGTTTGGTGGACGAAAAGGCGAGTCTTGTGTCTTTGTCCATAGTTATTCCCGCAAAAAACGAGGCACCTTCCTTGCGGGTATTATTGCCTGATTTAAAGTCCGGTTATCCGGATGCAGAAATCATCGTCGTTAATGATGGCTCGGCAGATGACACTTCAAATGTATGTCTGTCTCACCGTGTGATTGAAGTTCGTCACCCTTATTCAAAAGGCAATGGCGCGTCAATTAAAAGTGGTGCCAGAGCAGCGACAGGCGATGTAATTGTTTTTATGGATGGGGATGGGCAGCATCAGGCAAAAGATGTGGGGCGGTTGGTGGCCGAGCTGGACAAAGGCTTTGATATGGTTGTTGCAGCCAGGGGCGCCAGGTCGCAAGCAAACTGGAGTCGGCTGGCTGCCAATACTGTTTACAACAAACTGGCGACCTGGATGGTTGGGCATAAGGTGCAGGACTTAACTTCCGGGTTCAGGGCGGTAAACGCGCGTCTGTTCAGGCAATTTCTTTCCATTCTGCCTAACGGGTTTTCCTATCCGACAACGATTACCATGGCGTTTTTCAGAGCGGGTTACTCCGTTTCATATTTGCCTGTTATGGTTCTAAAGAGAGAGGGAAAAAGCCATATACATCTGGTGAAGGACGGTGTCCGGTTTCTTTTGATTATATTTAAAGTGGGTACGCTTTATTCTCCATTAAAGCTGTTTACGCCCATTAGCCTGATTTTGTTTTTCACCGGATTGTCTTATTACTTCTACACATATACAACAGTGGCGCGGTTTACCAATATGTCAGCATTATTGTTTTCGACTTCAATGCTGGTATTTTTGATGGGGTTGGTTGCGGAGCAGATTACTTCGCTCCTGTACAGTTCGCGAGGGGAGGTGATAACCACGGAGATCAAAAGACACATTGAAAACAATGATTGAAGAAGTCGAATTTGGTGGCAGGTGCAGTGATGATTTACAGTCCTTTGGCGTCAGGGAATGGTGCTTATATTCTCCATTCCCAGCTTTCTCGATATATTGATAATTACCATGTGTGCGCGGTTCCGGCCAAATTAACCGTGTTTCCGCCCCTGCTTGCTCGATATGTGAAAAATGCCCGATTGGTTCATACCGTGCCAGAATATGGTGATGTATTTTTGCAAGCCGCAGAAAAATCAGTTGTGACATTTCATAACTATTTCTGGGATGAGGCTTATTTCAACTATTGCCAACCGTTACGTCGACTTTTTTATAAATATGTGCAAAAAGCATATGTAAAACGTGCCTTGATTCAGGCTGATGTGATCACCACAGTGAGTGATTTTACTGCAAATCTGATTTCCTCTGCTTTTCCCGGAGTCTCTGTCAAAACAATATATAACGGGGTAGATGTAGACAAATTCAAACCCATACAAAGTAAAGAAGGGCGGAAAATAAAAGTGCTGTTTTCCGGAAATACATCCAGAAGGAAGGGGGGGCACATTTTGTCTGCTATAGCTGATAGCCTGCCTGGCGGAGTAATGTTACAGGTGACGGGAGGGCCAAGTGTTAACTCTGCACATATTAATCACCCGAATATAGAGTTTCTTGGAGCTGTTCACCATGATTCAATGCCAAATCTTTATAATCAGGCTGATATGCTGCTGTTACCCAGTTACCGTGAAGGGCTGAGTTTGTCAGTGCTTGAGGCAATGGCTTCGGGGCTGCCTGTAATCGGTTATGACAGTTCTTCTATGAGTGAACTGATTGTGGCTGAAAAAGGGGGGATTTTGTGTCAGGCAGGTGATGTGAGTGCACTAAACGTCGCGATCAGGGAGTTAGCCGGAGATCCTCTCAAGCGATATGAGATGGGGCAATTTAATCGCGCTCGCACCGAACGGCAGTTTAACCAGGCTCGTATGGTTGCCGGGTACAGGACTATTTTTGATTGCTTGCAATGACTAATTTGACGTTTTAATCGTACACAGGTGGTAGACCTGGTATTGCCACTTGATGGGCCAAATTGTCAGCAATAGAGCTTGAAGCAATCTTATCGGGGCTGCCGACCAACCGTTACGGAAAATCCAGTTTTTTGTCAAAATGTGAAGGTCTTTCCATTGATTTTGAACCTCAAGGTTGGCGTCAGTGAACAGCGAGTTCCACTCATCCAGGGTTTTTACGTCTTCTTTTGCAACTGTTTGGTTAGTGCCTTTGTAAAGACCCAGTTTGCGAGTCAAAAAATCCGAATTTGGAACCAGTATTAATAATTTTGCATCATGCCTGGCTACTCTAACCATCTCTTTCAATGCAGATCGCTGGTCGGTAAAGTGCTCAAGCGAACCGAGGCAAGTAATAATATCAAAGTGATTATCCGGGAAGTCGAGGTGCTCGGCAGGTTGGCATAAGAAGGTGCCTTCTGGCATGCTTTCTTTGCAAATACTTATAGCCTTATCTGAAAGATCAATGCCGTAGATTAACGCTCCTGCATTTTGACACGTTTTAAGCCATTCGCCCTTACCACATGCTACATCCAGGATAGTCATTTCTTTTTCAACGCCCAGTCGTTTTAACAATGCATGGTGGTGTGAATTTTCTGATTGATCCTGGATTGCATTTTTGTAGTAAGTATGGTCATAAAACTCTTTGATTTTTTTTAGTTCAGCCGATTGGTTCATGATGGTTTTCTATCTTGTTTGTTGATAAGGGTGTTGATCGCGTCAATACTTTTTGCATGGTATGACTCCCATGTGGATTGTCGGGCAAACTTCAGGCAGTCATGTTTTTTTATCCCGGCCAACAGTTCCTGAATCCTTGAAGAAAACTGGTCATAGTCTAATGGCGTAACCAGTATTCCGGATTCCTGACTGATCGCATCGCTCACTCCCCCTACATTAAATGCGACAGTAGGGACATTATGAGCCGCTGCCTCAAGTGCGACCATGCCGAACCCTTCTACATCTCCGGGTGTATCAATGAGAGGGAAAATAAAAACATCCGCAGCTGAATACAAATCGTCGAGTTCCTCATCGCTCACCTTCCCGTACAGGCTGACATGTGCTTTTAACCCTCGTTGTTTCACGATTTGCCCGATTTTGTTTTTTTCACTGTACCTGTTTTTGTTTAGTGCCTGTAAGGGTTCTTCTCCGACAATCGCCAGATGAATATCGGGAATGTGACCGACCAGGTCAGGCATGCACCTGTCTATAAATTCTGATATTCCCTTTCTTGGAACCAATCGGCCAACTGATAGTAGCAAGGCTTTGCCCGTCAGGTTCAACGTTCTTTTAGCTGCATCGGATGGTATCGAAACATGGGGGATTTGCACGCCGGGATTGATTACTGTGATCCTTTCCGGGGCGACCCCTGCCTGGATTGCCAGTTTTCTGGTATTGTCGCTGTTAGCTATGAGCAAGTCGCACTTTCGAATAAAAGGAAGGAAAAGAGTTTGATAGACTGAATTATTGGCTACGATGTCAAGGCCATGAATCAATACGACTGATCTGGCGGAAAACAGCCATGACAAGGTGACGACAACCGGAGCTACCAGCCCGCTTCCTCCGAGGTAACAGTCAGGTTTGCCCTTTTTTACGCTGCTGAACAATCCCAAAATGAATGCAGCAAAAACGAAAAGTGGTGTTGGCTTGAGGGGGGCTTCAAGAGACTCTGTGTCCGACAGACAGTCTGAACAACCCTTGGGGCCAATCACCGTGATGCTGAATCTCGTTCTCAGTCCTTTCCAAAGATTGAACACCAGTTGCTCCATTCCTCCCGTCAAAGGGGGAAGATTTCTTGAAACAAGCATTATTTTAAAGGTGTCGTCTTTCACTTGCCGATCCCATTTTTTTATCCTGGAAAAGGGTTGCTACTTCTTTGAGTGTTTGAAGTGGTTTTCGTGTTAAATGCAACATTTAATCTATACTGTGATTTCAGATTAGTCTGATTATGCTGCCATGTCTATCGGGTTTGGGTATTCAGTTGTTGCTGATTTGTTTTGACAGGATTGGTTGTCAGTTGTTTTACGATCTTATTGCAGTGGGCACTTTTCAACAGGCTTTCAAAGAGTGCTATTTGCCAGTTTGAATGGTCGGCAGTGGCTGAGAGTGGTCAGTTTGAGTCTCCTTTCAGACTCCTGGGACAGGGTAGCTGGATACGAGGCTCTCTTTAGTCAATTGGTGTGAATTGACCTGCGCCCGTTTTTGAAGCCTGAAGATGATTTTTGCAAATTTGTTTTTTTTGAAAAGTGATAGGCGGAGATGATGTTCTTGCCACTCACTCTGCAGGAGAGTCTTAACTGAATGACGCATCTCGTTATTCTGCATCAGAACAATTTTCTGATATTTTTCCCGAACGTGTCTGCTTCTTCGCAAAAAAATGTATGTTGGAAAGAAGTCTGTCGTCGTTTTGATGTGTATTCGTTAATGGAGCATTTCCAATGAGGGTTTTGCACTTTGGCTATTCGGGGAACGCTCAGCCCGGAGTGATAAGCCAGTTACAGGGCGAAATTGATGCGGCTGAGCATTCGATGTTTAGCTGGAAAGTTGCCTACTTTTGTCACGATACCAGTGATTGTCCTTTTGTCTATTCCACGAAGATGAGTTCGGGACGTGGGATTGTGAAAAGATTGGCCCGTTATTTGGTGCTCAGGTTTTATGCCGGTTACTGGTTATTTAAAAATAGAAATGATTATGATTTAGTCTTGATTAGGTGGGTTGTTGGCGATATTTTTATACTTGTTTATTCTTTGCTGGCCGGGAAGTATATAACGATCCACCACACCAAAGAGCTGGAAGAAGTTGTACATCAAAAAGGGATTGTCAGCAGGGTTGCCTATTATGTTGAGAGATTTATTGGCAGGATTGTGTTAACCAGAGCTCAGGCTGTTGTTGCTGTTACCAATGAGATTCTGGAATACGAGTTTTCTCGTATTGTTGGTCAATCTTCGGTTCGGGGTAAGCCTGGCTTTGTCTACAGTAATGGCTTGAATATGGATAGAGTGCGACTTGCTGCGGATCAACGGGAAGGTAAACCGAAGTTGTTGTTTGTGGCCGCTCAATTTAAGCCCTGGCATGGATTGGATATATTGCTGGATGAGATAAGCCGGTTTAAAGGCGATTTAGAGTTGCATATCGTGGGCGATGTGGGTGATCTTGATTGTTTCGATGAGCGAGTTGTATTTCATGGGAGACTATCAGCCGATGAAATTTGTGTGCTGGCAGCTAAAATCGATTTGGCTATAGGTTCTCTGGCAATGTTTCGTAACAACCTGACGGAAGGTGCAACCTTGAAAGTAAGAGAATATTTAGCGCTTGGACTGCCGGTTTTTGCTTGTCACAAGGATTCAGGTTTACCTGTCGATTTTCCTTATTTTTTCAAATCAGACAGCATTGATCTGGAAAAAATGCTCCAAATTGCGCTTGGGATGAGACAAGAGGGTCGGTCTGCTGTAAGAGAAATGGCTAAAGTACATATTTCGAAAACTGATAGAGTGCACCGCCTGTTTTCTTTTTTATCTCAATTAAACGGGAATGTAGATAAAAAATAAGCGACATTCGGTGCAAATCAAATGACACGACAACCATCCTGACATCAAGGGGACTTTAATTGTTCGAATTCGGGAAGTAGAAAGAAATAACCAGTGTGACTAAAGGCAATGCGCCGATTTTAATTAACTCAAATATTGAAGACAGGGCTTTATTCTCGGGATATATGCCATAAAAGACAAATACACCAATACATATTAGAGCAAGCCAACAAAGAACCTGCTTTGCCAGCGTCAGGCGGTCACTTTCATCAATGCTAACCTTGCTTCCTTTCGGGAAAACCGAGTCCAGGTCTATATTTCCATTTTCAGTATTCATTAGATGCCTACTACCCGGCCAATTGCCTGTAGTTCGTGATTTTCTTTATTTTCTCTAACAATACCAAGGGAGTTCCCTTTGGCTTTTTCCTGTTCCGCTATAGATAACAGGGCAAAGGCTTTACGCATCGCTTCAGCTTTGGTAATGCCTTCTTTCTTTGCAATCTCGGTAAGGCGGGTATTAATATCTTTAGATAAATCAACTGTTAACCGGGGCATAACCAATACTCCTCAAGTACGAATGCAGGTATTGTAGCTCTACTGCATATTTACTGCAATATTGCTGCATTTTTGATTGGCCGCTTCTTGCTATACCTTTGTGGCAGGATTGTCGGTGTTGTTCTACCTGCTGATCGCTGTTTCAAATATTCGGCGATCAGTTTCATTCATCAAGCGCGTGTTGTGCCAAAGAATCTCCAGATTGCCATGGTATTTCCTGCATTGCTCTTTTAACTGATTGATACAGTTGATGGCCTGTATTGGATCTTTCAGGCCCATATAATGGGCATCCAGTACAGAGCATTCCATTACAATGAGTGGAAATTCTTTTAATTTCAAAGATTTTCTTTCACCAAGATCATAAAGAGGGTAGGGGTAACAACAACCGGTTCGAAAACCGGCAATATCGGCGTAACTCAGTGAGTGGTCACTGGTGACTCCCTGTTTTTCCAGTATTCCTGGAGTGAGGCGTGGATCCCATCTTAAGTAGTGTTGCCTGTTTTTCAGACCATCCTGTTCAACGCCTGTTTGGTGCAATTTTTCCCGGAAAAGTGTTATTTCACGTTTTGCCAGGGTTTCACTATTGAATTCGTGATAGCTGCCATGTAGTCCCAGGTTGTGTTTCTTTGTAACAATGTTTGAAAGTACGCTCTCGAGGAGAGGGTCATCGACATTGTAAGAACCGTCAAATTTATTGTCGGTTCTACCGCAGAGGAAAAAGAATGTGCAGGTCAGATTGTTTTGATTGCAAACCGTCATTATGTAGTCAAATGTATTGTAAGGGTCTTTCGCATAGCCTTTTCGGAGTATATGGAAATAAGCAAGAGCCGAGCTTGAAAATGTGGCAAAGCTTCTGTCTATCAGCAGGTTTTTTGCCAATTTCAGCATGATTTTGAGTGGATTGTAACCCCATGGCCAGCGCAAGTGATCAATATCGCAAGACGGGCGTATGGTAAATTGGCGTTGCTTCCGACCCAGGCCGGGCCAGAAATGGCACATTGAACACCATAGTATTTCCAGAAGCTCGTTTACAATGGGACGGTGGAGAAAGTGGTTTTTCGCGGCAATTGATTGCTTGCCGGTGACACGGTCATGGGCGTCGAGTGTTTCTGCACATGCTTCTTCATAGCGGCTTAGCATAAAAAAGATACTGCCGAACAAGTCGAAGTTGAAAGTGATTTCCTGATTGTTGTAACTGCATGAAGGCTCGCCAAATAAAACAGGAACAGAAATGCCTTTGAGCTGCAAAGGTTGAACAGGCAGTTTTGCGGTATCAAAAAAAGCGATTGGGTATTTTGGCAGCGTTTCTTTCTGAAGCCAGTTGTTTTTGATTTGACAGAAAAAAATGGCAGGGAAAGACACGCTTTGGGTGCAGTCATCTGCTGCGAAAACAGTAATGCGTTTGTCGTTGCTGATCCGGGTAACAAAATCAATGCCCAGAAACTCGTTGAATATGACGTTTAACGTGTAGTTTATTTCCCGGTGATCAATTGAGTCAGGGATCTCGATAGTTATATTCATTACTTTGATTGCCTTTTTTTAAGGTTTCTTTTTTATAACAAGCGTTTAACCCTTTTCTTCGATGATACCAGCGGCGATATTGTCAGCCATTGTTTTTCGCTATAAAAATAAAGTGATAGGCATGGCTCGACATGAGCCTCCTTTTTATTTTCGTAATTACGTCGGGGTTGGTTGTGTTGCTTTGCTTTGCTTTTTTCGTTGATGAATTGGGTATTCGGCATTTGCCTAGTAAAAGACCAATGGGTCTTGGAAGAAACCTGAAACCATTTTCTTCCAGAATTTCAAAGCCGGTTTGCTGTAAAGCCAACCGATAATAATCCGTTCCTCTAAAAGTGACACCACGTAAGTGCCTTACATGCCGGGAATGGAAAAAGTCTCGTTTGATAACACGCGAGAGTGTGTATATTGAGTATTTGGTGTGCCCCGAAAAAATAAGCGTGCCTCCGGGTTTGAGTACCCTTTTTAGTTCAATCAGGCCGTTTTCAGGATTGGCAAGATAGTAAATAACGGAGTTGGAAAAGATAAAGTCAAATGAATCATCTTTGAATGGCAGGTTTTCAATTGTTGCAGCACAATAACTTAGCTCTTTTTCGGGGGAGCGATCGAACAGGTCAACTGAAAAAACAGTGTGGTAACCTTCTGCCTTGAGATATTTGGAATAGCGCCCGTTCCCACAGCCAGCGTCCAATACACTCACCGATTTCTCAAACGGGATATGATCCAGTATAAATTTTTTCTGATCATCATTTTGGGGTAGAGCGTTTGTACTGCTCAGTTCTTGCGAATAAATGCTTTCTATACGTTTGTTTCGGTCGAATAGAGCGTGAAACCGGGAGTTAAATATTTCGTTTGCGTAGTGATCTTTGTAGTATGTCAAGCAGACATCACGAATGATTTCCCTGTTTTCACCCTGCTGCATTTCTTGTAAAAAGGTTTCGATATTTTCTGTATAGGCACCGCAGCCGGCATTGATTTTTTGCCAGGTTGTTTCTCTGTGATTTCCGATAAAGGGAATGCCTATGGCCAGGTAATCGATCTCTTTGTTCGCTTCCTGGGTTGCGTAGCTTGAATGTATGGGCTCTATTAGTGACCAGCCTATTAAAAAATATTTGTTGGTGAGTCTGTTGATATGGTCTGCAAGTTCGTCACTGGGCAGGCGTTCTATATGGTGCACATTGGCAAACTTTGGAATTTCATTTGCCACTTTTTTTTCTAAAACAGAGCCGAATATAAACAAGGGTAAACTGGTTCTGGATACAAGCTCAAGTATATGAAGTGCGCCCTTGTCGATTGTAAATAGCCCCAGGTAGATAAAAGCGAGCGAAGTAGTCCGAGGGTTATTGTTGCATTTTTGTTCAAGGGGACTGGTGTAGTAAATCAGCTTTGCATCGTTGTTGAAATAGCTGGCCAGTGCGAGGCTATTGACCACCACACTGTCAGAAAACCTGGGTGATAGCTGCTCAAATTTTCGAGCGATATATCTAATAATATTGAGTAGCAACGAAAAATGGAAAGAAGGATATTGTGTGGTTAGTTGATGATGTTTTGAGGCAACATTGTTGTCTAGTGTTTCGTAGACGACCAGATTTTTTTTTCCGGTCAGCCTTATCAAATACAGCAAGGGCAATAGCCTGAGATCCTGGATCAGTACGTCGTCCTGTTTCTCTATATGCTGTAAACATCGGTATGATTCATAAAGCCAGAAATAGCCGAAAAATAGCTGGTTGAGGATGTGTCTGGTTTTTTTTACATAAATCACCTCCACCCTGTCCAGCTTGCCCAGGGTTTTTTGGATAGATTCAGTTCTGGGGTGTGCTGGCTGGTCAGAATAGGTTGTAAAGAGCTTAATTGACATTTTTGCGTACCAGTTCTATGGCGTAGTTGGCGGCAAAAAATGACCTTGAATGCATCATTAGCCTGCTAACAAGTACTATGCTTTTTTCCAGCCAGTTCAATTCATTTAACTTTACATAGTCGGATAACCAGTAAAACGATAATATTTCAACCATCTGACTGCGTTCAATTATTTCTGAGAATACGATAGGGTCAAGCCAACACGTATGCTCACGATTTACTGAAACGTTATTTCTAAACAAGATTCGTAGAAATTGTGCAAAATAAAACGGGTTTGGTGTTGTGATGATGATTTTTCCGGATTTATGCAGAAACTTGCTATAGAATTCTATGGTATCTAGCGGGCAGTCTACATGCTCGATAATATCGCTCATGATAATGATGTCAAATTCCTCACTATCCAGCTGGTTTACGTGTACGACGTCAAACCCTTTTCTTTGCAAGGTCTTAATGCCTTCAATATTTATATCGACACCCTTCAGTGTTTTCGCTTTTTGCCTGATTCGATTGTGAAGCCAGTCCGGATTTTCAACCAGGGTATCTTGTCCAACACATCCTACATCCAACACCTTTTTATTGGTGGTTGCGTCAACGAGATAATTTATCTTTTTTATGAAAGGGCGGGCTCTAAAAAAAGCCAAAAATTCTGGTTTTTTCATGTTAGTTGTTCCGGGCTTATCACTGAGAAATAGATAAATACAGTATGCATTAGTGTTATGCTAAAACTTGAAAATAACCGGCGGTAAATTAGCGGGTTTTTAATCAGGTAGTCTATCGTGGTGGCAAACAGAATGATGATTGATGCATCAAACACGGCAAATAACTGCAAGAACTGATAGGTCGATATTGAAAAATGGCTTGAAAAAAGTATCAGGCAGAATAGTAAGGCCAGCTTGCTCAAATGAAGTAAAGTGGAAATATGCTGTTTACCGATAGTTTTTAGTACATGACTGTAAGGAGCTGTGAGTATTCGGGCTGCTACGGGGAGAGAGAAAATGAACAAATATATGTAAAGTTCAGACCAATCCGACCCGAAGATGATTTCCACCAGGTATTGAGAAACGAAAACGCAACCAAAAAATGGAATTAATACAAATTTATAAATTTGACCGAAATATTTGTTTAGTTCGAGCGGAAGGGTATCGAAACCGGTGTTTTTAGATAGGTGTTGATAAAAAACTTCCGAGAAAGGTGTAACGAATACCATTACAGGAATGCGTAGCAAGCGATCTGCCATAAAGTACAGTCCCGCCGCACCGGCTGCCAGCATTTTATTGGCATAAAAAACCACAAAGTTTGAGTAGGCAACGAAAGACAAGGCACTGATCAGATCATATTTTGGAAAACCGGAATAGACTTTTGCTTGAACGCGCATCTCCAGGGCGCTAACGCTCTCTTGCAATTGATCCAGCTTTTCCTTTGCACCTCGTACAAGAAGTAAAAGTGCAGTAGCTTGTCCGGTAATCATTCCCCAAATTAAACCTGATTCATTGAAACCAAAGTAGCCAAGGATCAGCTTCGATGTTTCGCTGCAAGAGGTCAATATAGCCTTGGATTGTGCCATTTGATCAAAAGATTTTTCTCTGCAATGCCAAAAATAAAAGCCCTGGATAAGTGACGCGATTAGAACTGAAATTGGTAAAAGGATCAGCGAGTCTTTTAATGCGGTATTTCCCAGCAACAATGCAATTGAATCAGAAAATATCACTGCGACAAAAAAAATAGTTGTGCATACTGACAACGCAATAATGCCGAGGACTGCAAGCAAGTTAACGGCAGCATGATCTTTTTTAGGTAGAACCAGTGCCATTTCGTATCTGCCTGTTGCAATGATTGAGCAAAACGACACAAGGCTGGCAAACAAGGCCAGGGTTCCGAATTCATCTGGTTTATATAATCTTGTAAGTATCGGGCCAAGGCCAATAGCGAAAATCTGGGCAAGTACGACACCTTTGGTAAGAGTCATCATGTCTTTTAATAGACTGTTACGTTTGGGCTCATTTGGCTGACTCATGGCAGATTTTATGACTCACTGTTTTTAAATAGCACTCAAAGCAGCATATCTATTTGTTCAACAATCTTTTGTGCGGCATTTCCCGTACCATAGAGGCTGGGTGTTTTGTTGTTCGTCAGAATGTTAAAGTCAGAGCTTATCAGGTTATTAATAGATGGGCGTTGAGCTTTTGTCATGTCAACAAGTCTGTTTACTCCCGCCTCGACCAACTCGACCCATTCTGTTTCAGCACGTAACGTAATACACGCCTTGCCGAAAAAGTAGGCTTCTTTTTGTACACCACCGGAATCGGTAATGATCAAAGTCGCATTTTTTTCCAGTTTGATCATGTCAAGGTAGCCGACCGGTTCCAGTAAAGTGATATTCTTTACTCTTATTCCCAGGGAATTTAATTTGGATCGCGTTCTGGGGTGAATTGGCAAAATGACATTTCGCTCGGACGCAACCCAATCCAGTTCTTGTATTATGCGGGAGAGCGTCTCGGGCGAATCTGTATTCTCTGCGCGATGGATGGTCGCAAGTATGTACCCGCCAGGCGCTACATTTAAACGCTCGATAATCCGGCTTTCCAGGTCAGCGCGGTTTCCATAGTAGAGAGCCGCATCATACATCACATCACCAGACAGTATGATTTTCTCTACCGCCACGCCTTCTGATGTTAGCTGATTCACCGCCCGTTCCGTCGGTGCAAAAAGAAGATCCGAGGCATGGTCAGTCATTATACGGTTGATTTCTTCTGGCATTTTTCTGTTGAACGAGCGTAGCCCGGCTTCAACATGACAGACTGGAACATGCAGTTTGACTGCGGCAAGCGCCCCGGCGAGGGTGGAGTTGGTATCACCATATACGATGACCGCATTGGGTTTTTCTGCAAGTATGGCTTGTTCTATGCCGGAAAGCATTTTTGCGGTT
>PDPE01000026.1 GCA_002747395.1 Pseudomonadota bacterium
AAGAGAAAGAATGCGATCGCTTGACCTATCATTGTTAGGTTAATGTTCACGTCAACACCTCTCGCCTATATCTTTAAATTGATTTGGAATTTGCTCCAATTAATCAGGAAACCAGACCAACAAAAGGATTAGCGAAAGTGAAAAACAATGCGATACCCACACCGATCATGGTCACCGCATCAAGCAGACCTGCTACGATGAACATTTTTACTTGCAGCATTGGCACCATTTCCGGTTGACGAGCAGCACCCTCAAGGAATTTGCCACCCAACAGACCAAAGCCGATAGCTGTACCTAACGCACCCAATCCGATCAATAGGGCAACGGCGATCGCGGTCATTCCAACTACAGTTTCCATTTTGTCTCCTGATATTTCAGTTTTAGTTAATGATTAATATTAAAGGTTAATTTATTGATAACACTTAATGATCTTCATGCGCCATACTCATGTATACAATAGTCAGCATCATAAAGATGAAGGCTTGCAAGGTGATAACAAGAATATGGAAAATAGCCCAGGGTACTGATAATGCAAACTGCACCCAGAAAGGCATTATCGCAATAAGAATAAATATCAGCTCACCCGCGTACAGGTTACCGAAAAGTCGCAGTGCAAGCGAGATTGGTTTTGCAATCAGGCCAACGCCTTCCAGCAACAGGTTAAAGGGCAACATCCACTTTCCGAATGGTTGCAAGGTAAGTTCACCTGCAAAGCCGCTAACACCCTTCACTTTAATGCTGTAGTAAATGATTAGTGCGAAAACGGAAAGAGACATGCCAAGGGTGGCGTTCACATCTGTTGTTGGTACCACCTTGAAGTAAGCGTGATCATCACCAACAATCACCTGAAATAAACGGGGAAGAAAATCGACAGGAACCAGATCCATCAGATTCATCAGGAAAATCCAACAGAAGATAGTCAATGCCAGAGGAGCAATGACCGGATTTTTACCATGAAATGTTTCTTTTACACTGCCGTCAACAAACTCTACCATGACTTCTACAAAATTTTGCAGACCACCAGGCACGCCGCTTGTTGCATAAGCCGCTGCTTTTCTGAAAAGCCACAAAAACAAGATACCCAGCCCGACTGACCAGATAATGGTATCGACATGTATCGCCCAAAATCCCATTTCCTGAGCTTCCAGTGCACTGTGCGCAAAAGACCAGCCATTCTCCGGGTGATTCCCGAAGGTGAGATTCTGAAGGTGATGTTGAATATATTCAGATGCAGTTAGGGATTCGCCTGCCATACTTAACTCTCAAACTGTGTTGTTGCAGCTTTATTGCCGCGGTTTAAGGCTGATAACCATTGGCACCAGCCAGTTCGAAACGAGTAATACAAAATATGCTAGAAACATTGCCAGCACATCAAGCGGTTTGACGTAAATAAAAACGACTGCAAAAAGTACAGCTGTCAATAGCAATTTTACCGCTTCGCCTTTATAGAAAGACTGGACAATCCTGCGTGCTGCCTGCGCGCCTCCATAAGCAAAGGCCTTATAGGCAAAGTAGCTGTTGGGTATAATGAACACTACCCCGCCAACCAGTGCTGAATAAAAGGCGGTGACCCCCCTTACATAAAACAAAGCGGAAACTACCGCCAGTATCATCAGCTGAAACAATACGATACGAAAAACAGAAGGCCGTGAAATGGAGTTACGTATTTTCTTCACCTTCAATCATTTCAACCGCTGAAAGTATGCTCGCGTTACCTGCCTGACTTCAGGCTTTTCAGGGTTCGGATGGCAAGCAACCAAACCGTCCTTCGCATTATCACCGATAAAACAGAAATATGCACTACCTGTTTTGGCTCCTGGATTCCTCGGCCCCGAGCGATCCAAATTATAGAGATATTGGGATAGGCATTCAACTTAAAAACAGGCAGTCAAGTCAAAAACACCGTGAATTGGGCGAATAAATTTCTGTCGGGTTATAAAAACGACCGGGAAGGAAGTCAGCGTACTCCTGTTCTTGAAAGAAAAACCGGTTTATTCGGGCATTGCAGTCGGATAAATGCCCGTCGTACCACCTTGCATTCTGCTGTCTTGTATCCTCTGTTTTGTGTCAGGTTTCACTATTTGATGTGTTCGAGTATACCATCCAGCTCATCCAGCGAGTTATATTGAATGGTCAGCTTGCCCTTGCCCTTCGGCGTACAGCTGATACTCACGCGTGCCCCCAGCCTGTCTGACAGATCATCCTGCAAACGTCTGACATCCGGACTGACGAGGTCTCTCGCTTTTGATGTTTTCTCCCGTTCACTTTGAACTTGCCTGACCAGGGCTTCCGTTTGACGGACGGAAAGGGATTTTGCGGTAACGATCTGTGCCGTACTAATCTGTTTGCCCTCGCTCAGCCCCAGGAGTGCTTTTGCATGGCCCATTTCAATGTCGCCGTGCTCCAACAGGGTTCTCACTTCTGTAGTCAGGCTGAGCAGTCGCAATAAATTGGTAATGGTTGTTCTCGATTTCCCGACTGCCTCGGCCACCTGTTGCTGGGTTAAGTCGAACTCGTCCTGCAGACGTTGCAGGGCAAATGCTTCTTCAACCGGATTCAGGTTTTCCCGCTGAATGTTTTCGATCAGCGACATGGCGATTGTCGCTTCATCCGTGACTTCCCGAATGATAGCGGGAATCGTGTCCAGTTGTACCAGTTGCGCTGCTCGCCAACGGCGTTCACCAGCGATAATTTCATAGCGACCTTCGCTGACAGGGCGCACTACCACCGGTTGCACAATTCCTTGTTGACGAATGGAGTCTGCCAATTCATCCAGTGAGGTCGGATCCATATCTCGCCTGGGCTGATACTGCCCCCTTTGCAACAACTCGACGGGAATCTCACGCATATCGCTGTCCATACTGCCCGGTTTTTCCTCGACCGGTTTCTGGGCACTTTTCAGCAGGGCTCCCAATCCCTTTGATCCAAGTCCTTTCGTTTTTTTAACCATGGCAAACTCTGTTACTTCTCAGTTACGTGGGAATACATACATTCCGTTGTCAAACAAATTTCTGTTGTCAGACAAATTAAAGGGGTTGTCAGGTATACATTACAGGTAACCCGGTGAGTCAGGCCGGAATTGCATCGCGATTTTTTTTCCGTTTCCGATTCCGTCGAACCAGTTCACCGGCAACGGCGAGATAAGCTACCGAACCTTTCGAGGACTTGTCATACTTCAATGCCGGCAAACCATGACTGGGTGCTTCGGCAAGACGCACATTTCTGGGCACAACGGAACCATAGAGTTTATCGCCAAAATATTCTTTCAGCTGGGCGGAAACATCCAGAGTCAGGCTGTTTCTCGGATCATACATGGTTCGCAACAGACCTTCGACATCCAGGTGGGGGTTCACCGTTTCCTTTATCTGTTCAATAGTATTCATCAGTGCAGCCAGGCCTTCCAGTGCATAGTATTCACATTGCATCGGGATAAGAGCACTGTCTGCCGATGAAAGTGCATTCACTGTCAACATATTGAGTGATGGCGGGCAGTCAATCAGTATGAATTCGTAGCGCTCTCTCACTGTATTCAGAGCCAGCCGTAACCGGTGTTCCCGACCAATTTCATTCATTAGCTCGACTTCAGCGGCGGTGACATCACCATTAGAAGGAATAAGATCAAAACCTGCACTCTCCGAGTGAACGATCACTTCCTCAACCGGCTTCTTTTTTGTCAGCACTTCGTACACCGTACTTGCACATTCGTATTTGTCGATTCCCGCACCCATGGTCGCGTTCCCCTGGGGGTCCAGATCAACCAGCAGCACCTTTCTTTTCATTGCAGCCAGGGAGGCACATAAATTGACACAGGTGGTCGTTTTTCCCACTCCGCCTTTCTGGTTCGTCACTGCAATTATTCGTGCCACTTTACTTTCCTTACCGGTTTGTTTATTCAGCTATTCGAGAGAGAATCAGCAGATGCCTTTTCCCGTCACATTCAGGTACGAAGACTTCCAGAGAAGAATCAATCTGATAACGGTTCGCAATCTGTTTGATTTCCTGCTCGGGATACTGGCCTTTCATCGCAAAAAACACGCCTTTTTTATCAAGCAGGTGATCACACCAGCGCACCATGTTATCCAACGATGAAAATGCCCTGGATATCACGATATCAAAGAGTCTGGCCGGAATATACTTCTCCGCACGTTGGTAAACAATGTTGATATTGCCCAGATCCAGTTCGATTTTACATTGATTCAGGAACCGTGTCTTTTTACTGTTACTATCCAGCAGGGTGAATTGTCTTTCGGGAAAAACGATTGAAAGCGGAATACCGGGAAGGCCGGGACCGGTTCCCACATCAATAATGTTCACAGCCGGATTTTTCGAAAGCGTTGTAACCAGTGACAGGCTGTCCAGTATATGTCGTGACACCATGTCTTCCAGGTTGCGTATCGCTGTCAGATTATAGGCCTTGTTCCATTTCGACAATAACGAAACATAGGCGCCCAGTTTTTCCACTACTTCGACAGGTTGCTCAATACCCATTTGAGCACACCCGTCTGCAATTTGTTGACTATACACAACACATCCTGTTCAGGCAGATTTTTTATTCAGCATTGCCCGTTTCTTCAATTGAATGATCAGTAATGAAGCAGCCGCCGGCGTCATGCCCTGTATCCGTGATGCCTGGGCAATGGTTGCAGGCTTGACTTCTTTCAGCTTGTCAACCAGTTCATTTGATAGCCCCGAGATAGCTTCGTAATCGAAATTTTCCGGCAGTGGCGTATTTTCATGGCGCTTCAGTCGCGCTATTTCTTCTTTTTGACGGTTGATGTAACCCTCATACTTCACCTGAATTTCGATTTGTTCTGCTACCGCCCTGTCTGCAATACCATGGTTCTGGCAATGCTCGATATCTGCTATGGTCAATTCGGGGCGCTTCAGTAAATCTGCAAGACAGTTTTCCTTGTTGAGTGGTCGTTGCAGTTTGAGGTTGATTCGCTCTGCCTGCACAGAGCCCGGCTGTATCCAGGTTTTCATCAACCGGTTTTTTTCCAGTTCGATGGCTTCCCGTTTGTTGGAAAACGCACGCCAGCGTTCCTCATCAACCAGACCCAGTTCACGTCCCTTTTCGGTGAGCCGCAAGTCAGCGTTATCTTCCCGAAGCAATAAACGATACTCCGCTCGACTGGTAAACATGCGGTAAGGTTCCCTGGTTCCCAGGGTGACCAGATCATCGACCAGAACACCAATGTAGGCTTCATCCCGGGATGGATACCAGGGGGCTTTCTCCTGAACTTTCAATGCGGCATTGATGCCGGCAAGCAAACCTTGTGCTCCGGCTTCTTCGTAGCCGGTGGTACCGTTGATCTGACCTGCAAAAAACAGATTGTCGATGTGTCGGGTTTCCAGAGAATGGTCAAGATCCATCGGATTAAAGTAATCATATTCGATAGCATAACCCGGACGGGTAATATGGGCATGTTCAAAACCGGTGATGCTTCGAACTGCCTCCAGCTGAATATCAAAGGGCAAGGAGGTAGAAATTCCGTTAGGGTAGAGTTCCCGGGTATGATGGGGCAAACCTTCCGGCTCGACAAATATCTGGTGTGAATCCTTGTCGGCAAAACGGTTGATCTTGTCCTCGATGGAGGGACAGTATCGAGGCCCGACGCCTTCAATGACCCCGGTAAACATGGGAGAACGATCAAATCCGCTGCGAATAATGTCATGGGTTCTCTCATTGGTTTTGGTGATATAGCAATTGATCTGTTGCGGGTGATCATCAACGTGACCCATATAGGACATTACGGGAGTCGGAAAATCACCGGGCTGTTTCTCCATTACATCGAAATCGACAGTGCGAGAGTCAATTCGCGGTGGTGTTCCGGTTTTGAGCCGGTCAACGCGAAGTGGCAGCTCTCGCAACCTTTTCGCCAGCGCAATGGAAGGAGGATCGCCTGCTCGTCCGCCGCTATGGTTATCCAGACCGATATGAATCACTCCGCCGAGGAAGGTGCCCGTTGTCAATATGACAGTGGACGAATTGAATTTCACGCCCATATTGGTAACAACACCTGCAACCCGACCATTGTTTACTATGAGGTCATCTGCAGCTTGTTGAAATATCGATAAATTGTCCTGTTTTTCCAGCATGGATCGAATCGCGTTGCGATACAGGGTTCTGTCAGCCTGAGCCCGTGTGGCACGCACTGCCGGGCCTTTTCGACTGTTTAAAATACGAAAATGAATACCGGCCAGGTCTGTGGCGATACCCATGGCACCACCAAGTGCATCAATTTCTTTCACCAGATGACTTTTGCCAATACCACCAATGGCCGGATTACAGGACATTTGACCAAGGGTCTCAATATTGTGCGTCAGTAACAGGGTTTGACATCCCATTCGTGCAGCCGCCAGTGCGGCTTCTGTGCCCGCATGACCGCCACCGATCACTATTACGTCAAACCTGGTTGGAAATTCCACGATTGCACTCCGTCATTATCATTGCATTGCTCCACCATTGAACGCTATCACCGCGGCATGTTATTTCTGTTGATAGAAACAGCCGCATTATACGTTATTATCGAGGGAGATATCAGCACTGACTGATTAAAATATATACGGTATACCTGTCCTGCCAACGCGAATGGACTATCAGCCCGTCAGGGAAGGAGACCGAATCACTGATTTGTTTATCTTTCAGTAAGTTATACCCAGTTTCTCAAATAGTTATCAAACTATTTATCCACAGAAAAAACTTCCCGCAATTAGCGGAACAGGGAATGTATCTCATTGATTTTATTAGTTATAAATCAATTGAAAAACAAGAATATCCGGTATTGAAAAAAGTTATCCACAATTATGGCAATAAATGACGACGGCATTGTAACAACAGGAAATGACAGGTCTTTCGCGCAGGTAAAATTGGCATTGCGTATTCCAATTTGACCCTAAAGTTGCAGGATCACCCGTATTTCACCTATTTTCCAATGCAAAAGCTGGAGAATATCTGCCCCAGCAAGTCATCACTGGTGAATTCGCCCGTAATTTCACCCAAATGATCCTGTGCTGATCGTAAATCCTCAGCAAGAAGTTCGCCTGCCTTGAAAGTGCCTAGTTGATACCTGCCGTTTTCGAGAAATTCCAATGCCTTCTCAATACGGTTTAAATGCCTTCTCCGGGCGACAAACACGCCTTCAGTGAGTGTGGCATAACCCATTTTGTCTTTTAAATGTTCTCTCAGCGCATCGAGGCCTGTACCGGTTTTGGCTGATAAACGAATAATCGGCACAGCATTCGATTCATCCAAACCAATGGGTTCACCGGATCGATCAACCTTGTTCCTTACGATAGTTACCTTGTCTTCTGGTGGTTGAACCCCGAGAAAAGAGGGCCAGAGTTGATCAGGAGTGAGCGATGTGGTCTCAGTGCTATCTATCAACAATAATACCCGGTCTGCCGAGTGAATTTCATCCAGTGCCCTGGATATACCAATTTTCTCGACTTCATCAGCATTTTCTCTCAGACCGGCCGTATCGATAATATGCAGTGGCATACCGTCAATCTGAATATGTTCTTTCAGAATGTCTCTTGTCGTTCCTTCTATGGAGGTCACTATTGCCGATTCTTTTTCAGCCAGCGCGTTTAACAAACTGGATTTGCCTGCATTGGGTCTACCCGCAATTACGACTTTCATTCCTTCCCGAAGTAGTGCGCCTTGTCTGGCTTTGTCGAAAACCAGGTTGATTCGGACAATCAGCTCCTCCAGTTTTTCCATAACCAGACCGTCTGCCAGGAAGTCAATTTCTTCTTCCGGAAAATCAATGGCAGACTCAACGTACATGCGCAACTCAATCAATTGATCGCGGAACAGGTTTATCTGGTTGGAAAAATCTCCCTGAAGGGAGTGCAATGCGGATTTTGCCGCCTGCTCACTTTCTGCGTCGATCAGATCGGCGATGGCTTCTGCCTGAACCAGATCGAGCTTGTCATTCAAAAAGGCACGTTCGGAAAACTCGCCGGGTCTGGCGTGGCGGGCGCCTGATGACAGAATGGTTTTTAGCAGCAGATCAAGAACAATTGGCCCACCATGAGCCTGAAACTCGATAATATCTTCGCCGGTAAAGGAATGGGGACCGGCATAGAAAAGGGCAATTCCCCGATCTATGATTTCCCCTGATGCATCATAAAATGCTGAATAATGGGCATAGCGTTTTTTGGGTGTAAAACTCAGAATTTTTTTGGCAATGGGCAGGCTTTGTGCGCCGGACACACGAACAATTCCTACCCCGGCTTTACCCGGGGCAGTAGCTATAGCTGCAATGGTGTCCGAATCCAGGGGAGTCAATCAGGCCCCTTTCTCGATTTGTCGGGTGATATACCACTGTTGCGAGATAGAAAGGATATTGTTAACCAGCCAGTACAATACCAGACCGGCAGGGAACCAC
This sequence comes from Pseudomonadota bacterium, assembly GCA_002747395.1. Taxonomy (GTDB): domain Bacteria; phylum Pseudomonadota; class Gammaproteobacteria; order Pseudomonadales; family Oleiphilaceae; genus LZORAL124-50-18. Next base: position 8,394 of record PDPE01000026.1, read on the forward strand.
AGGAAAAATATAGTGAAAATTACCGGCATCATTTTCATCACCTTTGCCTGGATCGGGTCGGGGGGTGTCGGGTTTAGCGCCATCTGGATAAACATGGTCGCGCCCATGAGGAGGGGCAATATAAAATAGTGGTCTTTTACTGACAGGTCTGTAATCCAGAACACGAAAGGTGCGTGGCGTAGCTGAACACTTTCGAGCAAGACCCAGTAAAGGGCAATAAACACGGGCATTTGCACAAGAATGGGCAGGCAGCCTCCAAGCGGATTGATCTTTTCCTTGCGATACAAATCCATCATGGCCTGGGACATTTTCTGCCTGTCATCACCATACTGTTCTTTGAGTCGTGTCAATTCGGGAGCGACTTTTCGCATTGCGGCCATGGAGCGGTAACTGGCTGCAGAAAGGTGAAAGAAAACGGCCTTGACACAAACGGTGACAAGGATAATGGCAACACCCCAGTTACCAACAAAGCCGTAGAGGAAATCCAGTAACAGGAACAGGGGGTAAGAGATGAAAAACAACCAGCCATAGTCAACAGTGAGATCCAGTTTGTCGGCTGCTTTTTTCAGACGATCAATTATTTTTGGCCCGATGTACGCCTTGACACTGACGGTTGTCTGTTCACCAGGTTGCAACACTGTTGCCGGGCTGATAAACCCCATCAGATACTCATTGTTTCTCACTTTGGACTGATAGTAATGAGTGGTTTCGGGGTTTGGAATCCAGGCGGTGATGAAATAGTGCTGAATAAAGGCTACCCAGCCACCGGATACCTTGCGGTTAACCGATTCTTCTCTCAGATCATCAAAAGATATTTTTTCATAGGGTTCTTCTTTACTGGAAAGAACCATGCCAAGGAAGGACTGCATTCCCATGCTGTTTTGTTGGGACGGGTCACCGGTATTGTCCCGGATAATCTTGCCGGAAAAATTCCCTTCCCAGGTTTGATCAGAGGTATTGTCCAGAATATAGTCAACATTGATCAAATATCGGTCTCGATAAAAGGTATAGCGTTTGGTGACCTTTACTCCATCTTTTGAGTGATGAACCAGGTCAACAATCAACTCGTTTTCTGTTTCTGACAAGGTATATTGGTCTGATTCGGAAGTAAAAATGGCCGGCCCACCATTTTTGACCGAGTCAAACCCGTTTTTGCCATAAAAACCGCTTTCCATTATATATTTGCGAACAGCACTTGATTCAAGCAGATAAAAAGGGTCTTTCGAGTGTAAGGTCTGTTTGTAATGAGGCAGGGCAGCACTAATGATATTGCCACCTCGCAAATCTATGCCGATTTTGTAGGTATCTGTTTTAACGGTGATAATTTTACCGGAAGCAGTTTGACCGGTTGCAGAAACAGAAGGAGTCTGTGTCGATTCCGGAGTGATAAACTCACTGTCGTTTACCGTTTGGCGGTTTGATATATCAGATTGATTCCTGTTTTCATCAAAATTGATTTCAGGTGTTGAATGGGGAGAAGCTGAACTTTGTGCCGTCTGATTTTGGGTTGCAGCGACGGGTGTGTTTGGATTTTGACCATAATCGTTGTTCCAGGCCAATATCATCAGATAGGAAACTATCGCCAAACCTGCAAATATAATTCCTCTTTGGAAATCCATTTTTTTTCGCCAATTTAATCAATGAGAATGTGTATGACACTGAGAGTCAGATTTATTTTGGGGAACGGGATCAATGCCACCCTTTGTCCAGGGATGGCATCGGGACAATCTTTTGATACCCAGCCATGTTCCTTTTATGAAGCCATGTGTTTGCAATGCTTCGTACGTGTAGGCTGAACAGGTAGGATAAAATCGACATGAGTTGCCAAACAGCGGACTAATCGCAATTTGATAAACTCTGATCAGGAACAATGCTATCGTTTTCATTTGGCCACTTTAATGCAATATCGAAAGATCAACCACGGGATATCCAAAAGTCAGTGATCAGGGTTGTGCACGCTTGTCATAGTTCGATTGGAGTTTACCAAAAAGGTAATCAAGTTGTTTGACAACAAATTGATTATTCTGGTTGGCAATGCCAGAACGAGCCAAAACGACAATATCCAGTTTTGGCAGGTTTTTTTTGTGTACACGAAAGAATTCCCGGGAAATTCTTTTAATACGGTTTCGATCAACGGCACGTTTGATATTTTTTTTGGAAAAAACAAATCCTATGCGAGGAGTGTTATTCCTGCTGACTGTCGCCAAAAGAAGAAAATAACGATTGGAGGATTTGATACAGTTGTTATCAAATACATAACGAAAATCCCCGGCGTCAAGTAACCTGCTAAACCGGGGAAAACCGTTTGATTTCATCAAAAAACCAATCTCAGGCTGTCAGCTTTCTACGACCCTTCGCTCTTCTGGCAGCAACAATCTTGCGGCCATTTTTGGTTGCCATGCGGGCACGGAAACCATGTGATCTCTTACGTTTCAGGGTACTGGGTTGAAAGGTTCTTTTCATAATTGCTTACTCACAAATCACTGTCACGACGTTAGTACAAATTACATACCGAACTCATAAAAAAGGGAGCGAGATTCTAAAAGATTTGTTGGTCAAGTTCAATCCCAAATTCTGTTGTCGGGCAAATTATTTCTCATTGTCGAGTATGGGTCAGGTCTTTATGTCATTTGGCTGTTTTTCAGGTTTGTGATGGAAGTAAATATAAACAAGTAATATATCTTTTAAAGATTGTTGTAGTTGTAATTATTAGCCTGGCACCTGTTTGTTGATAAGTGTCTAAAGCCCCGTTAAATCAATAAAATAACAGAGGGATAAGCAGGCAGATAAACCGGTCGATTAACTGTTTAAAAGCTGTAATTTCAGCATGGGAAAAATGTGTACAAGGTTGTTCAGTGATTTGTTCAGCGGTTTTACACAGGCATGTGAACAAGGTTAAACACAGTTTGTTAACGGCCAGCTCTGACCATTTCATAAATCATCCGGAAATTTTTTTATAATTTTAATCCGCCTGATTTTGTTGGCAAAATTGTGAATAACTTTGTAAGTTAATGATAAATATAAAAATAATTATTAACAGGCGATTGAATAACCTGTTTTTGGGGGGTGGATAGTGACGCGGTTAAGGTTTACTATTGAACCTCGAAATTGCTCAGGTTGATACAAAACCACCAGAGAGAATCATCATCGGTTTATGGCACGCCTGACGTGTACGTGCTGGCTCGTGCCCCGGTTTTTTGACTGACTGAACTTTGTAGTGAAGACGATCTGTAAATAACATGCACTTACTATTGCGTTAAAGAAGGTAATACTGTGGCGGAAAATATTTGGAATCAGTGTTTGACTCTTCTGGAAGAAGAGGTGCCTGCCCAACAGTTCAATATGTGGTTGAGGCCATTGCATAGTGATAAAAAGGGTGAGGACGTCATCCTGTATGCGCCTAACAAGTTTGTCATGGAGTATGTATCAGACAAGTTTATGAGTCGAATTGCTGAATTGTTCAGAGATATCTCCGGCCTGGAAAATCAGGTAATTCAGCTGAGAATCGGTTCTGTAAAAAATACCGGTGCAAAGGAAGCAGACGGGGCAAAAACCCGGGTTGAAGTACAACGGGGAAACAAATTTACCGGCACGGTGACCACCAAAAGGCAGGGCAAGGCATGGGATGAACCTGTCGGAGATCAAATAAAGACGCTTCATAGAAAAGTGGAAGTCGAAGGTGCGATTAAACATGAACACTCTTTGAATCCTGATTTTACCTTTCAAACATTTATAGAAGGTAAATCGAATCAGTTAGCCAGGGCTGCATCGGTTCAGGTTGCTGACAATCCGGGTGGTGCCTACAATCCGCTTTTTCTCTATGGCGGAGTGGGCCTGGGTAAAACCCATCTGATGCAAGCGATTGGTAATGATATTTTAAAGCGTAACAGCTCGGCCAAAGTGGTCTATCTGCACTCGGAGCGTTTTGTTGCTGATATGGTTAAAGCCTTGCGCTTGAATGTGATTAACGAGTTTAAACGGTATTATCGGTCGGTTAATGCATTATTGATCGATGATATACAGTTTTTTGCCAAAAAAGACCGGTCTCAGGAAGAGTTTTTTCATACCTTTAATGCGTTATTGGAGGGGGGACAGCAGATTATCCTGACCTGTGATCGATACCCGAAAGAAATCGATGATATGGAAGAACGGTTGAAATCCCGTTTTGGTTGGGGGTTGACTGTGATGGTCGAGCCGCCGGAACTGGAAACCCGGGTGGCCATCCTGATGAAAAAGGCAGAGCAAAGAAATATCGAATTGAGTAGTGAAGCGGCATTTTTTATCGCTCAAAAAATTCGGTCAAACGTAAGGGATCTGGAAGGTGCACTCAAGCTGGTCGCCGCAAATGCCGATTTTACCGGTGAAAAAATTACCCCTGATTTTATTCGGGAATGCCTGAAGGATTTGTTGGCCTTGCATGAGAAGCAAGTCAGTATTGACAATATCAAGCGTACCGTTGCCGAGTATTATAAAATCAAGGTGGCTGATTTGATTTCCAAACGAAGAAACCGGTCAATCACCCGCCCGAGGCAGATGGCGATGTCATTGTCCAAAGAGCTGACCAATCGGAGCCTGCCCGAGATTGGCGATGCCTTTGGCGGGCGTGACCATACCACAGTCATTCACGCCTGCAAAAAGATTGTAGAGTTACAGGCCAGCGATTCCAGCATTCGTGAGGATTATCAAAATTTTATGCGTATACTGAATGCCTGATTACTATCTGATCATCAAGGTCGCATTGAATGGAAAATGTGATCGTATTACTTAATCGGAAAAGAGCAATTACTAATGAAGTTTTCTGTATCAAGGGAATCACTGCTCGCACCTTTGCAATTGATTTCAGGGATTGTTGAAAAAAAACAGACAATGCCGGTGTTATCCAACATCCTCCTGGTAGTTGATAAAAACCAGGTTTCCCTTACCGGAACCAATATGGAGGTGGAACTGGTTTGTCGGGTTGACGATGTCGCCGTTGATCATACCGGAAAAATCACCGTGCCGGCCAAAAAGCTTGCGGAAATCTGTCGTTCACTGACTGACAGTTATCCCGTGGAAATCAGTCTTGAAGGTGACAAGCTGCATATTCACTCCGGAAACAGTCAGTTCGTTCTGGCGACCTTGCCCGCAGACCACTTCCCCAATACTGAAAATGACGATATCAATTTTTCCATCTTCCTGTCGCAGAAAAAGCTTAAACATGCCCTGGACGCTACGGCCTTTGCCATGGCTCAACAGGATGTTCGCTATTATCTGAACGGGATGCTATTCGAAATCCGGCAGGAAACACTTCGCCTTGTTGCAACGGATGGTCATCGCCTGGCATTGGCCAATATTGATATATCCAGTTCCCTGCAGGATTCTGCTCAAATTATTGTTCCCAGGAAAGGGGTCATTGAGTTAGGTCGCCTGTTGACTGATGAGGGTGAGGAGGTTCAACTCGAGTTTGGCAGCAGCCATATCAGATCAACAATTGGCAGTTATACCTTTTCTTCCAAATTGATTGAAGGCAAGTTCCCGGATTACAACCGGGTTATTCCTCGTGGCGGAGACAAGATCGTCATTGCTGAACGGGTTCCCATGAAAGAGGTATTGGTAAGAGCGGCTATATTGAGCCATGAAAATATTCGCGGTATACGGGTTAGTCTGCAACAGGGGCAAATAGAGGTTGTTGCCAATAATCCGGAGCATGAACAGGCAGAGGATTATCTCGAAGTTGATTATCATGGTGAACCTTTGGAAATCGGTTTCAACGTGAGTTATCTGATTGATGTGATGAATTGTATTCAGCAGGACAAAGTCAAAATGATCTTGTCGAACCCCAATAGTAGTGCGTTGATTGAGCCTTTTGAAGGAGATGATGTGGTTTATGTGGTAATGCCAATGCGACTCTAGAACGAAACGTTGAAACCAAATCTGCTTTATTGTCCTGACGCACTTTTGACAGGTTTCAGCCCCGGCCAGGTTTTTTGACAGAACAGGTTGCTACATTGTTATTGCTTGTCGAACCGAATCACAAGGAGAAAAAGGAAGAGAAAATGTTGTCATTTTCAGATGCAGTCAAAGGGACGTTGCGTATTGGTCAAACAGTCCTGGTATTGTCGAAAACCGGAGTCACCTGGTTGAAAGGAGATCGCCCTCCCACGGCGCGTGTTATTCGCCAGACCTTTGAATCTCTGGGCGCCACTTATATCAAGCTCGGCCAGTTTATTGCCAGCTCCCCGACTTTCTTTCCCCCGGAATATGTCGAAGAGTTCAGTTATTGTCTGGATAGAACCACTCCTCTGCCTTTCTCTGTTATGAAAAAGATTCTGGAAGAGGAGTTCAGTGTACCATTGTCCGATATCTATTCAGAAATCGACCCTCAACCACTGGCATCTGCATCTATCGCCCAGGTTCATGCGGCCAGGTTGAAAAGCGGTCAGGAAGTGGTGATCAAGATTCAAAAACCCGGCGTGCAAAACACACTGCTGACCGATTTGAATTTTTTGTATGTAATGGCGAAAACACTGGAAACAGTCGCACCCAAACTATCCTGGACATCGCTCTCCGGAATCGTACAGGAAATTCAGAAAACAATGATGGAAGAGTGCGACTTTATTAAAGAAGCAGCCAATATAAAAGAGTTTGAGGTTTTCCTTGATAGAACCGCCAATAGTGATGTTATCGTGCCAAAGGTCTATGACGAATTTACCACTCGTCGGGTGCTAACCATGGAACGCTTTTATGGCGTACCCCTGGTGGATATGGATACCATAAGAAAGCACTGCGCTGACCCGGAGAAAACCCTGATCACCGCGATGAACACCTGGTTTTCCAGTTTAACCCAGTGTGATTTTTTCCATGCGGACGTGCACGCCGGAAACCTGATGGTACTCGAAGACGGAAGAATCGGCTTTATCGATTTTGGTATTGTCGGCAGAATCCCGGAGGGAGCCTGGCAGGCCATGTCTGATTTTATTTCTTCTATTATGACAGGTGATTTTGATGCAATGGCGAACGCCATGTTGCGCATTGGTATTACCAAAAAACATGTCGATGAAAAGAAACTGGCCGATGATATTCGAAACCTCTATCAGAAACTCGATTCCATGACACCAGACTATGAAACGATGGCCAATTCCAGCGATGAAGACGTAAATACCGTGTTGATGGATATCGTTAAAATTGGCGAACAACATGGCCTGCATTTTCCAAGGGAGTTTGCACTCCTGTTAAAACAGTTTTTGTATTTTGATCGATATGTGCATGTCATGGCACCCGAGTTAGATATGTTTATGGATGACAGATTGAATATGTTGCAGTAGTAAATTTTCACCTCTGGTATTGCTATCCCTGTTATCAGGGTATGAATGCCGGAGGCATTCCTGGTTTTTCTTTTTCTGGCATTTCTTGCGTTCAATCCTTCCCAAAATTCCTTACGGCAGCATGTTGATTAACCGGAGATAGCGATCAATCCCACCCTTGCTGTCAATCTTTTTGTTTGTTAATACTGGTTGGTCCCAAGCAGTGGTTTAGTCATAAAGTTCATAATACTCGTTGCCTGTTTTTGCTACTATTGCATATTGCCAAACTGGATAGACCATACGGATGATTGAATATCGGTATGGGTGTTTCATCCTGATTCAATCGGGCCTTTAATCATGATTACCTCCTTACGACTGACAAGTTTTCGTAATTTAACCGATAAAGAACTGGTGTTCGGCAACCAGGTCAATTTTATCTACGGGAAAAACGGCTCGGGTAAATCATCGCTGCTCGAAGCAATCTATGCCTTGAACTATGGCAAAACCTTCAGATCGTCCAGGCTTAAACATGCCATCAAGAAACACAGTTCGCAGTTCACCTTGTTTGGGCAAGTCCTGGTAAATGACCTGCCCAAAGTACACCACATCGGCCTGACCAAATCGAACAGTGGCGATTCGGTTGTCATCAACAATCAAAAACAGGCAAATCTTTCCCTGTTTTCCCAGACTCATCCGGTTCAGATTATCGAACCGGGTTCATTTTATTTGCTGGAAGGTGGCCCTGAAGTGCGAAGAAAATTTCTCGATTGGGGAGTGTTCCACGTGGAACATAAGTTTCTTGCGGCCTGGCGCCGGTATAAAAAGTCTTTAAAACAAAGGAACGCATTACTCAGGCGTGATAAAATAGACGGCCAGGAAATGGAAATATGGACACAACACTTCTGTAATAGTGCCACAGAGGTATCCGGTTATCGTGAACGCTACTACGCTTTGATGGAAGAGCAACTTAATCAAATGTTGCCCGAAACGCCGCTAAGTGAATTTAACAAGTTCAGTGTTCACTATTATCCCGGCTGGGATAAAGAAAAATCGCTGTCAAGTGTACTTGAAGAGCATTTTGACCGAGATAAAAAATACAAGTACACACATTATGGCCCTCAAAAAGCCGACATCAGACTCCGTATCGGGGTTGATAATGTCAACCATGTGTTGTCCCGAGGGCAACAAAAACTTTTAATAGCGTTGCTTAAAATCATTCAAACCAAAGTAGTTCACAGGGTAACAAGTTATCAACCTACGTTATTGTTTGACGATATAGATTCAGAATTGGATGAAGACTATTTACAAGCCGTTATTAACCTGGCAATTAGGCACAACAAACAATTATTCCTCACATCTACATCCTTGCAAGTGATGAACAAATTAAACTGCGACGCTGATATCAAAATGTTCCACGTGGAACATGGGCTGGTCAATGCAGTTGGAAATAATCTGGAGAGTATGAATGACTGATAATAATGAATATGATTCGTCGAGTATCAAGGTTCTCAAGGGTCTTGATGCGGTTCGTAAAAGACCGGGCATGTATATCGGTGACACTGATGATGGAACCGGTTTGCATCATATGGTTTTCGAGGTTGTTGATAACTCTATCGATGAAGCGTTGGCGGGTTTCTGCTCTGAAATCAAAATAACCATTCACCCGGAAGAATCCGTTACCGTCTCTGATAATGGCAGGGGCATTCCGACAGACATTCACGAAGAAGAGGGTGTCAGTGCGGCGGAAGTGATTATGACGGTGTTGCATGCGGGTGGCAAATTCGATGACAACACCTATAAGGTATCAGGTGGTTTACACGGTGTGGGTGTATCTGTGGTTAATGCCTTGTCCAGTCAACTCAAGCTGACGATCAGAAGGAATGGCAAGGTACATGAACAGACCTACCAGAGTGGCGTACCTGTCGAGCCACTGAAAGTGGTTGGTGATACGGAAAAAACCGGTACAGAGGTTCATTTTATTCCGTCGCCGGATACCTTTAGCAATATCGAATTTCATTTCGATGTATTGGCAAAGCGGTTACGGGAACTGGCTTTCCTGAACTCGGGTGTGAGAATTGTACTTGTTGACGAACGATCAGGAAAACAGGAAGTGTTTGAATATGAAGGTGGTCTCAAAGCCTTCGTTGAATATTTGAATGCCAATAAAAACCCGGTTAACCGGGTTTTCCATTTCTGCTTTGAAAGGGAAGACGGCATTGCCGTTGAAGTTGCCATGCAATGGAATGACAGTTTTCAGGAGAATATTTATTGCTTTACCAATAACATCCCTCAGAGAGATGGAGGAACTCACCTGGCAGGATTTCGTGGCGCACTGACACGCTCCCTGAACACCTATATAGAAAGAGAAGGCTTGCTGAAAAAGGAAAAAGTGGCGACTTCCGGAGATGATGCGAGGGAAGGGTTGACAGCCATTGTTTCTGTCAAGGTGCCTGATCCCAAGTTCTCGTCACAGACCAAGGACAAACTGGTTTCTTCCGAAGTGAAATCGGCGGTGGAACATGAAATGAATGCCAGCTTCGGGGAATACCTTCAGGAGCACCCGCAGGAAGCCAGGTCTATCGTCAATAAAATGATTGATGCGGCCCGGGCCAGAGAGGCAGCACGTAAAGCGCGAGAGATGACCAGAAGAAAAGGGGCGCTGGATATTGCCGGGCTACCTGGCAAGCTGGCTGATTGCCAGGAAAAAGATCCGGCCTTGTCTGAGCTCTACATCGTGGAGGGTGATTCCGCCGGTGGCTCTGCCAAGCAGGGCAGAGACCGGAAGACGCAAGCGATATTGCCTTTGAAAGGCAAGATACTGAATGTGGAAAAAGCGCGTTTTGACAAGATGCTGTCATCCGCAGAAGTGGGCACCCTGATTACCGCATTGGGATGCGGTATCGGCAGAGAGGAGTTTAACATTGAAAAACTTCGCTATCACAGCATCATTATTATGACGGATGCGGACGTGGATGGTTCACATATCAGAACTCTGTTGCTGACGTTTTTCTTTCGGCAAATGCGCGAAATCATAGAGCGAGGCCATATATTTATTGCTATGCCTCCTCTGTATAAAGTGAAACGCGGCAAGCAGGAGCAATATATCAAAGACGAAAAAGCGATGGATAGCTTCCTGATCAATTCGGCATTGGAAAACACCAGGCTGTATGTCAATCCGTCTGCGCCTCCGGTTCAGGGTTCTCAGCTTGAATCTCTGGTGAATGAGTATCGCACTGTTACCGGCAAAATCGAACGCATGTCAAAGCGATACCCGGAGATGGTTCTGGAAACCATGATTGATTGCAAGATTCTGAAAAATGAGGATCTCAACAACGAAAGCAGGGTTCAGGAATGGGTCGATGAGCTGTCGTCGAAACTGTCTGTAGATAATACCACCGGTGCGACCTATGTATTCAGTGTTGAACATGATGGTGAAAAGACGCTGTATCTGCCCAAAGTGGAAGTCTTTATTCATGGCCTGGGTACGGATTATGTGTTTACCCGTGAGTTCTTTGAATCTTCGACCTATGCCTCTATAGCGAAGCTGGGCGATACGCTGAGCGGACTCTTTGAGGAGGGTGCCTATGTTCAACGTGGCGAAAAACAGTACGCTATCAGTAACTTCAAGGACACCCTGAACTGGCTGATGAAAGAGGCACAACGCGGTCTGAATGTGCAACGCTATAAGGGTCTGGGTGAAATGAATCCGGAACAACTGTGGGAAACCACAATGGATCCGGAAAGTCGGCGTATGATGAAAGTTACGGTTGAAGATGCCATCGCGGCAGACCGGATATTTACTACCCTGATGGGTGATGAAGTGGAGCCAAGGAGAGACTTTATTCAGACCAATGCGCTGTATGTCACCAATCTGGATGTGTGATGGTGGTTTGATGTGCCCCGGTTTGTGCTATAACTGGATAGTGTAATTGTAATTTCCAACTCGACCGGAGTAGTAATAGCAGAAAGCTGCAGGAGAAGATTGTTATGACCAAAACAGTGAAAGCCGCCCAGTATGGTTGCGGGAAAATGGGTAAATATCTTATTCGCTATATGATGGAAAAAGGGGCAGAGGTAGTTGCCGCTTTTGACAATGACCCGAAAGTTATCGGCATGGATGTGGGTGAGTATATTGGTGGAGAAAAATCCGGTTTGCTGATCAGTGATGCGAAAGACGCCGAGAAGGTGTTGCAGGCAGAAAAACCGGATGTCTGTGTGATTGCAACCATGAGTACCATGGAGGATATCAGGGAATCGCTGGAGATATGCGCCAGAAATAAAATCAATGCAATATCAACCTGCGAAGAAGCGATTTATCCCTGGAACTCCAGTCCTGATCTTTGCCGTGAACTTGATCAACTTGCCAGGGAAAATGGCATTACCCTGACAGGCAGCGGCTATCCTGATATGTATTGGGGCGTTTTGATTGATGTGCTTGCCGGTTCAATGCAGACGATAACAAAGATCAAGGGTGTCAGTAGTTACAACGTAGAAGACTATGGCATTGCCCTGGCAAGGGGACACGGAGCGGGCCTGACCAATGAAGAATTTGCCCAACAGATTGGTAAGCATAACAGCCTGGGATCAGAGGAGCAGAGAAAACTGGTAGAGAGTGGTGACTATGTTCCCAGCTATATGTGGAATCAGAATGGTTGGCTTTGTGACCGAATGGGGTTGACTCCAATTTCGCAAGTGCAGAAATGTGTACCCACCACGCATAGCGAGGATTTGTACAGTGACACCCTGGGAATGACAATCAGGGCGGGTGACCCTACGGGGATGTCGGCCATTGTTGTGACCGAAACCAAAGAAGGTATCACCATTGAGACCGAGTGCATCGGCAATGTGTATGCGCCGGATGACTTCGACAGGAACGATTGGACTTTCTATGGTGAGCCGGATACAACGATCAATGTCAATCAACCGGCAACCGTCGAGCTGACCTGCGCCAACCTGGTTGGTCGTATACCTGCATTGATTAAAAGTGAACCCGGCTATGTGACAACGGATAAATTGCCGAACAATGTTTATCTGTCCAAAAAACTCGGTGACTATATTTAATCGTTGACCGTTATTTAATTAATCGCTGGCTGTGATTTGATTGCTGAGCCGGTATATCTGGCGGCATGGTACATACCGGGGCGGGCGTCTTTTCAGGCTTGTCTGCCCCGTCCGGCTGTTTGCGGTATCAACACCCGCATGGATACCCGGTTTTAATACAGGTCACTGGCCTGTTTTTTCTTTCTGATCAATCTGGTTGAATCTGAAATAATGAAAAATAAAAAACTCAAAAAGATCGTCGCAGGCAATATTCGTACAGCCTGCAAGAAAAACAATGTCAATTCGGTCGAGTTGTGCAAGCGGTCGGGCAAAAGCCCTTCCTCCATTGCCAGGCTTATGCAGGCCGAAGCGGAACCCCGTCTGGATATGATTGAAGCTGTGGCAGGTGCACTCGATATTGACCCCTGGATTTTGTTTTCTGATCGAATGACCGAGGCCATGCTAACCGAGGAGCGACTGCCCGAGCTGGCGAGAAATTTCAGCAAATGCTCGCCGGATCTGAAAGACAGCATTATGACCTATGTAGCGCAAATGGTGGAGTTAGACAAGTTGCGGAAAAAGAGCTAGCCTGGCTGTTAAACCGGCTTGTTATGGTTGAAGGGGAACGATGCCTTCCTTGTGTATCGGTTGATTGCCGATTTCCCGGACTTTGTTGCCAATCCATTGCTCGGTCTCCCGAGTCAGTTCCTCTGTGGTTTTGTTGTCAGACTGAATCAGTGGCCCGTAGACGACTTTTATGGTTCCCGGGTACTTCATATAGCCGTTATTGGGCCAGTGTTCGCCTGCGTTATGCGCTACGGGAAGAACAGGCACCCCGGCGTGTATGGCAAGTGCCGCGGCCCCTTTTGAAAAGCATTTTGTTTGACCGGGGTTGACTCGGGTTCCCTCTGGAAATATCAGTACCCAAATACCACGCCTCAACTTTTCCCTGCCCTGCATCAGAATCTGTTTCATGGCCTGTTTTCGATTGTTTCTGTCGATGGCAACGGGGTTGGTCAGGCTCAATATCCAGCCAAAAAAGGGGATGGACAGTAACTCTTTTTTCACTACCTGGGTTTGAGGGGCGAACCGGGTTTGCAGAAAAAATGTTTCCCATGTACTTTGATGGTTGCTGGCGATAATGCAGGGGGTATCGGGGATGTTTTCCGTTCCTGTTACCTGATAATCCACACCACAGCAGATTCGCAGCCACTGTGTGATAAAGCCTGTGTAACCCTGGATGATGAAACGAAACCGCGTTCGGTATGACATGGCCGGGCTAATAATTTTACAGCTTGTGCTAAATACAACAGTAAATATGATCAGCACGATATAGAACAGGGTTGATCGCAAGAAGATCAGAATACTTGATGTTGACATATAGCCTGTTTCTTTCTGTTTGTAACAATCAGCTTGCAGCAGCCTGTTTATAACGACCGGAATTCGTGGCTCTCCGGTCGCTCGCTACGCAAGATTCATCCTGTATTCGCTAATTTGATGTTTGCAAGAGAGAAATATCAGCGACTCTGATAAACAGGCGACGCAGTTCTGCCAACAAGGCAAGACGGTTATTTCTGATGCGCTCATCTTCCGTCATGACCATCACTTCATCGAAGAACCGGTCAATGGGGTTTTTGAGCTTCGCCAGCCGGGTCAGCCCGGATTGGTAGTCGCCCTGTTCAAATAGCGGGTCAACTTCACCGCTCAGGTCTTTCAATGTGGTACCCAGCAGTATTTCGGCCTCTTCCTTTAGCAGATCATAGTGAATGGTCTGTGAAATATCATTGGCGTTCTGTTTGCCCAGAATATTGCTGACACGTTTATTGGCCGCCGCCAGTGCGTCAGCTTCCGGCAGCTTGATGAACTCGTTAACTGCTTTGATACGGTGATCAAAATCCAGGGGTTTGGCGGGTCTGCGAGCATGAACTGCCAGATAAACGGCAGTGTCGATGCCGGCATCTTCATACCAGGCCCTGAATCGTTCCAGCATATATTCAAAAACGGTTTCTTCAAGGTTTTCCGCCGGTAACGACTCATGTTGTTCAATGGCCAGCCTGATACATTGCCTGAGATCCAGGTTGAGTTCTTTTTCGACAATGATTCGGAGTACGCCCAGTGCCGCTCTGCGGAGGGCAAAGGGGTCCTTGGTGCCGGACGGTGGCTGGTTGATACCAAAAATGCCCACAATGGTGTCCATTTTATCCGCAATGGAAAGAGCACAGCCGGTTTTGGTGGTCGGTAGTGTGTCACCCGAAAAGCGTGGCAGGTATTGCTCATTGAGTGCCAGGGCCACTTCTTCCGGTTCGCCATCATTGCATGCGTAGTGATACCCCATAATGCCTTGCAGGTCGGGAAATTCCAGCACCATTTCGGTGACCAGATCGGACTTGCACAAATATCCTGCCCGTTTACCAAGTTCCCTTTCACCGCCAATCTGTTCGGCTATGTCACCGGCGATGCGGGAAACCCGTGTTATCTTGTCATAAACCGTGCCCAGACTGGCCTGGAATACGATGGGTTTAAGTTGCTCGACCCGGCTTTCCAGGGTAGATTTTTGGTCGGTCTCGAAAAAGAAAGCGGCATCGGACAAACGGGGACGAATGACTTTTTCGTTGCCGCTGACCACTTGCGCCGGGTCTTTGCTTTCGATATTGGAAATGGTGATAAAATAGGGCAGCATCGCGTTATCTGTATCATCAGAGCTGACCACATGGAAGTATTTCTGATGCTCCTTCATGGAAGAAATCAGCGCCTGTGCCGGTACTTCCAGGAATTTTTCGTCAAATTTACCGATTAAAGGTACCGGCCACTCGTTCAATCCAGTGACCTCATCAAGCAGGTCTTCATCAATGACCGCTTGCCCGTTTACAGTTTGGGCGATGTTGGCGACACTTTTTTCAATCTGTTGTCTCCTTTTGTCAAAGGAGGCAATCACCTTGCCCTGTGATTCCAGCAGGGCGGCGTAGTCATTCGGTGTGGCAATCCCGACTTGTGAAGGAGCCATAAATCGGTGGCCACGAGTCATATTGGAGGCTTTCAGGCCAAGAATGGTACAGTCAATCACCTCGTCACCCAAGAGCATAATGACCCAGTGCGCAGGACGCACAAATTCGGTTCGGCTGGCTCCCCAGCGCATACGTTTGGGTATGGGCAGGCCGGATAATGAGTCAGAGACAATCTGCGGCAGCAAATCCCGGGTCGGTTGACCTGGCCTGGTGGCACGATAGACCAGCCATTCCCCTTTGGGTGTTTCAATTTTTTCAAGCTGATCCGGCGTGGTATTGCAGGATCGGGCGAACCCCTGCAAGGCGCGGGTCGGGTTGCCGTCAGCGTCATAGGCGGCGCTGGCTGCCGGGCCTTTTCGTTCCACCTGTGAATCCGGCTGTCGGGTGTCCAGGCCGTTGATCAATACGGCAAGGCGACGTGGAGTGGCAAACGAGGTGATGGATGTGAAGCCGATGCCCGTGTTGCCAAGTCCGTTTTCAATGCCTGACTGGAAAGAGGCTGACAGATTTTTCAGCGCCCTGGGGGGTAATTCTTCGGTGCCAATTTCTACCAGAAAGTCTGTTGTCGCCATGTTACTTCTTGCCTCCCTTTTTGCTCTTTTTGGATTGAGCAGTTTCCGACAAAGCCTGTTTGATGGATTCTGATGCCAGGGGGAAGCCCAATTCTTCTCTTCGATTGTAATAGGCCTGAGCGACCGCTCTGGCGATTGTTCGAACGCGCAGGATAAAACGCTGACGCTCGGTAACGGAGATGGCGTTTCTGGCATCCAGCAGATTAAAGGTGTGGGAGGCTTTCAATACCATTTCGTAGGCGGGCAGCGGCAGCATGAGCTCGATCAGCCTGGCACTTTCTTTTTCATAAAAATCAAAGCTCTTGAACAGGAAGTCGATATCTGCCTGTTCAAAGTTGAACCTGGACATTTCCACTTCGTTCTGGTGGAACACATCACCATAGGTGACCTTGCCTTCCGGGCCTTCTGCCCAGACCAGATCGTACACACTGTCGACACCCTGCAGATACATGGCGATGCGCTCGATACCATAGGTGATTTCTCCGGTCACCGGAAAGCACTCGATGCCGCCAACCTGTTGGAAATAGGTAAACTGGGTGACTTCCATTCCGTTCAGCCAGACTTCCCAACCCAGACCCCAGGCACCCAGCGTGGGCGATTCCCAGTTGTCTTCAACAAAGCGTATATCGTGCACCAGGCTGTCGATGCCCAAATGCCGGAGCGATTGCAGATAAAGCTCCTGGATGTTGTCAGGTGAAGGCTTCAATACGACCTGAAACTGGTAATAGTGCTGCAAACGGTTCGGGTTTTCACCGTAGCGTCCGTCAGTGGGCCTTCTGCTGGGTTGAACATAGGCAGAGTTCCAGGTTTCCGGGCCGATGGATCGCAAAAAGGTAGCCGGATGAAAGGTGCCGGCTCCGACTTCCATATCCAAAGGTTGTAAAATGACGCAACCTTGCTCTGCCCAAAATTTCTGCAAGGCGAGGATCAGACCTTGAAAGGTGCTTGGTTCTTGGCTGTTATTCTCTGACACGGGTTTTTCCTGACGGATAGTGAGTGATACAAAACAAATAGCAATTGATGTCGGTTAAACCGCGGGATTATACTACCTGAGCGCGATTTGTGCAGTGTTGTAGCGGGATTTAGTCAGAGTTTTTTTGTAAAAACGGCGTGCCGTTATTTGTTTGTCACCTGAGGAAGCCAACCATGCATTTTCTCGAAACCCGGATTCCCCCATTGATGGTAGCTGTTCTGACCTTGTGTCTGGCGGTTGCCACCGATTATTGCTGGTTGGATGGCAAACCAACTGACAATGTTCTTTTGCTGATCCTTTGTGGCCTGTTACTGTTGCCAGCGGTTGCTATCGGCTGGTTATCCATAAGGCAGTTTGCCCGAAGTAACACCACGCTGAACCCCGTTTCGCCGGGACACGCGAAAACGGTGGTAAGTACGGGTGTGTTTGCCAGAACGAGAAATCCCATGTATCTGGCTCTGGGATTGGTAGTGCTGGCCACCTGTGCCTGCTTTGTCGAGTGGTGGTCGCTGGTGTTTGTGTTGATCTATGGAGGCTATCTCACCCGTTTTCAGATTATTCCCGAGGAGCGGGCACTGGAAAAAAAATTCGGTGAGAGCTATCGGGAATACAGAAATAAAGTACGGCGCTGGTGTTAGCGATCTGTGTTTCCGATTCAGAACTCACTGTTACCCGATCCTCACCGTTAACCGGATTTCACTGCCATTCGGATTTATCGTTTCCAGAATGCGGGCGACAACAGTATCAACAGGGTAAACACTTCCAGTCGTCCCATCAGCATGGCGACACAGAGTATCCATTTGGCCGGATCATTCAAATCTCCGTAATGATAGGCCACTTCACCGAGTCCAGGCCCCAGATTGTTGATGCAGGCACCGACTGCCGACCATGCAGTGACCTGATCCAGGCCGGTGGCGAGCAGGCCCATCAGCATAAAAACGAACATGAACATATAGACGGAAAAGAAGCCCCAGACTGCTTCGAGTACGCGATCGGGCACGGGTTTTTTGCCCAGTTTTACCGGAATGATGGCATTGGGGTGAATCAGGCGTTTGATTTCCCGCACACCCTGTTTGTAGATGAGCAACACCCGAATGGCTTTCATGCCACCACCGGTAGAGCCGGCACAGCCTCCGACGAAGGCGACAACAAATAGCAGAAAGGGCAATACATGAGGCCAGTTCGAAAAATCGGCGGTGGCGAAGCCGGTTGTCGTGGCGACCGAGACCACTTCAAACAAACCGCGAATGGTGGCTTCATAGAGAGTATAGGTGTCACTTGCCACCAATACCGTGATACAAATGGCGGTGACCGAAAACAAAATGAAGATATAAAAAAGAAACTCGGGGTCTTTAAAGTAAACCGTGATATCCCGCATTCGCCACGCAAAAAAATGCAGCGCGTAGTTCACTCCTGACAGAATCATAAAGACAATCGCAATAATATCGATAAGCGGGCTGTTGAAGAAGCCGATACTGGCATCATGGGTCGAAAAGCCACCGATGGCCACGGTAGCGAAGCTGTGGGTAATGGCATCGAAGCCACTCATGCCGGCCAGGTAGTAACATAGCCCGCAAACGATGGTCAGGCTCAGGTAAATGTACCAGAGTGCCTTGGCCGTTTCCGTGATACGAGGTGTCAGTTTGCTGTCTTTCACCGGCCCCGGGGTCTCTGCCCGATAGAGCTGCATGCCACCAATGCCGAGCATGGGCAAAACGGCAACGGCCAATACGATAATGCCCATTCCGCCAAACCATTGTAACTGCTGCCGATACCAAAGTATGGATTTGGGCAGATGATCAATGCCGGTAATGACGGTTGCCCCTGTTGTGGTCAGCCCGGACAGAGACTCGAAAAACGCATCGGTAAAGCTCATGCTCGGGTTATCGCTGAAATAGAGCGGCACGGTTCCACTCAGGCTGATCGTCAGCCAGAACAGGGTAGTGATGATGAATCCGTCATTGACTCGCAATTCGTGTTTGATATTGCGAGTGGGTAACCAGGCCAGAAAGCCTATGATCAGGATAAGGAAAAGTGCTTCTGCGAAGTATTGTATCTGGCCGTCCTGATAGATGAACGAGACAACAATAGGGGGTACCATCGACAGGCTGAACAGCATCATCAATATACCCAGAACTTTAAATACCAGTGAAATATGCACGTTCGCTTCCTGTCAGAAGAATGAAAAGCCGACCTGAAAGAGTTTTTCCACTTCCCGGATTCTGTTTCGGTTTACCAGGAAGAGAATAACGTGGTCGTCCGGCTGAACACGAATATGATCATGGGCGATTAACACCTCGCCATGCCTCACTATGGCGCCGATTGTGCAGCCCTCCGGCAGGGAGATTTCGTCCAGTCTGCGTCCGACTACCCTGGACGATCGGTGATCCCCGTGTGCGATGGCCTCAAGAGCTTCAGCGGCACCGCGCCTCAAACGATGGACATTGACCACATCTCCCTTTCTTACATGAGCCAACATGGTACCCAGGGTGGCCTGCTGGGGAGAAACGGCAATATCGATTTCTCCTCCCTGAATCAGGTCGACGTAGTCCGGATTATTGATCAGGGTGATGACTTTTCTCACACCCAGACGCTTGGCCAGCATGGAAGCCATGATATTGGCTTCGTCATCGTTGGTGACGGCGCAGAATACGTCGGTGCCTTCAATGTTTTCGTCCAGCAGCATTTCCTTGTTGGAGGCATCACCTACCAGCACTATGGTTCTGTTCAGGGTTTCGGAAAGGAACTGGCCGCGTTTTTCATTGTGTTCGATGACTTTCAACTGGTGTTTGTTTTCCAGTTGATGGCAAAGGCGCATGCCTATGTTGCCACCGCCGGCAATCATAATGCGCTTGTAGGGTTTTTCAAGGGGTTGCAACTCACTCATAACCGATCGAATATGGTTGGTTGCAGCAATAAAGAATACCTCATCTCCTATTTCCACCACAGTGGTGCCTTCGGGAATATGAGGCCGGTCTTTTCTGAAGATTGCGGCGACACGGGTGTCTATATTGGGCATGTGTTCGCGCAGGTAAGACAATTCATGGCCAACCAGCGGGGCACCCCTGACTGCCCTGATTGCCACCAGCATGGCACGTCCTTCGGAAAAGTCCAGCACCTGCAAGGCACCGGGATACTCGATCAGGCGGGCAATGTGCTTGGTCACCAGCTGTTCAGGCGAGATAAGCACATCGATGGGGAAGGCTTCCGAATTAAAGAGTGCTTTTCTGGTGATATAGGCCGGTGCCCGTACCCGACTGATCTTTTTGGGTGTCTTGAACAGGGTATGAGCGATCTGGCAGGCGACCATATTCACTTCGTCACTATTGGTAACGGCAACCAGCAGTTCCGCATCTTCGGCACCGGCCTGTTGCAGAATATCCGGATAGGAACCCTGCCCCTGAACCGTTCTGATATCAAGCCGCTCTCTCAATTGGCGGAGTCGGGTGGCGCTGGAGTCGATCACCGAGATATCATTTTCTTCATTGGCGAGACTCTCTGCCAGGGTGCCACCAACCTGCCCGGCTCCGAGTATAATAATTTTCATAGATCGTATTCGCTGCCTGTGCTGCTTGTTGAGGTATTTCCTGAAATACGGCATCCCGGTAAGCCGGAACACGAAGGTACACCCCGGATGAAAGCTTACGCCGGATATTTGGTCAGTCTGGCGTAGTAAAAACCATCATGTGATTCCTGGTTGGGAAATAACTGCCGTCCTGTTGTGCATGCCTTGCCCCACTCTTCTTCTATGGTGATTTCACCGGCGTTTGGCGTTTGCTTGAGAAACCTTTCAATTATACGGGTATTTTCCTGAGGAAACACGGAGCATGTGGCGTAGAGCAGTATTCCACCCGTTTTAAGCATAGGCCACAAATTGTGAAGTATGGCCAATTGTGTCTCTGCCAGTGGCATAATGTCTGATTCCAGGCGAAGCAGCTTGATATCGGGGTGTTTTCTTATCACGCCAGATGCGCTGCATGGCGCATCGACCAGTATACGATCAAAGTCTTTGCCGTCCCACCAGTTTTGCCTGGTGGCATCGCCCTCTTTTATCTCCGCTGCAAGACCGAGCCGCCGGAGGTTTTCCTCGATGCGGGTCAGGCGTTCCGGGTGCAGTTCGAGGGCGGTGATTTTGCTGTTTTCTGTTGCCTGTTCCAGAATTGCGGTGGTTTTGCCACCCGGCGCGGCGCACGCATCCAGAATGGTCAGATCCGTTGAACCCGCATCCAGAAGTTGCGTACATAATTGTGCCGCTTCGTCCTGTACGCTGAACAGGCCTTCAATGTAACCGGGAATCTGTGTCACATCCGCCGGTCTGTCAAGGATGATTCCCTTCGGTGACAGTGATGAAAGCCGGTGACCCAGGCCGTGGTTATCCAGCAGGGCAGAGTAATCCTTGCGGGAGATTTTTCTGCTGTTAATACGAAGGGTCAAAGGAGCTTTCCGGTTGTTTTGATCGAGAATCGCTCGCCAGTCATCCGGCCAGTTGCCCTTGAGTTTGTCGATCATCCATTGGGGGTGGCTGTATTGATATTGTTCGTTGTGTTGCAATCGTTCGAGGATTTCTGCTCCGTCTCGCTGTGCGTTTCTCAATACACCGTTGATCAGGCCCTTGACCTTGCCGGCATTGACCCTGGCTGCCAGCTCAACGGTGCTGTGAATCGCAGCATGTGCAGGTATCCGGGTAAAAAACAGCTGATACAGACCCATCAATATCAGTAACCTTGCGCTGTTTTCCCTCTTTCGGATCGGGCGTTGTAAAAATTGCCTTGCAACCATGTCCAGCCGATGGTACCAGCGACAGACACCAAAGGTTAATTCCCTGAAAAGGGGCCGATCTCCCGGGGTTACCCGGGGTTCTGTTTCGGGAATGACTGTCGCCAGGGAGGCCCGGTCATTCACCACCCGCAACAAGGCCTGCACTACGTGGTAACGCGCGTCATTTTCGGGAGCGGCCGGTTTTCCGGGAGGCTTCCGCTGATGCTTCGTCATGGCTGGTCTGTTTTCATGGTTATCTGTCAACCGGGTCAAGAGCAGACTGAACCGGGAGTACCGGTTGTCCGCCATTGATCAGGTCAAGTGCGGTAATTGCTTTATTCCCCGGTAATTGCAGCCTGGTGATTGTCACCGTGCCCTGGCCACAGGCTACGGCTATTCCCTTTTTGTCACGCCGGATGACCGTGCCTGGTGCAGCGGTATGCCCCGGTTCGTCATTGGCGGTCGCTTCAAATACCCGTATGCGCGTGCCGTTCTGTTCGGTAAAGGCAACCGGCCAGGGGTTAAAGGCGCGGATTTTACGCTCGATCTCCCTGGCGCCCTGGTGCCAGTCAATTCGCCCGTCTTCCTTGTTGAGCTTATGGGCATAACTGGCCTGTGAATCATCCTGGGCTTCCGGTTTGATCGTACCGCGTTGTATACGATCAAGCGCATCAAGCAAACACTCACCACCCAGTCTGGCCAGTTTGTCATGCAATGTACCACCGGTATCTGTGGCTTCGATAGCGACCGGTTTCTTAAGCATCATTGCGCCGGTATCGAGTCCCGCATCCATTTGCATGATGGTGATTCCCGTTTCTTCGTCCCCTGCTTCTATTGCCCGCTGAATGGGTGCAGCCCCGCGCCATCGGGGCAATAATGAAGCGTGTATGTTGATACAGCCCAGTTTGGGCGTATCCAGCACTGCCTGAGGCAGAATCAGCCCGTAGGCGGCAACGACCATCAGATCGGGCTCAAATGCAGCAAGGGTGGCGACCGCCTCTGCTGATTTGAAGTTCACAGGCTGCAGAACCGGTATTGCGTGCTCTGTAGCGACTGTTTTTACCGGGCCGGGAATCTGCTTTCTACCCCGACCTGCGGGCCGATCGGGCTGGGTGTAGACAGCGCAGACCTGGTGTTGATTCGCGTTGATAAGGGTTGACAGGCTTGTAGCCGCAAATTCCGGTGTGCCGGCAAATAGTATTTTCAATGCTGTGGTGTCCAATAATACCGAGTGTCGGATAGGGTGTGGAATCCGGTAAAACAATGCAGGGATCAGGCTCTGGCCCTGTGCTGTTTTTCGAGTTTCTTGCGAATGCGGTTGCGCTTGAGTGAACTCAGGTAGTCGATAAACAGCTTGCCGTCCAGGTGGTCCACTTCATGTTGAATGCAGACAGCCAGTAAACCCTCCGCCTCCATTTCAAAGGGCTGACCCTCTCTGTCCAGAGCCTTGACGCGGATATGGTCAATACGGGTTACCTCTTCATAGAACCCTGGTATGGACAGGCAACCTTCCTGCATGGCGTGAGGCTCCCCTTCGAGTATTTCGATTTCCGGGTTGATAAAAACAAGCGGTTTACTCTTGTCTTCAGAAACATCAATGACCATCAGTCTCTTGTGGACGTCCACCTGTGTCGCGGCAAGCCCGATTCCGGGTGCGTCGTACATGGTTTCAAACATATTATCAATGACTTTGCGAAGTGCATCATCCACTTCCCTGACCGGCCGGGCAACCTTGCGAAGGCGGGGGTCTGGAAACTCCAAAATAGTCAGTTTACTCATAAGAATCAGTCTTTCCGTGAAAGTAAAAAAGCGAAGAATTTTTTGTGTATTACTTTATCTGGCACACAAAACGTTTAGATACCGGCACTTACCGTAAAGATTTATCATCAATTCGATAAATTTGTGGTACCTGTCACGATATCGCTGCTACTATTATCCAATAGACTATTAAATAGTACAAATTATCCACAGGTTATCTATATATTATCTATACAGAAGTTATCTAATAAGATATCTACAAGTTATTTATATAGCATAGATAGACAGCAGCGACTCAAGAATCAAAGGGATAATCACATGCGTATTTTGCTTTCGGTCATTGTGACATTGCTCGTTTCCGTCAATTCGGTTTGGGCCGCAACGCCCAGATTCAAAGACGGAACTCCTCAACAATACACCGTGGTGAAGGGAGATACACTCTGGGGTATCTCGGCCCGGTTTCTCGACTCGCCCTGGTTATGGCCGGAAATCTGGCAGGCAAACCCGCAGATAGATAACCCCCATTTGATTTACCCTGGTGATGTGCTCGGTTTTGTCTATGTTGATGGCAAGCCAAGGATCACCACGATTAGTCGGGGAGCGGCGAGTCGCACGGTCAAGTTGACACCAAAGGCAAGAATCAGCTCGATCGATACGGCAATTCCTGCCATTCCGCTGGATGCGATCAGCAGCTTTTTGACAGGTTCACGGATCGTGGATGGCGCCGAACTTGGTACTTCCTCCTATGTGCTGGCGGGCAAGGAAGGTCATATTGTCAGCGGTGCCGGGGATACCGTGTATGCGCGTGGTGATGCGGGAATACACAGCTCGGTAGGCATCTACCGTCCGGGCAGAAGGTATATTGACCCGGATACGGGAGAGTACCTGGGGCTGGAAGCCAAAGAGATAGGGGTAGCGAGTGTGGAGGCTGTGAACGGGGAAGTATTGACCCTGTCCGTCAAGCGATCACGGGAAGAAATTCTGCAAGGAGACCGCCTGTTACCCACGGATGACCGGATTATTACTTCAACCTATCATCCTTCCGTAGCCAAAACCCCTCTGGAAGGAAAAATGATTGCCGTTATGAACGGTGTCAATAACATAGGCCAATATGATGTGGTGGTAATCAATCGTGGCAGGCGAGACGGAATGAAAGAGGGAAATGTAATGGCAATTTACAAGTCCGGCGGCCTGGTCAGAGACCCCTACACGTCCGAAAAAGTCGAACTGCCCTCTGAACAGGCCGGAATGTTAATGGTATTTCGCACTTTTGATAAAGTCAGTTATGCTTTGATACTGAGAGCACTCAGACCCCTGGCATTGATGGACAAGGTGAAAAATCCACGGTTTTAAAATTCTGCCCGACAGGATAAACTGAAAAGCGGCAGTGTATTGACCTGCCGTTTTTTTTATCGGATCACGGACGATCAACAAGATGTCGCATTCTCCTGAAACACCGTTATTCCCCGAAAAACCGGCTGTTTCACCAAAAACAGCCCCGTTGTCTGCAGAAACTTCGACCCTGCTTGCCCTTTCCTTTCTTGAAGGGGTAGGGCAGCGTAAACTGGCCAGGTTGCTTGCGTTATATGGCTCAACACAGGCACTGCTTGACGCAGACCGGTCGGCACTGGCCAAACAGCGGGTTACCCCCGAGGCCATCAATCAACTCGATGAACTGGCTGGCATCGGAGAGCAAAGTAGCCTTGCTCGTCGCTCCGAAGAAGTTCTTCACTGGCTTGCAATGAATCAGGCCGGCCTGATTTCCATTTATGACGAAACCTACCCCAAACAATTGAGCATGATTGCAGACCCGCCAGTGTTGCTTTATTTCCAGGGCAATATGAATCTGTTGTCTGCACCCCAGGTGGCGATTGTAGGAAGTCGGCGAGCGACATCTGGCGGATTGGATAATGCCTTTCAGTTTGCCAGATCCCTGTCCCGGGCAGGCTTTGTCGTCACCAGCGGCTTTGCCCTGGGCATCGATGCGAGGGCACATGAAGGTGCGTTGCAGGGTGCAGCGGGCACCGTTGCCGTTCTGGGCACCGGGCTGGACCAGACCTACCCGAAACGGAATTGCAGGCTGAGGCCTCTCATCGCCGAACGGGGCGTGGTTATTTCAGAGTTCCCAGCAGGCACTCCGCCCAAACGGGAGAATTTTCCACAGCGTAACAGAATCATCAGCGGGCTGTCCCTGGCTGTTCTGGTAATAGAGGCTGATGTCCGCAGTGGTTCCCTGATAACTGCCAGACAGGCGCTGGAACAGGGCAGGGACGTCATGGCCATTCCCGGAAGTATTCATAACCCGCTTGCCAGAGGGTGTCACCAGTTGATTCAACAGGGCGCAAAGCTGACCACAGAAGTCGATGATATTCTGGTTGAAATCGAACCGCAGATGGGCAGGCGATATGACAATGTCTGTGTGTCCTCCTCTTCCTCACCTGACAGCCCCCTGCAAGACCAGGCAGACCTGTTTGACCAGGAGTTTTCGGACATTGAGAACGAGATTTTATCTGCCCTGGGATATGAGCGCAGTGATATTGACACACTGGCAGAACAGTTGGACTATCCGGTTCAGGAAATTTTGAACGGGATATTCATGCTTGAGCTTAAAGGCGTGATAGAATCAGTGCCCGGAGGCTACAGTCGCTTATCGGTATGAGCCTGGCGACCGGCTGTAATAGTCCATCAGCAGGTTTCATTTGCAGTAGCTGTTACATCGGTTCATCAACAAGAGCGCATCAGCGACGACAGGTTCAGCCAGAACAGATGAAAATCGGGAAAGAGTCAGCGAATACGGTTTCAACGGAGTGTTTATTGTGTCGTCGATGAATCATTTTCAGGTGGCCCGTGCGTGCGTGCACCTTCGCGAAGGAGGAGTGATTGCCTACCCTACAGAGGCGGTCTGGGGGCTGGGTTGTGATCCTTTTGATCAGCGTGCAGTTGAAACACTGCTGCAACTGAAACAGCGTCCTGTGGACAAAGGCATGATATTGGTGACAGGACAAATGGATCACTTTTCCTGCTTTATCGACCCGCTGGATGACAGGAAACAGGCAATACTGCGCAAATCCTGGCCTGGCCCGGTGACCTGGTTGCTTCCCGACCCGGTTGGTATTCCCTGCTGGATCAAGGGTGAACATGCCAAAGTGGCCCTGAGGGTCAGTACCCACCCTGCCATAGTGGCACTGACAGCCCGTTTCGGTGGCCCGATTGTCTCGACCTCTGCCAATCCTGCGGGCAAGGCACCCGCATTATCTGCATTGCGGGTCAGGCAGTATTTTGGTGATAATATTGATGGCATTCTTTCCGGCCCCCTCGGGCAAAGTGGCAAGCCGACGCCTATCTACGACATCGAAGACGGTGTGGCTTTACGGATCTGAATGCTTTGCGGATCCAAATACAAGAGAGCGATACAATGACAGAATTTTGTTTTGATCAGGTAAAAGCGTATCTTCTGGATCTTCAGGATCGTATTTGCGCAGGGCTTGAAAATGAAGATGGCCGCGCCCGGTTTTATGAAGACAACTGGCAGCGGGGACAGGGCGGCGGCGGGCGTACCCGTGTGATGAACAATGGCCAGGTATTTGAAAAGGCAGGCGTCAATTTTTCCCATGTTTATGGGGATGGATTACCACCTTCAGCGACCGCTTCCCGCCCCGAGCTGACCGGCAGACGTTTTCAGGCGGTCGGCGTGTCTCTGGTTGTGCACCCTGAAAATCCGTTTGTGCCGACCTCTCATGCCAATGTTCGGTTCTTCGTTGCGGAAAAAGAAGGCGAAGACCCGGTATGGTGGTTTGGTGGCGGCTATGACCTGACTCCGTTTTATGGATATGATGAAGACTGTATCCATTGGCACCATGTTGCCCGCAAGGCCTGCGAGCCTTTTGGAGAGAATGTCTATCCCAGGTACAAAAAGTGGTGTGATGACTATTTCTACCTGAAACACCGGTCTGAGTACCGGGGCGTGGGTGGCCTGTTTTTCGATGATCTGAATGAAGGCGGGTTTGAAAAATCCTTTGCGTTTGTGAAGTCTGTGGGCGACAGTTATCTTGATGCCTATCTTCCTGTCGTCGATCGTCGAAAGGATCAGGAGTACGGAGCGAAGGAGCGGGAGTTTCAGTTATACCGTCGGGGCAGGTACGTGGAATTTAACCTGGTTGTTGATCGTGGCACCCTGTTTGGCCTGCAATCGGGCGGTAGAACCGAGTCCATTCTGATGTCGCTACCCCCGCTGGTGAAGTGGGATTATAACTGGCAGCCTGACCCGGATTCCGAAGAAGGTCGCCTGACGAGCCATTATCTGACCGGCAGGGACTGGCTTTAAACCCGGGGGCATCGATTGCAGGCACTGCCCGTGGAAGCCTGACCGGACATAACACAGGCAAGCGGATAAATACAGGTTTGAGGAGTACAAAATGGGGCTTTATGCGGTATTGGGTCACCCTGTTGGTCATAGCAAATCACCACAGATTCACGGTTACTTTGCCAGGCAAACCGGGCAGGATATGGACTATGTGACCGTTCAGCCACCGCTGGACGGTTTTACCGCCGAGGCAGAAGATTTTTTCGCCAGGGGAGGCTTGGGCTTCAATGTGACCGTACCTTTCAAGGAAGAAGCGTTCAACTGGGTGACGCGTTTATCTGAAAGGGCCAGTCTTGCGGGTGCGGTCAATACGGTATACCTGAACAGCCAGGGAGAAACCTGTGGAGACAATACCGACGGTATTGGACTGGTCAGAGATCTGACTCACAACCACCAGGTCGATCTGAAAAACAGGCGTCTGCTGGTTTTGGGCGCTGGCGGCGCGGTTCGTGGCACGCTCAAGCCGTTGCTGGATTGTCACCCTGCAGAAATTGTCATTGCCAACCGTACCCTGGCCAGGGCGGAGGCGCTGGCCAGCCTGTTTTCACCCTGGGGCACCATCCGCTCCTGTGCATTTGGCGAGTTATCCGATACTTTTGATATTGTCATCAATGGCACCTCTGCCGGACTGGCAGGCTCGGTGCCGGCTGTGCCCGAGCGGGTTATCGGCTCTCATACTGTTGCTTACGATATGATTTATTCTGACAAAATGACCGCATTTAACCGGTGGGCCAAACAGCATGGTTGCCATCAGCAAATCGATGGACTGGGTATGCTGGTCGAGCAGGCTGCGGAAGCCTTTGAAATCTGGCGAGGCGTCAAGCCGGACGGCCAGGTCGTTGTCAGTTACTTGCGGCAGCTTTAAACCCCGTTTTGTGTATCTGCTTGCGTTTCCACGGGCAGTGTGTGCAGGAAGGCGCCGTAAATACGTCACTTCGGGCTCGACTTTGGCACCCAAGTAACCGACAATTAACCCCCCACTTTTTGAGTGCTTTTTGACAATGATTCTAACCGGGTATCCAGGATATGGTCGATATGAGCAGTGATATTTTTATCTGGGCGGGCATTCTTTTTTGCATCACCCAGTCCGCAATGTTTTCCGGGCTGAATCTGGCTTTTTTCTCCTTAAACAGGCTGCAGCTGGAAGTCGAGGCAAGCCACGGTAACAAGGCGGCCGCCCGCATACTGGCCATGCGGAAAGACTCGAACTTTCTGTTGTCGACCATTTTATGGGGGAATGTGGGAATCAATGTACTGTTGACCCTGCTTTCGGACTCTGTTCTGGCCGGGCTTGCTGCATTTCTGTTTTCGACCGTCTTTATTACCATGTGTGGTGAAATATTGCCCCAGGCGTATTTTTCCCGCAATGCGTTAAAAATGGCGTCGTTGCTTTCGCCGATCATGCGTTTTTACCAGATTCTGCTGTTTCCGGTTGCCAAACCTGCGGCTTTGTTGCTGGATGGCTGGCTGGGCAAGGAAGGGACGGATTATCTGCTCGAACGGGATCTGAAGCGTGTTATTCGCAAGCATGTCGAAGCGGAAGAAGCCGAGGTGGATCAGGTCGAAGGCATTGGTGCATTGAACTTTTTGGCGATTGATGACCTGAAAGTTTCCCAGGAAGGAGAAAAGGTTGCTCCGGAATCCATTATCTGCCTGCCCACACAAGTGGATTTGCCCATTATTCCTGAAATCAAACGGGACCCGTCGGACTCATTTCTGCAAAAAATCCATGCCAGTGGACATAACTGGGTGGTGTTGGCGAATGAAATGGGTGAGCCGCATTTATTGATGGACGCTGATGGTGCATTGAGAGCGGCATTGTTCGATACCGACCAGCCGTTTGATCCCTATTTGTTTTGCCACAGGCCCATTATTGTGAAAGACCCCGAGGTTACTATTGGAGATGTGATCATTCATCTGAAAGCGAATGCCTCTGACGACCTGCATCACGATAGTGCGATCGAGTTCGATGTTGTCCTGGTGTGGTGTGAACATCCGAGAATCATTACAGGCGCAGATATTCTCGGCCGGCTCTTGAAAGGAATCACGGCACAGATGAAATCGGTTGATAACGTAGCACCCGTGTTTATGAAGGCAAGCAATCCAACCATTACCCATCAGGAAGAGTTACAAAAAGAAGTGTACAAATAAACGGCACAAAAAACGGCACAAACGGAAAAAAAGCGTATAAGCAGAAAATTGGATTGACCGGGCAAAAATTTCCCTTATAAAATGGCCCGAAAAATTTTCAGTGAATTTTCAGTTAATAATTTTCAGTTGATATAGTAAGGGGAAAAAATGGAAAAGAATCTCAAGCTGGCCTGGGTCATGGCAACGGTGTTGGCCACCGGTTGTGCTACCCAGGCTCAATTGTCCGGTAGCGAAGTTGCCAGTCGTTACCCTGAATTGGCTTCCTTGCAGGCGTCTCTGGCTCAGGCAAAGGAGGAACAGGTCAGTCTGTTGGCTCCATCCCTGTACTCCAGGGCCAAAAAGCAGTTGGAACGGGCAGATGGATTGGCAGCAGAAGGCAGTCAAAAGGCCGGTTCTGTTTTGGCCGAAGCATCCAGCCTGTTGCAAAAGGCTACAGAGTCAACCTCGGTTGCGAAAGATGAACTTGCAACCGTTTTGCTGGCAAGAGATCGTGCCATTGCCGCAGGTGCCGATCGACGTTTCCATAAACGATTTCAGTCAGCAGAAAAGCAACTGGCCAAAATGGGTGATTTGATCGCGAGTGGCAAGCTCTGGGCTGTACGTGAAGATCGTCAGGCTCTCGCTCAGAGTTACGTTTCTCTGGAGGTGGATTCACTGAAAACCAGTACCGCTGCCGAGGCCGCCGATATGATCAAACAGGCGATCGCCGCCGAAGCGGATGAGTACGCCCCTGAAACGTTGAAAAAAGCGCAGGAAGAGTTAAACCTGTCTCGAAAAGTGCTGGAAACGGACAGAACGGCAACCGACAAGGCAGCGGCACGTGCGCAAATGTCATACTGGTATGCCAAAAGAGCTCTCCAGGTGACAGAAATCATTAAAGAAATCAAACAAAGCCATATGTCAGATGAACAGGTTGTGCTGTGGTATCAGAGTCAATTGAGTCATGCAGTGGCCCCTGTCATCGGGAAACTTGATTTCAGCATGAGCAACAAGGCGGTAATCAGTCATATCGCTGCAAACCTTGAGACATTAAAAAAACAGTCATCGGACGTGGTGAGCCAGTTGAGTCAGACTCAAACCGGCTCCGCGAGTCTGCTTGCTCAAAAAGAGGCAGAGTACAACGCGAAATTACAGGAAGCAGAAACCCGATACCTCCAGATTCTGGAAAGAAAGGACAAGGAGCTGGCGAGTCTCCAGTCGGTGATAGACGAGAAACGCAAACGGGAAGAGGAAATCAACAATACCTTTATCGGGGTACAAGGCCTGTTTGGCGAAAAGGAAGCCGAAGTGTATCGTCAGGGAAACAATGTTTTGATCAGGGCTTACGGATTCAGTTTTCCTTCGGGTAAAAGTGAAATTCAGTCTGGCAACTTTCCCCTGCTGAACAAGATTATTCAGGCGGTGCAGTTGTTCCCCGGTTCGGCTGTTGAGGTTTCAGGCCATACGGACAATCGCGGTTCCGACTCTTTCAATATGAAGTTGTCCGATGAGCGAGCCCGGAAAGTGGGACGCTTCCTGGTAGACGTGGGCAATATTGAAAGCCGGCGGGTATCCAGTAAAGGCTACGGCAAACAAAAACCTTTGGCATCCAATGAAACAGCCGAAGGCAGAGCCGCTAACCGAAGGGTAGAAATTCTTATTGTGAACCGTTAAATCCGAAAGCCGCAGCAGGCGTTATAAAAACGCCAGAGCAGCGGTGATTGGTCATCTGTGAAGGAAGCTCGATAGCTCCATTGAGCTTCCCCACCTCCAGACAGGCTGGCAGAGAGCCGCCGGTTATCAGGGTTGCCCGCTTTCCATGTAGCTGTTTTTCAATTTAACGTAATTATTGGCAGTGTAAGTGAAGTAAGTCCGCTCTTTCTCTGTCAGTTCTCTTACCCGCCTTGCAGGCGAACCGGCATAAATATACCCGCTTTCAAGCACTTTTCCGGGTGTCACCAGGCTGCCGGCGCCCAGAATGACCTGCGACTCGATAACGGCACCATCCATCACGATCGAACCCATGCCGACAAGCACTTCATTGTGAACTGTGCACCCGTGCAATAATGCCTTGTGGCCCACGGTAACATCATTGCCGAGAGTGAGAGAGAAGCCATCGGGATTGTAATCACTGGCATGGGTAATATGGAAAACCGAGCCATCCTGGATACTGCACCTGTCGCCGATACGAATCCGGTGCATATCTCCCCGAATGGTTGTCATTGGCCAGACGGAGCAGTCATCCCCGATTTCAACATCCCCTATGACAAGTGCCGTTTCATCAACGAATACTCGTTTTCCCAATTTGGGTGTCATGTTCAGATAACTTCTAATCGTCATAAATAGCGCTCCCGGGTAACAGATCACAGAGAAACTTGGATTATAGGTGGAAAGTTTGGAATAATTACCGTTCGTATTATCCTGAACGAGTCATCGTACCGAATCACCACACCAAATCAGCAATACAGGACACTTTAATGACTAACCCGCTACTTGATCAAACACTTTTTCCGGATTTTCAACAATTTAATCCGGGAATTGTCTGTCAGTCGATAGAATCGATACTGGATGACAACCGGAAAAAGATTGATCAACTCACCAGTCAGCAGCAATTTACGTGGGACTCTCTGGCATTGCCGATCGAGGAGTTGACGGATCGGCTGGATAATGCCTGGTCGGTAGTCAGCCATATGAACGGCGTAATGAATACGGAAGAACTCAGAGATGCCTATAACGAGTCGATCAAGAAGGTCACAGAGTATTCTACCGAGTTTGGTCAGAATCAAAAGCTGTGGTCAGCCTTTCAAACACTGGCTGAAAGCCCTGAATATGAGAAACTATCCCGGGCACAACAGCAGTCGATCCGGCACGCGCTGAGAGATTTTCACCTGTCGGGCGTTGACCTGGCACCCGAAAGGAAAGAGCGATTCTCAACCCTGAGTCAAAAAATGGCCGGGCTCGGTAGCCGTTTTTCCAATAATGTGCTGGATGCCACTCACGCCTGGACATTGCATATCACAGAGACCGACAGACTGACAGGGATACCGGAAAATGCCCTGAAAATGGCGCAACAGACTGCACGGGAAAAGGGTCTTGACGGCTACGTGTTTACTCTGGATATTCCCAGCTATATGCCGGTGATGTCCTATTGTGATGACGAGGACATTCGCAAACAGATGTATGAGGCCTATGTGACACGCGCCTCGGAGTGCGGCCCCAATGCCGGTAAATGGGACAATTCCGAAATTATAGAGGACATTCTGGCATGCAGGCTGGAGTTGGCAAATATCCTCGGGTTTGCCAACTATGCCGAGCGGTCATTGGCAAAGAAAATGGCCAGGTCTCCTGCCCAGGTGCTGGATTTTCTGAATGAGCTTGCTGAAAAATCCCGACCCCATGCCGAACTGGAATTTGCCGAACTGAAACAGTATGCAGGGGAGCTGGGTAAAACGAAACTGGAAGCCTGGGATGTTGCCTATTACAGTGAAAAACTGAGGCATAAACTCTTTGATTTTTCACAAGAAGACGTTCGCCCCTATTTCCCCTTGCCGAAAGCCTTGAACGGGCTGTTTGAGTGTGTTCACCGACTCTTTGATGTCGATATTTCGCCTTTGTCCGACATACCGGTCTGGCATCAGGATGTTCAGGTATTTGAAATCAAAAGTCATGGCAGACGCATTGCCGCCTTTTACCTGGATTTATACGCTCGCAAGAACAAGCGTGGCGGAGCCTGGATGGCAAGCTGTCGCCAGAGAAGAAAAACTCTCGCGGGACAACTGCAACTGCCAGTTGCCTTTTTGACCTGTAATTTTAGCAGCCCGGTGGGCGAGCAGCCGTCGCTTTTAACCCATAACGAGCTGACCACGCTGTTCCATGAATTTGGCCACGGTTTGCATCATATGCTGACACGGATCGAGGTGAGCGGGGTGTCCGGTATTTCCGGAGTCGCCTGGGATGCAGTTGAATTGCCCAGCCAGTTTCTTGAAAACTGGTGTTGGCAGCCAGAATCCCTGGCAGAGATATCCGGCCATTATCAATCGGAAGAGCCGCTTCCGGCAGAGATGCTGGATAACATGCTGAAAGCAAAAAACTTCCAGGCAGGGATGATGACCCTCAGACAGCTTGAGTTTGGCCTGTTCGATTTTCGATTGCACCATGAGTACAGTGATAACAACAGGGTTGACATACTCAACCTGATAGATGATGTTCGAGACAAGGTTTCGATTTTGAAGCCGCCGGCTTTCAATCGCTTTACCCACAGTTTCAACCATATTTTTGCCGGAGGCGGTGGTTATGCAGCCGGTTATTACAGCTACAAATGGGCTGAAGTGCTGGCTGCGGATGCGTTTTCCAGATTCGAGGAAGAGGGGATTTTTAATCCTGAAACGGGGCAGGCTTTTAAACAGACGATTCTGGAGCAAGGGGGATCGCAAGATCCAATGGCTCTGTTTGTCGAGTTTCGCGGGCGAAAGCCTGAAGTTGAACCCTTACTGAAACAAAACGGTTTGCTCTGATGACAACACCAGATTCCAGAACAACACCCGATTCCAGGACAACACCCAAAAAGCACAGTCCGAAGCGGTTTATAGCGGGGGCGGTATGCCCTCAATGTGCCAAAATGGACAAGATATACGTTTACGAGCACGAGCAGAAAACCTTTCGTGCCTGTATTGAGTGCGGTTTTGTCGAGGCACAGCCTGATCAGGAGCGAGTGGCACCGATTCCGACCAGAGTGAACAAGGAGGAAACTGCAGTCAAGTCGCAAGATTCAATTATTCAGTCAGTTACCTTGCCATAGTGTTGGATTCCAGGTGTAGGCGATTCCAGGGTTGGAAATACCATGAATCTGCACTGGCAGACTGGTCGAGTCACCCTTGTCGGTTCAGTCAAGGTGACCGATTCGGGATGAAAAATTAAAACGTATGTGATTTCGCTCAAGCAGTCCTTGCCAATAATTGTGCATCCAGCCCCATGCCTTGTTTTTGGCTTGTCGGACAAAGGGGTTCAGATCCAGGTCAAAATAGCCGGGAGAGCCGACAAGCCGACACAAAGTAACCTGTGTTGCTTCGTCCAGCTCATTGGCGAAGGGTTCCCCGATCAGGTGGTGAGCGAGCAGATTGGCCTGGGTGATTTCAGTGTCGTAGAGACTGCTGTTTCGGATACTTCTATTGTTATCATACATTTCTTCCATCAAGCGGTGACACAGATACGCCTTGATCAGCAGTCCGGCCAGCCCGGTATAGCGCGGGAAAAGGATCGATGGTTGTGCAAAATAATTGATGGCGGCCTGAATAAAGGGTTGGAGCAGGTCTTCTTCCCCTGCTTCTTTTGCACAGGCATCCACAAACTCGATTAACCTTGGTGCCATTTCAATGTATTCCACACTGAAATCATAGAGGCAGTGCACAGGGTCACCACCGTTAACCCCGATGATCAAGTGGGGTTCGTTGATTTTGTTCTTGAGAATAGAAACAAAATGACCCGTTTTCAGCTCGTCCTCTTTGGCCTTCTGAATAACGAAAAAAATCTTCTCCGGACTCATGTAGGTTCCCGCAAAATACCTGGCCGACCGTACAGATAGGTGATACGTGGCCAGCTTCGTACTTTTAGCCACTGACATCCATTTATTTAATGAGTGTAGATGAGAAAGACCGTGGCGCTAGCCCGGAATTATTATATTTTGGTATGTTTTGGTCGTCTGAGTCGATAAATCGGTATAACAGTGCCGGAAAAATGTGCATGGAACCCGTATTTTGTTGCGTTGGCCTGGCCGTGTTTGGTACTGGAAGGCCCGAACCGGCTGAATGTGGTGGCGATAAATGCTATTATCGGCCTGGTTGCGCAGCCCGCCACCGGCTTTGCCCTGTTTTACCGGCCTCCCCCTG
The DNA here is from genome assembly GCA_002747395.1 of Pseudomonadota bacterium. Taxonomy (GTDB): domain Bacteria; phylum Pseudomonadota; class Gammaproteobacteria; order Pseudomonadales; family Oleiphilaceae; genus LZORAL124-50-18. The sequence goes on from PDPE01000026.1 coordinate 44,161, forward strand.
TTTTGCTGACAATTTATGAAGAAACAGAGTCCCTTAAGAAGTCAATAACGATGAAGGTTACAACGATGAAAGTAACAACGAAAGTGATGCTGGTTCTTTTTGGTATCGCTGCCTTTGCTGTGGCAGTGTCGATGAGTCTGATCAATACCGGACCCGAATGGGAAAAGCTGGCAAGGCAGGGTGCGTTCCCGGCCAGCCCGGCCAAAGCCGTCCAGCCTTTCGAGCTTTTGGATCAAAATCAACAAGCCTTTACCGAACAGCAATTACGCGGAAAGTGGTCATTCGTTTTTATCGGATACACGTTTTGTCCCGATGTTTGCCCGCTGACACTGAGCCTGTTCAGGTCACTGTATGGCTTGCTGGAACAATCTGAAAATATGGACGACATTAATTTCATAATGATTTCGGCCGATCCGGAACGTGATACCAGTGAGCGATTGAAAGCCTATTTGTCTTTTTTTAATCCTGATTTTATCGGTTTGACAGGAGATGCGGAGGTAACTCGTTCATTGGCAAGAGCCATCAATTCGGGATTCCGGGTTCCTGAACATGCGCCGGGGGAGAGCTACTTTGTTGATCATAGCAGCAATATCAGCCTGATTGATCCATCGGGCAACTTCGTCGCATTTTTTCAGGTTCCGCATAGTGCAGAGAAAATGGCTCGGGCTTTTTCTGCTATAAAAGACTAAGGGTGTCAAATTTCCAACTGTTGGATCCCCGTGTGTCTGATGAACCCGGGTCAGGTGAAAGGCAGCTTTCCGGTGCAATCAGTGTGTTTGAGGTGCACCACTTCGGCGAACATAGCAGGTTCGCCAATTGCAATGTCTGGTATAGCGTATTCCCGGGTTTACCGGCTTTTTTGGATGGATTGAAAAATGGAACATGAAATATTGCTTGCTGCTTTGGCGAGTATGAAAGACGGCGTTGTTATCGCCGATGTCAGCACTCCCAAGAATGAAATAGTTTATGCAAATCCGTCGTTTGTTGCGATGATTGGCTTTGAAAAAGACGAATTGATCGGCCAGGGTACCCGGTTTTTGCTGGGTAAAAAAACCTCGCCGACAGCGGCCCAGGCTTTTAGAAAGGCATTGGGGAACAAACTTGCCTGCCAGGTGATTGTCAGCGCAACACGAAAAGATGGCTCACAGTGCTGGCTTGAGATTACCGGGGCACCACTGAAAACTGAACTGGCCAGTACAGAGTATTATATTGGTTCGTGCCGGGATGTAAGCTCCAGGGTCGAAGCCATAGAAACCCTGCTATCGACAGAAATAGCAATTGAAGAACCGGTTACAGGTGAGGAAAAAGGCACCATAGACCCGATGACTTCTCTCTATAACCGAAGATACTTTGAGGAATATGCCGAGCGAGAATGGTTAATGATGCTGCGCCAGCGACTGCCCATTACCATGATCATGGTCGAAATAAGAAACCTCGACCGGTTGCCAGGTGTGCATGCTACCGAGGTGTCTGTGCAACTGGTCATAGAAGAAGTCGCGCGTGCCCTGAACGGCATATTGCGAAGAGGCACTGACCTGGTTACCCGGTATGACGATAGCCGGTTTGTCACGATTTCTGCCGGTATGGGGTGGGACGAATCGGACGTTATTTCACAAAACATAACTGAGCAGCTTGACAAGCTGCTAAAAAATATGACTATTGATCCGAATATTCGCTGTCGACTCGGAGTTACCACATCAATACCTGATGAAGATCAAGGTGGCATTGACGAATTGATTGAAATTGTCTCCAATGCACTGGATGAGGCAATGAATAGTGACTTTGTGAGCCTGGTTCGTAAATAGCCCCGATCATCGGCACAGGGGCAATGTGCTGACAAGGGTTCGGGGTCTGGTGGGTTCCAGAGCGTTCAAACCGGTCAAACCGGTTTATTTGAAATCACCAAACCCCAGATCCTGTTGCTCCAGTATGATAAGTGTGTTGTCCATCAGCTCCCGGATATCCATCAGTGTCCGGGTGCGAATGACCACTTCATCCAGTTTCGTCTGCAATAATTCCAGTTTCGGGCGGACGCGCCTGATGCCCTCCGTGATAATTTCATAGGGATAGTGGTGATCCTGAATGCTGAGTTTGTTCAGCTCGCTGAGTTCGTGAATAAAAATACTGATAATATCGTAAATCAGGTCTTTATCGGCGATGGTGGAGGCTTCCCAATAGGCATCATCCAACAGTTCGTAAAGCCCGGAAAACTCCCTGAGTGCATCATCAATCGTTGCTTTTGACATAGATACTCCTTGACTGAGACTTTGCCACCGGTTCGGTGCTTGTTATCAGAATAGCAAAATTGCTCAATCTGACACGTCAAATCCTGGAATTATTCGCGAAATGGGCTTGAATGTTATCAGGCGTCGCAGAAATGGTACCTGCAGTGAGGGGGCAGAGTTGAGATGGCCTGGTTCTAAACTGTTGCTGTTTTGTAGTGTAATTATTCATTCAGTTACGAAAAGACACTACGGATTAACAATAAAATAGGTTATATTTTGAACCTGTGTTTTAACAGTGTTCGTTAATTTGACAGCCAAAGCGCCGAACAAGAAGCGCTCATTGACGAGCCGGTGACCGGTGGGTGGTTGCATGTCTGCTTTATTCTTCTGAAATACAAAAAGCCGGAGGTGAGGCCTGCGCATTCGTACTGGAGTGAAACGGTATTTATTGCATCAGTATGAGCATGATGTCGGTAAATAAACAATCCTTGATTATCCAAACCTGTGTAAATATTAACCTGTATCTTGTTACAGGGAAATGGAAACTGATTATCAGTTTATATCCCTGGTCATTTTGTGCTGAAATGGTTCAGCGGGAGATAGACTAATGACAACACTCGAATCTCAAAAGCTCAGACTCGAAAAAGAAATGAATGATGCGCTTGAGCAAATTCGCTGGATCAAGCGTCAACCCAGCCCTGATTTTAACATATTGAACTATTATTCTGACCTGGTTGTCAGAAACAGGCATCTTCTGGAGATACTTGATTCCAATTTATTTGGCCGGGAAAAGAGTCAGCAGGCCAAATAATCCGGCAGATGGCTTTTTTTGTGCAGATGGCTCCTTTTTGTGATGGTTTTTCTGTTGACGGTTTTTCCGCTATTGGCGACGAGGCAATGATGTGCCTTTGTAAGTGAATGCGGGAACAGGTGAATCGCCATCATAGCCCGGATCCCGGTACTTTTCTGCTACCCAGTCCGGATAGTCTGCCTGCAGTTGCTTCAGTTCATCGGCTGTCGGGTCTTTTACAATCTCACCGTTTGGCCCCGATAAAGCACTCTCGAAGTCAGAAAGGAAGATGTCAACAGTGGTATCCGGGCCAGGTGCATACCGGGCAATGAACTTCACTCTTTTGATCAATTCATCAAACCGGGTGAGATCGCTCCCCTCGAGAGCGAAGCCTGCTGACAAGGTATATTCCACACTATCCTGTTTTTTACTCTCATAGTCTTTGGTAATGGTGACGCTTTCGGTTTCACTCAAACTCCAGGAGGCGACAACGGATTTTGGTGTCATGTAACCGAAAGAGGTAAAGGTGTCAACAGGATAAGTGGTGATACTGGCTGCACTGCTGTAAAAGATATCAGTCGTGTCGTTCGGGTCTTCCGTGGTTGATTTGGCACCAAACTGTACCAGGGTTCTGCTGACGAAGGGCTCATTTCCTTCGCTGGTGACGGGGACGAAGTTGAAATCAATCAGGTAGTTCAAGGTGGTGAGATTGCCATCGCCGTCATCATCATAGCTGATTTTGACATTCTGGTTGCTATAGCGACAGCCGATATTGTTTTCGATGGCAAACTCCATCTGGCTTCTCGCAAGAGTAAAGTTGTTGACCTCGTCATTGGCAATAATTTCTTCAATCAGGTCTATAGAGTTGCTATAGGATTCGGGTGCATGTGCCGGGCCGGTAAAGCGGGTTGCCTGCCTGATTTTTTGTTCGAGCAGAAGGATCAGTGCACTCTCTTCGGAGGGCAGTTCAGCGTTTGCAGGTTGGTACCCTTTTAAAAAATCGTCAAACTGGGTTTGCTCCAAACGGGTTCTGGTGGTGGCCGTACCCCTGTCCAGCAGAACGGCAACCGCCGGGTTGTAACACTCGGGCCCGGCTGCACGATCTGATGTTTTGCTGCACGCGGATAATACAAGTAGCCCGATGCTGACCAGGGTCAGCCTTACTGGTGAAAACAAAGGGGCAGACAGGTTTGGCATGGGCCTGGTTGTTCGTTTGGCAAGAGAGGTCATAGGTGCCTTCGGTTTAAAAGTGAGCGGCCAATAACCTGATGGAATTGGCCGTATCGTTATCAGGAGTTGGCAACATGGTCAACCGGTTTTGTCCGTATAGACAAAACCCCGGGTGTTTGTCAGTTGCTATCAGATTTATCGTGATCCTTGCGCAGTTCAGACAGCGTGATCCTGCCTATCCAGTTCTCTTTGAGTGTACCCAGCAGCAACTGATCCCCTGCCTGCTCCACAGAGGTAATGCCGGTGACATTTGTCCCTTGCGGGTCATGGTAGCTGGCTGTTACGCGCCCGCTTTCATCCAGTGAGGCAATTAACCCGTACTTCTTTGGCCGGGGCTTGAGAAACTCGGGAAGTTTTGACATTTGTTCCTTGATCCAGGGGTAGGGGTGAACGCTGTCAAGCAAGGGGTTCCTCGGGCTGAAAAGCGCGAGCCAGAATTGGCCCTGGCGATTACCGGAAATACCATCGGGAAAGCCTGGAAGATTATCCGTGAAAATATCATGGGTTCCTGCTTTTGGCCCCTTCAGCCAGAACCGGACAATGCGGTACTTCCAGGTTTCATTGACCAGAACGAAGTCTTCGTTTGACGAAAGAGCCACGCCATTGGCGAAGTACAGCCCGTCAAGCAAGGTTCGGGTTTGACCGGTTGCCGGGTCATAGGTCATCAGGCGTCCGGTTGGCTGCATTTCCAGCACATCATTTTTGTAGTTCCATACATTCCATCTTGTAGTGGCATCGGAGAAATATATGGTGCCATCCTGTGCAATGTCGAGGTCGTCAGTAAACCCGAATGCCTGCCCGTCGGCACTATCGGTGAGCAGTGTGACCTCGCCGGTCGGATTCACGCTTAACAGGCCTTTTAACGCATCGGCAACAATCAGGTTTTGATGGCGATCAAAATGAAGGCCCAATGGTCGGCCTCCCGTGTCGGCAAAGGTTTCGATAGTACCATCGGATAACACACGGATGATTTTGCCATCTACCTGGCCACCGTAGACTCTGCCCCTGGTATCCATTGCAACATCTTCCGGGCCATGAATCCGGTTTTCTGCAAGCAGCTTGACGCTTGCAAGGGAGTGATCAGGTTGCCACTGCCCGCTAAAACCCGGAGCCTTTTCAGGGTGATACTCAAGAGGTTGTATGTCGCCCGGCAGAATGAAGAAAACGGCAGAAACAACGAGAATAACAAAAAGGAGTATTGATAATTTCATACAGGTGCCACTGTTGGGTAAATTGGAGAGTGATTATGCCAGCTGAAGAGTATCTGGCTGAACAGTATACAGAAGTCAGCCAATAGTGAGTAGCGGGTTGTGGTTTGTCTTTACCTTTCCTGTGAATGGTGTCGGGTTTCGATTACCTGCAAAACCCGCATTTTCAGTCTACATTATTGATAGTGAACAGTATTGGTGATGCGGCAGCAGTACGCGTAACAAGTAATTGTGCTATTTGATAGCCCGCAATGGTCTGTACCGGATACCCTTGCTATTACTCTGCCATACATGCTGGTCGGGCAGAGCTGTGGAGAATCAGTGGATTTGAGCGAAAGGTGGCATATCGGTCTTTTTTTGTCGTTTTGCAGCATGCGATGCCTGCTGTTTGGTGCTGTATTGCTTGCGTTTACCTTGCCACTGCAGGCGTCCGGCTATGGCACTTCAAGTCCGGTGTCTTCCGATGAAAAAAAACCGTTTGCTGCCTCGCCCCGCTATATGCCTCCTGTTATCCTGAATGACGAGACCAGAAATATCAGCATTGATTCGTACATTCGCTATATCGAGGATGCAAGGAAGGAGCTTGATATACAGGACCTTGTGGCGATGCCCAATCAGGCGTTGTCGAAAAACGAAAATGGCCCCTTTAATGTTGGCTACTCGGAATCGGCATTCTGGATCAAAATTCCGCTGTATTACAAGGGCACGCAAGAGAACAAACTGTTCCTGATGGAACTGGATGTGCCGCTTTTGGATAAAGCGGATCTGTACCAGGTTGATGCGAATGGTAAGGTGCGGAACAGCACAGCCGCAGAATATGATACTCCCCTTTCCGAAAGACCGGTTCATTACCCGAGTATTGTTTTTCCCCTGGAACTCGGTCAAGGCGAGAAGCTGACCCTGTTTCTGCGGGTAGAGAGCGATTATTCACTGCATGTTCCGCTGCGTATCTTTACACCTCTCGGCTTTGCCGAGCATGTTTCAATTGTCGAGTTGCTTCATGGCATATACATCGGCTGCCTGCTGATTATGATTGCCTATAATGTTTTCGTATTTGTCTCGGTGAGAGAGAAAGCCTACTTTTTTTATGTTTTCTATATTGCAGCCTATCTGTTTTTCACCATAACCGAGGCTGTGCACGGGTTACAGATTTTTGGTGACATTCCCGCGCTGATGCACAAACAATATCTTCCAGTCTATATCTGGATACCCTGGATTGGCGCCTTCATCATGGGGCGGTATTTTCTGAACATTCCCAGAGTAATGAAAGGAATGGATACTATCGTCAGGCTGGTCATCCATGTCTCTGTCGTTTCGCTCATTATTTCCCTGTTTGCCGACACAACGGCCACCATCAGGTGGGCGGTATTTGCCCCCTTTGTTCTAACCCTGACCATCAGTTATTTCGGTTATGTCGCCATGTCCAGGGGGGTTCATGGTGCCAATCTGTTTTGCCTGGCCTGGGTTTTGAATTTTGCCGGCGCGGTTGTCTACGGCATGACAGTGGCGGGATACCTGCCCTATAACCTGTTTACCGGCAGTGCGCTGCAACTGGGGGTGGTTTGTCAGTTGATCTTTATCTCTTTTGCACTTGCCGATCGGATAAAAAAAGCACAAAAACTGGCATTGAAGGCCAATGCGAGAGCCTTGCTTCACTTGCAGCGCTATCAGTCTCTTTTTGATAATGCCGTGGAAGGTGTCTATCAAATGTCACTTGATCGGCGCTTTATTGAAGTTAACCCCTCCATGGCCAATTTGCTGGGCTACCCCTCCCCCGCCCGTATGATTGAAGCTGTGCCGGACGGAATTCGGGCCTGTTATCTTTATGAGGCCGATCGTTCACTGGTGATACGTACGCTTGAATCCGGCAGAAATCTGGGTGCCATTGAGGCCTGTTATCAAAACCGTCAGGGAGAGTTGCGTTGGGCGCAGTCCCAAATCCAGATTATCTATGATGAAAATGGTGACCCTTCCCATCTGGAAGGGACATTTGTTGATACCACGGAGAAAAAGGAAAAAGAGAATTACGAGAAAGAGCGCGAGCAGGATCGCATGCAGCGTCAACTGGCAGAAGCATCCGCATCAGCCAAAAGTCAGTTTCTGGCCAATATGAGCCATGAAATTCGAACCCCCCTGACCGCGATTATTGGTTACGGCGAATCCTTGTTAGGGGGCGGCCTGACCAGGCAGGAGAGAAAAAAATCGGCAGAAACCGTGGTACGCAGTGGCCGCCACCTGCTCGAACTGATCAATGATATTCTCGATCATTCCAAAATTGATGCGAACAAGCTGGAAGTTGAAATCATGCCGGTTCCCTTACTGGAAATCATGTCGGAAGTGAAAGCCTATTTTGAGCCAAAGGCAAGCAAAAAACGGTTGGAATTTTCTATACACTATGATTTTCCCTTGCCGGAACAGATCCGGACAGACCCCACCCGACTCAAGCAGATCCTGATAAATCTGTGTGGCAATGCGCTCAAGTTTACCGACAGGGGCAGCATTCAAATCCGTGTTTGTTGTGACAGGGAAAAAGAAATGCTGTTTGTAAAAGTGCTGGATACAGGTATTGGCCTGAAACCGGAGCAAATGTCTCGCCTTTTTGATCCTTTTGCCCAGGCCAGCCCTTCTATAGCCAGAGAGTACGGGGGAACCGGCCTGGGGTTGAATATTTCGAAAAAGCTGGCTGAAATGCTGGGTGGAACGATTCGTGCGTTCAGTACCTATGGCCGGGGGAGTGAATTTGAAGTGTCCGTGTCAACGGGAAAACTGGAGCATGGCCGGTTTCTTCAGGATAGCAGTGAGTTGTCGGACAGCCAGAATCCGGTCTGCATCGAGGCTGCGCCCAGACTGAGTGGTCGAATTCTGTATGCAGAAGACAATGAAGTAAACAGGAGGTTGATTGATTTGCTGGTCAGCAAGACGGGGGCAGATATCAAGATGGTGGCTAACGGGGCTGAAGCGCTGAAAGTGGCCACGGAAGAACAGTTTGACCTGATATTGATGGATATTCAAATGCCCGTCATGGATGGCAGGGATGCCACCCAGGCTATTCGAAAGAGCGGGAACAGAACACCGATTGCGGCTTTGACGGCCAATGTTATGGCAGAGGATATTCAGGAATACAGAGAAGCAGGCTGTGAAGAGTGTTTGTCCAAACCGGTTGACAAAAAAAGCTTCTATGACGTTTTGTCTCGCTATTTGAAAGTGGTTGATCAGCAAGACGATACACACTCCGGGTCGGCTGCTCCCCGGTTTTCCGGGCGGGTGCTGGTGGCGGAAGACAATCAGGAAAACCGGGACTTGATGAATCACTACCTGACCAGAGTGGGAGTGACGCCGGTACTGGCTGCCAATGGCAAGGTTGCTGTGCAAAAGGCATTGTCAGAACATGTTGACCTGATCTTTATGGATCATCACATGCCTGAAATGGACGGCCCCGATGCCATAACGTTGTTGCGCCAGGCAGGGTACCGGCGCCCCATCTACTCGTTCACTGCCAGTGACTTGAAAGAGGATCTTGAATCCCTCGCGAAATCCGGCAGTGATGGTGTTTTGGCGAAACCGGTGGATCGAAACAGGCTATATCGGTTATTGGGCAAATACCTTGTCAATGAGTCCGATTCCGATCAGTCCCGCTCCAATCAGCCCGGTTCCAATCAGGATAAAACAGCAAGGAGTGACGCAGAAGAGAAAGAGCTGAAAGAGATAAGGGATCAATTTGTGCATTCACTGCCGGATCGTGTGCGAACCTTGCGAGCCGATGCGGACAGGGGTGAGTGGAGTGGAGTGAAAAAAACAGCGCACCAGCTCAAGGGGGTCGGCGGTTCACTCGGGTTCCCGGTGCTGACAGAGAAAGCGAAAAGGCTGGAAATGGCCATTAAACAGGATAAAGTGGACTGCTACCATGAGTTACTTGATATCCTGGTGGACGAATCGGAAAAAACCGTCGATAGTTATAACTGTTGACCACTGTCGTTCAATCGGGTGACGAATGCTGCCGTGCGCAGCAGCAATGAATGACAAGTGTACTGCAGACTGTTATTGTGCCTGACAGGAAAGAGGCAATTTGTTCTATCATATGCAATAGTGTTACAGGTAACAGTGTCATGTGCTCGTGTTGTTTGCAACAGTATTTGGCCCGACGCTGAAGTAACCCAGGCATAACTGCACCAGGTGAATTGAATGAGAAAGATACCAGATAAAGAAAATGAAACCTTAACTGTTAACCTGATGTATGGCACCTACTCGGACGTGCTGTTTATTCTGTTTCCATTTCTTGTTATCGCATTGCAGCGATTGTGGAATAACGAAGGGGTTGAGGTGCTCAGGCATCCTGATCTGTCGGTTGCTGCAGCGATTATCGCTGGTATGAGTGTCGGAAAATTTGTTATTGGCCTGATCAGTGATGTGCGTGTGAGTCAATATCGGGAGCGTATTGTTTTTTTCATCGCAGTCACCCTGTTTTTTGTTCTGGGCCCCTCTTTGATGCTGATCACTATGATGGTTGGTGCTGAGGAAGTGCCAAAGTTTGTTGTTTTTGTACAGCCTGTTCTGTTGATTGTTGCAATATCGATCTACTCGATTGCGATTGGTGTGAGCAAGATGATAAACACGCTGGAAGAGGAGGAAGGGCAGTCAGACGATGATTCGCTGGTATCCGGGGACGACTCATCTCCTGAACCCCTTAAAATAAAGTCGCAGGACCAGTCCCGGGTTTGAGTTTCCACTATGCGGCCGTATGAAATGGAGGCAATGGTTCAATGCAGTTATTGAGCGTGTTAGTGATAGAAGACGACCCTCAGATGAGGAGGTTGCTTCGTTCCATGCTGGTTCAATCGGGCGTAGAAAAAGTCGGTGAAGCAGAAGATGGCAAAACGGGGGTTCAGAAATTCATGGAAGAACAGTATGATGTTGTCATGCTTGATATCGGATTGCCTGATATGGACGGGCTTGATTTGCTGGCTACCCTGAAGCGGCTGAAAAAAGATGCATTTGTGGTGCTTGTGACCGGGGATGACTCCATTGAAAGCATACAGACCGCAATCTCCTCGGGTTCAAACGGCTACGTGGTAAAACCCTGTTCGAAAGAGAAAATCACGGACGTTATCAACAATTACGTGTTGACGAGCAACGCCGCCAGGGACCTGTTGAAGGACCCGGATTTTCCTCTCTAGCTTGCCGGTCACCAGGCCGAACGGCCGACTTCCGGGCCTGCCCGGAACCACGGTCTGACGGTCAGTAGCCAACAGTCAGTTCTGAATGGCTTTCCAGGTCAGGTGCAGGATCCATGCATCGTTGGCAGCCCGGTGGGTATTTATATCGAACTCCCGAATAACCGATTTTCTGGCACTCTGCCAGAGTACGACCTGATCTTCAGTCAAAAGGTTGGCTATGCTTTCCAGGCGAAACGCCGGTTGCAGTTTTGCCGCCTTGAATAAACGATGCAACCAGAACAGGTCGAAAGTCCAGGCATCACAGTAAACAATACCGTCAATTTTTTCGTTGAGTGCGCTCGCCACGTGTTTCAGGTGGGTTCCCTCTTCATTCAACAACTGCCGGGTGATTTGATGTACCTGCTCGGATTTTTCAGACCAGTCATACCACAAAATATGGGGTTTGATTAACCACCCCACCGGTTTGCCGTCGGGTGGGCACAGCCCTACTTCTATCGGATAACTCTCGATTAAACTGAGGCTGGATGCTTCAAAATCTATGAAAGTCGGTTCCACGTTTTTACCTGAGTCTCTGATTATTATTATGGATGAAACTAACCGCTTTGTTATCGTTGCCTTATTATAACCGGTTTGGCAGAGTCGAGTATGTTACAACATGGAAACAATCCTGCCTATTGCCGATTCGGCTTTCTCTGACTTTGAAACCCTGTTTCTCCCCCGGCCCCGCCAGGTTTTTCGGCAGCGTTTTGCAGCTCTCCCGCCCGCCGGTTCTCCGGCACATTTAATCTCGCACTGAAATCCGATAAACTGGCCCGGTCTTGTTCAAAAAGGGCCCGGTTCAATCATGCAATCTTCACAAAGTCTATCCCGAAACACGCCGGAAAAGGTGGTCGTTATCTATTCTGGTGGTATGGATTCCTTTACCCTGTTACATCAGTGCCTGAATGAGGGGAAGAAGGTGTATGCCCTCTCCTTTAACTATGGGCAGAGACACCATAAAGAACTTCATTATGCCCGGAAAGTATGTGATGGGCTCGGGCTGCCGCACAGGGTGGTCGATATCAATGCAGTGAACCAGTTGTTGCTCGGTTCCTCGCTAACGGATGATATTGCCGTCCCGGAAGGTCATTACGATGAGCAGAGCATGCGATCCACGGTTGTACCCAACCGAAATATGATTATGCTGTCACTGGCCATAGGCTATGCGGTGTCTATCGAAGCGGGTGCAGTCTATTATGGCGCTCATGGAGGTGATCATGCCATTTACCCGGACTGTCGACCCGAGTTTATCGAGAAGATGAACGCGGTTTCGCAGGTTGCGAATTACGAACCCGTTGACATTCGTGCCCCCTATGCAGCCATGGATAAAACATCGATACTCAGGGCAGGCCTGGCTCTCGGTCTTGACTATGGCAAGACCTGGACCTGTTACAAGGGGTTGGAAGATGCCTGTGGCAAGTGTGGTTCCTGCACCGAGCGGCTGGAGGCATTCAGGCAAAACGGTTTGCAAGATCCGTTACGCTACAGTTAGCCAGACGACAGGTTAATAACTACAGGTTAATAACTACAGGTTAATAACTACAGCCAATCGGCTTTCCGGTGATGATGACAACGTCTTCCAGTGCAGACTGACCGGGGAGGTGTGACTGGATACGAGAGCAATTTGTATGCACTATCATGTATAAAATAAAGGAAGCATTCTATTCATTGCAGGGCGAGGGTGCCCGAACCGGGCGGGCGGCGGTGTTTTGTCGTTTCAGCAAGTGCAATTTGTGGAACGGGCGGGAACGGGATCGAGCGCAGGCGGTTTGCAATTTTTGTGATACAGACTTTATCGGTCAGGATGGTCAGAACGGTGGTAAATTCGAGACTGCCGAACAGCTTGCGGATCACCTGGCCTCTCTCTGGCCAGACATGTCAAAAGGCAGGCCCTATGTGATTTGCACCGGTGGCGAGCCCCTGCTCCAGTTGGATGAAACCCTGATTGACCGGTTACATCTGGCCGGATTTGAAGTCGCCGTTGAAACCAATGGTACCCTGCCTCTTCCGGCAGCGCTTGACTGGGTGTGCGTAAGCCCGAAAGGCACCTCGAAAGTGGTGGTGCGGGCATGTGATGAAGTGAAGCTGGTGTATCCCCAGCCGGACTATCCACCGGAAAAAGCCCTGGAAATACAGGCTGACCACTATTATCTGTCACCCATGGCCTCACCGACTTTCCTGATTGACGGAGACAAAAGGAAAAAAACCAATACGGAAAGGGCATTGGCCTATTGTCTCGCCAACCCGACCTGGCAGCTTACCTTGCAAACGCACAAAATCCTCGATATTGACTGACCGGCGCACCCGCCTGTAGTCTGGTGAGCCTGCAAGCCCGCACCCGGAGTACGGCACTCTGTGTGCCTTCAATAAAAACAATTGGTTATAAAAGGCAAAAAAATGCTGACATTACGTGATATCGTGCGCAGCGGCCATGTGGTCAGGTGGAGTAGCGTGAAACACGGTCGCCCCCAGTATCTGGCGGAACACCACTATATGGTTACCATGATTGCCCGGGCACTGGCCCGCCAGATTTTAACGCCAGACTACTACACAGCCGAAAACCAGATATTGCTGGTGGATTATTGCCTGAACCACGATTTGCCGGAATTACTTGCCGGTGATTTTCCTTCGGTCAGCAAACGTAAACTGGAAATGATGCTGGGTGAGAAATCCGACGTGTTTAAAAGGCTGGATTATGAGATACACCCTCCACTTCGCAGGCTGGATGAAAAAATCAAAGGTACCCCCCTGGCTATCATAGCCAAACTGGCTGATTGGGCTGATGCCATTGTCTATATCCAGCAAGAGGGCGCGGGTAATTATGAAGTCAAAATATCCCGTCGCCTGTTGGAAGCATTTATCGAGAGCATGCCATCCGGTGCGGCTGAAAAGGCTGACATGCACCGGGCAATGGATGCGTTTTGCGAGCAACCTCTCTCCCATACTCACGGAATCGAGCTAAAGTTAAGGAGAGCGTACCGGGACAAAGTGAATAATGCAGCGAAAGCATTTCCGGAGTACGCATGGCAAGAAGCAAACACCGTTCTGAAGGAGCTGCTGGAAGGAGAGGATGCGCAGATCAGGTTTGAATATGAATGATCGAAATTACTCAAAGATCGGGAAGACCGGCAAAAAAGTTTGACTTTCAGTAAAAAGTAAACTGTACTTGTAAACAGTGTTCAGGCATACAGTCTATAAGCTCTATGCTGTTGTATTGAACACAGAGTTTTTTGAATACCCTGTTTTATTGAAAGGAGAAAGTCATGGATGTAACAATGAGCGGAGATGTCATTAAAATCCAGCTGCCGGTCAACCGTATGCTGATGGCCTATTACTATAAAAAAGTGGGCTCGGAATGGGTGAAGTACAAGCGACAGGCGCTTCTTTCCGCCAGCGGGTGATGCGTCATTTCCGGATTTGCCCCGGCCAGCCACCTTATGTGAATTTGAACAGTGATAGCCGATCACCGAAGTCTGTGATATTTTCCACTCCTGCAGAATTGTTTGTTTCATACCCGGGAGGATAGCTATGTTGGATCAGGATCAGGCGTTGCTCGTTGTTGTCGATGTACAAGGCAAGTTGGCTCAGTTAATGGCGGATAAGGAGCATTTGTTTGACAGCCTGAAAACCGCCATAAAAGGGTTTCAGTTACTTGAGGTACCAATACTCTGGCTTGAGCAGGTGCCAGACAAACTCGGGCCGACCATTGCCGAGGTAGCAGAGCTGTTATCAGGCAGCCAGCCCATTGCCAAAACGTCGTTTGGCTGTATGGGAAGTGAGGAATTTCGCCAGGAGCTGGAAACATCCGGCCGCAAGCAGATTGTTCTGGCAGGTATCGAGGCACATATTTGTGTCTATCAGAGTGCAATACAGTTAATCGAGGCAGGCTACGAGGTGACCGTGCTTGAAGATGCCGTGTCGTCCAGAACCCTGGATAATTGCCAGATAGGCCTGGACAGAATGGCTCAGGCGGGAGTTGCCATATCCTGCGTGGAAATGTCCCTGTTTGAATTGCAGCGAGTGGCAGAGGGGGAAAAATTCAAGGCACTGGCATCGCTGGTGAAATAAGGCGGAAAGCCGGGTTCGGGTCTGGCCTGGCGGGCGGGGCCTGCCTCTGTCGCACACCAAGTTTCAGCAAAAAGACTGACAGAAATTCCCGCACCGCTCAAGTCATTGCCAAAAAATCTTGCTGAAGTGGAAACAGTAACCTGGTTACTTTGACTGATCCTCCCGAGGTTTCACTTGACCATGCCAGTCTTGAATTACTGGCAGAGCCACTGAACGCCTGTTCAGGCTCGGGCGCTTTTGCTTTAACCAACACCTTTCTGTAATTGTTACGCCGGTGCGGACCAGAATCTGACTTCTGGCAAACGGATTTCACTGCTTGCTATCTTTTGACAAAAAGTCGTGAAACAACTCTTCGGCACTCCCGGGTTCTCCCAGATAAAACCCCTGGTGCTTATCCACCTTCAGACGGGTTGTGATGTCAAAGATTTCCTTGGAATGAATAAACTCTGCAACGGTTTGCATATTCAGATCCCGGGCAAACCCGATGATTGCCTTGCAAATGGCCAGACTTTTGACATTGGTGTCAATATCCTTGACCAGGGTACCGTCGATTTTTATGTAATCGGGATTAATCAGGGTTAAATGTACGAAATTGGAGTAGCCGCTGCCAAAGTCGTCAATGGCGATTTTCACGCCCAGAGATCGGACCCGCCTGATTTGCTCTATGGCGGCTTCATAGTCCTGAAACACTTCACTTTCCAGAATTTCCACAATGAGTTTTTCGCCCACATGATGTGTTTTGATCATACTGATCAGGTATTCCATCGTACCCGTATTGAGAAAATCCAGAAACGACAGATTGATCGCAAACCTGCCGTCCAGCTTCTCGAAAAGCATAAAGGATTTTTTGATCATTCTCCTGGTCAGGCGGGAGTAATAACTGGTGTTTTTAACTACATCCAGAAAGCGGGCCGGTGATAAAACTGTACCATCTTCCGCGCGAATCCGGATCAGGGATTCGTAATAGGATACGGTTTGCCCTTGAAATATTGGCTGAAAAAACGGTATTACCCTGTCATCATCCAGTGCCTTTTTTACCATTTTTATAATGCCCAGATGCTTCTCGTACCCTTGTTTTATATTCAGGGAATCGCTGTACAGAACAATATTTTTGTGATTTCTTTTTGCGTAATTCAACGCCATATCGGCATGTTCCAGGTGATCCTTGCCCGCTACTTCGTTTGATATGCCAATGGCTACAGACAGGTCACACTCCAGGGTTATGTCCCCTTTTTCAAAATAGAAATTTTCGGCCTGCACATCGTTGGCAATTTTATTGGCGACGGCCAGACACACTTCCGGAGGGCGGTTATAGGTATTCAAATAGGCGAAGGTGTTGCCGGAAAGTCGATATATGTGTTGAGACTGGAGATGTCTTTGCAAGAAGCCGGCAAAGTACCTGAGAATCAGATTGCCCACGGATTCTCCGTATAAGTCATTGATGGTGTGAAAATTTCTGATATCAATGAGCAAAACCCCTCTGGGCTTTTTATCCTCGATTTCCTGCAGCAGAGAGGCTCTGTTTCTGAGTCCGGTCAGAGAATCATTGTAGAGCATTTTTCCCATGATTCTGTTTTTATATTCTGCGAGCAGAAGCTGTTCCCTGATTTTGTTTTTATGCTCTACCAGCAGAATTTGCTCTTTTAACGGCTTGTTGTGCGGTTTTCTTCCAGCCCTGTTTTGTCGGCCATGGCCTTCGACAGGGGCAGCTCCCTCTGCTGACAGGTCTCGGAGGCTCGAAACAGAAGTGTTTTCCGATTCACTCAATAAAAACAGCACCATGGTATGATTACAGAACCTGGCTCTCTCCCCTTTTCCCTTGACAAATTCACCATAGGAGAAAAATCCGCTTACCGGCGCAATCTTTGGAAAATGTTGTATGTCGAGGGTCAGCTTGTCTCCAAGTATCGCCTTTCTGCCGGTGCAGGAATACATACAGATCGCATCCCACTGGCTGTGTATTTCGTTGTAAATTTCATTGCAATTGAGCAGAATTTTTTCCACATTCGCCATACCGAGGCGGACGGTTTCGCCTTTTAACAGGTTGCCGGCAAAGCTCATAGCCCCGTCAGGATGCCGTTTCACCGCAGCTCGGGCGAGGATGTCACCACCCCGGTTCACCACCATGGGAATTTGAGCACAGATTGGAATGAACTGAGAGGTCTTGTGAAGGCCCAAATACTCCTTGTACAGGCTTTCGGGAGGTATTCCGTTGATTTTGTGAACCGTATTTCCTTGCGATTCGGTTACAACAAATTTTTCGTTCAAAATGTCACAGTCAAAGGCCGATCTGGTTTCTGCCCGCAGGGTTTTGGAATATAGCCCCACAGCCACGGCTCCCTTGTCCAGAATCTGATCCTGGTAAAACAGGTGGGTCTTATGGAAGTAGTAGTTGTCTGCGGAAAGCCCGCCGGCAATAACGATATCGCCCACCTGGCTTTCAAAGCCGGCCAAAAGATCCTCTCCGTTTACAGATAACCCTTCGCCAAGGAGAATTACGGCCTGCAAGTCTTTTTTCTGCAGCTTTTGGCCAAGGCGGGCTCCTTCGTCAAAAAAGTTGCCGGAAGAGTTGTCTGATTTTTCGATCTGCAATCGCGTCTTTTCAAAACTGATTACCGAAATTAACAGACTGTTTTCCAATATCCGGTTGTCCAGAATTTCACCGTCTGTGGTTGCGCCGACGAGAACGCAGTGAGGCAGGGTTTCTTTTATAAACCTGAGCAGAGGCCGGGTACGTTCAATATCCCCGCGGCCATCAAACACCTGAACCAGGATGTGAGAATCCGTCAATGATATCCGGGCGAGTTGCAGCTCCTTCAGAAATTGATCCCGGGTTTCAAAATTATGGTGTAACAGTTTCATCTGCTTGTGAATCCCCCCGGAGGCACCCGGCCATGTGGTGTTGCGAGAACACAGACTGCTTCCTGGTTTACCGAGTCCGGATCCGGTAAAAAACCGGTCAGGCGGCCAATTGTCACCTGGCGCGATCAGTTGTTACTTGGCGCGTTTTGCATGGCAACTTCTGCATGTTCAGTATAGAAGATTATCAGTTAAGGGCCAGCCAGCTTGCAAATTCGGTCACATTTTGCGCATAACGAAATAAACAGTGACGGATGGTTACGGGGACAATCAGGCCGGCCTGAAAAATCTGGCAGCCCGGTAGGGCAGCGGGCGTCGTTGAAGGCAGGCGGATCGGTAAAATCGGGTGGTCGGGTTTGTGCGGGAATTACAGAACGGACAAGGTAGTAGAATCACGCAGTTTTTCTGGTTGTACCGTCTTGCCTCTTCCGGTTATGGCCTGCTCAACCCGGGAAGCAACCAGCTGAAGTGATTGGTAGCAGCTTTGACCGGTTGCTGAAAGTGAGTTGACCAGGCATTACTATATAGCCTCAATCTTTCTGTAACGCGCTTTCCTGTAAAGCACTTTCCTGTACAGCGTTTTTATGCCTGCGCCAGTGTCGCAAAAGCCTCGATCACGTTTTGGGGTGCCTGTACCAGCTCTACCAGCACGCCTTCAGAGCCAACAGGAAATTCCTCATTGCCCCTGGGGTGAATAAAGCAGACATCATAACCTGCAGCCCCTTTGCGAATACCGCCGGGAGTGAATCGCACCCCTTGCCCGGTCAGCCAGTCAACGGCTTCAGCCAGGTTATCTACCCAAAGGCCAATATGGTTAAGGGCAGGCTCATGTACCCTGGGCCTTTTCCCGGGGTCGATGGGCTGCATCAGGTCAACTTCGACTTTTAACGGGCCGGAACCCGCTTCACAGATAGCCTCATCTACATTTTCCCTTTCACTTTTAAAGGTGCCGACAACCTTCAGGCCGAGGGTGTCTACCCAAAACTTGCTCAACTTGTTCTTGTCCAGGCCGCCTATGGCAATTTGCTGGACTCCCAGAATGGTAAACGGACGTTCTGACATGGGGTTTCCTTTTTTTATGGTATTGATCTGTACGTCAGTCTCCCCGCATGACGGGGGAATGACCACTGGTCGAAGCCAAAGCGAATCTTGCTTCAATTTGGTGTTTATGACAAGCGCATTCTTCGAACCACAGTGGGCGCAATGCTGTGTCGCTTGCCCACCGGGTTCGCAATGGAGCTTTATCGCCGAGCTTCATTTTTCAGCCAGTTCCAGCCAGTCGGCAAGAGCCTGGGCCGACGGGTAGTCGAAAATACAGGCCAGCGTCAATGGTGTATCACCGGCTTTGATTGCGCGGCGGAGTTTCAGCAAAATCTGGCTTGCCAACAGACTGTCACCACCAACGGCAAAGAAGTTATCCCCGGGTGACAAGTCGGGCATATCCAGCACTTCACGATACACATCACAGATTCGAGATAACAAATCACTGGCATCAGGTGTACCCTGTGCCGCGTCGGTTCCGGCATCACCGGCTGTTTCATTCTGTGTCTCATGCTGGTGCAGCCATTGCCTTACCCGGGGTTGTAATGCCCGTGTCGATACCAGTATTTGCTGTGGTTCCGGCAGGGATAAAATCCGCTCGATGGTTGCAATACCGTCCGCTGCGGACATGGCATATTTTGCCACTGTCTGCTCGTAGGCACCGACCTGCTCCTTACCATAGTCGAAATCCCAGTCGTCCCAGTTGACAGCATACCAGCGAATACCGTGTCGCCAGGGATTGACCTGCACAAAGGTATCCATAAAGCGGTTGGCTGCCGTGTAGGCGGTCATGCCGTAACCACCGAGAATTGCTGCCAGTGAAGAGAATAACATAACAAAGTCCGGCCGGATTTCACCCGATCGGACATATTCGCCCAGGACCTGTTCCAGATAAAGTAACCCGTCAATTTTCGGTTGAAACTCCCGCTCGGAAATTTCTACGGTCATTTCCGGCAGGTAGCGCAGGTCAGCCAGGCCCGCGAGGTGGAAAATACCGTGCAAGGCTCCGAAACGGGACACAGCCGTGTCAATCAGCTTTCTGACCGATTCCACACTGTTCAGGTGTGCGGAGAGCACAATGACTTCCGCACCGGCACGTTCCAAATCCTGTGCTTGCCGTATCGCTGCCACAATGCGTTGACGATCCGTGCATGAATCGTCCGCTGAATGCTCAAGATAATCTTGCCATTGGTTCCTGTCAGGAAAATCCATCGTTGTCGATAGCACCAGCCGGGCTTTGCGCTCAGCCAGTGCACGGCACAATTCACCGGCAATGCGCCCCAGACCGCCTGTTATCAGGTAAGTGCCACCCTCACGCAAACCACCGTTGGCCGTCGTAACAGGTAACACAGGGAAAGGCTCATAACGCTTCACCCAGCGCTTGCTGCCCCGCAACGCGACGAACGGCTCGACATCCGGAGTGGCGCTACTGATTTCATGGAATAGTCGTCGCTGCGTTGCCGCATCCTCCAACGCCTCGGGGCGAACGTCGACAAGACGACAGGCAATTTGCGAACACTCCTGCGGCAAGACAATCGCAGGCCCCAGAAGAGTGGATTTTATTGGTGCTACCGTCTCTGCATCCACCTGAAAAGTACCGTCAGTCACCATCCATACCTGTAGAGGATCGAGACAGCTTTGCAGTGCGAGCCCTTTGGCAAAATTGAGTGCCGGATAATAGGTCGTGGCCAGTGTCGGCTCCTTTTCCCCATGTGCCCCGGTCAGGCTCCATAAATACAGCACACGATCGGGATAGGTGCCTTTTTCTGCCAGCGAATCAAATCGCTCTGCCCAGGCTTGCGGGTCATCCGTCGTAAAGTCAGCGGCATAGACCACTTCTACTGCCGCACCTGCCTGTTGCAGGGCCCGGATTATGGCCTGGCTGAATTGCCCGACCCCTGGAGTCGCCTTACTGGCGAAAACCAGCCAGCGCTGCTCGCCGGGATCAGGATGAATGGCAGGGAAAGCCGCCCGTGACCACGAAGGCATAAACCCGCGCCCGGCAATGTCGGCAATTATGGCATTGTCATCTGTTGAGGCCGTATGGGCATCGGCCCGGGCAAGTGGTCCCTTGTCTACCCAGCAACGCTGCGGCTCAAAGGCGTAACCCGGCAGCCCGGCCCGGTGACAGGGCAGGTTGCCGCGATAAGCCGCCCAATCCACACTTCGACCGGCTGCCCACCATTGCCCGACTGCGGCATCCAAAGCCATACTGTCACTGATACTGTTGTCCCTGGGGTGACGCGAACAGGCCAGGATCAGTGGTTGTTCTTCTGCCTGCATTGTTATGGTGAAGGAGCGCAGTAACTGGCTGAGTATGGTATGTGCGCCCACTTCCAGTACGGTAGAGGGGTGCTGTTGCAAGAGTGTCGTCACATTGTCAGAAAAACGCACGGTGGCACGCATGTGTTGCGCCCAGTAGCGGTCATCAAACACTTGTGCTTCGGTCATCCAGGTTCCTGTGACATTGGACATCAGTGCAATTTTTGGCGCATGTCGCTTCAGCGGCCTGACGGCATCAACCAATGCCTGTGAAGGCTCGTCCATCATGGTCGAGTGGAAGGCCTGACGCACATTCACCGGCTGAGCCGCAATACCCTGCGCCTTCAAATCGGATTGCAAGGCGGCCATGGCATCGACCGGCCCGGAGAAGACGACCCGTTCTGGTGCGTTGATTACGCCGAGAGAAACGCCTGGATGGTCTTGCAACCGGCGACGCGCATCATTTTCACTCAGGGTTGCCGACAGCATGCGGCCCGGCCCGGCCTGTTCCATCGCCCGCCCGCGGGCGGCGATTAATTTGAGCGTATCTGGCAAACTGAAAATTCCGGCGACACAGGCCGCTGTGTATTCACCAATACTGTGGCCAACCAGTGCATCGGGACGAATACCCCAATCCATCAGCGTACGTGCCATGGCAATCTGATGAGCGACAATGGCCGGCTGGGTATGATAAGCGTATCTAAAGGTTTCATCCGCTTCCGGACTGCCAATCGGAGCAAACAGCAAATCGCGTAAATCAACGCCCAGTTCAGGCTGCAATAAATCACAACATTCATCAAAATAGCGCCTGAACACCGGCTCGGTCTGATACAGCTCAAAACCCATTTGCTGATACTGCGAGCCCTGTCCGGGGAATAAAAACACCGTTTTGGCAGTAGAGGCTGCCTGTTTTTCTGTTGCCACCTGAACGGATTGCACTTTGGCCGGTGCTTTCAAATTGGCAATTGCCGAATCCGGACCCGTACAGGCCACTGCCGTGCGATAATCAAAATGGCAACGCCCGGTTTGCAGGGTAAACTCGACATCTCGCAGATCCGCTTCCGAATGCTTTTGCAGATAGTTTGCCAATGCCGCCTGGTTGCGCTGCACCGCTTCGGGTGTTTTGCCACTGAGTAACAGTAAATGGTGACCCCGTTGTTCCGCTGGTTCAATCGCCGTTGCAGAACCGGCTGCAAAATCGGTCACAGGCGCCTGCTGCAAGATAAAATGGTTATTGGTACCACCAATACCCAGACAGGACACGCCGGCTCGCCTTGGTATATCCAACGGTGTTTCCCAGGGGATCGTTTCGGTATTGATAAAGAACGGGCTGGATTCAATATCCATCACCGGGTTGGGCGTATCGTAGTGAATCGTTGGCGGAATTTCACGATGATGCAAGCTCAGGGCCACTTTCATCAGGCTGGCCATGCCCGCAGCAATATTACTGTGGCCAATATTGGGCTTGACCGAGCCGAGGGCACAGTAGTTTTTTCGCTGTGAATACTGGCGAAAGACTTCTGTCAGTGCCGTCGTTTCAATGGGGTCGCCCACCAATGTTCCCGTACCGTGGGCTTCGACAAGGGAAATGCTGTCGGCAGATACCCCGGCCATGGTCAATGCCTGATTCACGACCGCTTTTTGCCCCCTGACACCGGGAGCGGAATAACCGGCTTTGCGGTTGCCATCGTTATTGGTGGCATAGCCTTTGATAACCGCATAGATGGTGTCTTTGGCAGCGACGGCATCACGCAGGCGTTTTAACACGACCACACCCACGCCATCACCGAGAATCGTACCGCTGGCTTTGGCATCAAAGGTTCGTATCTTGCCGTCTCTGGAGTTGATATGCCCCTCGACGTATTGATAGCCGGCCTGTGGAAAGGTAATGCTGGATGCCCCTGCCAGGGCCGTATCACACTGGTGTGCCTGTAGCGACTGGCAGGCACTGGCAACCACTGACAGAGCGGTGGAACAGGAACTTTGTATCGCCACGCTCGGACCTTGCAAGTTCAGCAGGTAAGACACGCGGGTAGTGATGTAGTCTTTATCGTTGCCGGTTTCGGTCAGGTGATAACCCATGGGATCAGTGGGATCCATAAAGCCACCACCGGCCAGGTTGTGCAGTAAGTACAGCGGTGAATAACAGCCACCGAACACACCCGTACGCGCTCCCTGCTGATCGGGAGCATAACCGGCATGTTCCAGTGCGTGCCAGCAACTTTCCAGAAACAGGCGCTGCTGGGGATCCATCAAATTGGCTTCTTTCTGGCTAAGTTGCCAGAACTGCGGGTCAAACAAGTCGACATTGTCCAGAATGGCCCCGACACGGCGGTAGTTCTCATCGCTGTAAACGTCTTTGGGCACGCCGTTTTTATCCAGCTCCTCAGTGCCGAGTTCTCTGATCGAGCAGACGCCCGAGCGAATATTCGACCAAAAATCATCAATGTTATCCGCGCCGGGAAAACGGCCTGCCAGACCGATAATGGCGATATCATCATTTTCGGTCTGGCCGGGATAGCCACTTTGCGTCGAGGCCTGTTCATCACCACTGTCGACCATATTGCTATCGTCATGTGTATCAATGAATGCCGCCAGGGTTTGTACAGTGGGGTTTTCGAAAATATCGATAACGGATACCGTCATTCCCAGCTGCTGCGACAGGGCACGACAAACCTGTATTGCCAATAGCGAATGCCCGCCCAGATCAAAAAAGTTGTCGCTGATCGCTGTGGGGCGAATCCCCAGGGCAGTTTCCCAGGCAGCCATAATCACCTGTTCGGTTTTTCCGGTCGTAACAGACGATGCCCTGGCCGTTGGCAAAGTCGCTGTTTCGGGTTTCGGCAGTTGTTTGCGATCCAGCTTGCCGGTAGCCTGATTCAGTGGCAATGTTTCCAGTATTGTCAGGTAAGCGGGTACCGCGTAATGCGGCAGCACCTCCTTGAGGTGTTGTCGCAATAAAGACTGCAGTTCTTCATCAGGCAAACTGTTGTCACCAACAACATAGGCCACCAGAGCTTCGGGCTGCCCCGTCTGCTCATCATCCCTGGTTACAACCACTGAAGCGTCAACCGCCGGATACTCATTGATGGCCGCCTCAATCGCACCGGGTACAATGCTGTAACCGCGCAGTTTAATCATAAACTCGATGCGACCGGTCACTTCCAGCTCACCGTTGGGCAAAACACGCCCCTGATCTCCGGTGCGGAACAGCAAGGCACCGTCATTGCGCAAAGGGTCGATAATAAAACGTTCAGCGGTTTTTTCAGGCTCTTTCAGATAACCGCGTGCCAGTGAATCGCCACCGATATAAATTTCTGCGGTCATTCCGCGCGGCACAGGTTTGAGGTTTTCATCGAGCAAATAAATCCGCACGTTGGACATGGGATATCCAGCTGAGGCAAAGCGCGGCGAATACTCGGTATTCAATTGCGCCAGGTCGTGCGTACATACGTCATGGGTTTCAGAAATACTGTAGTCATTCAGCAGTCTGGTATCCGGCAAGCGCTCGAAAAAGCGTTGGCACAGCGTCGTTGGCACAACTTCGCCATTGAGCCAGACAATCCTGAGTCTGGATAATCGCCGGCGTAAAGACGTATCGGTAGCATGAAGTATCTGCTCCAGTAGCGACGGGGTGAACAAAACGCGGGTAATGGCATGCTCTTCAAGGAAATCTACCAGTTGCCACGGATCGTAAATCACATCATCGGGAATCACATAGGCGGGCATGCCCTGCAATAACGGGCGAATGACTTCCCAGACGAAAAAGACATTGGCTGCTTCCCGTTCATCCGGCTGATACGGGTAGTTGCGATAGCGCCAGTAATAGGAATTAACGGCACCACGGTGTGGGCAAATAATGCCTTTGGGCTCGCCCGTGGTGCCCGAGGTCATCACGCAATAGGCCAGACTGTCTGGCTGAGGCAAGGTTCTGCCGACATCCAGTTCCGGCAAGTCTCTGGCCGATAACGATGCTACCCAGCCGTTATCCAGTAACAAGGTTCGGCTTTCAGACTGCCACTCATCAGGTAACGCGTCTCGATATGCCTTTGTGGTCAAGACGCTGACAGGGGTGGTTTTTTGCAGCACTTTTTGCAGCATGGCTTGCGGGTAGGCCACTTCCAGTGGCATATAGGCACCACCTGCCTTGAGAATCGCCAGACAGGCGACAACGTACTCCACCGAGCTTTCCATAAAAATGCTGACGATACTGTCAACGACCACGCCCCGGCGCTGCAACTCACGCGCCAGCAAATCGGTTTGTTCATCCAGCACGGCAAAGGTCAACGATTGGTGAATATCGACGACTGCGGTGCGTTGCGGGTATTGTCTGGCTTGCTCGCGAAATAATTCATGCAGGCATTGTTGTGGATAATCAACCACCTCACCTTCAAGAATTGATGCCGGTTGTTGCTGTAAATCCTCTGTCAATTCGGCAGCAATATCATCCAGTACCTGCTGCTCTGCCGATACTGTATAGAAATGATCGCCCTGGTAACAACGCAGGGTAAAGGCAGCGGTGGTGTACTTTTCCCATTGCTGCATCGCGTTTTTATTCAGTAGCGGATCATCAACACCAAGCATTGCCGTCACCGGCAGCGCCAGGGCCTCAGAGGGCCGGTAAGTATAGGTTTCGGATAATTCAAAGTCCGCTCTCAATGCCGGCAGGATGAATTGCACCAACTCGGTGTTTTGCATCGCATCCTCAGGCACCAGTCCCAAGGCACCGATTTTGTCGAGCAATTCGCTATCCGACAAGGTGTACATCGGCTGGTCGGTATAGGAATTTTCGGGTGTTTCATGGGCTGAGACGATTAATCGCATGGGCTGCATCAAACCGGTTGCCCGAATACGGCAAGCTGCCTCATAGGCCACCAGCGCGCCCACACTGTGGCCAAACAGTGCATAAGGTTTGTCAAGGAAGGGTTTGAGGGCCTCGGTAATGCCATCGGCCAATGGTGGCATTGAATGAATGGCCGCTTCGGCGTAGCGGCTGCCGCGTCCGGGAAAACCCAGCGCCAACACCTCGATATGCTCCGGCAACTGCTCTGCCCAGGTCTTGTAACTCTGCGGCCCGCCACCACCGTGAGGAATGCAAATCAGGCGTACAGCAGCATAGGGGCGCGGGACATAACAGGTTATCCAGGGCGATGCAGTGTGGTTTATCGACACGGTGTGTCTTCCTCCTTATTTGCCCAAAGTGGCAAAAAAACAATTGGTGATCAGGGGCGGTTTACGCCATGGTGGCGTGAGCAGATATGCCGGATCAATAAAAAACGACACAGACAGGCCAGTGGCACTGTCCGCACGCAAAAAATCCGGCAACCTGGTACTCTTACGCAGTTATTCTGCCTGGCTGGCAACCAGTTCAATCAGTTTGTTTGCGCCCTCAATACACCCGTCACGCAGTTGATCGAGGTAAGGGCTGCCCTGTTGGTCGCCAGTTAACAGGAATTCATACTCCTTGTTGTCGTCACTGTAATATACGCCAAACCCGCCTGGCGTCGTCGGTACAAAAATAACACGAATGATGGGTGACCGATTCCCCATAGAGGTTGTCGACAGGAAGTCGCCGCCGGTGAGTGCCTGATAGCCGGGACTGTTAAAAAAGGCGTGAATGCAATCCTTGTCGTCATTGTCCCGGATCATCATTTGCAATCCAGTCAGATGACGATCATAAGCTTGCCCTGTTTTACACGCTATGACTCGCTTTCTATGCATGTTGAGGGCCGCGTCCAGTTGTTCTTTCGTGGCGTTGTCAGTTAACAATGACTGACACAGTTCAATTGCTTCACGGCTGTTTGGCCTCATGGCTTCCGTGCGACCGGCCTTGTAATGGCTTGTGTCAACGGCCTCGTAGGTCAGGCGAACC
Source organism: Pseudomonadota bacterium (assembly GCA_002747395.1). Lineage (GTDB taxonomy): Bacteria > Pseudomonadota > Gammaproteobacteria > Pseudomonadales > Oleiphilaceae > LZORAL124-50-18. The sequence continues at coordinate 70,929 of PDPE01000026.1, forward strand.
TGATCAAACACCTTGAGCTGGGCGTAAATCAATGCAAATTGCAATATCGCATCATGGCTGATTTTGGTCGTGATGGCACTGTGATCAATATGACAGATGGTTGACTGGATGTGTCTGGCCTGGCTGGCAATGGCGTCGATGTCTTGGCGGATACTTGCTGAAACGGCCTCTTCACACACCCAATCCAGAGGTGTTATGCCTGGCTGTCCTGTGACCTGATCATCCAGCCCGATTTCAAAGGCAGTCGTGTAAATGATTTTTAATGCACCGCCATCTATTTCACTGTGCTCAAAATGCAGACAGACAAAGTCGGAATCCAGGTCAATCTGATAGCTGAAGGGTTTGTATTGCCAGGCGAAACCTGGCATAAAGGTTTGTTCATGCAGTTGTTCCAGTTCATTTTTGCCGGAATGGTACAGAGACAGACAAAACAGGCTGTCACGCAATGCCTGATAAACATTCTGGTTGTGCGGGTCGTTACAAAGTTCTTCCAGGTAGGCTCCTGTTTTTTGACTGCCCAGGGCACTCAGGGCCATAAAATCAAAATCCGGCTGCTCGTATTCACCATCAACAATGGTTTGCAGTGCATCCATCAGCGTTTTCACTGAAAAGACTTCGCCTTCCTCGTTGGTCACTTGCAAGGCTATATGGTGGCCTTGCCACATCAAACTGATGGTACGGTTTGCAGTTTGCGATTGTGCATAGTAGTAACGATCGCCTTCTGCCAGAGGCTCGCGCAGGGCGCCCGAGAGCACTCTCCAGTTGTACATGGAAATGGGCTGGCCCCGCGCATCAACGGGCTGTTCAATCTCGCCATTCAGGTAACGAATATGAACGCGCACGACTCGATGAATGAACGAGGCCGCACGTTGCAGACCCTGGTCGTTTGAGGGGTAATCGAGTTGCATGCCCGGATTGTTGCATAAAGCCAATGGGCGGACATCCTGCAAATAAGCCGCCAGTTTGATTTCGGTCAACCAGCTTATGTCTTTTTCATCCTGTTGTTGCGCAAACTGGAGCAACCGCTGCTGCAGCAACTCTCCACAATGACTTTGAAAGCGGGTGGCTGCCGCTTTGGTCTGATTGATTTCATCCTTTGTTAACAGCGGAGCAACACCGGCGATAAAGCGTTCCAGTGTTTGGTCAAGCGGTGGAATGGGAAGGGGTTGCATATTGTATCCTCATGCGTGTCAGGCGGATCCGGCTTTTTTGATAAAAAATATACGGGCACTGCAAATTTCTGCTTTTTTGCATCGTGAATCTTGCTTCAATTTGGCGTTTATGACAAGGGCAATCTTCGCAACGCGGTGCATTGTCGCGGTTGTATGGGTTGTATGGTTCGTATGAGTTTATTGAGTTGTATGGGTTGCATGAGCTGCATGAGCTGCATGAGCTGATTGGCCCCGGGGATTTTATCCGGCATTCAAACCGAGACTTCTTGCATTACTTATCCACTTTTCTCGTTGCTCCTGGCTGGATCCTTTGATCGGGGCGAACTCCGATATTTTCACAACTTTTACACCACAGAAGCCGAGAATGGTTTTTTTCATTTCGTTATGTCCCGGTCTCTGGAATACCCAGCGGTAATACCAGGGCGGTGTGTCCATCGTGACCAAAAGGTGCGCCGTGCGACCTTGCAGCAGTTTATCCCAAAACGGAGAATTGTCCCGGAATCGGAATGCAAAGCCCGGCAGGAAGGTTCTATCAAAAAAGCCCTTCATTAATGCCGGCATGGCTCCCCACCAGGTGGGGTAAACGAAAACGATATGATTTGACCACAGGATGAGTTCCTGCGCTTTGATCAGGTCGGGCTCAAGTGCTTGTATTTTTTCGTACCCTTGCCAAAGCACCGGGTCAAATTTCAGCTCTCCGAGCCTGAGCTCACGAACATCTGCGCCAGCAGACCTCGCTCCATCAGTGTACTCTTTGGCCAGTGAGGCGCAGAAGCTGGTGGTATCCGGATGTCCAAGAATGACGAGTATCTTTTTTCCCATTTTTCCATTTTCCCATTTTTACCCGGTATGGATCGGCAATTTGCAGAAATAACTCCGGTTTATTGCTATCCTTACGGCCTCGTTGGTAATGCGTTTCAGTTAAACATAAAATAATGAAATATTAAATAAAGGCGGTGGAGTTGGAAAAGTTGTTTTCGTATGGGACGCTGCAGATGGAAAACGTCCAAAAAGAAACATTCGGCAGGGTTCTTAATGGCACGAAAGATACCCTGTCAGGCTACCTGCTATCAGAAGTTACCATACAGGACAAGGCGGTAATACAAAAAAGTGGTACCAATCTGCACCCGGTTCTGAAGGCAACGGGTAACCCGTCTGATGAAGTTGAAGGTGTAATATTTGAAGTCACTCACGAAGAACTGATGCAAGCCGATGACTATGAAGTTGAGGAGTATGTGCGCATCAAGGCAAATTTCAGGTCTGGCGAAAAGGCCTGGGTTTACGTTGATGCAAATCAATGGAAAGAGTGCTGACCAAAGGCTGTTTTGACCAAAAAATCAGGATGCAGGGCGGAGTGCGGATGGATAGTCATCAATCCACAAATATCATCGTTGGGGTCAGCAGTTGTCTGATGGGTGAGCCGGTGCGTTTCGATGCAGGCCACAAGAAAAACCGGTTTGTCCATGATGTGCTTTCCCGGTATTTTCAATTGGAATCCTTCTGCCCGGAAGTAGATATTGGCCTGGGCACGCCACGGGAACCCATTCATCTTGTCCTGCAGGAAGCCGGGGTAAAATGTGTCGGTACCCGGAACGCCGATAGGGATTTTACCCGACAGCTTGAGGCTTCAGCTGACCGGCAAGCGGATTGGCACCGGACATTAAGCGGCTATATTCTCAAAAAAGACTCCCCGAGTTGCGGCATGGAACGGGTGAAAGTGTATTCCGGGGGAGTGCCCGCCCGGACGGGAACAGGTATCTATGCAAAGACAATGATGAAAAACTTCCCCTGTTTACCGGTTGAGGAAGAAGGCCGTCTGGACGATGTTCGCATTCGGGAAAATTTCGTACAACAGGTTTATGTCTATGCCCGTTGGAGGGCCTTGTGTGCCAGTGGTTTGAGCCTCGCAAAACTGCAACAGTTCCACGCCAGCCATAAGTACCTTTTGATGAGCCACAACGCACTGCTAACCAAAGAACTGGGCGGCATAGTCGCGAAAGCGGGCAAAACCGATGTGCAGCGGGTGGCTGAGACCTATATCAGGAAAATGACCAGAGTGTTAAAAATTGTGGCAACCAGGAAAGGGCATACCAATACGCTGCAACATTTACAGGGATACCTGAAAAACACCCTCAGTGCCGAAGACAAACAGGAGCTGACGGATAGTATTCAGCAATATCGGAAGGGCTATCTGCCTTTAATTGCTCCCCTGACCCTGTTGCGGCATCATTTTCGGCGATCGCCTCATAGCTACATTTCACAATCACATTACATGCAGCCGCATCCGGACGAACTGAATCTGCTGAATCAGCTGTGAAAAGAAGGTTTTCGGGCAGGGGTGAGGCAGGTGCGCAGCCTCTACAGGTAAAGGCTGCTGAAGTATGACCTAGAAACGGCCGGTTACAAACAGCTTGAAGCCAATGCCGGCATCAAAAACGCTGTACAAGCCAAGCTCTCCACCAACAGCCAGTTGATCTGTTACGAAATAGTCAGCCTTGCCAATCATTGCCAGGCGAGTGTCGTCTTCCAGATACAGGCCTACCCTGGCACCAACACTGGTATAGCCGTTGAGGTAAAGATCCCCTTCAGCCTGCACACCCAGGTCACCATCATTGATCTGAATTCGACCCTCTGCGATAATCGCGTTATTGCCATAGGAATCGATCAGGGTCTTGCCATCCACATAGATAGTGGTATCGGCAATGTCTGAATCCAGGATGCCGAACAGGATTTCGGTTTGATTATTCAGATAGAACCCGCCTGCAACACCAATATCATCACTATCTCCAAATGCCAGATCAGCTTCAACGATAATGTCGTTCTGTCCTTCCGCAACAAAACGGCCATGGAAACCGAAGTTGTCGGCACTTACCTTATGGCTGGAGAATATTCCTCCGTCGACTTCCAGTTCACGCTGGTGATAACGAACGCCAACATATGATGCCTTGTCAAGAAATGCTGATTCTGCCAGGATTCCGGCTGCCGTGCTGACTGGCCTGAGATAATAATTGGCTTCCAGACTGAGGCCGCCGAAATCTATATCGGTGTTATTGACCTCGGAAGCATCGTTTTGGTAGCTGCCGGTTACGTCGAACTGGTAGTCTGCAGTTGCGGTTGCAGAGAGCGCAGATAAAGCAACTGCTGTCAATAGTGAATTCTTCATAACAATTCCCTTGTATATTGGTTGAGACGGTCTTCCTGGAACGTCCCGTGTTTATCTTCAGTAGCGGCGCCATTGTACAGTAATGTCTGTTGGACACAAGAAAAAAGGCAACTTTCTGTTTTCTTGCACAGACCGGCCTGTTTACCGGGCCTGGCAGAAATAGAAATTTTCCGGTTGAGGTGGTTACGAACCCGTCAGGGTTCAAGGCAGTTTCAAGTACAGTTATCCACCGTACCGTTGCCACAAGCATTGCGTCGGACCCAATGCTGTGGCAACAAACCGACATTACTTGTCTTTTACATCAAAGATAAGGCTTGCTTCTTCCTGCCGCACTTCGCAATCAGCCGTTCCTTCGGTTTCCACGATAGAGTAGAGATACCATGACCCTGCACGCAGCGGACGAAACTGAAATTCGCCTTTAAGATCACTCTTTGCGTAAAAAGGAGCACTCATCCCGGCGTTATCGGAATAACCCTCATAAAAACCGGTGATTTCGGCCAGTTTTACCGGTTTGCCATCTCTGGTAATTTTGAACTTGACCAGGTTATCGACAAGGATATCGCCGGCCTTGACCATGGGTGTGATTTCGAGGTGTTTGCCCAAAGGTTTCATCGCAAATGTGCCGTCATCATCTCCGATAGTAACAATGGCCTTGCCATGCATGTCGTAAATACCGCAGGATTTGACTTCGCCGTCAATATCTTTCCTTGTTTTTCCCATTTCCCACTTGCCGTCGGCCTTTTCACTCCAGGCAGTTGGCTTGTAGTAGTTTTCCAGGATATAGGTGCCGTTGGGCAGGGCTTTTCGGGTTTCAAAATGATAGTTGGGCCCCTTCTGGGTCAAAACTTCGTGATAGTTTTCACCATAAACCTGGACGGGTTCAAAAAGGACAAGTCGTGATTCATCAATTTCTTCAAGAACCGGGAAATTGTGTCCATACAGGGTGTCCGCCTTTAAAACACCGTCATTTTTGCCAATAACCCACAGCTGGTGGGCAAGCGCTGACGTTCCCAACAGGCAAAAAGCAGCGGCAGTGACAAATGATGTGACTTTTTGTTTCGCTTTCATAGCAAGGTTTCCTCTTCATCGGGTGGAGTGCTTACAAGCTACAACAAACTGTTACAAAAAGCTACATGAATCAGTTACAAAAAATTACATAAATCTGCTCGGATCGCCAATAAAAAACCGGTTTTCGGGAACAAGGGCATATTTGCCTGCCTGGATTTGTGAATGATATGTCTGTGTTATGATGAGCGGAGAAAAGCAGGAAAGAAAAAGTGGCCCGCCCGGAGAGATTCGAACTCCCGACCAAGTGGTTCGAAGCCACCTACTCTATCCAGCTGAGCTACGGGCGGATAAGGACACTTAATAATGATACTGATAAACATTCACTGAAACGTGACTGACCAACACAGCGTCAGCGTTAGGCATTATACGGAATGTGCGCCAATTCGCAAATGGTTTCCAGGCAAAAATGCCTTATGGAGAAAAATGGTTTATAGTGAAACTGCGGTCATCATTGGTAGCCTGCCTTGATGATCGGATTTGCTCAGGCATATCAGGCACCCACAACTCGAAACCGATTATTTTTTAAGGTAGTGATAGCATGTTAGTTTTGGTGATAAATTGCGGCTCCTCCAGCATCAAGTATCAGATTATCGACTCAGTGTCGGAAGATGTACTGGAAAACGGGCTGGTCGAGAATATCGGGGCAGAAAAAACCTATCAGGGCGCACTGTCAGAGATTCTGGCCGTGGCTACCCGCTATGATATTCAGGCCGTTGGCCACCGGGTGGTTCATGGAGGTTCCACCTTCACCGATGCGGTGCAGATTGACGATCAAGTCATCGACAAGATTAAAGACTGCATCAGCTTTGCGCCGCTGCACAATCCGGCCAATCTGGCGGGTATCGAGAATGCACGGGAAGCCTTCCCGACACTCCCTCATATCGCGGTTTTCGATACAGCGTTTCATTCGCGCATGCCGGAACATGCCTGGCGCTACGCCATTGACAAAAACCTGGCCGATGAGCGGGGAATCAGGCGTTATGGCTTTCATGGCACCTCACACGCTTTTGTTGCCGGCCAGGCAGCCCGCTATCTGGAACGACCGGTTTCCGAATTGAGGCTGGTTTCCGTACACCTGGGTAATGGTGCCAGTGCCTGCGCGGTGGAGTTTGGCCACTCGGTCGATACCAGTATGGGCATGACACCGCTGGAAGGCCTGGTTATGGGCACGCGCTCCGGCGATATCGACCCTGGCGTCATTGTCAGTTTAATTCATTCCGGAGAGTTCTCTGCCGCCGAGGTGGATACACTGCTCAATAAAAACAGTGGTCTGAAAGGACTGTCCGGGTTGAGCAATGATTTGCGGGAAATTGAAAAAGAAGCCTCTGAAGGCAACGAGCAGGCACGCCTGGCCATAGCCATATTTGTCCATCGGGTGCGCAAATATATTGGCGCCTATGCCGCCGCAATGGGGGGGGTGGATGCGATTATTCTTACCGGAGGTATCGGGGAAAACAGCGCCACCATGCGGCAGCGGATTTTGCAACGTTTTGATTTTCTTGGTCTGAAACTGGACGAAAATGCCAACCTGGATTGTTCCCTTACCCGGGCCAATCCCGTTGGGCTGATCTGCAAGCCCATCTCCAGAGTCAAGGCAATGGTGATCAAGACCAACGAAGAATTAATGATTGCCCGAAGCGCAACTGAAATTGTAGAGGCAAACAAGGCACCTCCGGTCAGCAAGGCGATACCCATTGCTGTGAGTGGTCGTCACCTGCACCTGAATGAGGAAACATTCCAAATCCTGTTTGGCAAGGAAGCGGAACCGACTCCTTATAAAGACCTGTCGCAACCCGGGCAATATGCCTGCCATGAAAAAGTCAACCTGCTGGGGCCAGGGAATCGCATTGACGGAGTGCGCCTGCTCGGGCCATTGCGCAGTAAAAACCAGATAGAAATATCCAGAACCGATGAGTTTTTTCTTGGTATTGACGCTCCGGTCAGAGATTCCGGTCGTACTGAAAATTCGGCTCCCATCAAGATTGAAGGCCCGAAAGGCACTGTTGAGTTACCTGAAGGCCTGATTTGCGCCAGACGCCATATTCACATGCACCCTGACGATGCGGACGCATTTGGCGTCGAAAACAGGGACGAAGTGGAAGTGGCGATTACCGGCGGGCCAAGAGATTTGACCTTTGGCGATGTGCTGATTCGGGTCAGCCCCAAATATCGACTGGAGATGCACATAGATACCGATGAAGCCAATGCTGCGGAGTTGCCACAGCAAACGGATGGTGAGCTGGTCTATACCGGTGTTCATGCACAGGCAAAGATCACCAGGGCAAGAAAACCGCTGGCCTGACGTTGAACCTGTAACTGCTGAATGAATGGCCAGCAACAGCATAGACAGCAGTAATAACGACAGCACCGACAATACAGCGAGGCAAGTAATAATGACCGAACCTGACAGCACCAATACCGTTTTTTTCTCCCACGGTAAAGAAAGTGGGCCCTGGGGAGGAAAAATTCAGGCGATGGCAAGGGTGGCGGAAGGTGCCGGTTGCAGGGTGCTCAGTATCGACTACCAGGGAATGGAAAGCCCTGCAGACCGTGTGGATAAACTCATCGACTCCATTCGGCAAACTCACACACATGGAAAACTGATTCTTGTCGGGTCCAGTATGGGGTCGTATGTGAGCATTGCAGCCAGCCAGACTGTCAAACCGGATGGCCTGTTTTTGCTTGCGCCAGCGGTTTGTATGCCAGGCTACCCGGAGTCGAACCCGACCCCCGTCGCCCGCAAAACCCTGGTTATCCACGGCTGGTCTGACGAAATCGTGCCGGTTGAGAGCGCTATCTACTATTGCCGACAGCACAACCTTGAATCCGTGTTCGTCAATGACAGCCATCGCCTGCTGGATTCCGTACCAAGAATTGAACAATTGCTGTCTCTTTTTCTGCGAGAGGTACTGGCTTCTTCCGGTTGACTGATATGGTTGAAAAAATGAGGGGGTAGGGAGATGGAAGATTTTAATTGGCCATTGTGGCTGGTTGTTACTGTTTTGCTTGTTGTTATTATCGGTGCACGTTTCTGGAATACTGATGATGATAAAAATAATCAGAAAAAACACAGGTAACACTCCGGTTTTTCTATTTTTATATCAGGAAAAGAAAGAGTGAATGGTCACGAAATAGCTGACTGTTTTCCCGGAGTTTTCTTTACCTGAGGACCTAAGGCGCCACGACAACGCAATTACGGCCAGACTGTTTTGCTTCATAGAGCGCTTTGTCTGCCCGCTCAAACTGTTGTTCTCTGGTGTAGCCCTCTTCAAGCCGGGCCACCCCGAAAGACATGGTAATCTGAACGCGTTCATTGCGAAAATGGAATGGCAGATTCTCAACCATTTGTCGTGCCTTATCCATCACCATTTTGGCTATATCCACTTTGGTTTCAGGCATCAGGATAACAAACTCCTCGCCGCCATAGCGCGCCATAAAATCCGTCTTGCGAATGCGACGACGCAATTCCCTGGCCATGATCTGAAGCACCCTGTCACCGGTCAGGTGCCCATAGCTATCGTTAATTGTCTTGAAATGATCAATATCAGCCACGATCAGAACCATGGGGTGCCGGTACCGTAACCAACGATCATACTCAAGTGCCATGCGTTCCTCATAGGCTTCACGATTGGGCAGATTCGTGAGAGCGTCAGTCAAGGCTCTGTCGTGTTCTTTTTTCAGGCGCTCGCGCATTTTCCCGGTTTCTTGCTCCATGCTCTTGAAGCGCTGTTGCATGGTATCAATTTGCTCTTGCAAAGAAAGCTCTCGTTCCTCTTCCTTTTGCATATATTCCGAGAGATTCTCCAATATGGAGTCCAGTTTTTGTGACACATTGGCTTTGAGTTCATCGATATCGGTTGACTCTTCCATCGCAGTGGCGATAGATCCGACATACCCTTTCAACACCTTATCGAGGCGGGAGCTGCTGCCTTGCCACTTCAGGTGTTGTGTGCGGCTTTCACCCAGAAAGTCCTTGAACCGGGCGAGTCGGCCATCCATGTGCTTGAGAAAGTTTTCAAAATCACGCTGGCCTTTGCTGACAGCAGAAATAACCAGGCTGGCCAGGTCATCCAGTGTTGTGCCCAGGTCATGCCAGTTGAGGCCCGACTCGATGTTGGCCCGCAAACGCCTGGCCTCATCAATCGAGCTTTCCGGAATAATCAGTTGCTCCAGCAAATTCTTGAGAGAGGATCCGATATGTCCGGAAACGGAGGAAAACTCCGGTTCCAGGCCTTCCTCATCCGCCGCAAGCACGGTACCTTCTATTGCAAGGTCTGTCTCCCGGTCAGAATAAACCTCTTCTTTTGCCGGATCGGCAGTATCAGGTAACGCAATGTCATCAGTTGGTTCCTGTTTCCCTTCATCGGGTCTGGCCAATTCTTCCGGCTCACCTTTGTCGTCGTCTGGTGTCTCATTTCGGCCACTGAACAGTTTTTGGAAGAATCCCTGCTGCTCCGGTTCACCCTTTGTCATCGTTTCTTTTAATGCCATTTCCTGCAGGCTGGCATATTCCGAGAGCAGGGCCGGGCACTCCTGCCATCGGTTCAGGCGGGTTTTCATTTGGCGGGAAAACCGTTTCAGCTGTTTTTTGTTCGCTTTGGAAATATTCAGGCCGGCGAGTTGGGAAATGAGTTTTTCCAGTGATTCCAGCATCAGCCCGGATGAGTTTGCCCGGTGATCATCCATACGGATTACCACCTGTTCGACTTTTTCCGTTCGCGCAGCCAGAGAGCGGGCTGAAGGGTCGGTTTGGCGGAGCAGGTCACGAAGCCCGGAAAGCTCTTTGTCCAGTTCTTCATTCTGGCCTTGTGCAGCCATACTGACCCGCACCAGCATGCGTTGTAGCAAGGTCGTCTGCTCTGTCAATGAGGATATTTTATTGTCGGACTCTTCCATCAGGGTGAAATATTTATCTTTCCACCTTGCGGCTTCCGACTGCGGGGGGGTATCTTTTGTCATGCCTGGGGATTCCTGGATGCGCCTGACTCAACAGCGTCCAAATCGGGTGTCTTGCGTCACTATGGTCTGATCATTTTTGTCAACTGCTCACACTGACCACATCTGCCACAGGGTTTACTCGCTCCTGGGCAAGCAAAGGAGGCAAAATGCGACTGAGCGTGTCACTGATGTAGGATAAAAACAGTGACCCCATGCCCTTGTCGAAATAGTTCTGATCCTTGCTGCCAATACTGAAAGTGCCTAACAGTTCCCCATGCCGCAATGGAATTACCGCCGCTGACCCGACCTTGCTTTGCGCCTGCGGAAAAAGAATCTCATAGTGGGCAGGTTGCAGACGGCCACAAATGGCTCTGGAGCTTTCCAGCACATGACCCAGTACTTCATGTATTTTATCCAGTTCGATCAGTTGCAGATTGGAGGCAGGGTAATCTTTCTCACTACCAAAAAGCAGCAAACTCACCTGGTCAAGCTTGAAGTCATTGCGGATGCTGTCGTCAAGAATAATAGATACTTCTTCAAGGCTTTTCGATTCAAGCAGGTTAAGCAATAGCCGCTTGCTCCTTTCAAAGAAGCGATCATTTTCCCGGGCAATCGAGATTAATTCCGCCATTTCCTGGCGCAGCTGATCCCTCTGTTCTCTGAAAACATGCACCTGCCTCTCAACCAGAGAAATCGCCGACCCGGTTAAATGTGGAACCCGTATTTCTTTCAGCAGATAATCGTGATCCACAAAAAATTCGGGGTGGCTCCTCAGATACTCGACCACTTCCGACTCGCTCGGAACTCTATTTACGATATCATTTGCGACATCGGCACCACCCTCAGGGTTCACCGCTTCCTGACTGATTCCCCCGTCAGGGCCTCCGGGGCTGCCACCTTCCGTAACACCGGATTGCGGGCCTTTGGTTTTTTGTTGTTCTGTTTCCCGGGTCATTCCTCACTGCCTCGAATTTTCATTGTTTTTCTCTCATAGCCTGATCTGGCCTTCAAACACACGCGTGGCGGGGCCTTCCATTAATACCGAATGACCCTTGCCGTGCCATTGGATTGTTAGATTCCCGCCAGGCAGTTTTACTTCAACACGATTGTCCAGCAAGCCTCTCAGCTGCCCGGACACAACGGCTGCGCAGGCTCCGGTGCCGCAAGCCAGGGTTTCCCCGACCCCTCTTTCGAACACCCTCAGGCGAACAAATCTTCGGTGTACGATTTCCATAAAGCCGATATTCGCCTTGTTCGGGAAGCAGTCATGCGCCTCCAGTATTGGCCCCAGGGTCGATACCGGTGCGTTTCTTATACTGTCAACCACCAGCACTCCGTGTGGATTGCCCATGGAAACGACACCAATATCAAGTTGGTCACCACCAGCAGGTGTGGCAAGGGTCAAGGGGTATGCCGGCTGAAACTGCTGATCTTTCGGTAACGGCTCCGTTGGCCGGAAGGGTATTTGTTCAGGTACAAGAACCGGCTCACCCATATCGACAATGACCTTGCCCTTGTCTGTCAGTTTCAGTTCCAGAAGTCCATTGGCCGTTTCCACTCTTACCCGTTTTTTGATTGTCAGCTTGTTATCGGTAACAAACCGGGCAAAGCAGCGGGCACCGTTGCCACAATTCTCTACTTCACTGCCATCGGCATTGTATATTTTGTAGCGGAAGTCCGCATCAGGCCGACCTGGAGGCTCAACAATCAGCAGCTGATCAAAGCCCACGCCAAAATGTCTGTCAGCCATCCTCCTGATTTGTTCGGGGCGTATATACACATGCTGGCTGATAGCATCTACCACCATAAAGTCATTACCAAGCCCGTGCATTTTAGTAAATCTGATCAGCATCTATATCCAGCCCTAACCGGCAGGCGCGCCTCAATCTGTGCCGTTTTCAATTCGTGAACAAACACCGTATTACCTGAAATCAGTCTTACCTGAAAACAGTCTCAAGTGCAATCTGATCTTCTATGGTTTCGCGTTTTCGCACTACCACTGTACGCGCATCATCCACCATCAGCTCAACTGCTCTGTTGCGGCTGTTATAATTGGAACTCATGGTAAAACCATAGGCGCCGGCAGAGCGTATCGCAAGCAAATCTCCTTCAGATATCGCCAGGTCACGGTCTTTACCAAGAAAATCTCCGGTTTCACAGATCGGGCCAACGATATCATAAGTGCGAGTATCACCGTCATGCGGCGTAACCGGGGTGATTTCCTGCCAGGCGCTATAAAGCGAAGGGCGAATCAGGTCATTCATTGCCGCATCCACTATCGCAAAATGCTTGTTATCCGTCTGCTTGATGTACTCGACCCGCGTCAACAGGATGCCGGCATTGGCAGCGATCGACCGGCCCGGTTCCATCACCAGGGTGAGGGTTCTGTCCCCCAATCGGGCTTTAACCTGTTGCACATAGTCACGAGGTTCTGGCGGGTTTTCAGACTGGTAACGCACCCCCAGGCCGCCTCCCAGGTCGAGATGACGAATGGCAATACCCTGTTCGGTCAGGGTGTCTACCAGTACCAGCACCCGGTCAAGCGCATCCAGAAATGGTGCCACTTCAGTGAGCTGGGAACCAATGTGGCAATCAATGCCGACGATTTCTATGTTCGGCAGGGATCTGGCCAACTGATAGGCTTCAGGCGCGGATTCTACCGCGATACCAAACTTGTTTTCTTTCAGGCCAGTTGAGATATAAGGGTGTGTTCGGGCATCCACATCAGGATTGACCCTGAACGAAACCGGTGCGGTCTTTCCCATCTCCTGCGCGACCCGGCTCAGTTGTTTCAATTCTGATACGGATTCAACATTAAAACAGTGAATACCCGCTTCCAGTGCCCGTTGCATTTCACAAGCCTGCTTGCCCACACCGGAAAACATGATCCTGGCAGGGTCGCCGCCTGCCCGTAACACCCGTTCCAATTCGCCCGCGGATACAATGTCAAACCCTGAACCCAAACTGGCCAGTACGCTTAGCACACCCAGGTTGGAGTTCGCCTTGACGGCATAGCAAATCAAATGAGGGTAATCGCCAAAGGCGTGGTCATAGGCATTAAAGTGCCGTTCCAGGGTTTTTTTGGAATAAACATAGCAGGGGGTGCCATGTTCTTCGGCAATGGTTTCCAGGGAAACCGCTTCGGCCATCATGGTGCCGTCGAGATAGTCAAAGTAATCCATATGGATCGAACTTCCTGTTTATTGAATACATATTGTTGAAGACGCATTTATTTCAAGCGGGTTATTGATCGGTTGGGGGGCCACGCTTTTTTCCCGGGGCATGTTCACCGTTATCATCCTGATTGCTATCACCGCCTGTAACCTCGATATCATTTGCTCCTGTATCCGGTTCAGGGATATAAAGATCGCCTTTGTGGCCGCAAGAAGCCAGCAATACAAGGCAAATCATCAGGACAAGCTGTGACAGGTTTTTTATAAGGGTGCTCATATTCCTGGCCCTGGAGGTGCGAGTGAGTCGTTCATATATCATCAAGCCGGAGTTATCGGGATTTGGGCAGTATAACGACAAGCGATGAGAATGCCTAATCCGAATATTTCATAAATAAAGAAAGCAAAACACCTGCAGTTCATCATAGTTCAATTGGTCAAGTCGAATTCGAGTAACTTCTCAATAACCCGTGGCGCACCCCCTCTGTCAGGATAGTTGCATCTTCCCCTTGAAGGGATTCTGGTAATAATGATGAGGGAGAGGTATTCCGGCCTGTAAAGCAGTGTCGGAAAGGTGCCAGCTGTAACCAATTTGTATCGGCCACTTGTTAAATGTATTGGTTCGGCATAACATGATCCAATGCGCATTTTAAATGCGCACTCACAGTATATTGGAGGTTATTACCCATGCAAGCCGGATTTGACCCGCAAGCCCCTAAAAAAGCGGCCAACCTTAGCATTAACAGTGACCTGCTTGCCAAAGCCCGAAGCCTGAAAATAAACCTTTCTGCTACATTGGAGCATGCTTTGATTGTACAGGTAAGAAATGCCCAGCGCGAAAAGTGGAAAGAAGAAAATAAAGACGCAATAGACGCTTTAAACAGGCTGGGTGAAGAAAATGGATTATTTTCAGATTCATTCAGGGAATTTTGATGAGCCAATTCAGCCTTTATAGAAACAACGATAAAAAATCAAAGAAAACCTACCCCTATTTTGTAGACGTACAAAACAACCTGTTGAGCGAATTAAACTCCAGACTCGTCATTCCGTTAGCCCCCACGACTGAAGTAGACAATAAAATTGCTAAAAAACTTTGCCCCGTTATAACGGTTGAAGGGAAAGACCATATATTGGTTACCAGTCAGTTGACGACAGTGCCAGGATCAATACTCAAATCAGAAGTTGAGTCATTGGAAAAATACAGATACCAGATAATTGACGCGATTGACATGCTCATTACCGGCATTTAATGCCTTCGGCAGGGTAACCGTTCAAACCGGAAGGTTATTTAACCCCTGCTTGCCCTTGTCAACATGTATTCCGACTGGTTGCTGCCAGTCTGGATTCAGGCTACTGTTTTCTTGCGGCAACTAACATTTTCTGTCAGCGCGTGACATATCCGGGCGAATCAGGAAAAGTCCCTGATCGCTGTGTTTAGCGCACTCTCCAATTCATATTTGTGTTTCACATACTGAATGGTTTGTAACCGGGTCTGGTATTCCTGCCGGTTCAGGTCATGGGGCAAAGCCAAATCCGTGATATAGCAGGGGTATCGGGAGCCGCTGGCGCGTCGGGAGAGAATGTAACGGGCAACGGCAGGAATCAATTGTTCGCCATACTCCATAAAAGCAAATTCTTTCTGGTCGCAAAAAATATCAAAACTCAATTCCCCTTCCGGTGCGATACTGCCTATTGCCTGTACATCGAAATAGTTTTGCCGGGCATCCAGGCGATCAGGGTCAACCCTGGTACATTGAAAACGGTTATGCAGGCGGTCTTTGTCCAATCGGTAAAAGCGGATTTCAATATCGCTCCAGATATCAGCCAGGTCTGCTCGCATTTGCCGTCGCTCAAGAACAGATAACAGAAAACGTGACAGTGGTGTCAGTAATGCGGATTCGGTATAAAAGGGCGTGGTGTAAGTGAAAAATGACCCTTTTTCATCCACCAGATATACTTCGGCGGTTTCTTCCCGTGCATAGTAGAACACCTGTATTCCTTCAGCTCCAATGGCGTCAACCACAGCCCGAAACCTGGGCTTTTCCTGAAAGGCATAGCGATCCAGCACCAGCCGGGTTCGTTGTTTTTGAGGCATGGAGAGATAGTCAAACAGCTCGAAAACCGTGTCAGAACCGGTGAACCTGGGTTGTTTGTCAAAAAACTGTATGATGAAAAAACGCTGATCCAGCTCAATAATGTAGCGGGAGTCCAGGTTGCCCCGGTCACCAAAAAATGCCGACTGAACATCATCAAACAATTCCGCCACGCGAGAGGAAATGGCCATGGAACGTGACTGATCAAAGCAGTAAACATGAATTTGCGGCGGTTTTTTTCCTTCTGCCAATGCAACAAGCTGGGCGAGGTAGTTTTTCAGGCACTGTACCAGCGTATCTCCGAGCTCATAACGATTCACCATCACCTCATTCCAACTGTTTACCGTTACCTGATCCAGGGTGATAACCAGATTTTGCCGGTTTTCGCTGTAACCCAGGGAATCGTTTCGATTGCTGACCTTGTGCAGCCCTTTTTCAACATAGCGCTTGAGGGGATCGAGCCCGACGTTGACAAACAGCAGAATAGTCAGCGGGTAACCCTGCACCCGAAAAGCGTCCTGCGAAACAGCCGGCAACGGCAGAGGTATCGAAGCTTTAACACTGTTCACTATGCTTTTCAACTCATGCATCGAAACACCGGTTTTACCTGGCAACAACCCCATTCGGGTAGAGCGATCAAGTAGCCCGTTGTAGTGACACCACACCACCAGTTCCACCAGGCTGTTCGAGCGCTTTAGCGAGGGGTAAAACGGGGCATCTATCGGGCTGGGCAAATCCCGATACAATAACCAGCCTCCTGTTTTCTCTGTCGCCTCCAGACTGCTGGCATGATGAAAGGCCAGGCTTTCTTCTGCCAGGGAGGGGGCAATTTTGGGGTTGATAAAGTCCAGCTTGCCTGCCTTGCGTTGAAACGCCGCATACAGTTTACGCCCGAGCAGGCTCATGTCTTCCGTGTTGATCGCTGCCTTCAACCGGTTGCTACGGGTAAAGCCGGAAAGAAAGCGGTAACAATGGGTCAGTTCGCTGACAATTACTTTTCTCTCGGATTGAACCTGTGGTACTTTCCAGCGGTGGCGTTCATCAAGATAGGCCAGCTCGCTTTCTCCCCATTGCCACTCTTCTACCAGGCGGCTCATGGCCTGAAACCGCCAGGAAAGATTACCGGCAGAACCGGTTCTGGTGAGGCGCTCACCGACTTTCAGATAAAAGCACTTTCGCACCAGCGTCAGGCGAGATTCTTTATCCCTGCTTTTCAGATAGCGTTCAAGCCGCCGGTAAATCATTACGTACGAGTCCATGTCAATACTATCGTACTGACCCGAATAGAGGGCCTGCTTGAACTCCAGACTGAGATTGTCGAGTTCCGGCAATTCGACCGCGTACACCTCGTTCAACAGCAGTTTCAACACGGACTTGTAGGGTGAGTCAATGGCTTTGTAGAGCTGCCACATCCCCGCACCCACAAATTCGCCCTTCGGGATTCGGGATATACCGCCAAAATCAATGTATTTACCTTGCTTGATAAAGCGGTTATCAATGAGCCAGGCGGCCCACTTGTCATAGTGGCTCTCCAGCTCTACCGGAATCAGCCACCAGAGGGGATAGCAGCCGGTCAAAAATATACTGGTACGATAAAATTCATCCAGCAACAGAAAATGCTGGGCGGAACCACAATCTTCTTCATCAATTAACGCCTGCGATCTCCCTTCCTTAAATGATTTGGCGTTCATGGTGAAAAAATGAACTTCCAGCCCCCTTTCATTTGCCCACCCGGAAATCAGATTGGCTTTTTTTTCCAGATCATTGACCTGGGCAGAGCTCAACCCATCCCGAATACAAAGCCAGATATCAAGGTCACTTCCCTCCCTTTGGGCAATGCTGCCCGTACTTCCCATTAAAAAAAGGCTGACAATGTCACATCTGTGCCGGGGTTCACGCGTATATTTGAATGTTTTGTTGTAACGCTGTGCTGCCGACAGGGTCTCTTTCGAAGGTTCGTATCGGGCCACCTTATGAGGGCATGCTCGTGACACGTAGCCGGGCAGGAGGGGGTGATTCACGTGAAACAAAAGAGGCAGCAATTCCAGAACGATTTCCTGGCGTGCAGATAAGGCGAGCTTCGTCCGCTCAAGGCGAGTCGAGTTCAATTCAAGAAAGCGTCTTTCCACCGCTTTTAGCAACTTGCGGTCTACGCCATCTTCAAAATTCAGCGTAATTGCCTTGTTTTTTGCCAGATAGTTCATTCATGTCCAACGGGTCAGTTTCATGGCAGCAAAGGTTGTGTAATCAGTGCTTTGAACTCATACTTACCAACGATGCCAGCTGCCAGATCAGGGTAACCAATTGAAAGCATACACCATAAGCCGGACGCGAACCAAAAACACACTGGTTGAAGCACCAAAAACCGCCACTGTCATGGTCAATGATAGCGGCATCATTGAGTCAATCTGCAATCACAGTGAAAAATTTTTTGGCTATTCCGATAAAGAATTAATTGGCTTTCCGTTAAGTAAACTTGTCCCGGCCAATGTTTACGATCCCTATGCCCCACGCTTTCGGGATCGACTTGCCGCAGGTGAATACATAGAAACCACCTTCTACCATAAAAGCGGCTATTTCTTCATTGGGCGCATGCAGCAGGTAAAAACCGGTGACGGCAAGAATATGGCGGGCAAGCCGGATTTCTCGATCCAAAAACTGGCGGGGGACAAGGTTGTCTCTTCTGTTCTTGCGGATTGTCAGCAATTTGGCCATCTGGGGGCCTGGCAGTACGACAACAAGCGAAACCGCTTTGCCTGGTCTGACGGCATGTTCCGCCTGTTTGAAATTGAGCCGGGCGCGACCTTGAACCCGGAGCACGCACTGTACTATTTCCATGAGGATCAGCACAAGGTGAAAGGGGCCCTTCGTCGCTGTGCAATTAACGGCAAGGCCTGGGAAATAGAAGTTCAGATCATTACTGCACGAAACCGGGTCAAACAGGTCAGGGTAGCGGGCAAAGGTCACAGTCAAAATGGCAAGGTAATTCGAATCACAGGGATATGCCAGGAAATTTCCGGGTTCTATCAGCTAAAAAAAGAAAAGGAATTTATTGTCCATTGTATTAATGGCATTTTACAAAGTACCAATGATCTGGTGCTCACCCTGGATAGCAATCTGAAAGTCATTATGCTCAACGAAGGATTGAATCAGCAGTTTGAGGCCACGTTCGGCGAACGCCTGTCAGTCGGGCAAAACCTGATGAGCAGCCTGAGGCGGCATCCCAATGAGAAAAGGATCTATCAAAGACTGTGGCAGAGAGCATTGAGCAGAGACAGCTTTTGTGTCGAAATGCCGCTGGCACAAAGAGAAGAAGACATGCCGGTTTATGAAATGTATTTTCACCGTATTGTTGATAACAAGGGGGCACTTCTCGGCGCTTGCTGCATCGCAAAAAACGTGACATCTCACATTAATGTCCAGGAAAAGCTCAACTATATGGCCAGGCATGACCCTCTGACAGGTCTGTATAACCGTCGCGAGTTTCTGACCCTGCTCAGTCGCAGCATCGCAAATGCCAAAAAACGGGGTACCAATCATGCATTGCTTTATATGGATCTGGAAGAATTCTATCAGGTCAATGAGACGGAAGGGCAGTCCGCGGGTGACAGTCTGCTGCGAGAAGTCGGGCAGATATTGACCACCAAACTGAGACAAAGGGATATCGTTGCGAGAATCGGCGGTGATGAGTTTACCGCCTTGCTTGAAAATTGTGGCGATGTGGAAGCAGAACGGGTGGCCGAGGGGATACGTGATGCCATAAGAGACCTTGAATTTGTCTATCGGGATACAAAACACAAAATTGGTATCAGTATCGGTATCGTTGTGATCAATCACCTCTGTGACAGCCCCAACAAGCTGATGAAACTGGCCGACAGCGTCTGTTATGCTGCCAAAACAACCGGCAAAAATCGTGTACATGTTTTCCGGCCAAAAGTGGCGAATGTGAAAATGGAAGAAAAAGCGCTGGCCACCATTGATTTGATCAAACGTGCCCTGGAGTTCAGCGATTACTTCAAACTGTATACACAAGCGATCAAGCCGATTACCAGTGCCGTATGGGGTGACTATTTCGAAGTCCTGTACCGTATTCACGATGAAAAGGGCAATCTGGTGCTTCCTGAAGACTTTATGCCAATCGCGCAGGAATACGATATGACGCGTGAAATCGACTTGCTGGTAGTAAAAAACACCTTGAACTGGCTGGCAACAAAAGCAGATATGATGCATCGCCTGAAACAGGTGTTCATTACTATTTCGGACCTGTCTGCCAGACACAGCGGCTTTGTTGAGAAACTGGCCGATATTGTTCAGAAAAGCGGGTTTGAGCCTTCGAGGCTGTGTTTTGAAGTGAGCGAGCATTTCTTCCTGACGTCACCCGGGTCTGCCGACATCTTCGTCAATGCAATGAAAACCCTTGGCTGCTCGTTGGCCATTGACAATGCCGGGTCAGACGCCTCCAATTATGAGTACATTACCCGGTTTGATACCGACTTTATCAAAATCAACGGAGAGGCGATCAACCAGATGGGAGTGGATCCTGTCAAGCTGGTTATGGTTGACGCCATTCATCGCATTTCATCCCTTTCAGGCAAGCAAACCATCGCCAGCCATATTGCAGATGAGCGCAGCCTGGCAGAGGCCAGAAAGCTGGGTTTGCATTTTGGTCAGGGCGTGAAACTGGGCGAAGTAATTCCAGTTGGATACACCAGGAATACTGATGCCCTTAAAACTGATGCCCTTAAAAAAGAGCATCACCAGCCCTGATTGCTGCTGACAATCTGCCAGTGCGGCAAAGGCCGTGAAGGCACTAGGCGTAAACTGATTCTTTGCCCAGGTGCTTCACAATCAGATAGTAAAATACCGGACGGAGTTTTTGCCGGTTGGACTGGCCAATTTTCTCTATGGCTGCAGCAATGGCACTGTCTGCCTCTTCTCCTTCAACTCCCAGCTTTTTGGCAACGAAATTCTTCTTGACACCTTCGATTTCCGCTTTGTTGCCTGCGGCAACCAGGCTGGAGTCCCTATTATAAATAGAAGGCCCCAGGCTCCTGGCGATAGCTGTCAATAGAGCCTCATCGCACTCGATATCATATTTTTCCATTTGAGCCTTGCAGGCATCTACTACTTGATCGAACTTCGACATATCAATTACTCCAGGTTGTTATTTGAATATCCTGATTATTTCATCTTCAAGGTGACCTTATCACAAGAAATCAGGTGCAGGTGCAGTATAATCCAAACCAACCTGAAAAAGAACGGTTGTTGGAGAGCACCTGAAAAAAGCGTGGTGACCCGGTAACAGGGGGCAGTCGGCATCAGGCCATGCTCAGGTCATAATGGTTGCTTTCTGCATGCCTGTGTGTGCTTCGATGCGGGCCACGAACATGGCAATATTGAGCAATGGATCTGTCACCCTGAAAGTGTCCCGATGATGATCTTCTCCCTGCTTCGACACCTTTTCCAGGTATACCCGAAGCGTCGCGCCCCGGGTTCCCGTGCCGGATAACCTGAAAATAATCCGGCTGCCACACTGCATAATCAGTCGAATCCCCTGATTTTTCGTTACAGATTGATCGGTGGGGTCGGTGTATTCAAATACGTCGGCTGTTAGCAGTTGATAGTTCCCGCAATCAATTCCTCCCCGAGCCACTTTTTCGGACAGTTCAAGCATAAGTTGATTCGCACTGGCACTGTCTATCGCTTCAAAATCATGGCGACAGTAATAGCTTCGGCCATATTTCTGCCACAGTGATTCAAGTATCTGTTGTGGTGATTGAGCAGTTTCCATGATCAGTGTCAGCCAGCAAAGTACCGCCCAAATGCCGTCTTTTTCTCTCACATGGTCACCACTGGTGCCAAAGCTTTCTTCGCCGCACAGGTTGATCCGGGAGTGGTCAAGCAGGTTACCAAAAAACTTCCAGCCGGTAGGTGTTTCGTAACACTCGATTCCCATGGCTTCAGCAACCCGATCAAGGGCTGTGCTGGTTGGCATTGACCGGGCGACGCCGGACAGGCCATTGGCAAACTGTGGAATCACACGGGCATGTTCGGCAATAGCGGCCAGACTGTCGCTCGGGCTGACAAAAAATTGCTGACCGACGATCAGGTTGCGGTCACCATCGCCATCCGATGCAGCGCCGAGCACGGGAGCGGTTTCAGCAGCCATCAAATCAATCAGTTCTTTGGCATGTACCAGATTGGGGTCAGGGTGCCCGCCGTTAAAATCGGGAAGAGGAGTCGCGTTGATCACACTGCCGGGCCTTGCCCCCAGTACGTCTTCGAATATGGCTTTGGCGTAAGGGCCTGTTACCGCATGCATGGCATCAAAACACAGGGAGAGGCGGCCATCGGAAAAAGCGGCTTTCAGCTTGTCAAAGTCAAACAGCTCCTGCATCAATGAAACATAGTCGGTCACCGAGTCAACCACTTCGACAGTCGTGCCTTGCACCTCGGTTTTTTGACAGACAGACAGGTCGATCGGTTCGACATCCGCCGACAGATAGTGATCGATGGTTTTTGTATTTTCGAAGATGGCATCGGTAATCTGCTCGGGTGCGGGGCTGCCGGAAGCATTGTTAAATTTGATGCCAAAATCTTCATCCGGCCCGGCGGGATTGTGGCTCGCAGAAAGAATCAGGCCGCCCATTGCCCGGTTTTTTCGAATCAGATTGGACACCGCAGGCGTGGATAAAATACCATTCTGACCAATCATCAAATGTGAAAAGCCGTTGGCGACCGCCATCCTGATAATGGTTTGTATGGCCTCCGGGTTGTGGTATCGGCCATCCCCACCGACCACCAGCAAACCTCGCTCCGGTACAGAATTGAAAACCGATTGAACGAAATTCTCCAGGTAGCGGGGTTGTTCAAACACTTTGACTTTTTTGCGCAACCCGGATGTGCCGGGCTTTTGTCCTTCAAACGGGGTTGTGGATACGCCTTGTTGATTTTGCATAATGTTTTCCTTAGCGTGATAGTGACCTGACTCGCATACCGGACGGGTGAATGGTTACCTTGTTAGTGGCTACCCTGGTATTGGTGATTGTTTTCATTGATCAGGCAGGCCGATTTTATCAGTCTGTCTCTTCCTTCTTTCCGGTCTCTTCCTGCTCGCAGGTATTCTCACAGACCTTGTTGGTCAGCCAGATAAACTGGTAGGGTGCCAGGGTAATCAGTTTTACCTTGTCTTCGTAGTGCTGGTCTGTGACCAGATCAATCCAGTCGTCGGTGGCAATGAGGTTCAGATCAGAAAGACTCAGCATCTGTGGTTGATCACTGATGTTGAACACAGCAAAGATGCTTTGACTGCGATCAACACTCTGCCGCCAGAAAGAAAGGATCTTTTCGCCGGTATGCAGGGTATACTGAGTCGCGTTGGGATGAAATGCAAGCTGGTTTTTGCGTTTTTTCAGGAGGTGGGTCAATGCCCTCAGCACCTGAATGTGGTGTAACTCATCACCCAACTTGTTTTCCAGTTTGTGCAATGGCCAGGTATGCCGGTTAATGGATCGGGGAGCCCCGGTATGGGCTACCCCGTCGTTATCATTTTCTGTTCCCAGAAAGCTGTGAATGTACAGGGCGGGGATACCTTCAAGCGCCAGCATAATGCCATGAGCGCAGATAAACCGCTGAAGCTGAAGCTCATCCGGGCCATGCCTGGTGGTTCCTTGCAATGCATCCCAGAGGCTTACATTGATTTCATACGGTTTGCTGGAGCCGTCCGAAGTGGTTCGGGAGCTGAGTTTGGCGCCAAACTGTTCCATGGTCGATACCAGCGTATCCACTTCCCAATTGGACAGTAGTCCCTCTGTCGGGCGCAGCCCGATACCGTCATGGGATGCGATAAAATTCAGATAGGCCGTGCCGGATTGTGCCGGTGGCATCGTCATCAACCAGTTTTTGAGAGTTGAACAGTTACCGGATATCAGGGTATTGATCAACAGGGGGGGCAATGAGAAGTTGTAAATCAGATGTGCCTCATTGGCATTGCCAAAATAGGTCAGGTTTTCCCTGTTGGGAATGTTGGTTTCCGAAATGATGACGGTGTCCTGCGCCTTGTGTTCAATCAGCAGTCGTAAAAGACGAATGACTTCGTGGGTCTCCGGCTGACTGAGACAAGGGGTACCCGGGGTTTTCCAGAGAAATGCGACAGCATCCAGTCGAAACCAGCGAACACCGGATTCCAGATAGAATTTGATGATAGAGATAAATTCCAGCAAAACATCAGGGTTGGAAAAATCAAGGTCTGCCTGGTCATGGCTGAAGGTACACCAGACGTACTTGGTGCCGTCGCTGGTTTCCTGCTCTTTTAACAGAGCGCTGGTGCGCGGTCGAATAATGCCGGAGGTATCAAAATCCGGGGCGGCAGTGACAAAATAGTTTGCTCCGGGATCTCTTCCCGCCTTGAAATTTTCATACCACCGGCTGCGGGTTGAGCAATGATTTAACACCAGATCGCACATGACCTTGTAGTGCTCTGACAGTGCTTTTATATCACCCCATTCCCCCAGAGAGGGATTTACCGCGGTATAGTCCATGACGCTGAAACCATCATCAGAACTGTACGGAAAAAAAGGCAGAACATGGACTGTCGAGATCGTATCTTCCAGGTATCTGGTACAAAACCGGTTCAGTGTCTGCAATGGTACTTCGTCATCTGCAACAATGCTGTTGCCATAAGTGATCAAAACCGCATCCTGCTGATCCCAGATATTCTGGTGTGGCGGTGGCGATGCCGAGGACTCCTCCAACCCCATTGCTTCCAGGCACTTTTTTGCCAGAACGGGTTGATCTGCATCGGGATAGAGCATATGTAAATGTGCTCTGATTTTTTGACACAGAATGGAACTGTTTTCATCAGTCATGCCTGGCTCCAAACTCTTGCATGTCCTTGTCTACTGCATCATAAAAACGTGGCATAAAATCGGGGATGGCACTGCGCACCCGATTCCAGCAAGGGATAAAGGGTGTTCCCTTCGGGTTATCCAAAAAAGATTCTCCCGCCTTTATAATGTTTTCTGCAAACAGCTCGACCGCCTGTTCTTCTTTGTGAATATCAAATTGCAGGCCATTTAACTCGGCGTCACTACGGTAAATATCGATAAAATCCAGCCCGGTGCGGAAATAGGTTGCTTTCAGGGTTCGGAAGGTTTCCTGGTTAAACACAACGCCATTCGTTGCCAGCTTGCGGAACAATGCCCTGGTGATATCGATAGCCATCCTGGACAGTCCTGCCTGGTCATTATCCGCTGACAGATCCTGATGTTTGTGATCATAGGTATCGGCAATATCTACCTGGCAAATACGGTTGTTTGCGTAGTTGCGTTTCATTTCACTGAGTACGCCAATTTCCAGCCCCCAGTCACTGGGGATGCGGATATCACTCATTACGTCCTTGCGGAATGAAAATTCCCCCGCCAGTGGATAACGGAAACTGATCAGATACTCCAGGTAGTCCAACGGGCCCAACACCTTTTTCATGGCCCGCAACAGGGGCATCACCAACAGCCGACTGACCCGACCATTGATTTTTGAATTGGTGACCCGGGCATAAAAGCCTTTGCAGAATTCATAGCTGAAATTGGGGTTGGCCACCGGATAAATCAGGCGAGCCAATAACTCCCGGTCATAAGTGACGATATCGCAATCATGCAAGGCAACCGCCTCGGTTCGGTTGGAAGCGAGTGAATATCCCATGCAAAACCAGACGTTTCGCCCCTTGCCCGGCTCTTTGGGAGACAGGCCTTCCTGTTTTAACTCCTGATCCAGTTTTTGCAGTCTGGGCCCGTCATTCCACAATACCCGATATCGCTGGGGCAGTTGTGAAAAGAATTCGAGTGCGTGTCGGTACTGGGCCTCGTCTGCCCGATCCAGGCCAATAATGATTTCTTCCAGATAGGGAACCTGAGCCAGTTCGGGTGTGATTTTCGACATTGCCTCCGTTTCAAGCTCTGAATAAAGGCAGGGAAGTATCAGGCCCATAGGTCTTTCTGCTGAAAATTCGCACAGCTTGCTCTCCATTTCTTCCAGCGGCCGTCGTGACAGATTGTGTAACGTCGTTACAACGCCGTTCTGATAGAAGTCACCCATAGTTTGTTTCCTGTGTGTTAGTAGAGTTTCAAAGTAGAGCTCAATAGTAAATTTCAAAAGTAAATTTCAAAAGTAAAGTTCAATAGCAGAGCTCAAATGTGTCAAGTAAATCATTTATCGCCCTGTTCCATCCTGCAGGGCCGGTTTGCCCGGTGATGACCAGGTTGTCAATGTGCCCGGTATCGGGTGGAGAGTTGACGGGAGATGAAATCAGAATCGGGTAATCAGCCACCTCAAGCATGGGGATGTCATTGCCACCATCACCCAGACCAGCCGTGATTACCTCCTCTCCCCATAATGATTGGTACGCATTCGCCAGCCATTGCAAGGATGTGCCCTTGTTGGCTTCTCCAACCAGGTGCAAGAAGCGCCCTCCTTGCTGAAGTGTATAATCGAGTTTGTTAAAGGCCGCCGCAAATTCAATCAATGCACTTTGAGAGTCTTGCCATTGGATGGGCTGGGTAAAGTCTCTCAGTGCAGCGGCCTTTGCCTGACTGGCAGTCAAACCGGTCAAGGCAGCAAGCTGCTCGATACCAAGATCATCAAAGGTGGAAAACCTGAACTGGAGCTTGAATGCACCCAGCAGTTCCATCATTTCCTTTTGCCTCGTCGCCATGGAGACAAGCTGATAGCCGTTTTTGGCCTGCACAAGAGTCTGATCTGTCACAAACTGCATCAGGGGAGAGGTTTCGGGAATACAGATTCCGGCCCCGTTTTCAACGATAAAAGGCGTATCCAGACCCATCTCGACAGACAGGTCAATCAGCTCCTGAAATGTTTTGCTGCTATTTAAAATCAGGGGAATATGCAGTGACCGGAGTCGCTCCAGTGACGGTTGCGCCTCTGCATAACTGTAGGAGTGATGGTCAAGAAGCGAACCATCCAGATCAGAAAAAACCAGCAAGCGCTGCCTTGTCCCACTTTTATTCATTATATTTTTACCCTGTCAATCCTTTATCTATCGAATAAACTGCAAGTCCGACAAACCCGGTACAGTATAGGATAAAATGTTCGGGAATGGTGAAGCATCAGGTAAAAGTTGGCTTGCCCCTGAAAAATCACGACATAATGATAACGAATACCCGCGATTATCAAACAATGGCAAACGGATTGTTACTCCGCTTGCTCCACTCGGCATTGACCGCAGCAGAAAGAGCGATTACATTGCCTTTGTCAGGGGTTCGATAGTGTACACCCTGCCCGACCAAATCAGAGTAAATGGAGTCTCCAATGTCAGCCCATGACCCAAATAGCGCGTCACCCATACTCGTAGCCGATATCGGCGGTACCAATGCACGGTTTGCATTGAGCAGCCAGGTGGACGGGGTTCCTTCACTGGAATGCGTACAAGTGTTGAAGTGCGCCGACTTCAGCAGTATTGATCACGCCATATCACACTATCTGAAACAGAGTGGTCTGACAGATTGCAGTCAGGCCAGCTTTGCCGTGGCCGGGCCGGTCAATCAACAGATTGTCACAGTTACCAACAATCATTGGTCTCTGGACAAGGAGGCACTACCGGCCAAACACGGATTTGAGCGATTCAAACTGGTTAACGACTTTACCGCCATGGCATTGGGCACCTCCTCTCTTGATGAATCCCGGTTGGCCGCTGTCGAGCCAAATCATACCCGGATTGTTGCCGACCACACCAAGCCCCGACTGGTTATTGGCCCTGGAACCGGTCTTGGGGTCTCTGCGTTAGTTCCCGTGATTGGCAAAAAAGAGCAAACTACCTGGATACCTTTGGCAACCGAAGGCGGCCATATCGCTTTTGCACCCACTGACGAGTATGAATTGAAAATACTGAATTATTTACAGCCCCGATTCGGGCGAGTATCCGTTGAGCGTCTGTTGTGTGGCGAAGGTTTGAGTAATCTTTACGAGGCCTGCACCATGATTGATACTGGCCAATCGGCGAAAAGAACTCCCGAAGACATTACCTCTGATGCACTGTCGAATGATGCCGGTCTGGCAAACCGGGTGGTGAATCTGTTTTGCAAGATTCTGGGGCAGGTTGTTGGCGATGCCACCCTTCTGGTTGGTGCGCAGGGGGGGGTTTATATCTGTGGAGGCATTGTTCCCCGGATTATCACCCTGTTTCAGCAGAGCGAGTTCAGAACAGCGTTTGAAGACAAGGGCAGGATGCACAAGTTTGTTGCGTCTACCCCGACCTGGATTGTCACCGAGCCCCTGACCGGACTGCTTGGTGCTGCCCTGGCGCTTGATAATCCACATGTGTAACCGGCTTATTGTTCGCTCAGGAGTGCTTTCAGGCTTCTCATGGTTTCCCTGCCTCGCAGCCTGTTTTGTTCCGGGTTCATTTTATCCGGTCCTTCCCGGATGATATCCTCTTCGGGCAACTCATCCAGAAACCGGCTGGGAATGGTCTCCATTTTCTCACCGTATTGCTTGCGCTCGGCAGCGTAGGTCAGGGTCAGATTTTCCCGGGCGCGAGTAATGCCCACGTACATCAATCGTCGCTCTTCGGCAATAGTGTCCTCTTCTATGCTGGAACGATGGGGGAGTATTTCTTCCTCCATACCCATAATGAAAACAAAAGGAAATTCAAGCCCTTTTGATGCGTGTAACGTCATCAGGTGAACCTTGTCGTCGTCATCTTCCTCCTCCTGTTGTTCCAGCATATCCCTTAACAGCAGGCGCATAATGGCGTCAGCCAGGGACATTTCATCGGGAGTACCTTTGTCACGTTCGAGTAAAAACCTGACTGAATCCAGTAAATACCAGACATTGGCCATCCGGCTTTCAGCCTGTTTGGAGGTATTGGAATTCAGGTGCAGCCAGTCTTCATATTCAATATCCGAGAACATACGTTTCAGCACGGAGATCGAGTCTTCCTGCTCACAGGCCCGGGCTGTTTTTTGCAGCCAGGAATGAAAGTTTCCTAATCTGGCTATCGATCGTTCCGGCAAACGGCTTTTCAGCCCGACTTCAACAGAAGCCTGAAACAGGCTGATATTCCTTTCTGTTGCATACTCTCCCAGTTTTTCCAGGGTCGAAGGGCCAATTTCTCTCCTTGGCACGTTGACAACCCGCAGAAAAGCCGCGTCATCATCCGGGTTGACCAGTAACTTGAGATAGCCCAGGGCATCCTTGATTTCATTTTTGGCAAAGAAAGAGGTGCCCCCGGAAATCCGGTACGGTATCTGATTGGATTGCAGTTTTATTTCCAGCAATCGCGCCTGGTGGTTGCCCCGGTAGAGTATGCAATAATCCCTGAAATCACGTCCTTTTTTCAGTTTGTGATCAATAATTTCGGCAGCGATACGCTCACACTCGGCATCTTCGTTTTTTGCCTCGATAACACGGATGGGGTCACCAAAGCCCAGATCACTCCATAGTGCCTTTTCAAATACGTGTGTGTTGTTGGCGATCACGGCATTGGCCGCTTTCAGTATTCTGCCGGTAGACCGGTAATTTTGCTCCAGCTTGATCACCTTTAGCGAGGGAAAATCCTCTTTAAGCTGCACGAGATTCTCGGGGCGGGCACCCCGCCAGGCATAAATAGACTGATCATCATCTCCAACCACGGTAAACGCGGAGCGACCTTGCACCAGCAGTTTTACCATCTCGTACTGGCACAGATTGGTATCCTGATATTCATCCACCAGCATGTAGCGTACCCGATTCTGCCATTTTTGCAGTATTTCCGGCTCGGACCGGAACAGTTTGACGACCAGCAAAATCAAATCATCGAAATCCATGGCATTGCAGGCTTTCAGATACTGGCAATAACTCTGGTAAACAGTGGCAATTAACTGCTCTCTGGCAGACCTTGCCATACTCGATGCCTGCCCGGCATCAATGATATCGTTTTTTAGCATGGATATATGTGACTGAATCTCATTGACTTCCTCCCCGTCAGCATCGAAGTCTCTGGCCATAATATCCCGAATCAGTGTCCTGGCATCTTCTGCATCGAAAATGGAAAAACCGGCTTTGTAGCCGAGAGTTTTATGTTCCTCTTTCAGAATGGTCAGCCCGAGATGATGAAATGTCGATACGCTTAACCCTTTGATCTCTCGTGCGGGTAACAGTCGCCCCACTCGTTCCTTCATTTCACGAGCGGCCTTGTTGGTAAAGGTAACGGCGACAATATTCCGGGCCTTGTAGCCGCACTGCTCTATCAGGTAAGTGATCTTGCTGGTGATCACACTGGTTTTGCCGCTACCGGCACCCGCGAGCACCAAAAGAGGGCTGCTGATATAATGCACGGCTTCCCGCTGTCTCGGATTCAGGCTGGACATGAAGTTCTACTACCTTTGGCCAGGTTGAAAGGGGTCAGTTTAGCAAGATTTAGGGAAAACAGGACATATTTGCGCTTTAAACTTTGCTATACCCGGGTTAATGGTTATAGTCTAAAGACGACAGTGTAATTTATTGACAAGATAAATCACATTAATGAGATAAATAGATTCGACGCAGTTCTCAGAGCATGTCTAATAATTGGCTGAAGTCCGGTAGTATGAGGGCACCCTGCATTTCAATTTTACTGTTGTGCGAAGAACACACAGATTATTTATGGATCAAATCCGTACTGGAAACCCAGGACGACTTCAACGTTGCGGTACACTGGTGCGCCACGCCCGACGACGTGGAACGCTGCTTTGAACAGCACCAGTACCAGATTATATTCCTGGACAGCGCTTTTGCCGTGCAGGATTCCCTCACCTTTCTCAATTATCTGACTGTTATCAGCGATCATATCCCCATTATTTCGTTTGGAGCCAATGATGAAAACGCCTGCCTTCAATCCACTTTCAGAGCCGGTGGGGCGGACTATTTGTGCAAGCAGAGCCTTTCGGGCTGGGCGATAGAAAAGGCAGTCCGGTTTGCCTTGTTTCGACATGAATCCGAAAAACAGCTAACTGCCCGCACCAGCATAGACAGCCTGACGGGAGTGGTGAATCGCAAACTGTTTTTCGATCGACTCAACCAGTGTCTGCATCGCGCAGAGCGAAACAAGGAACTGGTTGGCATTCTTATCCTGAACATTGACGACTTTCAGTGTATCAATGAAAACTTCGGCTACAAGGCGGGTGACGAACTGATTCGTTCGGTTGCCACCCGAATCAAGCAGGTGCTCAGAAAACCGGACAGCGTGGCTCGACTTTCCGGAGATGAGTTCTCCATCGTTCTGGAGAGTCTTGACAGCTTTTATTCCTGCATCCGCGTGGCAGACAAGCTGATTGACGTATTACAGGCTCCGTTTACCATAGAACAGGACTCCATCAAAATGACGGCCAGCATTGGCATAGCCTGTTTTCCCGAGACCGGAAAAAACGCGGAGGATCTGGTCAAGTGTGCCAACCGCGCCATGCTTAATGCAAAAGACGAGCACGGGAACAGCTACCAGTACTACAACAAGAAAATGAACAGCAAGCTGTCTCACAATCTCCAGATGGAGGCCGATTTCCGCAAAGCCATCAGAAACGGGGAGCTGCGCCTGTTCTATCAACCCCGAATCGATATTTTCAATAACGAACTGGTAGGTATGGAAAGCCTGGTTCGCTGGCAACATCCGAGTCGAGGCTTGTTGACGCCGGATCACTTTATTGAACTGGCAGAACGTACCGGCATGATCGTTCCGATGGGGTATTGGGTGATTGACCAGGCCAGCAGGGATCTTGCTCAAATGCAGGCCATGGGCTATCTGGATCTGATTTGCAGCGTCAACCTTTCTTTCCGGCAGTTTCTGGACAGGAAATTGTCAGAGACCATATTCAGAATCATATTCAATGCCGGCGTGAACCCTTCCAGTATTGAACTCGAACTCACCGAGTCCACCATGATGAAGGATCTGGACGCCACTCAGCGATGCCTGGCCGAAATATCACAACTGGGCATCGCTTTTGCGCTGGATGACTTCGGAACCGGTTTTTCAAGCTTTTCTTACTTGCATAAATTGCCGATATCCACGTTAAAAATAGACAAATCCTTTATCGATGACCTGGAAAGCCCCTTTGACAGCCAAAATATTGTCAAGGCCGTGATCAATCTCGCTCACAATCTGCAGATGAATGTGGTTGCAGAGGGAGTGGAGAATGAGAGTCAACTGAGATTTCTGCAGAAAAATTATTGTGATCAGGTACAGGGCTTCTATTTTGGACATCCCGTGCCCTATGATCAGTTCCTCCCTGTATTGAGAAAATTTTATCCCGCGACAAAGCTCTCCAGCCTGTAGATGAAATAATCCTGACCAGGCGCTTTAAAATCGCGTAAACGCCCTTATTATGTAGTGCAGGTTTTTCTATTGCGTTTGTTTTTTCCGGGTTTGACTGCGGTTGACGCAGGCTGCTTCGTTATCTGCCCGCCTTCTTTTGTTTACAAGGATTTCAATGAGCACTATTCCTTCCGTTATTGCAAATGAGCTTGCTGTCCACGAGCACCAGGTTGCTGCCGCCATTCAACTGCTTGACGAAGGGGCGACTGTCCCCTTTATCGCCCGTTACCGCAAGGAAGCTACCGGCTCGCTCGATGATGCCCAACTGCGACAACTGGATGAGAGGCTGCGCTACCTTCGGGAACTGGAAGACCGGCGTCAGACCATTCTGAACTCTGTTCAGGAGCAAGACCGGCTCACCCCGGAGCTACAGGCGGAGATCCTGGCCGCCGACACCAAAAACCGGTTGGAAGACCTGTATCTGCCCTATAAGCCGAAAAGAAGAACCAAAGGCCAGATAGCGATAGAAGCAGGGCTGGAGCCATTGGCGATGGGACTCTGGCAAAACCCGGAGCTTGACCCGGAAAAAGAGGCTGCCAGTTACCTGAATCCGGCTTTAAAAATCAGTGAAGTCAAAGATGCCCTGGATGGCGCCAAATATATACTGATGGAAAAATTCAGCGAAGATGCCGACCTGCTTGAGAAAATCCGCTCCTTTCAGTGGCAGAACGGCTATATTCAGGTCAATGTCATAGCAGGCAAAGAGCAGGAAGGGAGCAAGTTCCGAGACTATTTTGATCACCGGGAACCACTGAAAAGCATCCCGTCACACCGCACCCTGGCCATACTTCGCGGGCGCAACGAGGGGGTACTTGCAGTGGCGATCCGCCTGGAAGAGGAAGACCCTTCAGACCGCAAGGCCATTCACCCCTGCGAAACCATTATTGCAGAACATGCCAATATCAGAAATTCCGGTCGCCCGGCTGACAAGTGGCTGCAGGAAGTCACGAGATGGACATGGCGGGTCAAAATCAGCACCCATATTGAAACCGGGCTTATCGGCAAAATCAGGGAAAGCGGGGAAGAAGAGGCAATCAAGGTGTTCGCCAGTAATATGAAAGACTTGCTGCTTGCCGCACCGGCAGGCCCCAAAGCCACGATTGGCCTGGATCCGGGCCTGCGTACCGGCGTCAAGGTAGCCGTTGTCGACAATACAGGCAAGGTTGTCGACCATGCCACCATTTACCCCCATGCCCCCCAAAACCAGTGGGATCAGTCTATCGAGACCATAGCAAGGCTGTGCCGGCAACATGGAGTGAAACTGGCCAGTATTGGTAACGGTACGGCATCGCGGGAAACAGACAGGCTCGTTGCAGACTGCATCAAACGCTATCCGGAGCTGAACCTGACCAAAATTATCGTCAACGAGGCCGGAGCGTCCGTATACTCCGCATCCGAATTTGCCTCGCGGGAAATGCCGGATCTGGATGTCACCATTCGAGGTGCGGTATCCATCGCACGCAGACTGCAAGACCCCCTGGCTGAACTCGTGAAAATTGAACCCAAATCTATCGGCGTGGGCCAATATCAGCATGATGTCAACCAGTCACAGTTGGCTCGCAGTCTGGATGCCGTTGTGGAAGACTGTGTCAACGCAGTCGGTGTTGACCTGAACACTGCCTCCACGCCGTTACTGACCCGTGTTTCCGGGTTGAATTCGGTTATCGCCGAAAATATCGTTGCGTTCCGTGATGCAAATGGCAAGTTCAGCAACCGGAAACAATTGAAAAAGGTCGCCCGACTGGGAGCGAAAACATTCGAGCAGGCCGCCGGTTTCCTGCGAGTAATGGGTGGTGATAACGCACTGGATGCATCGGGCGTCCATCCGGAAGCCTATGAAGTCGTTGAAAGGATTGCTGCCAACGAGAACAAAACGGTACAGTCTCTTATCGGAGACAGCCGGTTTATCAGGGGAATCGATGCCAAATCCTATGTGACAGACCGGTTTGGCTTGCCCACTATCGCAGATATTCTGAAAGAACTGGACAAGCCGGGCAGAGATCCCCGACCCGAATTTAAAATGGCGGAATTTCAGGAAGGGGTGGATGATATTAAAGACCTGAACCCGGGTATGATTCTGGAAGGCTCTGTTACCAACGTAACCAACTTTGGCGCTTTTGTCGATATCGGCGTCCATCAGGACGGGCTGGTACATATTTCGATGATCGCCAACCGGTTTGTCAAGGACCCGAGAGACGTGGTAAAAACAGGTGATATTGTCAAAGTAAAAGTGCTTGAAGTGGATGTACCCAGAAAGCGGATTTCTCTCAGTATGAGACTGGATGAAAAGCCCGCAGAGAAAGGTGAAACCTCTCAATCACGCCAATCGGCAAACACGCAACGCAACCCTCCCCGGGCACCGGCCAATGACTCGGGTGGCGCCTTTGCCCGGGCCTTTGCAAATGCAAAACAAAAGAAATCAAACCCGTAGCGGTTCATTCTCGATACCCGACACCCGATACCCAATTGACAAGGAGCTCGCAATGGCCAGCCTGCTGGAACAGAATATCAACGCCCTGCAACAGGGAGCCAACAGCTGTCTGCAGGAGATAGGCCGCGGCATCGAAAAAGAAGGCCTGCGCACCACCAGAAAAGGCGTGATTGCACAAACCGATCACCCCGCCGCGCTGGGTCACCCGCTGACCCACCCGCAAATTACCACGGATTATGCCGAATCTCTGCTGGAGCTGATTACTCCGGTTCTACACTCACCCGGACAAGTGATTGACTCCATCACGGATATTCATCGCTTTGTCCAGAAAAACCTCGATGATGAATTGATCTGGGCGGGCAGCATGCCCTGTATCATCAATGGCGAAGAAAGCATTGTCGTTGGCAAGTACGGGGACTCCAACCTGGGCAGGATCAAGCACGTTTACCGTCAGGGATTGGGGGTGCGCTATGGGCGAGTCATGCAGAGTATTGCCGGTATGCACTATAACTTCTCGTTACCGGATACCTTCTGGACGTTTTGGCACGAGTACCGGCAATCCCGCCTCAGTCTGCAGGATTTCAAATCTGAGGAATATTTTGCCCTGATTCGCAACTTCAGACGATACAGTTGGCTGGTCATGTATTTGTTTGGCGCTTCACCCGCGATGGACCAAAGTTTTCTTGAGCCGCACCAGTTGGAAAAAAGCCATCCGGATCTCAAGCGAATCAACAACCGCTCGGCGTACATGCCCTATGCGACCTCGCTGAGAATGGGAGATATGGGCTACCATAACAATGCTCAGTCCAGCCTGGCTATCTGTTTCAACAAACTGGACAGCTTCGTTAGCACTCTGGATCAGGCCATTCACACCCCTTATGCCAGATACCAGGAAACAGGCACAGAACGAAATGGTGAGTTCATCCAGCTCAGTACCAATATTCTTCAGATTGAAAACGAATACTATAGCTCCATTCGCCCCAAGAGAACTATCTTCAGCGGCGAAAAGCCGATACATGCGCTCGAACAACGTGGCGTAGAGTATATTGAGGTGCGCTGCCTGGATCTCGACCCCTACTCGCCTGTGGGTGCGACAGAAAGTCAGATCCGGTTTATGGATGCGTTTCTGGTTTTCTGTCTGTTAACCGACAGCCCCTGGATACAGGATGAAGAGTGCAAACGTATTGACAGCAACTTCGATAAAACCGTCACCCGGGGCAGACAGCCAGGCTTGAAGCTGCAATCTGATGGTGGCGAAGTCCTCCTGACAGGCAAGGCAGAACAATTATTCGAGCAGCTATCCCTCTCCGCCTCTTTGCTGGATCATTCGGCCAGCCCGGATTCTTCACAGCAGAATGCCAACCTCTATCAAAAAGCCGTATCCGAGCAACGCCTCAAACTGGATCACCCTGAACTCACTCCCTCCGGCCAGATGATTCTCTCTCTCGAAAACGACCATTCAGACTACGTGGAACTGGTTTGCACCCTGTCTGAACAGCACCAGAAAAAGCTGAATGCCCGACCCCTTGATGATGCATGTGAACAAAGCCTGATCAATAAGGCAAAAGAGTCCTTCCTGAAAGAAAAAGCACTGAAAGACAGTGATAATTGCGATTTTGCAACCTACTTGAACCAGTACCTTATGTAAGCGTTACTTGCAGCACAGTTTTAACATAAGCGCATTGTCGATTGGGAATGGCTGTGTTATTTTTTCTGGCACAGGTTACAAATTGCTACATATTGTCACAAATATGAGGCAGGAGTCGGCAATGTGTTGCGATTCTGTCTGGTGGCCGCAACATGCACTGCACTGCATGGCAGCCAGCGGCTAACTACTCGGGAAGAGTCGCAGGAACTGCACAGTCAATAAAGGAGAATCATCATGGCGAAAGACTTCACATCAGGCTGGGATATCGAGTCCCTGAACAAATCCTATCGCCAGGGGTACATAGCCGGTACGATGGGCATGGGCCGGGATCGCTGTCCTTACCACGGAGAAATCATTGCTGCATCCTGGGAAGCAGGGTGGGAAGATGGATTGGATGAATCCCGGCTGAAACAATCCGGAAATGTTCGGCAATCCGCCTGAGACAACACACCGGTGAACACGAGGGCGGGAACAGTCGCCTTGGTGTCCTCGTGATGCTCCACTCCCCCCTTCTCCCTGTTATCTCCTGTCAGCGTTGAACCACAAAATTGGTGAACAGCAAATCATCAACAGTCGCTGTTTCATCCTCGTCTCTGAGCACCTTGTTTACCGCTTTCAGGGCATCTTTACGCACCATTTCCTGCGCCTGGCCTGCAGCCATGGACTCGGCAGACTGGCTGCTCAGCAAGAACACGATCTCATTTCTAAGATTGGGCATATGGCGAAGAACAGCCTGCTCGGCATCCGGACTTGAAACCCGAAGCGAAATTTCTGCCTTCACATATTTCATTTTTCGAGTGACCGGCTCGCCATAATTGGTGACAAAAGCCGGTTCCATTTTTACGTAGACAGTCCTCGCCACCGGTGCCACTCCCTCTTCATCCTCTGCCACGACATAACCACTGGCAACGATAAGGCTGGCCGAAACAAAAACGAGTGTGTAAAGCTGAAAGAGTCCAGGTATTTGCATGGTTTTGTAATTTCGATATGTCGTCCGTAAAACTGAAAACCTGACAGTGATTGAGTGTACTGTGATCGAGTGCGAAACGGCCTTATTCAACTCGCCTCACACAATCAGTCTAGCTCAAAAAGCGGCGTTTGCCGCCAAATTTGATTACCGTCTGTAACTGCTCCACCCTCCCTGCGGAGGGGTGGGCAAGATGCACCCGTCTTACCATTGACTTTACAAAAAGCCTGTTGCCATAATAACTGCCACAAAAATCATGTCCCAAGGAAATTGCACAGTGTTACTACCCTCCACCCGAGTTATCTATTTTTCCATATTTTTCCTTTGCGCCTTTCTGATGAGTGGAGCCTTTTTCTTTGAGTTCGTTATGGGTCTGGAGCCCTGCCCGCTTTGCATGGCACAGCGTGTGGCAGTGATACTGATAGGCACATTTGCCCTGTTGGCCGGAATACATAATCCGGGCAAGACCGGCAAAGTGGTCTACGGGCTGTTCGTGTTATCCGCCTGTGCTCTGGGGGTCGGGCTTGCCGCTCGCCAGGTATGGCTGCAAAGCCTGCCGGAAGACCTGGTTCCGGCCTGTGGTCCCGGGATTTACTACATGCTGGATGTGTTGCCCATTACCGACGTAGTCCGGTCCATGCTTACCGGGTCTGGCGACTGTGCGGAAGTATTATGGCGAGATCCGGTTCTGAAACTGAGTATTCCCGGCTGGACACTGGTGTGGTTCAGCTTTATGACTCTGGTGTCTCTTTTTCTGATCGCACGCAAAGAGCCCCGGGGTTGAGTCAGGGCTTCCCGGTTTTTTCAATCCGATAAGAAATACTTGCTCCACAGGGTAAATTTGGTTAGCTTTATATCCATGAAGTTTACGTTCGCTTCACCTGAGCACCATGCGTAAATCAGAACTCAAGGCAACGATATGGAGTTTGGTTTGTTATTTGTAAAAGTGACGACAACGGGTTCAGCTTTCAACAAGGAAGCGGAGCCTGGGGGAGAGATGAAATATGCTCGATAATTGTAATAATGCCAAAGAGCGTTGGGGTGGTGTCAGCGAGATTATTGACCGCTGGTTGAAAGAAAGAAAAAACCTGATTGTTCGATTTTGTGAAATTTCAGGTGTAGTCGACCTTTCGAAAATTGATAAAGTCAGCGAGCATTTTCAAAACTTTTGCCAGGTTCTTCTGGATTATGTGTCGGCAGGCCATTTTGAAGTCTATGATCAGTTGATTCAGGAAGCCAGAGAGTTTAATGATGGTGGTGTTGAGCTGGCGGATAAAATTATCCCGTCGATTGAAAAAACGACCGAACAAATCGTTAAATTCAATGACCGTTTCGATGTGACTGAGAAGTGTGAAAAAGGAATTCAGTTGTTACTTGATGATCTCTCACAATTGGGTGAAGCACTGGAAGAAAGGTTTGAACTGGAAGATGTACTGATTGAAGCCCTGCACAATGCACATGCAGATCAGGTGGCATAAACCGGCCCTTCCGGGAACGGCGGACTGGAAGAGCGTCGCCTGGAGTTGCATACCCGGAACTTCACTATTCCCCTGGTAGCATATGTCCCTTTACTCCGTTTACAATGGTGCTGTTCGTACGTATCGATTCATTTTTTTGCTGGTGGCCCTGGTCGCCCTCTCCGCCTGTGACAGCGGAGAATCTCCCGCCAGAACATGGAAATATGCGGCACAGGGTATACTTGGTGCGGACTTGTCCCCGGACGGAAAAAACGCCTTGATCGGCTCGATACATCATGGTGGAAGTTTTTGGGATGTAGCAAAAGGCGAGCGTCTGTTCAACTGGAATCACAAAAAGGGTGACTACAGTACTATCAGGGCAGTTGCCATTTCCGGTGATGGCAAGACCGCCATTACCGCCGAGGGCAATACCCTGGTCGTGTGGAATACCCGAACCGGCAAACCTCTCGCATTTTGGCAGACGCCAGACCAGGTTGTTTTGGTCAGGCTGTCAGAAAATGGCCGATTTGCATTGATGGGCTTGATGAACAATACCGCGACCTATTTCGATCTTGCGCTGGGAGGAGGGGTGCTGACCCTTGACCACGACGACAGGATTCGTGCATTGGGCCTGACTCCGGATGGCAAATACGCGATTACCGGTTCCGGCGACTTCACTGCAATACTGTGGGATCTCCGCAGCGGCAAGCCTGTACACAGGTTCATCCATGACAACCAGATAGGCAGCGTTGCCATTTCACCCGATGGGAAATACGCCTTCAGTGCTGCTCAAAGGGAAAATGCGGTCATCTGGAACGCCAGAACCGGAAAACCCCGGGCAGAACTCGCCTACCGGAATACCAACTTCACCAGTGCCAGGTTTTCAGAAAAGGGTAACAGGCTGCTACTCGGAACCTTTCAGGGAAAGGTCTACCTGATTGATGTGAAATCCAGCAAAGAGCTCAAAAGCTGGCACGCCACGCCACGCAAAATATGGGGTGGAGCATCCAGCAAGGCAATCCTGAGTGTCGGTTTTTCAGGTAAGGGGTTTTATGCGATCTCATCCGATGGCATGGTGGCTCGTCTGCAATAAAAAAGACACCCTGGTGGAGGTGTCTCGATAAATCACGTTCTGTTATTTTTCTTTCTTTTTCACTTTCAATAACTCGACTTCAAATAACAGCACTTCATTCGGGCCAATGCTGCGATTGCCGCCGGGCCCGTAGGCCAGACTTGAGGGAATAAACAACTGCCACTTGTCTCCTTCCGACATAAGCTGCAACGCCTCGGTCCACCCGGGAATCACCCCGTTGACCGCAAAAGACACCGGCTCCCCCCGCTGAATCGAACTGTCAAATACCGTGCCGTCAATCAGGCTGCCTTCATAATGTACCGTTACGGTATCTTCAGCACCAGGCCTGGGGCCTGTACCCTTTGCAAGTACCTTGTACTGAAGGCCGCTGTCAGTGGTCTTTACACCCGGCCCGGTTTTGTTTTCAGCCAGGAAGGATTCTCCCTTTTTCAGGTTTTCTTCAGCAGATTTTTCAAACTTTGCCATACGATCCATTTGCTGTTTTTGGTGGTGTTTCTGAACGGCAGCCTGCATCTGTTGCATGGTCAACAAGGGGGTTCCTCCGTGCATGGCATCTTTCATGCCCTGAACAAACGAGCCTATATCCAGGGCGGGGAACTCGCTATGCATTTGCTTCCCAAGCATCATGCCGAAACTGTAGCTGACTTTCTGGTCGTCGCTTTCCAGTGTTTTTACGCCCTCGGCCGACACAGCAGAAACAGAAGCGGCACTAAAGACGGCGGCTGCAAGTAATACTTTTTTCATTCAATTAACCTTTTCGTTATGGATAACATCTACTTGTTTACCTTGCTGTACTACAACAAGCAGGATAAATTTAAAACCTGATGGCCTTTGACAACCATCAGGTTCGTCATACGACACCTGGCGCATTGTCAGGTGCCGGTGCCTGTTTTTCTAAAAATCAGCCCCTTAAAAGTCAGACTCTAACGCCTTGTTTCTTTCATTCATCCTGTTTTTTACCCTGTGGGCATCTTCAACCAGGTTCATCGCATTTTCAATAGTCAGGATGTCCCCGGTGTTTTGGGACAGGTCACCCTGAGCAGGCTCTTGCACAGAGCCACCTCTGTTTGATCGTGTTGATACAGAAGAATCTGCCAGGGTATCTGCCTCATCGGGCGGAATCGCTTTTATAATGTTCGTATTGGCATGCACCGTAACCACTTCATACTTTTTCCCAGGCTCCGGTGGCTGGTCACTATAGTGCCACTGCCCCTGATTGTCTTGCCATTTGTAAAACCGGGACGAGCTGCCTGTGCCGGGTACAGGGGGGACGAGTGATTTCGGCTTGAAATCCGAAAGGCCGGGCAGGCTCAGCAAAGGTTCACCGTTTTTGTTATCGATAAAGAAGGGGGCACCAAGCGCGACTCCCAATATGCCCAGGGTGACAATACGATAAACCCGTTTCATAACTCGCCGTCCTGATAATTGCTATTTGTTGCTACCTGTTACTGCTTGCTATCTGTTACTACTGACTATCTGTTACCACTTGCTATCAGTTACTGCCGGTGCTTGCTCACCATTTGAGATTGTAACGCCTGCTGCCGGAAGGCGGCCTTTCGATAATATGTCATGTGAGTCTATAATTACAGATAGCGCAGTGTTATTGGTATCAATTACAATTGATTAGTCCCCGTTCACGACTCCCTGAACACAATACATTCATCGGGTTCAAAGAAAAATTGCCTGAACATTATTGTTTATTAATGATTTTGCGTATCTATTCACCATGAACCCGAGCCACTATCCCGAGCGATTATGATAAAACTTCAAGACCTGAGCTTGCAGAGAGGCGGGAATTTCCTGCTCGAACAAGCCAGCCTCACCCTGTTTGACAGCCAGAAGGTGGCCATTATCGGGGCCAACGGGGCAGGCAAATCCAGTTTGTTCAAACTCCTGTTGGGAGAGCTTTCCCCGGATCAGGGTTCACTGCAGTTGCCGGGTAATAGCCGAATCAGCCATATGGCGCAGGAAACACCCCATACCGATAAGACAGCCCTGAATTATGTGCTGGCTGGTGACGGTGCTCTGGAGGCCGTTCAGTTGCAACTGCAACAAGCCGAAGACTCCGGAGATATGGAAAAAATCTCCAGTCTGCATGAACAGTTGGATCGGATTGACGGGTATCAGGCCAAAAATCGCGCAGAAAAACTGTTGCACGGGCTGGGGTTTGAACAAGGCCAGATGGACTTGCCCGTCTCCAGTTTTTCCGGTGGCTGGCGCATTCGCCTTAACCTGGCTCGCGCTCTCATGTGCCCTTCAGATATTCTGTTACTGGATGAACCGACCAATCACCTGGATCTGGACGCGACGCTCTGGCTGGAAAAATGGCTGAATTCCTATCCGGGAATGCTTTTGCTGATTTCCCATGACAGGGATTTCATAGACCGGGTTGCGCAGATTATCGTCCATTTTGATCAACGCCGGTTAATCAGCTATACCGGCAACTATTCTTCCTTTGAGAAGCAAAAGGCGGAACGCCTGGCACAGCAACAGGCCGCCTTTGAAAAACAGCAGACCCGCAAAGCCGAAATAGAGGATTTTGTCAGGCGATTCAGAGCCAAGGCAACCAAGGCGAGGCAGGCGCAAAGCCGGTTGAAAGAGTTGGAAAGAATGGAAGAAATTGCCCCTGCTCATATCGACTCTCCCTTCCATTTCAGTTTTCCTTGCAGTGATAAAATGTCTACGCCGCTGGTCAGTCTGAATCAGGCATCGCTCGGTTATTGCCCGGATCAACCGGTTTTAGGCGGGGTTCGACTGTCAATATTGCCTGGTACGCGAGTCGGCCTGCTCGGGCGCAACGGAGCTGGCAAATCGACACTTATCAAGTCACTGACAGATGACATTCCGCTCCTGGCAGGGGAGAAAACCACAGGGCAGCATCTGGCTATCGGCTACTTTGCACAACATCAACTGGAGGCGCTGGACTTGAAAGCCAGCCCTTTTTTACATATACAGCGGTTGTCACCACAAGCAACAGATCAGGAAATACGCAATTTTCTCGGTGGCTTCGGTTTTACCGGTGATGACGCTCTGGCACCGGTCGACACCTTTTCAGGTGGACAAAAAGCTCGCCTGGCACTGGCT
Source organism: Pseudomonadota bacterium (assembly GCA_002747395.1). Lineage (GTDB taxonomy): Bacteria > Pseudomonadota > Gammaproteobacteria > Pseudomonadales > Oleiphilaceae > LZORAL124-50-18. The sequence goes on from PDPE01000026.1 coordinate 113,549, forward strand.
CTTATCGCCTGGCTAAAGCCCAATGTTCTGTTGCTTGACGAACCCACCAACCACCTTGATCTGGAAATGAGACATGCGATGACTGTCGCTCTCCAGGGTTTTGCCGGTGCCATCATTGTTGTTTCACACGACAGGCATCTGTTGAAAAACACTGTGGATCAGTTCTGGCTGGTGGACAGTGGCAAGGTTACCGACTTTGACGGTGATCTGGATGATTACGAGAAATGGTTGTCGGGTAGAGAGAGGCCGGTTACACCAAAGGAAGCCCGCATGCCTTCCCCGCAAAGCGCCGGGGATAAAAAGCGCAACAAGCGATTGGCTGCCGAGAAACGGAAAAAAATCAGCCCGCTAAAAAAAGAGCTGGAAAAGATAGAGCATCATATATCGATGCACCAAAAAACAGCAGAAGAACTGGAAGCGCAGCTTGGCCTGGAAGATATTTACTCCGAGGGTCGTAAAGAGGATCTGAAGGCACTCCTGCAACACCAGGCAGGGGTTCGTTCGGAACTGGACTCGCTGGAAGAGCAATGGCTGGCCCTCAGCGAGACAATAGAGGAAATGGAAAGTAACGAGGACAGGTAATGGTATCGGGAGTCCTGCTCGATCTTTCCGGAAAAAAGTCGTGTTTTTACTGTGGCTTTGCCTCTACTGTGCCATTCTCACAACGAGTTCATAGTCCATTTTAGATAAATAGTCTGCCTCCAGTTCCAGATCGGTCAGCGTCAGCGGGTTTTTCTTCAACCAGTCCCTGTCAAATGTCAGGGTAAGCGTTTTGTCTTTTACATCCAGGCTGAATTGGTCAACAATCTCGCCACTTCGTCCATGCAGCAGTATCACAGCCAGACGTAATAAAATACACAGACGAACAAGGGGCTCGGCCTCATCACGAGTCAGGCCGTCAAAAATGTCAGGAGTCAGTCTTCTCCTATGGCCACGAACCAGCAAGGACAGCGACTTCTGCACCTGTTTGCTGAACCCGGGTAAATCAGAATGTTCAATCAGGTAGGCACCGTGCTTGTGATACTGGGAGTGGGATATGGCCAGGCCAATTTCATGCAATCGGGCAGCCCAGCGCAGCAAGTCGGTATAGAAGGGCGCGATCAGCCCCCATTGGTTTTTTACCTGAAACAGGCACAGGTTGGCGCTTCGTTCTACTGCCTGTGAGTGCACCTGATCAACATAATAGCGCTCTGCCAATGCCTGTATGGTGCGCTCACGTACATCTTCATGCCGGATACGTCCCAGCAGGTCATACATCACGCCTTCTCTCAATGCTCCCTCGGAGTAATGCATTTCGTCAATAGACAAAACAGAGAAGCAGGCGCAAACGATGGCCAGTCCGCCAACGAAGGTCGTCTGGCGCTCTTTTTTTACGCCCAGTTTTTCAAGTCCGCGAATATCGCCCAGTTCAATGACCCGCTTGCGCAGTGCAGTGAGCCCCTGCCGGGTGATACTGTTGCTGCAAATACCGTTGTCGATCAGGGTGCGATAAATGGATTTAAATGTGCCAGACGAACCGACTGCCTCTTGCCAGCCAGAACGATTAAACTGCTCTTTGATATAGAGAATTTCGCGCGCTGCGGCATTGACCGCTTTGTCAAAGGCACTTTCAGTGATCTTTCCTGAAGAAAAAAATGCGCGGGAGTAGGAAACACATCCCATATGCAGGCTTTCCAGCTCTTTGGTTTCAAAGCGTTCACCGATAATAAACTCGGTAGAACCGCCACCAATATCAACAACCAGTCTTCGTCCGGAGTCATCTGCCAATGTGTGTGATACACCCAGATAAACCAGTCGGGCCTCTTCCCTGCCAGCAATCACCTCGATGGGTACTCCCAGAATTTTCCTGGCTTCAGCCTGAAATTCTTTCGCGTTTTTTGCAGCACGCAGTGTATTGGTGCCAACGACCCTGACACGGGAATCCGGGATAGTCTTGAGTTTTTGTGCAAATCGTCTCAGGCAGTCCAGTGCCCTGCTCTGAACCTCATCCGTCAGGCGATTGTTTTTGTCCAACCCGGCACCGAGTTGCACTTTTTCGCCCATTTTGGATATAACACGCACCTCGCCATGAATAAAGCGCGCAACCACCATATGAAAACTGTTTGAACCCAGGTCGATTGCTGCAATCAAATCGGGCTGGTCTTCAGACAAAAAAGTTTGATCGGTTTTTGATGTCACCTGGCTTGAAATCCTCCTTTGCGCACGTATATAGAGTCGTATACCGGGCCTATGATAATCGAATCCCCGGTACTATTGAATCCCTGTTACCAGAATATCAGTGTTACCCGCAATTTTGGCAATGCAAGTAAAATTCGGGTGCAAGTCGAAAAATAACCCAATATAATGTTCACCGATAGTTGCACTGTCTGCATGCGCTGATTTCCCGACAGACGGATCTTTTTCTTCCAATCCCATACCAGGAGCCTGTAATGAGCGATAAAATTACCAATGTCACTGACGACTCTTTTGAAAGCGAGGTATTAGGCGCTGAATGCCCGGTTCTGGTTGACTACTGGGCGCAATGGTGTGGCCCCTGCAAGATGATTTCCCCGCTTCTGGAAGAGATTGCGGATGAATACGAAGGCAGGTTGAAGATATGCAAGTTAAACATCGATGAGAATGAGAAAACCTCACCCCGGTTTAACGTTAGAAGTATTCCTACCTTGATGCTGTTCAAAAATGGCAATGTTGATGCGACGAAAGTAGGTGCCTTGTCGAAAGCTCAACTGACCGAGTTTATTGACAGTAATATCTGATATTGTCACGTTCTGCATTCCGCATTGGCGCTTTCTACGGCACTTTCCGGATTGGTGCTCATCCTGGTTGATGCCGGGTGCACGGGGAATGCCCGAAAAATCGGTTTCGGGCATTACGCCAATCCTCTTCCTGACAATGCCAATGCTTCTTCAAATGCGATGTCGAGGCTCTGTAAATCGGTAAAGGGAAGGGTGCGAAAGGTTCTGGAGTAGGATTGGATGGGCTGGAAACGAAAAAGCCAACATTCAAGTTGGCTTTTTCCTGCCGTTGGGCAGTCACTGAGCCGTCTGGGTGGGCAAGCTGATCAGCAAACAAAACACAAATCAACCACTAAGGCCACTTTAAACAACGGCAACTATCCCTCTGGGGGATGGTAACACTTCAACTATCGCCTGGGCGACTATTATAATCCCTTATCGGGACAATACTAACTTTTAACTCCATGTACACTCACGAAGCGAAAAACAAAGTTCCCCGTCTATATCTCCTCCTACAGGTAGAAAGAATTTCATTTGGTACACTTTCAATATTACAAAAGAATCGGAAAATGTCAATCATCGGATTTATAATATTTTGTATTGTAATGTGTCCGGTTTATCTGAACCGGGGCAGCCCGACTGACAATTTTCCACAACCTGATTTCTTGCCACCCGGCCCGGTTCGGGCCTCCGTGCCAAGGTGTGAGTAGCCCAGGGTTTTTCCCAGCTATCGCTTTCTCTTGATTTCTTGCACACTTTCCCTGACTTTCAGCCATTGAGCGATAGTCGCCTGTACCAAACAATGGCTTGTAATAACAGGGAGGTTTGTATGCACAGTCCATATTCTGCTTTTTCATCTTCTTCAGCCCTGTATTCGGGGCAGTCCTCGCGTTTCGGTGTGGCGCAGGGCGATACGGGGGCGCATTGGCAGTACGAGGTCAGACCGGGTGATACACTGGCCAAAATTGCCGGAAAATTCGGGGTCACTGTCGAGGCCATTGTTCAGGCAAATCCGGATATTGTGAACCCGGAGTTGATCTACGTGGGGGATACGCTTTCTATCCCCGGCCAAACAAGGTACACCGTAGAATGGGGTGATACCTTGAGCCGTGTGGCAGCTGAGTTCGGGCTGACCGTCAATGATATCGTTCGTGCCAATAACCTGGCCAGCCCGGACAGGATACAGATTGGCCAGGAGCTGGTTTTGCCCGCCACCACTGATATCACCAGGACCCGACATGCGGTACCGGCACCTGATGCTCACGGCCCGGATCATGCGAGCAAGTTCGATACTTTTGCAGACATCATCCATCAATATGGCAACGAAGCCGCTGCAGTTGATCTCGCATCGGGCAAAAAGGTGGTGGTTTCGGTAAGGCATGACACTTCTGTTCACGTTAACGATGGCAAGGGCGAATACGATGACCGGATTGTCGTTATCTGGCAGGACGAGTCCGGTGCGAAACATGTCAGAGAGTTTGCGGGGAATACTGATCCATCAGGCCGTTATGAGGATGGAGGCAGGTACCAGGTGAAAGAAATTGAAGGGGTGGACGTAAATAACGATGGCAGAAATGATTTGGGGAGACTGGCCGAAGGCACCTACCGTTTCGAAAAAGGCAGAGTGCTGGATCGTTTTACCGGCTATCGTGCTACCCATGATCAGGTGGTAGAACGGGACTCGAACCATGATGGCTGGTTTAACAGCCTGGATACACAGGCTTCCGGGCAAACCAACGCGGGTATGCATATCCACCCGGGCGGTAATACCATCACCGGGTCCGCAGGTTGCCTGACAATGAAGCCGGATGTATTTAATGAGTTTATGGAGTTGATGGGGGAACAGCCCGGGCTTAACAATGTACTGGTTGGCTCTGACAGGCTTGCCGCCTGAAACAGCGGTTTTTCAATCCGGCGGGAAGTGATTCCCGGCGGCTATGCTGGTAGAATCATTTCCTGAAATTCAGCCATCGAAAACAGGGAGTCCCCGGTAATGGATATAAGTGCCTTTAAAGCTTACGACATCAGAGGCCGTGTGCCCGAACAACTTGACGCGGATATGGCAGAGCGTATCGGGCGTGCCTATGTGGCGGTTACCGGGGCGAAAAAAGTCGTGGTCGGTTATGATATTCGTTTGTCCAGCCCCGAACTGGCGCAAGCACTGACCAATGGGTTGCTTGCTGCGGGAGCAGATGTCTATGATATCGGGCTGGGTGGCACCGAGCAGGTCTACTTTGCCACCTTTCACTATGAAATGGATGGTGGAATCATGGTCACCGCCAGTCATAACCCTGAAGACTACAACGGTATGAAGCTGGTTGGCAAAGGCTCTCGCCCGGTCAGCAATGACAATGGCCTGCTTGAAATCAGGGCGCTGGTGCCGGGAGAGTTTTCGGACGCTCCGGAACAGGGCAGGCTGCATACACTGGATGCTATGTCGGCTTACATTGAGCATTTGCTGGGCTATGTAGATACCAGGGAGTTGACCCCGCTGAAAATTGTTGTCAATGCAGGCAACGGGGGTGCCGGTCTGGTGGTGGATGAGTTGGAGCCGCATTTACCTTTCGAGTTTATCAAGGTACACCACCAGCCTGATGGCCACTTTCCGCACGGCGTGCCCAACCCGCTGTTGCCTGATAACAGGGAAAGCACACGACAGGCGGTGATTGATCACAAGGCAGCTATGGGAATTGCCTGGGACGGGGATTTTGATCGCTGCTTTTTCTTCGATGAAACCGGTCGCTTTATCGAGGGGTACTATATTGTCGGCTTGCTGGCCGAGCTGTTTCTTGCCAGGAAGCCGGGCGCAAAAATCATTCACGATCCCCGGTTGACCTGGAACACCATTGATATGGTTACAGCACTGAATGGTGAGCCTGTTCAAAGTAAAACCGGTCATGCCTTTATCAAACAAAAGATGCGCGAGGTCGATGCCATCTACGGCGGGGAAATGAGTGCACATCATTATTTCAGAGACTTTGCCTACTGTGATTCAGGGATGATCCCCTGGCTGATGGTGGCCAATCTGGTGTGTCGTTCAGGTCAGTCGCTTTCACAGCTGATTGATGAGCGTATGAAACGTTATCCGGCGAGTGGTGAGATCAACCGGCGGTTGACCGACGCGAAAAAAGTGCTGGACACGATCGAAGCCGAGTACAGTGAAGGTGCGAAAGCCATTACGCATGTGGACGGGTTAAGCATTGAATACGCTGACTGGCGCTTCAACCTGCGTATGTCGAATACAGAGCCTTTGGTTCGTCTGAACGTGGAATCATGCGGGGATGAAGCATTGATGCGCGAAAAAACAGAGGCTCTGCTGGCCAGAATTGACCAGATATAGCACAGAAAAGGAAAGACAGTGCGAGACAGGTTTGAAGAAATATATAAAACCAACGAATGGGGGCATGGCTCGGGCGAGGGTTCCCTTCCCGTGCATACCAGGGGCTATGTCAGATTCATTGAGAAATTTCTGAACACTTACAATATCCGGTCTGTGCTAGACCTCGGGTGCGGGGACTGGCAGTTTTCCAGGTTTATTGATTGGAAATCTGTATCATACACAGGGTATGACGTTGTCGAGCCTGTTATTTCATTTAACCGGGAGTATTTCGCTAACGAAAAAACCAGGTTCGTTCATTACTCCGGAAACCCGAAAGAGTTGCCCCCGGCAGATTTGCTGATAGCGAAAGATGTTATGCAGCACTGGTCAAACGAAACCATAGAGGCTTTCCTGCCGGTGTTAGGCCAATACAAATTTGCCTTGTTAACGAACTGCGTTAATCCCGGTGGTGTGACCGAAAACAGGAATATCCGAGACGGAGAATTTCGTCCCCTCGAATTACGCAGGCCTCCGTTTTTACTATCAGCAGAGGAAGTTTACTCCTTTACCAACAAACAGACATGGGTAGAAAAATATATCAGACGCCAGCCTGTACGCTGGCTTAAAAGAACGCTTCTTGTCAGGCAGCCAATGAGTATGGATTGAAGTTGAACCACTGTTTTTTTGGTAACGCACTATGAAGTCGAGCAATTTATCCTATGAGCCAAAACTCGATCATCTGAGATTTCTGGCCGCATTGATTGTCTTTTTTTTCCATGTCTATCACTACTACTACCTCGACTGGAAGCCCCACCCTGACAATGCCTGGCTAGGCCTTTTCGTCGAGGGGCATACCGGTGTCAGCCTGTTTTTTGTGTTGTCGGGTTTTATCTTTATGCTGATCGCTCTGAACACGGAGCATATCAATTACCGGCAATTCATACGAAACCGGTTTTTGCGTATTGCTCCACTGTTCCTGGTGATATTTTTTGTGGCTATCTCGGTCGGCAGGGATGATTTCAAAGGGTATTATATTTTTTATACCCTGTTTTCAAACATTGGTGAGGCCCCCACCTCGGGGAGCTTTATTACCGGAGCTGCCTGGACCATTTCCGTCGAGTTTACCTTTTACCTTATCTTCCCGTTTCTTGCCCGATTTTTTAAAGAGCAGGGTCTGGTGTATATGTTGAAGCTGCTCGCCATTTTCCTTCTGATCAAGGTGGCAAGCTATATGGTGACGGAAAGATCGACCCATATGCTCTACAGCACACTGGTGGGCAGGCTGGATCAGTTCCTGATTGGTATGGTATCGGCCTGGCTGTTTTTCTATTATCGGGACAGGTTATCCAGGTTTGGCAATCTTCTGTTTATGGTTTCGATTTTACTGGTTTACGCCAACAGTTTTATTCTGGCAAAGTATTTCAGTTTTTTTCTGGAACAGCCCAAACAGGATTTCTGGATTACCTGGTCCATGCAGGAGGCCCTGGGTTGGGGGTTGTTTGTTCTGGGTTACAGTCTCTCGACAGTGAAAGTGCCTGACTTGCTTTCGCGCTTTATGGCAGGCATGGGAGAGGTGAGCTACTCATTTTATTTGCTGCACGGGATGGTGATTTATATCGTCTACGAAACATGGGGTGTCGTGGAATTTGTCAGCCACCCGCAAATCAACGCCGTAATTATCGCCTCCATATTGTTTGTTCTGGTGGCTGTCGTGGCGAGAATCAGTTATTCAACGATTGAATTGCCGTTCCTGCAAATGAGGAAAAAGTACGTCGATTGAGCCTGCAAAAGGTTGGGTGAACCGGGTTGGCCTGCCGCGACTAATCGGGCTTGATCACCATAACGGAAACCCTTGCCTGAGCCACAACCCTGCTGGTACAGGAACCGATCAGGGCTTTTTCCACTCGTTTGTAGTTATGGCTTGGCATGATAATCAGGTCTGCCCTGAACTTTTTCGCTGCTTTCAATATGCCTTTGTGCGGTTTGCCTTGCCTGACCTCGAAAGTGACGGGTATTTCCCCGGGTACGTTCTGATGCACGTATTCTTCAAGTTTAACCCTGACCGCAGCCATTGCTTTGATCATGGTATCCTCGGGGAAGAAGTTGCCCACCAGAGACATACCAAATCCTGGAATCACGGTAATGATATGCAAGGCAGCCTGGTGTATATTTGCCTGTTGAATGGCGACCCGCATGGACTTTTCGGCGAAAGCCTGATTTTCCAGATCGATTGGAACAAGGATTTTTTTAAACATAAGCAGCCTCATTGGGAAGCAGTGGGTAACAAGCATAGCGCATAAGGTAAAAGCCTGTCGAAAGAGTTTGCAGGTCGACGAGTGGCAGGTCAACCGGATTGATGTGTCAGGTCATTCATTGTCAAGCCTTTCTCTTGCCCTTTGTACCGCCGCCCGCACCTGTGCCGGTGCTGTACCGCCCATGTGGTTTCTGGCCTGCACCGAGCCTTCCAGGGTGAGCACATCAAATACGTCAGATTTGATAACAGCTGAAAATACCTGCAACTCTTCAAGGCTCATTTCAGACAGGTCCTTGTTGTGCCTGACTCCATAACCGACGGCGCTGCCAACAATTTCATGGGCATCCCGGAACGGAACGCCCCTGACCACCAGATAGTCAGCCAGGTCAGTTGCGGTGGAGAATCCTCTTCGCGCGGCTTCCAGCATGTTTTCCTTTTTTACTTCAATTGCCGGGATCATGTCTGCATAGGCTTTCAGGCAGCCTTTCAGTGTGTCAATGACATCGAAAAGCGGCTCCTTGTCTTCCTGGTTGTCCTTGTTGTAGGCCAATGGCTGGGCTTTCATCAGGGTGAGCAGGGAAATCAGGTGGCCATTGACCCGGCCGGTCTTGCCCCGAACCAGTTCAGGGACATCCGGATTTTTCTTTTGTGGCATGATGGATGAGCCGGTGCAGAAACGATCAGGCAGGTCGATAAAGTCAAACTGGGCAGAGGTCCAAAGAATGAGTTCTTCAGAACAGCGGGAAAGGTGAGTCATCAGCAGGCTGGCGAAAGCGCAGAATTCGATGGCAAAATCCCGGTCGCTGACGGAGTCGAGAGAATTTTCTGTTGGCGCATCAAAGCCCAGCAATTCGCAGGTGATCATTCTGTCAATCGGGTAAGTGGTTCCCGCCAGGGCGGCGGAACCCAATGGCATGATGTTGACCCGTTTTCTGCAGTCCTGAAGCCGGGCGGCATCGCGTGCCAGCATTTCGTGCCAGGCCAGCATGTGGTGGCCGAAAGTAACCGGCTGGGCGGTTTGCAGATGAGTGAAGCCGGGCATGATGGTGTCCGCCTCCCGCTCTGCCAGGTCGATAAGTCCGGTTCGCAGGCGTTTGATTTCATCGGCAATCACATCAATTTCGTCGCGCAGGTAGAGACGGATATCGGTGGCGATCTGGTCGTTTCTTGAACGCCCCGTGTGCAGCTTTTTGCCGGTAATGCCGATTTTATCGGTCAGACGCGCTTCGATATTCATATGAACATCTTCCAGCCTGACAGACCACTCCACGGCTCCGCGTTCAATTTCTGCCCGGATTTCCTGCAGACCCTGGATGATCTGGTCACGTTCCCGGTCGCTTAGTACCCCGACCCTGGCCAGCATGGTCGCATGTGCGATGGAGCCGGTGATGTCGTGGAAATAGAGTCGGCTGTCAAAATCAATCGAAGCAGTAAACCGCTCGACAAAGGCATCTGTCGGCTCGGTAAATCTGCCACCCCAGGGTTTTTCCTTGCCGGCACCCGCCACATTATCTTGTGCTGCATTTTGTGCGATATTGGAAGTCTTGTCTTGATTCATGCCTATTCCGGTTTTTGTCCTGCTTGATGGGAGTGATTGCCAGACCTTGACTCAATTCACAGAGTCACCCGGCATCAACTTGCAAATTGTCGGATGCTTGCGTAGGTTTGGATTAGTACAGGTTCAGATTCATCGTCTGGTGCCAAAACTGTCGGGCATTATAACACGTTGGGCCTGTTTGTGATGTTTGAAGGTGTTTTTGGTTTTGCGTCTGCACAAGGGGAGGCAATATAAATGGCCGATTTATTGCGATCTGTATGAAAAAAACACGAGCTACCGTATCGGCTCCGTTTTTTTTACCTGATTTATGCCGGGTAAATGCCGTCTTTCTGCTGGTTATTGTTACGCAGCTGCTGGCATTTCTTTTCACTCTGATCGCCCCGAACAGCAACCACTTTAGCTGGAACTACCTTGGTCTGGTATCATTGTTTGGCCACTGGACAGTACTGACCTGTGCGGCGTTGTTGTGTGTCAGCAGGCAATGGCTGGCCAGTATTTCGCTGAAAATCTCTTCATTGCTTTGTCTTTTGATTATTCTTGCCGTCACTTTTGCTTGCAGCCTGCTGGCGTATTCTGTTTTCGAGTTGGCGGCAAATGCCGATTTTGAGTGGTTTCTGTTTCGTAATATGACTGCATCAGCCGTGATTGGCAGTTTCATTTTGCGCTATTTTTATCTGCAAAATCAATGGCGTGAGCAAAAACACGCCGAGCTGAGAGCCAGGCTTGAAGCGTTACAATCACGAATACGACCACACTTTTTGTTTAACAGCCTCAACTCGATTGCCAGTCTGATTGCCGTTGACCCGGCCAGGGCAGAAGATGCCATACTGGATTTGTCTGAAATTTTTCGTGCGACACTAAAAACCGACAGGTTACAGATTCCCTTGTCAGAAGAACTGGACTTGTGCGCGCGATACCTGAATATTGAGCAACTGCGTCTGGGTGATCGGCTCAGGATAGAATGGTTCATTGATAAGCGGGTTCAAAACATGGAGATTCCACCCCTGATGCTTCAGCCTCTGGTTGAAAATGCGGTGTATCATGGCATTCAACCGCGAAAAGAGGGGGGGACGATCCGGGTAAGGACAGAAAAAAAGGCCGACTTTGTTTATATTATGATTTCCAACCCTTCCGACCCGGAATCGGGTGGCCGAAAAAACAGTCAGAGAGCCGCCGGAAATCAAATCGCCATCGAGAATATTCGACATAGAATCACCACATTGTACGGAGAGCGCGCCGTTCTCAAGTGCAGTCTGCACAATAATCAATACGTCGTTACCTTGCGCTTTCCGGTCATGGGAGGGGAGAACTGAGTGAGCCAGGCTATATCAAGGGTATTGATTGTAGATGATGAGCCGTTGGCCAGGGATCGGTTGCGGCGTCTGATCGAGCAGACAGAGGGCTATGAGGTCTGTGCCGATGCTGAAAACGGTGAGCAGGCGCTGGTAAAAACTGCCGACTTTTTGCCGGATATTATCCTGATGGATATACGGATGCCGACGATGGACGGTTTGGAAGCGGCGCGACAAATCACTCGCGCCGATGACAGCCCGGCTATTATTTTTTGCACCGCCTATGATGACTATGCCATAGAAGCGTTCCAGGTGCAGGCGATTGGTTACCTGATGAAGCCGGTGCGACTTGAGCATTTGCAGCAGGCCTTGAGTCAGAGTGCCCGCCTGAATCGATTGCAGAGAAAAACAGTAGACGGATTGGCTGAAAATGGCAGTCGCCCCGAGTATTTCGTCGCACATACCTATAAAGGGTCACAGTTGATAGAGATTCAGTCCATTCAGTATTTTATTGCGGATCAGAAGTATGTCACCGTGCACCACAACAGGGGCGAGACCCTGGTTGACTCCACATTGAAAGAAATCGAAGCCCAGTTTCCGGAAAGGCTGTTGCGGATTCATCGAAGTACCCTGGTGAACGTCGGTTATGTTGAAGCCTTGCACAGGGAACCGGACGGAGTGTGGCATGTGGTATTGAAAGATGAGTCGGAAAAACTGCAAGTCAGTCGTCGCCACGTGCAGGCAGTCAAGAACTGGATTGAAAAGAAAAAATAGCTTTGTCTGGTGCCTGTATTCCAACAAAACATCAGGACAAAACGGGGCAAAAGGTTTATTCTTGCGGGTCTTGTTTGATCATCTGGCAGGTTCGGGTGCGCTTGAGGTCGTTTCCTGGTGCCCGGTATGCCTGATATCAATCCGCCACGCCGGCCAACTGTCAACCGGGTAACTACTGGCGGCCGACTGATGTAAAAGGGAACTGGCTGACACCGGCCTTATCAGGATACTCTTTATTTATGACTACTCGGCAGAAGCTTATTATCGCAACGCGAACCAGCGCCCTGGCCATGTGGCAGGCAGAGCATATCAGGGCGCGATTGGAATCACTGCACCACGGATTGCACGTCGAACTCCTGGGTATAAAAAGCAGGGGCGACAAGATTCTGGATGTGCCCCTGGCCAAAATTGGCGGTAAGGGGTTGTTTGTGAAAGAGTTGGAGCAGGCCTTGCTGGATGGTCAGGCAGATATTGCTGTCCACTCCATGAAAGACGTACCGATGGAATTTCCGGAGGGGCTGTTTTTACCCGTGATTTGTGAGCGTGAGGATCCAACCGATGCTTTTGTAAGCAATCGATATGACTCGATTGACTCGTTACCTCAAGGTGCAACGGTCGGGTCGTCCAGTTTGCGCAGGCAGTGCCAGCTGAAGGCGTATCGCCCGGATCTTCAGGTCAACTTTCTTCGAGGCAATGTCAATACGCGGTTGCAGAAGCTGGACGACGATCACTATGATGCCATTATTCTGGCTTCATCGGGTCTGAAGCGTCTGGGTCTGGAACAGCGGATCAAAATGACCATAGACGACACAATCAGTCTGCCTGCGGCAGGCCAGGGAGCGCTGGGAATTGAGTGTCGTATCGCAGACCACCCTGTCATCGCTTTGATCTCGCCGCTGATTCATCAGGAAACACGCACCACAGTCATGGCGGAACGGGCAATGAATGCCCGACTGAAAGGCGGTTGTCAGGTACCGATTGCCGGGTTCGCCCAATGCCGGGGTGGTCGTGTCCATCTTCGTGCGCTGGTCGGAGAACCCGATGGTTCGGTGATACTGAGAGCAGAGGGAAGTGCTGATATGGGTGAGCCCGAGAAACTGGGTGTTCGGGTGGCGGAGGAGCTTTTGGCAAAAGGCGCGGACAGAATTTTGCAGAAAGTGTACGCCGATAGCACAGCAGGCAACCGGGGATGAATACGGAGCGCGATGAACTGAGAGGGTTACGAGTGCTGATTTGTCGCCCCGAGAACAGATCCCGGGAGTTGATGCGCTGTTTGCAGGCCCTGGGTGCAGAAGTGGAAAGTCTGCCCTGTTTGAAGTTGGTTCCCGTTGCCGAAAGTCAGGTTGTCAAGAATCACTTTATCAATCTGGATGAGTTTGACAAGGTCATTTTTGTGAGTCGGGCTGCCGCAGAGTATGGGCTTGACTGGATCGACCGGTATTGGCCCCGGGTGCCTGCGGGTATCGGGTGGTATGCGGTCGGCAGAAAAACCGCTGCTGCTCTGGACAGGGAGCCGGGTGCTTCCGGTATCCTTGTTCAGCAACCTGTTACCGGTGAAGACAGCGAAGCATTGCTGGAGCTGGCATCGTTACAGCAGGTGACAGGGCAAAAGATATTGATCGTCAGGGGTGAAGGGGGGCGGGAGCACCTGAAAGAGGTGCTTGAGGAGCGAGGCGCACAGATTTTTTATGCTGAAGTGTATGCCAGAACCTGCCCTGAATACCGGGCCGAAATACTGCAAGACAGGCTGATCAGGCTGAATCCCGCGTTGTTTATCTGTTTAAGTGCGGAAACCTGTAAAAATTTGTATGCAATCGCGAGAAAGGTTGACTTTGATCTTTCTCGAAAGTGCTTTATTATGCCCGGTAAAAGGGCAATTGATCACTGCTCTTGTCTGGGTTCGAACAAGGTATTAATTCCAGCCAGTCTGGCTGAAACAGAAATTGCCTCCTGTATTCGTGGGTGGTGGCAAACCAATTTACAAACAGAGGTGGGTGCATAAGTGGCCGAAGATAACCAAAAGAAAAAGCAAACCGGAGCAGGCAGCCGTCCGGCTCCTGAGCCAACCGAAAAGAAAGCCTCCATGCCAGCCGGTGCCGGGACAAAGGCAAAACCGGTGCAGAAGGAGACTGAACCAAAGGCAGGTTCCGGGTCGAAATCTGCCGAACCGAAAACCGCCGGGCCGAAAGTCACCGGGCCGAAAGTGACTGAACAGAAAGCGGAGCCGGCCAGACCAGCCATCGCTCCCGAACCTGCTACTGAAAAGCCCAAAGTACGGCTGTGGCCGCTGTGGGTGATTATTCTGATTCTTTTTATCATTATCGCAGGGATGGGTGGCGCAGGCTTTTTGGGCTGGAAAGAGATGCAGTCACTCAAGTCGGGCCAGCCTGATTACTCCCTGATAGACGCAAAGAGTGAGCAGGCGATCAGTGATAATCAGGCGCTGAGAGATGAAATAACGTCCCTCAACAGCTCGTTGAGCCAGGTAAAAAAGGATGTTTCTCGCAAGCAGCAGCAATTGCAGCAGATAAAGCAGAATTTGCAGGCCGGAATTACCACGAATGCCACCAAAATTCTCCAGATAGGAGGTACCACGCGAACAGAGTGGTTGTTGTCAGAAGCAGAGTATCTGTTGCGACTGGCCAATCAGCGACTGCATTTTGAAAAGGATGTTGCCGGAACGGTGGCCATTTTGCAGACTGCTGATGAAGTCTTGCATGACAGTGGCGACGCCGGTGTCTACCCTGTACGAGAACAGATCAAAAAGGAAATCGTGGAGTTAAAGAGCCAGTCACTGGTCGATGAGGACGGTATTTATCTGGAACTTGAAGCCGTTATCGGTATGCTTGATCAGCTGGATCAAAAAGTATTTGCCAGTGAGCCGGAATCGGAAACCGGAAAGAACGGGATGAACAAGCAGTCTCAGGCTGAAGCGGATACCAAAGCCGATGCTGACATCGGGCTGGGAATCACCGTTCAGGTTGACAGTGACAACTGGTTGCAGAAGCTTCGTCAGGATCTGACCCCGCTATTTATTTTCCGCAAGCTTGACGAACCGGTGGAGCCTTTGCTGTCTCCCGAGCAAACCTATTACCTCAAGCAGAACCTTCGCCTGATGATGGAGCAGGCGCAGCTGGCACTGATGAAAAAGAACCAGCCATTGTATGAAAAAAGTATCAGCAAGGCATACCAGTGGGTTGCGACCTACTTCCTTGATTCAAACAGGAAAACCAAAGTGTTGCTGGAGAATCTCGAAGAATTGAAGAAGCAGGATGTCGACCCCGAGATTCCTGTTATTTCCGAGTCTTTGACCTTACTGAAGGAACGGATCAGTGAGTTATCTCGCCGGTCGGGAAACTCCCGTCGGGCCGCAGCTGGCAGTGAGGGTTAGTTATGAATCTGAAAAGAACCTTTCTGATATTGTTGGTGGTACTGGTCGGAAGTACTTTCGTTGGCTCCCTGATGATGAAAGATACCGGTTATATCCGTATTTCCTATATGAACTATCTGATTGAAACAAGTTTGTGGTTTGCCTTGTTCCTGTTTATCGTTTTTCTGATAGCGCTCTGGCTGCTTGGCTATATCGTCCGCAAGACATTTGATACTCCGGCTGTCGTCAATCAGTGGGCCCGGAAAAAAGGCAGGCAGTCTGCACACGAAAAAACCGAAAAAGGTATGCTGGAATATGTCGAGGGCAATTGGGGTAAGGCTCAGCGTCATTTGTTGCGTGGTGCCAACCGGTCGGAATACCCGGTGATCAACTACCTGACTGCCGCCCGGGCTGCCAGCGAGCAGGGAGATATCGAGGAAACGGAATTATTGCTGGATAAAGCACAGGAATCGACACCCCAGGCGAAATTGGCTGTCGGTTTGACCCGGGCACGACTTGAAATAGCCAATGACCAGTTTGAAAAAGGCCTGGTGACCCTGAAAAAACTCAAGGAAGACTCACCTGATCACCCGTCTGTATTGAAGCTGTTATGTACTGCTTATGAAAAAGTGGGAGATTGGCAGGCCCTGGCCGGGTTAATTCCCGAACTGCGCAGGCGCAAAAGAGTGTTTCCACTGAATGAGTTGCTTGAAAAGGAAAAACTCGCCTGGGTCAACCTGTTTCAGAAAGCGGCGGAAGAAGTAGCCGGTACGCCGGGTGATACCAAAACCCTGGAGCCACTGACTGCGGTTTGGGACAGGCTGCCGGGTTCCCTGACCAATAACTCCGATATTATCGTTGCCTATGCCCGGCATCTTTCATTGCTTGGGGCAATGGACAAGGCCGAGACTCTGGTTCGCAAGGCCCTGGGTCAGAACTGGAGTGATGCCCTGGTTGAGCTTTACGGAAGACTGTCAGGCAATAATGCTCAGGAACAGTTGAAGGCAGCTGAAAAGTGGTTGCTGGCTCACCCGGATAATGCACAGCTTCTGCTTGCCCTGGGAAGGCTTTCCCTGCGGGTTCACGATTGGGACAAGGCGCGAAACTACTTTGAGTCAAGCCTGAAAGTGGAGCGAAACCTTGAAGCTTTGGGTGAGTTGTGTCGCTTGTACATCCATCTGGGTAACCAGGAAAAAGGAAATCACTATCTGGTCAGCGGTGTTGTTGCCCAACTTGCATTACCTGATTTACCCATGCCGGTAAAGTCGATTCCGCAGGGGTAGCGAAAGTTTCCGAGACAGCAAGGCGCTGTTAAACAAGCCTTCAAAAAAGCCTGTAAGAAACGAGCCTGGTAAACGTTGCGGCCCTGGCGAGCCGGTTTTTGAATAAAACCGGCCGCATTGGGGCTGTGGCTGCATGTCGGCTTTTTAACCAGGTCGAGGTCGGCATTTGCAGGGCAAATTTTGCAAGGAGTTGTGATAATGACCCGGCAATTATCTGACCTGGATTATTTGATAGAGCTTTCTGAAGGCCATCTTCCAGCGTTTATAGAGACGCTTGAACCCCATGATCGGCATGAGTTGCGCAACTATGTCGAGTCAGTCATGGTGCGCAGGGATGCCGGCCTCGACAAGCTCTTTGAATCTACCTCCCTGGTGATGAAGTTTATTCCCAATGTGATACTTCACTCTATCACTTGCCGATATATCGATCCGCCGCTGGCGGCAAGAATAGCCAACAAACTGACGGTCAGGCAGGCGATTGGTGTGACTGCGGGGCTGCCGATCGAATATATCGGAGAAACGGCGGCATATCTGCACAATCGTCACGCGGTTGAAATCCTGGAAGGACTCAAACCTGAGCTGATTGCCGCTGTTTTTGAGTATCTCATGTCAAACTATCCTCTCAGGGGGCTGGATATTCTTGAGTTCGCTTCGGAGCGAACGCTTCGGATGGCAAGCTCGATGATTGACAGTCACCTTTTTGACGAGTCTGTGTTGAGCCATCGCAGACGGGAAGTGCTGAACAAACTGGCGCGTCTTTGAATTGCAAGTCCCCTATCCTTGAATTGCATTGCAAGTCCCTTGATTGTGAGGCCGGTGATCCGGAATACGCTCGCAGGGCAATTGTCCGGTTTGGGTGTCGGACTGTTACGCAGGTCACAAAATTACAAACGAAATACAGTTTGACGTGAAGTGATACACACTTGTTGATTTTGGTGCGAGAAAAACCCTTCGAAGTTGATTAGGATGACCTGCAAACAGTCATTGATGATTCAATATCCGTTACCGAATCAATAACCATTGACGACTCAACAACCGTTCATGGATAGCTATCCGTGAAATAACAATAAAGGCCGCAACGGTGTCTCCTATGAATAGTCAAACTGCTGTTTCAAAGTCTATTGCTGACGAATCTCCGGGCTCGGAAAATATTATCTCCCGGAGTATTGCCGCGGCAAGTATCAACCTGCCCTCCTATGCAGACCGCCCAAAGACCGGCCTGTTCACCGAGTCCGAGAGAATTGCCTACCTGAAACGTCATGGTGGACATGTCCTGTCCTTCTGCTCCATGCAACCTGACATGTGTTATTTTGACATGCCCGGTATCGGATATATCAGTTACATGAAAAATTTTACCGGCAAGCCTTTTATATTGGGTGATCCTGTGTGTTCCCCGGAGCACTTCGGCCTGATGCTGGGCAAGTTCCTTGGCCGTTATCCCAATGCGGTATTTTGCCAGGTTTCCAAACCGGTGATGCAGTGCCTCCATGACAACCATCATTACTATGGTACACAAATGGGGTCTCAATCCACCATCGATTTGGCCAACTGGAATTTGAAGGGCAAAAAGAAACAGGTGATTCGAACCGCTGTCAATCAGGCCAAAAAAAGTGGCGTGGTGGTACACGAGTCATTTTGTGAGAATCATACCAGGGAAATATCGGAAAACTGGATCAAAACCAGAAAAGTGAAAAGCCATGAGATTCGCTTTCTTATTCGTCCCATGATGATGAGTTATAGCGAGGGAGTTCGCAGGTTTTACGCCTGGGTTGATGATAATCCGGTCGGTTTTGTGTTTTTTGATCCTGTTTATGAAAACAACGAAGTGGTGAGCTACGTACCGAATATATCCCGGTCAAGTGTTGAATTTAATCAGGGCCTGTTTTACACCATTATGAGCCATGCCATGGAAATATTTCAGGCTGAAGGGCTCAAGCGACTGGATCTGGGCTTTATTCCGATGAGCATGGCAAAAGATGATGAGCCTCAGGAGAGCAGGTTGGTCAAGAAAGCCATGAGGCTTTGTTACGAGCATGCGAACTTCCTGTATAACTTCAAGGGAATCGAGTTTACCAAGTCACGGTTCAGGGGAGAGGTGGAGCGCACCTATATCTGTCACAAACGTGCTGTACCCGTCTTCGACTTTGTTGGTATGTTCCGTATTTTGAATATTATCTGACCCGATTTTTTCTTCGCCCTTTGTTTCTGACAAATCGAAAGAGCCTTGATAAACCGAAAGGCTTTGATAAACCGAAATAGCCAGCCGATTTGCGGTGGCTCTTTCGGCTTTGATTCAGCTCAATTCAGTATTTCGCTTTTTCAATTCTTTTCACTGTGAGAGTTCAGTTTCTCGGTGCATATTCCAGCACGTCAGAATAAAAACAGTCTTCTTTCAGGCCGATAGCCAGTAGTGAATCGAGTACGCTGTATACCAGATCGGGTGAGCCGCTTGCAAAAACGATAGCGGACGTGAAATCAATGGGTTGTGCTGTGACCTTTGAGACAAGCTGGTGATGGTGCTGTTGCGGCTCAGTGTCTGCTGCAGATCCGTCCGTTGTGACCTGATGAAAATGAAAGTTTGACACCTCATCCTGCCAGCGCCGCGGTTCAGAAAGGCTATACAGGTCGTCCGCGGTTTTACCTCCCCAGAACAGATGAATGGACGCCGGTTTATCGGATGCCTGAAACAGAAACCGGGCAATGGATTTAATCTGGGCAAAACCGGTTCCTGCGGCAATCAGAATGATACTGGTATTTTCCAGCGAACCGCCTGCACCGATATTATCATAAAGCGCCGACAGGCAGGCTTTTCCATAGGGCATGGATACCTCAACCACCGGATTCTGTCTGAGGCAGGAAAAAATTCTGGTTGCAGCATCGCGACCGGGCGGGGCATCAATGTGCAGCTCCAGTTCCCGGCTGCCAGGCAGGTTTGCGATAGAAAAAAAGGCCGGCTCCATACCTTCAATATGCAGGCTCAGGTATTGCCCGGGGCTGAACTCTGCCAGTGTGTCGGCGGGTAGTTGCAGCATAATTCGATGCACATGACCGACAAATGTGTCTATGCCTGTAATCCGGCATGCAAAGTGTTTCACTAAAGTCTCTCCCGCAGGGTGGATGGTGGTGCGGTGCAGAGTGGTATCTGAAGAAGGGGCGCTCTGCACAAACGCCCATTTTTACTGGTTGACGATCAATGGTCAATGTATCACAGGTTCAGCTCCTGCCAGATTGTATCAATTCGCTCTTTTATCTTGTCATCCATGACAATTGGCCGCCCCCATTCCCTGTCCGTTTCTCCGGGCCATTTGCTGGTGGCATCCATACCCATTTTCGATCCCAGCCCCGAAACAGGTGAGGCAAAATCCAGATAGTCTATGGGTGTGTTTTCAATCAATGTGGTATCCCTTGCCGGATCCATGCGTGTGGTGATCGCCCATATTACGTCCTTCCAGTCCCGTGCATTGACATCCTCATCGACGACAATGACAAATTTTGTGTACATGAATTGTCGCAAGAACGACCAGACCGCCATCATTACCCTTTTGGCGTGACCCGGGTATTGCTTTTTCATGGAGACAATGGCCATTCGATAGGAACAGCCTTCGGGTGGCAGGTAGAAATCCTCAATTTCCGGAAACTGTTTTTGTAAAATGGGGACAAATACTTCATTTAATGCGACGCCCAGTACCGCCGGTTCATCTGGCGGTCTGCCCGTATAGGTGCTGTGATAAATCGGGTTTTTGCGGTGAGTGATTCGTTCGACAGTGAAAACCGGGAAATGTTCGACTTCGTTATAATACCCGGTATGATCACCAAAGGGGCCTTCCGGCGCCATTTCGTCCGGGTAAAGGTAGCCTTCCAGAATAAACTCCGCACTGGCGGGCACCTGTAATGAATGTATGCCGCAAGCGGTGACTTCGGTTTTTTCTCCTCTGAGCAGGCCGGCAAAGGCATATTCGGACAAGCTGTCCGGTACGGGTGTGACGGCCCCGAGTATGGTTGCCGGGTCTGCGCCCAGGGCGACCGCCACCGGGAAGGGCTGCCCCGGATTTTTTTGTTGCCAGTCCCGAAAATCCAGTGCGCCACCGCGGTGGGAAAGCCAGCGCATAATCAGCTTGTTACGGCCAATGAGTTGCTGGCGATAAATGCCCAGATTCTGCCTTGGTTTGTCGGGCCCCCGGGTAATGACCAGAGGCCAGGTGACCAGAGGGCCGGCATCCTCAGGCCAGCAGGTCTGAATCGGCAGTTGATAGAGGTCAATATCATCTTTCTCAATGACGACTTGCTGGCATTTGGCCGAGCGGACGGTTTTGGGTGCCATATTCATCACCTGTCTGAACAGGGGTAACTTGGCCCAGGCGTCCCTGAATCCCTTTGGCGGATCAGGCTCCTTGAGAAAAGCGAGTAACTGGCCGACTTCCCGCAGACTTTTTACCTCACTTTTACCCATTCCCATTGCGACTCGCCGGGGTGTGCCAAACAGGTTGGCCAGGACAGGAATATGGCTGCCCTTCGGGTTTTCGAAGAGCAGTGCCGGGCCTCCCTTGCGAAGTGTTCTGTCGCATATCTCGGTCATTTCCAGGCAGGGGTCAACCTCTTGAGAGATGCGCCTCAGCTCGCCCTCCTGCTCCAGTTTTTTTATGAAGTCTCTTAAATCTCGATATTGCATAGTGAATCTACCTGGCCTGGTTTGCAACTGGCACAAAAAAGCCGATAGTCTGGCGAACAGCTATCGGCTTTTTTCTCTGGTCGGAATCAGCGCTTCTTCATGGCATTGAAAAATTCATCGTTGGTTTTGGTGTCTTTCAGCTTGTCGAGCAAAAACTCGATGGCGGCGACATCGTCTTCCATCGAGTGCAAGATTTTGCGGAGTATCCAGACCCGTTGCATTTCTTCTTCTGACATCAGCATTTCTTCGCGTCGGGTGCCTGATCGTCGAATGTTAATGGCCGGGTAGGTGCGCTTCTCGGCAATTTTCCGATCCAGGTGAACTTCCATATTACCTGTGCCCTTGAATTCCTCGTAAATCACCTCGTCCATTTTTGAGCCGGTGTCGATCAGTGCCGTGGCGATAATGGTCAGACTGCCACCTTCCTCAATGTTACGCGCAGCACCGAAAAAGCGTTTTGGGCGCTCGAGTGCATGGGCATCGACACCACCGGTAAGTACTTTACCGGAAGAAGGAATAATGGTGTTGTAAGCACGAGCCAATCGGGTAATGGAGTCCAGAAGTATGACCACATCCTGTTTGTGTTCTACCAGACGTTTGGCCTTTTCGATCACCATTTCTGCGACCTGAACATGGCGGGAAGGGGGTTCATCGAAGGTGCTGGCAACGACTTCGCCGCGAACCGAGCGCTGCATTTCGGTGACTTCTTCCGGCCGCTCATCAATCAGCAGCACCATCAGGTGACATTCCGGGTTGTTGCGAGCGATGGACTGGGCAAAGTTCTGCAACATGATTGTCTTGCCCGCCTTGGGTGGTGAGACAATTAACCCCCTTTGACCCTTGCCCGTGGGGGCTCCCAGATCCAGTACCCTGGCAGACAGGTCTTCGGTGCTGCCGTTACCCGCTTCCAGCCTCAGCCTTTCGTCGGGAAACAGGGGCGTCAGGTTTTCAAACAATACCTTGTTTCGGGAGTTTTCCGGTTTGTCAAAGTTGATCCCGTTGACTTTGAGCAGTGCAAAATAGCGCTCGCCGTCCTTGGGGGGGCGAATCTTGCCGGAAATGGTGTCGCCGGTACGAAGATTGAAACGGCGAATCTGGCTGGGAGAGACGTAAATATCATCAGGCCCGGCAAGGTAGGAACTATCGGCAGAGCGCAGGAAGCCGAAACCGTCCTGGAGTATTTCCAGTACGCCATCTCCGTAGATATCCTCACCGCTTTTTGCGTGTTTCTTGAGCACGGCAAAGATAATGTCTTGTTTTCGAGAGCGGGCCATGTTGTCAAGGCCCATTTCGCTGGCAATTTCCAACAGTTCCTGAACTGATTTCTTTTTAAGCTCGGTAAGATTCATAGATATTCAAAATATAAAGAGGGGATTGAGGGAAAAGGTTTCCGCTATGTTGATAAGTTAAGCGTTAAATTATTTGGTTTCGCAATGGACATGCCTGAAATCCGGCGAGTAGCCTGTGAACGAGATATAATAAGTGCCAAATTGCGGTTTCTATCGATCAATATAAGCGCAAGTATAGCAATTTTTCAAGAAAATACCATAAATTAACCAAGTCTATTCATTTTCTGTCGCCAGCTTTCCTGATTTGCAGGTGGCAGGTGTTAGCCTGAACAGGTTTGTTTCAGGTCGGTTGAATCAATTACCTGACAAGTCGCGTCAGTGTGCAGCCACCTGAATGGCATCGGCCTTGACTATATATCTCAACGACCCTCCCGGATTGATGCTGTGGAAGGGGTAGCAGGTGATCAGTATGAGGTGTGACCCCGCAGATGGAACCCGTCGCAGGCCTGTGGTTTCAGTGTCTGCCACTTCCAATGAGCTGACCCTGTAGCTTTTCCATTCGCCCCTTCTGTTTTGCAGCCGGATCAGCTCGCCTTTTTTTATTTTCTCAAGCACGGAGAAATGCGTGTCCCTGTGCCCGCCAATAATTGTTGTTCCCTGTTCCTCCGGTGATGCTCCGCCGGGGTGGAGCCCCGGCCCAAATGCCAGGGCAGCGCCGGAGATGTCGGACAGCACGAAAAATTCCTGCTGATGCTCAGGAAACTCGAGCCGGGCGACAGGTTGCCAGTCGGCCCAGCTCCACGGCGGTGAAAAGTCCCCCGAAGTCAGCGATTCGCTCCAGGCTGACTCTATCAGGTGCTGGGCCAGTATGGCTTTTAAATGAATAAAATTGCCCTGAATCAGAAAGCCGGCTGCGCATAAAAGTAGCAGCCACTGTAACCGGTTTTTCCCCGGCCGGGTTATGGTTCTGGCCCTGCCCGTCCGGGAGCTGCTGCTGCACATCATGCCATGCCTCGTTCACTGCGCTGTTGTATCAGTTGTCTGAATTGAATCGGCAGGGCGCAGGCCAGCAAGATCAAACCGATAACAAGGTATAAATTCGCTGGCGTGGCAGTTTGGGGGTAGTGAAGCATTTCGGATGGCAGCCCTTTGGGAAGCAGGACGGGGATGGCTGACTGGTTCGACTCCTCTTGACTCCCGACATTTTCGATGGAGCGAACCGGTGTTTTGTCAACTGCCACCAGGCTGGTAAATTGAGTCACCAGTTTGTGAGTAAGTGCTGTCTCTGTAACTTCATTTTCAATGCGGGATTGTTGCGCCGGGTCATTCCACTGGTTCATCAGGCTGTCTATATTCTGTCTTGCCCAGTGGCGATCCAGGCCCTGCTGCATTACTTTCTGTTCAGCCTTTTCAGTCTGATCGGCGTTTACAGTCAGCTCGCGTTGCCAGAGCTTGTTTTCGCCTGGCTGATTGGCAAGCCCCCGGCCTGTGATTCTGCCTGAAGCCTGGTCACCCTTGATTCGAAATGAAAATACGACCGGCTCACCCAGGTACAAATCAGCGATTTTCTCCGGGTAGACTTCCGCTTCGACCTGGTCTGCCCATTCTATCTGTATGTTATTGAGTGCCGGATACTGAATCTTTCGCAGCAGGGTATCCATTCCGGTTTCCACTTCGGCGGTATGATCAATATGGGTAAAGGTGCCTCTGCCGAATGCGGCCGCTTTTCTCATAAAATGGCTGTTGGGAGCCGGGCCTATGCCAACGGTGAACAGGCGGCTATTGGTCAGGTTGTGCTGAATCTGGTCGAACAACGCATTTTCATTGCCGACGCTGCCGTCGGTAATAAATACAACCTGCCTCAGGCCGGAAGAGTGTTCAGCCTCAGTGTTTGCCCGGTTTGACACCAGGGCCAGGTCGAGCGCTTTCGCCATTTCCGTGCCACCGTTTGCCTGCAGTTGGCTGACATAGTGCGTAGCCATTGCCTTGTTGCTGTGACTGGCGGGTTGTGAACCCGGGAATAACTGGCTGGCGGTGCTGTTGAATTGAATAATATTAAAATGGTCAATAGGTCTCAGAGATGAGATTGCCCGGGTAATGGCCTGTTTTGCCTGACGGATTGACACGCCGCCCATGGAGCCCGAGGTATCAATGACCAGAACCAGTTCTTTGCCAGCCACTTCGGCAGGGGCGACTTCAGGAGGCAGTAGCATCACCATTCCATAGGTGTGCTGGCCGTCGAATTGGGTAAACAGGGCGGACTGCGGGTGTGATTGTGGTGCCGGTTTCCATTTCAGTACAAAGTCCCGGTTTTGTGCTTCATGGCCTTGCTGCAGTTGGACGATGCGGGTTTCCCCGACTTTCTGGATGGTCAGCTGATGGGTGGCCGAGCTGATTGCTTCGACGGGAAAGCCCGGATCAAGCGTGACCTGCATGGCAAGTTGGTGCGAATTGGCTCCGACATCCGTCTCTGTAACCGTATGGGGAGTAATTTCGCTGGCATCCGGAACTTCATTGGTATTCATTGACCAACCGGACGCGACCGGCCCGACCTGATTTGCGTTTGCCTGGTATTCCTCGAATGCTTTTTGTACGGGTGCGCCTGGAATATACCTTGGTGTAATGGTCGTCGGGAAGCGGAGTTCGAAGCCTGAATCCCGATAGGAAAGCGACTGTGAGTAGTCTATGGTGATCAGAATCTCCTCACCGGGGCCGATATGGGCAACCGCCGTGGAAAACAGGTTGGGCCGCTTTTGCTCAACCAGGGCGGCGCGCTTTCCAGCCTGTTTTGCTTTGGCAAAGGTTTTTCGGGCGGTGGCTTTTTTCTGTATTTCTGACTGGATTACCCGTCCATTAACCTCAATTTTCATTCCATAGACAGCCGCATTTTCCGGCAGGGGAAAGACATACAATGCTTCCTGCCACTGCCGGGTGTCATTCCGGAATTTTTGCACCACTTCCCCGTTGACCAGCAGGCCCGACACCTGGATATTGACATCGGTATTTAACCGGGTGGCCGATACGTATTGTCCGGTTTGTTCCGTCCTTGCAGAAGAAGGGGAACGGGTGAACAGCAGCGACCCGGATTTCACCTCTGAAGGGTCATTGAATGTCGTTGCGAAGTTGTCAGCGACAGCGGGAATGCTCTGAAATACAATAAACAGAGCCAGGCAAACAAGCATTAAACTGTCTTCTTTTAATCGTCGTCTGATAGGTGCTTTCATGGTTACTCTCCCCGGGTTGGCCTGTTACTGTTGGTGCCACACTCTGTAGCGCTTTTTAACTAACGGTTTCCAGTGTTATTTCACGCCCGAAACAGGGCATTGCAGTTGACCAAAAAGGGAAGTTGTGGAATCAATTATGGCAAATTGTGGCAGGCAGTTATGTCTTCAGCATATTCATGCTTTAATGGTGCTCTGACAGAACGGTATGAAGTAAAGAAAAAGAAACAGTACGAAGAAAGAAACAGCATGAAGAAAACAATCGCAGTGGTGGAAGACGAACCCGCCATCCGGGCAAATTACCGGGATGCACTCATGCGCCACGGTTACCAGGTGGTGGATTTTGACTCCAGGCCAGCGGCAATGGCCCACTTCAAGACCCGGTTGCCGGATTTGGCCATTATTGATATCGGGCTGGGAGATGAAATGGAAGGTGGCTTCGACTTGTGTCGGGAACTGCGCGGGGTTTCCGGTTCGCTACCTATTATCTTCCTGACTGCCCGTGATAGCGAAATAGACCAGATATCCGGATTACGACTGGGTGCCGATGATTACCTGACCAAGGATATCAGCCTGCCTCATATGCTGGCACGGATTACGGCGCTTTTCCGGCGTATTGAAGCCGTGGCCGGAGACACCCGGCGACTTGACAGTACGATGGAACGAGGTCGCCTGACGATAGACCTCGATCGAATGACCGCTCACTGGAATGGCGGGTTAATTGATTTGACCGTGACCGAGTTCTGGATCGTGCATGTGCTGGCAAAACACCCTGGCCATGTAAAAAACCGGGATCAGCTCATGGAGGCAGCAAACACGGTGCTGGATGACAGTACCATCACCTCACATATCAAGCGAATCAGGAAGAAATTTACAGTAATTGACCCCGATTTCAAGGCAATTCAAACTGCCTATGGTATGGGGTATAAATGGGACCCGACCGAGGCATGACATGCGCCTGAGATACCAACTGCTATCAGTCAGCATGGTTCTTCTGCTTTTACCCTGGGGAGGTTACCATCTGATCCAGAAACTGGAAGCGACCCTGCGTGATATCCAGCAGGAAAACTTGCGCCGGGCCTTGTTGCTGGCGCGTTCCCGCCTCATCCGTTCAGAACGGATCAGCTCTGTTTTTTCAGGCCTGAACTCGCAAGTCGGCCAGCTCTACGCCTACCCTCTTGCATTTGCGCCGATCACCGACGGGTACGGCGATGAGTGGCACACCTTTCACGCAAAACCGGTAACACTGTTGCCAATAACCGGAGACGGTTTCGGCGCGACCTGTCTGGCAGGTTTCTTTAAAGATCGCCTGTATGTTTTTTTACAGGTCAGGGACTCACGAGTGATTTACCACGAACCCTACAGACCTGAAAACCTTGGTTCGGATCAGGTTATCGTCAGGCTGATCGACAAGTCTGAGCAGGGCAGGGCAGGCAGGCGTGTAATCAGATTTCAGCCTATCGCTCCCGGGCCGATTTCAGCGGTTTCCCCATCTGGTCAGTTGTATGATGTTTCTGCCTATTGGCAGGACACGCCGGCAGGATATAACCTTGAACTCGATATACCCCTGAAACTGGTCAGCGGCGGCTTTGGTTTGTCCGTGATCAATGATGGCACTGACTTGCCTGGCTTGGAGCCGGCCAGGCTTGCGGTGACTTCCCTACCCTCCGGCGAGCCGGCGGTCAATCAGATTGTCAGACGGGATGCGGGAATTGAAAAACTCCTTGCTGACTATGCGATGCCAACGACCAGAATGACCCTGACAGACAAAAAGGGCCGGGTGATTGCCCGTACCGGTGCCCTGGGGCCAGGGCCAAAAAGGAGCCAGTCCGGACAGGCGTTGTTTACCCGTTTTCTGGGGACAGTGTTTCGCTGGCTGATACTGGAGGATGCGCCCCCGATGCCGGACAACGGAGACCCGGCGCGGGACACCAGTGAGTTGGTGCAGGGCGCGCTGGCTGGCAAGGAGCAAACTCTGTGGTTTACCACGCCGGACAATCACACGGCTTTGAGCAGTGTTGCATTGCCGGTGGAGATCGATGGAGAAATTGCAGGGGTGATCAGAATCGATCAGCGTACCGATTCGTTTGCCACCCTTTCCAGTAGCACTATAGTTGATGTGATACTGGCCTCATTGACCATATATTTGCTGGTGACCCTGGTTCTGCTTGGTTTTGCCTCTTTAATTTCCTGGCGAATCAGGCAATTGAACCGGAGTATCAAGGAGACCGTCTCCCCGGATGGTCAGATCACAGGCAAATTCAGAGCTTCGAACTCCAATGACGAAATCGGTGATTTATCCCGTAATTTCCAGCAGATGGTGGTGGCCCTGAATGGCTATACCGACTACCTGGAAACCTTTGCCCGAAAACTGGGCCATGAAATAAAAACGCCCATTGCCATAGTGAGCTCATCGCTGGACAACCTGAATCAGGCTGAATCGGAAAGTGACCAAAGGCAGTATATAGAGCGGGCAAAGGAGGGGTGCAGCCGGCTTGCGGCGATATTGACCTCCATGCGAGAGGCAACCCGCCTGGAAGACAGTATTCAGCATGCAGAGAAGGAATGGTTTGATCTGGCCGGGTTTGTTTCGGGGATCGGCATGGCCTACCAGGGGATGCTGGCCGATTTCCGGTTTTCATATAAAACGACAGAGTGTGGTGAACTGCCATTTTGGGGTTCGCCGGATCTGCTTGCCCGGCTGTTGGACAAGTTGATTGAGAATGCAAAAGACTTTACCCCCGGGGGAGGCCGGATCGGTTTGAGTTTGAGCAGGGCAATCGATCGAAATAACCGGCAGGCGGGCTATGACCTGAGTGTATTCAATGAAGGAGCTTTTTTACCGGATATGCCAGGCCAGGATATTTTCTCATCTTTTGTCAGCCTGAGAGATCGAAACGATCAGGTTCATCTGGGGATGGGGCTGGTCATTGTCAAGCTGATTGTGCAGTACCATGATGGTGATGTCAGGGCGATCAATGACCCGCACTTGCCAGGTGTCCGCTTTACTATCCGCCTGCCGCTCACTCAAAAGAAATCAGGGAGACAATAGAGGTCAGCGAGAGCGAGATAGTGCGAGATAGTTTTTATACTGTTTTAATGTTCATCTTTATAAGAATCATTTACATTACTATCTAAAAGAAATATAGTCGGCGACTGTGATTTGTATTGGTAATTCTGATTAAGGGGATGTTTTATGAAAGTATCGGTTCTTGGCGGTGTTGCAGTTATGGCTGCCGGAGTTCTTCTCGTCGGCTGCGGCTCTGACAATGACGATAACGGCTCCAACAAAAACGTCAATTATGTCAGCGTGGATGCAGTATCTGGCGAAAAGGTTTTTCTGGATTTGTCTGGCGGCCAGACGGTTGCCAAAGATGGAAGCTGGGACATCTCCTACCAGAAATACAAGGGTTATGGCCTGAATGGCGGAGATGCAGGCACCGGCTCCGTGCAGGGTTGCGTGGCAATGGTCTACCCCGGGTTGTATGATGCTGACGGGGCTCCGGTCGTTGCCGAATTTGAAATGCTTACGGCAGAAAACACCCTGGCTGACTTCAATAAAGTGAACTCCGAGAGCTGCACCGATTTTGAGTCGGATCTGTTGCATACCCAGATTGCCATGGATGATTGGTTGTCGGCGGCCTATGGCCCTGCGGGCCCATCCTTCACGGCAAGGGATGAGCCGGGCAATGGCTGGATTATCAGTTCTGCCACCCTGGATGCATCCGGATCTCCCGAAGCCTATGGTCGCGTTCGTGTTGCCGAGGTGAACTACGCCAGCAGCCCGGTTACGCGTCAACTGAAGTTCGCCGTCGAGCTTTGGAACAGTGGAACCCAGGCCTTTGACACAGAAACAATAGCAACCGACTTTCTGGACTTTACCAATGGCCGTGCCTACTGGGACATGGAAACAAATAGCGCAGTGACCGAGAACGATGACTGGGAACTCAGTGTCGAGGCCGTGGGTCAGTCATGGAATATTCAGGTCAATTCCGGTGTTTCCGGTGAGGGTCAGGCGCACGTTGGTCTGATTGTTATACCGGAGGGCAGTGCTTTTGATGTGACCGATCCGACTGATCTCTCTCAGGTGTACAAGTGGTTTAATGATTCGACTGACGGTGCGCTGAGCAAACCGGGTAATTTTGGCCCCATGCAGTATAATGTGCATGGTACCCATGACATGGTTCCGACCTTTTCCAGTTACCTTGTCAAGGATGGTGATGAAGTCTACAAGGTTCAGGTATTGAGCAATTACGGTGAAGACGGAAAGTCGGCCAGTGGTACCCTGTATATTCGTTATGAGATGCTTTAGGTCACAGTTTTTTTAACTCCGACTTTTTAGTGATGGTTTCCGACCCGTGCACGACCTGTTTTCCGATAAGTTGTGTGCGGGTTTTTCTTTTCCCTTTCTCCGCTGTTCCGCACAAGTTCTCCGCTGTTCCGTACAAGTGGTTATGCTGATGGTGTTGCTGTTTTGTCCGGACCGTCGGGTGCAGACTTTCCGGAGACTGATTTGACCATGCCTTCTCGCCTGGCGGGAAAGTAACTGGTATACTCTGGGCGGTACACTAGTGGAACACAAAAACAGTTAAACAAACGCAAACGTCCATAAAACAGGGGTAAAAAATATGTCAGACCTGAAGGCCAAGTTTGATGAAGCAGTGAACTATGTTCAAACATCAGATAGTGATTTCAAACCATCGAACGAGTTAAAGCTTGAAATGTATGCGTTGTTCAAGCAGGCAACGGAAGGTGATGTTTCCGGGAAGAAGCCTGGAATGCTGGATATAGTCGGCCGAGCCAAATACGGTGCATGGGAGAAGCTTAAGGGTACCTCCAGCGAAGAAGCCATGCAGGCCTATATCGATAAGGTGGACAGCTTCAGATAGTTTTTCTGGCAGGATAATTACAGCCCCCGCAGGCCCGTGCCGGGGGGCGTTTTTAAAAAAACAGTAATATAATTAACACTTTTCTACTAATAATTCGCTTTGCAGTCCGTTACAATTCGTCCTGAGCACTAATAATAAAATCAAAAAGATGGGGTGGTTCATGCAAGATAAAGTGCGGAATACTTTTGATGAGCCGATTTTACTTGATAAAATTCATCAGGTAGTCGTTGAAAAAAAACTGAATTTGAGAACGGAGCAGACCTACAAGCACTGGATTTTGAAGTTTATCAGCTTTACTTCTGCCAGGAAGGGCAAAAACAACCAGGTTGCAAGTCAGGAAGCCAGCGAAGAGCAGGTAAACCGTTTTCTTCGCTACCTGAATTCACGTCTGCAGCTGTCCAAGGCCAGAATGAACCAGGCCAGGCAAGCCCTGGAGTTTTATTTTGCCCATGTGATAGAAAGGCCGCGCAATCAATAGATTTTTGCCGCTTTGTGTTGTCGGCTGTGACTGCTATCGCTCTGTCACCGCTGTGTCGTAACGGTGGTAGGTGCGATTGGGCCATGCCTCCGTGGCCTGTGTTATTACCGTGCCCTTGGGTGCGAACCTTGGCATGGCGAAGTTAAACTTTATTGTGATTGTTTCATGGTCGTACTCGCTTCTGATCTCTCTATCTTGACGGGATAGCTGCTCTGTTGCGGCAGGTTCCGGATTTCCTGCTGCTGTTGGCTCCAGCCCCCCTTCGATTACCGCATCCGACAAATCTTCCTGATCCAGTTGTACAAGCGGGAAGGTGTCAATCGTTGACTTTTTCTTGTGTTTTTCTGTCGGCTCTACCAACTGCTTCGATTCAGCCATTGCCAGAGTTGAAACCAAAAGTGCCAATAAAGCCCATGCCAGATTATTTTTTTGCTTTGTTGTCATGGCGCAATTTCCTGTGCATTACCTTGTCTGTATCCATTTGTCTCACCTGATTCCATTTCAGATTGTAATAAAAAATCTTATTTAATAAATAGATGGTGGTCACGAGATGTCAGGGATTATCAAGACGTGTAAATTTTTGTGAGCTGCGTCACCATTTGTGGTGGTGGATATGGCACCAGGATGCCTGGGCAAGGCAGGAGATGTTTATGGAATCGATATTTCTTCAGAATCTGTAGCGTATGCCAAAGAAAACGTTAGCGCAGATAATAATTCTTTTGAAATTGCCTTGGTTGCAAAACTTCCAGTAAAGGACGCTCTTTTATCCTATTGAACATACTCGATTTTATTGACAAACCAGAGCGCCTTGCCGGCGGGTGTGCTAACCACAGCTTCATCATCTACCTGCTTTTTCAGCAAGGCTCTTGCCATGGGTGAATCTATGGAGATGTAATCCTTTCTGTCATAGATTTCATCCACACCGACAATTCTGAGGCGCAGGGTTTCCCCCTGCTCATTTTCGATCTCAACCCAGGCACCGAAGAAAACGCGACCGTCTTGCTCGGGGGAGTATTCAACAACGGTTGATTGCTCTATTCTCTTCCTTAAATACCTGACTCTCCTGTCTATTTCCCTGAGTCTTTTTTTATTGTATTGATAGTCCGCATTTTCACTCCGATCACCCAGACTGGCGGCCCAGGTGACCTTCTTTGTTGTTTCGGGGCGTTCGACTTTCCAGAGTCGATCCAGTTCTTCCTGTAAAGACTGTAAGCCTTCTTTTGTAATCAGATTTGTTTTCATAAAGACAGTTTTCGGTATGGTCAGGTTGTCAACAGCATCCATTCCGGATGGTTTAACAGGGCGTCAATACTTTCAAGTGCATAGGGTGTTGTAGCGCGATCATATCAAATCCCGGAGTGATACGCGCGTCTGTTTTTACCGGTCCGGCTTGCACATTTTTGACACTGGTGATGAATCGGGTGCCACATTGGCACCGAATAAACCCTGTATCACACCACTGCAGACCCGAGGCTCAGTCCGGGTGCCTGAAGGGAATACCGCAGACTGGCAGTCAGGCCGGATTAGGTTGTCTCCTCTAGAATAGGGAGGTATCGTTACCTTATTAAAACGAGTGTTTGACGATATTTGCAGTTGCGCCTTCGGGTGCTGATAACAGTTCGGTTAAATGGGGTTTATATATGAAACTTGATAAGGTAGCGAATACGGTACTGAGCCAGTTGGATACCATTGGATACAAACTGGAAGAGTTTGGGGTTACTGACAGCGTTAATCGCCATAATTGTATTGCGTACTTGATGAACGAGCAGAAAAAGCTCCAGGGTGAGATGGATAGTGTTCAGGCTCGTATTGACAGTCGTAAGGTACAGATAGAGAGAGTGGCGGGTAAAGCCGAAAAATTGGTGCGTGATGGTATTGATTTGGCTCTCGCGCCTGCCCGGTACACCTTGATGACATTCAAGAGCGTGATCTAGCAAGAGCGTGATCGGATCGGTATTTCGCGCAGATATTATTTCGGGCCGGAGTGGTCGTTTGTGGCCTCGCGAGGAGTGTATTCATCACCTGTCGGGTTCGTCTTGAGTCGGTGCCGGGCGAGCCGGAGGGGATTGTGCAGATGCAGGGATCCCGGGCAGAGTGTTTCTTATTCGCCTGGTGTTTTTTATCGGGCAAGGGAAAGTGACGTCTACCACCAGGCCCGGGTTGTTGTCGCTGAGTCTGATTGTTGCGTCGTGCAGGCTGACGATTGCGGAAACCAGGCTCAGTCCGAGGCCGTTTCCGGGTTCCGACCTGCTTTTTGCAACGCGGTAGAAGCGCTGAAACACTTTTTCCTTTTCTTCATCCGGAATGCCTGCCCCCGAGTCGGCCACGCTGAAGCTGACGACACTACCTTCTTTTTTGACTGTGACGACGATTTTTCCATACTCCGGTGTGTACTTGATTGCGTTGTCTATCAGGTTGCTTATGGCTTGAAAAATCAGGTCGTTATCGCAGGTGATCACGGCATCGTTACGTCCCGCCAGAGAAATTGTCTGGCTTTTTTCTTCGGCCAGCACATCATAAAATTCAATAGCATCTTCAATCAGCTCATAAATGTTGGTATCACTCAGGTGGGTCAGTTTTCCGCCGGATTCAAGTCTCGCTATTCGAAGCAGAGCATTGAATGTTCCCAGCATATGGTCTGCTTCGGCCAGGGCTTTGCCCACTCCTTCCTGGCCGTCGGGTGTTTTGACTGTGAGCAGTGAGCTTTCCAGTTGATTTCGAAGTCGGGTCAGTGGGGTTTTCAGGTCATGGGCAATATTATCCGAAACATGCCTTACCCCCTCCATCAACTGTACTATCCTGTCCAGCATCATATTCAAATTATCGGCCAGCTGGTCGAAATCATCGTGAGTGCCGTGTGTCGGAATGCGCAAGGCCAGGTTGCCATTCATGATCTTTCTGCTGGTGGCGTTAATTACCTCAATGCGACGTACCGTGCTCCGGGTCATCATAATTCCACCGATCATCGCCAAAGCCAGAGTGATGCCGAACCCCCAGCTCAGAGCCCGTTCAATCAGGCTTTTTACGGTCATCAGTTCCTGAACATCACGCCCGACCAGCAGTGGAAGTTCACTGTGAACAATGAATACTCGGCCCCGGATGAGTCGCTTGCCGCCGATCGGGTCGTTTTTATCGTCGATAACAAAATTGATCCAGCCATCCTTCGCCAGCACCTCGTCAGGCCATTTGTCCAGGTTGCCGGCAAGTGTTACCCGGTTTCGGGAGGTAAACAGGTAAATGGATTTTCCGGCAGGGTTTCGTTTTACCCGCTCACGGATCACGCTGACAAGTCCGTTCAGGCCGGTTCGGTGATATTGTTCTGCCAGTCCGAGCACCTCGGCTTCAATGGTTTCATCTGTCTGGTTTGACATATAGCCAGCCGTTGCCCAGTAGATAAAACCCAAAAGAATAAAAACAGAGGTGGCAAACAGGGCCATATACACTATGGCCAGCTGAAAGGTCGAGGTGCGAATTAATCTATTTACTTTCACGTAGTGAGTAGCCTGCGCCTCTGACAGTGTGCAGCAGTGGCTGTTCAAAGCCTTTATCAATTTTTGAGCGCAAGCGGCTGATATGAACGTCAATGACGTTGGTCTGGGGGTCAAAATGGTAGTCCCAAACGTTTTCAAGTAACATGGTGCGAGTCACAACCTGGCCGGCATGACGAACCAGATACTCCAGCAAGCGAAATTCGCGGGGCTGCAAGTCGATGTTTTCACCGGCACGTTTGACGGTTCTGGCAAGCAGATCCATTTCCAGGTCAGCGACACTGAGTTCGGTCACCGATTCAGTTGATGATTTGGAACGGCGAACAAGTACCTCCAGCCTGGCCATCAGCTCGGAAAATGAAAACGGCTTGGTCAGGTAGTCGTCTCCCCCGCCCCGGAGCCCTTCAACCCGGTCGTCTACATCGCCCAATGCGCTGAGAATGAGCACCGGGGTCTGGTTTCCGGCAGCACGCACCCCTTTGATAATGCTCAGGCCGTCCATTCCGGGGAGCATTCTATCGATTATCATCACGTCATACGACTCGCTCATCGCCAGGAAAAATCCATCTTTGCCATCGGCGGCCTGATCCACGTTGTAATCGCTTTCTTTCAGGCCCTTGACAAGATAGGACGCGACATCTTTGTCGTCTTCAACAACCAATACTTTCATGGGTCTCCTTTGCCTGAGTAGCCAATTTGAATCCTCAACTATGTCATAAACTACCTGACTGACGGGCTAACGCAAAATTACAATGTAGTAATGATGCAGATGGCGATTTTATGCCTCCGGGTTGAACCAGTTCAGGCTTGCCTCTGTATTGGTTGCAGGACGATACTCTGCGCTCACCCAGCCGGAATAATCCAGGGTGTCCAGTTGCCGAAATATTTCAGGCAGGTTGATTTCCCCTGTGCCTGGCTCATGGCGTCCGGGAGTGTCAGCAAACTGAATGTGGCCGATTTTCGGAAGCAGCTGTTTGATGGTGTTCAACAGGTCTCCTTCCATAATCTGCATGTGATAAATATCATACTGGAAGTACAGGTTGTCACACGCTGCTGTCTTTATCAGCTCCATTGCGCGGCGGGAGTTGCTCAGGAAAAAACCGGGAATATCCACTTTGGTATTGATGGCTTCAATCATCAGGTTTATGCCGTGCGGGGCGAGTTGTGTTGCCGCATGAATGACATTTTCAACCAGGGTGTCGAACGCGGTGGTATCCGAGACGGATTCAGGTTTGATGCCCGCCAGGCAGTTCAGTCGTGAGCAGCCCAGTATCCGGGCGTATTCTATGGCAAGTGCGACACTTTCGCTGAATTCGGTTTTTCTTGTCGGGTCGCAGGCAATTCCCCGGTCTCCCCTGTCCCAGTCACCGGCAGGCAAGTTGAATAAAACCTGTTCAAGATGGTTTTCCCCGAGTCGTTGGCGCAGGGTGTCTGCCGGCCATGGGTAAGGGAACAGGCACTCGACACCCTTGAACCCGGCCTTTGCTGCGAGTGCAAACCGGTCAGGAAAGGCTGCTTCATTGAATAACAGTGTCAGGTTGGCTGCAAATTTTGGCATGGCCTGCTCCAATCGGAGGGGAGGTGAATATTGCCGGTCAGGGCTGACAGATTCGGGTTGACATGGTAAGGCGTTCACTCCTGTTTATCAATATGGTTTGCTGTCCGGACGGTGAACGGGGGGAAATGGTGCAGGTATTTCGAAGAAGTGTCATTAAAAATGAATTAAAGCGGGCGAGGATGGTGCATAATGGTCTTGAAGGAGGTGGCCGAACACAAAAAACAGGTATATTTACCCGTTGGCGAGTCAGTTTCATCACTTTCAGGTTGAAAAGGGTTTTTTTGCTTTCTATTCTTACAGCTACAGTCAGCCGTTCAGTGTGGATCGGCGGGCCGTATTCTGTGTTGGAGCCGCGGAGTTTGGGGTGCTTTTATGTACACAGGCAGATCATAAGAATCAAGGGAGTCACATAATGAGAAATATAACCTTCGTACTGCTCGGCGTGCTTATGAGCACCTGTCTCAATGCTCAGCAACGTTTGAGCCTGTGTTTTGATCGGGGCTTTTGGTTTCCCTTTGCATTTACTGAAGACTATAAGCCTTCCGGCATGTATGTTGATATGATTCGTGACGCGATGGATCGCCTGGATAGCAAGGTGGCTCTGAGGCCGATGGACTGGAAAAAATGCCTTAAAAGAGTACAAAGGGGTCGTATTGACGGAGTGCTGGGCATATCTTACAAGCCTGCTCGCGCCGAAAAATTCGATTACCCTGCCGATGCGGCAACATCAAAAAATTCTCCGAATCGATTAACAAATGTTGAATACGTGATTGTGAATTATTCCGGATCCGGTTACGTCTTTAACAAGAAAAATATTGGTAAATTGCCCCAACCTGTCCGCGTCCCGAGAGGTTATTCTATCGCCTCCGATTTGCGCAAGGAAGGTGTTACCGTTGATGACAGGTTGTACAAGAGTGACCAGGGTACCCTGATAAATCTGATCGCCAGAAAGAAGGGGTCTGCGGTATTGCTGCGTAACATAGCCGAGTATTATTTCAAGCACCCTTTTTTCAAGGGTAAATTCAAAATTCAGAAAATTCCCTACAAGTCCAAGGCTTACTTTGTCGCCTTTTCTAAAAAATCAAAGCTCACCATGGAAAACAAAAAAGAAATCTGGAAGGCAATCAAGGCAATACGGGAAGATAGAGAGCTTATGGAGTCTTACCTCGTTAAATATCAGGCCATTGAAGAGGGCGAAGACGAAGGTGAGAGCTATTGATCCCCGCTTTCCTGGCCGGCCGGCATTTCATATAACCGATTGGCCTTGAATTGGACCGGTGCGGGGTCGGGCTGGTTTGTCGAAATGCCTGGCGAGGTAACTGGTGGTCTACCTCATCCTGGTCTGGTTCAGTTGTTCCAGTTGCAGGAGCAGGCCGCTGTGGTCAACCTCTCCGTTGCCTGATGCGCAAAGTGCCAGATATTCGTCGTAAACCCTTTGTGTCAGGGGAAGGGTAAGGCCGCTGTTTCGGGCTTCATCGAGAATCATGCGCAAATCTTTGAGCTGGATGCTTGACCGGGCACCCGGTTCAAAATCCCGATTGATCATTCGCTGGCCGTGTAATTCCAGAATTTTACTGCCTGCAAATCCGCCCAGCAATGCTTCCCTGACTGCCGATGGATCTGCGCCACCTTGTG
The DNA here is from genome assembly GCA_002747395.1 of Pseudomonadota bacterium. GTDB lineage: Bacteria > Pseudomonadota > Gammaproteobacteria > Pseudomonadales > Oleiphilaceae > LZORAL124-50-18. The sequence goes on from PDPE01000026.1 coordinate 151,361, forward strand.
CAGCGAGCAGCAAGGCCTCGCTGATCGCACCAATGGTAATGCCGACGATGGCCTGGTTGGCCAGTTTGGCGAGCTGACCTGAGCCGGCAGGCCCGATATGGGTGGGAGTTCCCAGGCAGTCAAACACCTGTCTGGCGGCCTCGAAAGTGGACTTTTCCCCGCCTGCCATGATCGACAGACGGGCTTGTTGTGCACCTGTTGTTCCGCCCGATACCGGGGCATCCAGGTAGCCTGACTTTATTTGCGTGACGATGTTCGAATGATGGCGGGCCATTTCAGGGGAGATGGAGCTCATATCAATAACCAGAGTGCCAGCCTTTATGGAGCGGATAGCGCCAGATTGATAGAGCACCTGATCGACAACCGGCCCGTTTTCCAGCATGGTGATGATGATATCTGCGTTGCTCACGGCCTCTTCGGCGGAGCGGGCGAGGCTGGCCTGACCGGAAAACGCCAGACATTTCTCTTTTGTGCGGTTCCAGAGGGTCAGTTCGAAATCGCCCTGGAGCAGGTTCTGTACCATGGGCTTTCCCATCAGGCCAAGGCCAATAAACGTCAGTTTTTGGGGCATGATTGATTCCGGGTGCGGTTTTAACATGAAAAAGCCGCCAGGGCAGGCGGCTTGTGTGACCTTGTTACATTTCGTGCTGAAAAGGCAGTTACAAAGCCTGGCTTTCCATATGAGTTCTGACTTTTTTCATTGCATTTTTTTCCAGCTGACGAATCCTTTCGGCTGAAACGCTGTATTTTGCAGCCAGATCGTGCAGGGTGGCTTTGCCCTCGCTCAGCCAGCGTTGCTGAAGAATGTCCTGGCTGCGCCCATCCAGTGTCGTCAGTGCATCCTGCAGGCGACTGTTTGAGTCTTCTGTCCAGTTGGCATTTTCCAGTTGTCGGGCCGGATCATACCGCTTGTCCTCCAGGTAATAAGCCGGTGCCTGAAAAGCCTGGTCGTCGTCATCGTCAATGCCTGCGTCGAACGCCGCATCATGGGCGCTCAGCCGACCTTCCATTTCACGTACCACCTTTGCTTCCACGCCCAGATCCTCTGCGACGGCATTTACCTCATCGTTGGTCAGCCATGCGAGTCTCTTTTTGGCGCTGCGCAAGTTAAAGAACAGCTTGCGCTGTGCTTTTGTGGTGGCAACCTTGACAATGCGCCAGTTTTTCAAAATGAACTCGTGAATTTCTGCCTTTATCCAATGCACGGCAAAAGAGACCAGACGAACGCCATATTCAGGGTTGAAGCGCTTGATAGCCTTCATCAGGCCGACATTTCCTTCCTGAACGAGGTCTGCCTGAGAAAGGCCGTACCCCGAGTAACTTCTGGCGATGTGTACCACAAAACGCAAATGGGACATAACCAGCTGTCTCGCAGCTTCGATGTCATTCTCATCATGCAGTCGATGAGAAAGTGCTCGTTCTTCCTCAACAGTTAAAACAGGAATGCCATTTACAGCCTGAATATAGGATTCCAGGTTTTGGCCTGGCACTAGCATATCCACCGGTTGCAAGCTTTTTCCCATTAATGTGTACCTCCAGGTATAGTGTGTCATCGCACTGCTATGGCGACTCGTTCTCGATCAGCCATCATAAACTGAACCATCTGAATGAATAATGGGTCACTTTTAATCAGTTACTTTTTATCAGTATTTATTTTATCAGTACTTGTTAGTAGTTATTATTGGCGTTATTCGCAGTGTTACTGTCGTCAACCGGCCTGGCCCTGTCGGAGAGGTTCGGTTCCCGGATAAAGGGCGTTGTCCATATTGGATATTTAATGAACTTTCCATTATGGAGTCAAACTGCAGAATTTCAACCCGTAGTGAGTAAAAATATCGTGTAAAAAACAGTTTGTTTTATCTGATCGATTGCTCCCAACAGGTGAAACTCTAGCCCAAACCGCCCCGTTTGCAAGTTAATAATAGGTAAGATTGGGCTTGTTTCCCTCAAATGTCAGGGCTCAATGTCGGCCAGATGTCTGTCGACGGCCGCTCTTGAACCCAGCCAGCCAAGCAGGCTGCTCAGGAGCAACAGGGTGCTGGTGACCTGCAGGTCAAGCCCGGATAACCTGAAATCACTGGCATACAGTTTTGCTATTTCCTGTACCGGGCCATTCAGCCCGAATACGCTTAGTTCAATAAGAAGGGTGGCCATAACGCCGCCGCCCAGGCCAAGCCATAGTCCGCTGTACAGAAAGGGGCGGCGAACGAAGGCGTCTGTGCCTCCCACCAGTTTGATCACTTCTATCTCTTCTTTTCGGTTCTCGATAAGCAGGCGAATGGTATTTCCTACCACCAGGGTGACCGCTATTGAAAGCAGCAGGCCCAGAATGAGTACAAATTTTTCGATCAGAGCGGTGAAGGCGAAAAGCCTTTTTACCCAGGTCAGGTCGATTTCTGCCGTGTCGACCTCGGGCAATGTGACAAGTTGCTGCCTTAATTCCTCTATTTGGCCGGCATTGGTCAGGCTATTGGCCGGGGCGGCCAGAATGACATCGGGCAACGGATTGGCATCAAGGTGCTCGACGGCACTGGCGATGCCCGGGGAAATCTGTTTCAGTCTTGCCAGACCCTGATCCCGTGTAATCAGGCTGGCGCCGACGATTTGCGGTTCTTTTCGTACCTGATCGAGCAGGCCAAGAGTTTCCTTTTTTGTCAGTTTGCGATCCAGGTAAAGCGTGATTTGCGGGTCTTTGTCCAGTTCTGCAACCAGCCTCTGGATATCGGTAAGGAAAAGCAGAAAAAATGCAGGTAACGCCAGGGATATGCCAATCACAGACCAGTTAACCAGTGCCGAAAAGGGAGTCTGAAGCAGTCTGTTGAAGCTTTCACGCATCATCAGTCTGTGATGGGTGAAATAGCTGTTGCCTTGTGAATGTTCTTTTGCTGGCGATGCACCGGTGGCTTTGGGAGAGTGATTTGAACGGGTCACCGGGTTGCTCCACAGGGCTTGATGGTTCCATCACTCAGGGTGAATGTTTTCCGCTTCAGGTGAGAGATCAGAGCCAGGTCGTGTGAGGCGATCAGCACAGTGACACCAACCTGATTCAATTGTTCAAATAACAGCATGATATCTGATGATAACTCCGGATCGAGGTTGCCCGTGGGCTCATCTGCCAGAAGCAGTGGTGGTTTGTTGACGATGGCTCGGGCAATGCCGGTGCGTTGCTGTTCCCCGCCCGACAGTTGAAGCGGATTAAAGGTTTCCCTGTTCAGCAGGCCCACCTTGTCGAGGGCTGCCCTTACCCGGCGACCCACTTCCCGTTCCGGTGCACCGGTGATACGCAGAGGGAGAGCGACATTTTCAAATACGCTGCGATCGAATAGCAACCTGTGATTTTGGAATACAACGCCGATATGCCTCCGGTAATAGGCAATCTGTCGGTAGTGGATATCCTGCAAGGGTTTGCCGGCGACCACAATAAGGCCCTTTGTGGGGCGCTCCATCAGCATAATGAGCTTCAGTAGTGTGCTCTTGCCTGCCCCCGAGTGTCCGGTCAAAAATGCCATTTCTCCCCGCCCCAGGCTGAAGTGGATATCCCGAAGGGCAACCTGGTTACCCGAATACACTTTTTCGACGTGATCGAAGACAATCATGGTTTTGCCTGAAGTGGTTTCGCCTGAATACGGATGAGAAAATCACTTCTCAAAAAGGGCAGAGACAAATTCACCCGAATGGAACGGGCGTAAATCGTCAATTTGCTCGCCAACACCAATATAGCGTATTGGCAGATCGAATTGTTTGGCGATGGCGAAAATAATTCCGCCCCTGGCCGTTCCGTCCAGTTTGGTCAGTGCGATGCCGGACACGCCAACGGCCTGTTTAAACAATCTGGCCTGGCTGAGTGCATTTTGTCCGGTGCCTGCATCAAGCACAAGCAGAACTTCGTGAGGAGCCGTGTCATCGAGTTTTTTCATTACTCTCACCACTTTCTCCAGTTCTGCCATCAGGTTGTCCTTGTTCTGCAGGCGTCCTGCCGTATCGGCGATAACAATATCTATGTTTTTTGCCTGTGCGGATTGTACGGCATCAAAAATCACCGACGCGCTGTCAGCCCCCGTATGCTGGGCAACGACAGGTACATCATTGCGCTCGCCCCACACCTGCAACTGCTCGACCGCTGCGGCTCTGAATGTGTCTCCGGCTGCCAGCATGACGGTTTTTCCGTCATTCTGGAATTTTTTTGCCAGCTTTCCTATGGTGGTTGTTTTGCCTGCGCCGTTGACACCGACAACGAGCATGACGAAGGGCTTTTTGCCCGTATTGCTGCCTGTTTCGAGTGAAAGCGGCTGCTCACTGGCACTGAGCAAGGCAGTTAATTCGTCTTGCAGCGCCCTGTCAAGTTGCGATGGATCCGAGAGCTGATTTCGCTCCAGCCGGTCAGTGATATTGGCAATGATTTGTTGTGTTGCTGCTACCCCCACGTCTGCCGTGAGCAGCATGGTTTCAATTTCTTCCAGGAGTTCCCGGTCAATGGTTTTGCTGCCCAGAATCAGGCTGGACAGGTTCCGGGTCAGCCCGTTACGGGTTTTGGTCAGCCCCTGCCTGATGCGCTCCATTACGGATAGTGGGGGGCTGGCTGGCGGGGTGGTGGATGGTGGAACGGCTTCCGGTTCGGGAGCCCGGGCTGGTGGCGCAACCGGAGAATCCGGCTGCACGGTTTCTGCCTCGCGTGTTGTTGCTTCAGCCTTTGGCCGCTGTTCTACCTTTTTATATTTGGGGATACCGCGCCTGGATTTGACCAGATCAAAAACAAAGACAAGAGCGAGTAATCCGGAAAGAGCGATAAAAATCAGTTCAATAGTTTGCATGAGTCATTCAACATTAGTATTTCAACACGAGTTCGGCATGGGTATTTCGGCTTTGGTCTTTCAACTTTGGTCTTTCAGCCCGGCCTTTGCCTGGCTATTCTAATCGCGAATTGTGCACAGGCCAAATACCTTTTACTATAATCCGGTACCTTTTACTATAATCCGAAACCTTTTACTATAGTCCGGATTTGTCTGGATGTATGTATGCAAAAACGTAAGGCAAAACGAAGCGCAAAAGTCGGGCCTGCAAGCAGGGGAGGAACCGGATTTGTCAGAATTATCGGGGGGCAATGGCGAAGCAGAAAGGTGCCCTTTCCTGATGTGAGTGGTTTGCGGCCAAGCACTGATCGGGTGCGGGAAACCCTGTTTAACTGGCTGATGCATTCGACCTGCGGGGCAAATTGCCTTGATCTTTTTTGCGGTAGTGGCGTTTTGGGGCTGGAGGCGCTGTCCAGGGGGGCTGCCCGGCTCACGGCTTTGGACACAAATGCGCAGGTGGTTGCCCGTTTGAAAGATAATCTGGCTTTGTTGCAATGCGATCGGGCTCAGGTGTTACAGGCAGATGCATTGCAGTGGTTGGCCAGTCAGTCCGAGCCGAAACCTTTTGATCTGGTTTTTCTGGATCCGCCTTTCCGGCAATCCCTGTTACATCAATCAATTCGCCTGCTTTGTGACACCCGTTTGCTGGCTGATGGTGCGAAAGTCTACGTGGAGTGTGAGCGGGAGTTGAATGTGCAACTGCCCGCGCACTGGAAAAAACTGAAGGAAAAACAGGCGGGCCAGCTGAGCTATCGTCTGTATGTTGTTGAGTGAGCAGGTGAAAGGAGAGCATATTTGCCTGAATTACCCGAAGTTGAAACTACCGTTCGTGGTATCCGGCCTCATATCGAGGGGATAAAAATCAGTAGCTGTGTTGTCCGGGAGTCGCGGCTGCGCTGGCCCGTACCCACACAGGAGCTGGTTCGGGTTGAAGGGTGCCGGGTGGATCGCGTCGTTCGAAGGGGCAAATACATCATCATGGAAACAGCCGGAGGCAATCTGTTATTGCATCTTGGCATGTCGGGAAGCCTGCGCGTGTTGACTGGCGGGCCGGACAGTGGAGAGGTGCCTGTTAAAAAGCATGATCATATCGATGTTGTATTTGAGAACGACACTGTTCTGCGATTCAATGATCCAAGGCGATTTGGCGCATTTTTGTTTACTGCCGAGCCCTGGCAGGCCCACTCGTTGATTGCCCACCTGGGGCCGGAGCCGTTGAGTGACCGGTTTTGCGGTGACTTTCTTCACCAGAAAGCCAGGACAAGAGCGAGCGCGATCAAAACCATTATCATGGATAGCCGTGTGGTCGTGGGAGTGGGCAATATATATGCAAATGAGGCTCTGTTTCGGGCTGGCATTCGCCCTTCCCGAAAAGGTGCAGCGATCAGCAAGGCCCGTTACGTCAGGCTGGCCGATGCAATCAAGGCTGTGCTGGAGCAGGCAATCTGCCAGGGCGGGACAACGCTGAAGGATTTTACGGATACAGAGGGCAAGCCGGGGTATTTCAGTCAGAATCTGCTGGTGTATGACAGAGAAGGCATGGCGTGTTTTAAATGCGGGGGGGAGATTCGTCGGGATAGAATGCAAAACAGGTCGTCATACTTTTGTGTGAGATGTCAAAAATAGCTGGAAATTTTGCGATTCCTTATGCGATTCCTTAGACAGCACAGAGAAAACTGCTACTGTTTAGATTATGGAAGGAGTAAAGTACAAATCGGTTAATGTATCGAAATATACAGGGCAGTGTACTTTATACAGGTTAGTGTGCTGTATATGGGGTGCTGTGCTGTGGGTATGTGATTCCCCGTTTTTCAGGAGACAAACCAATGAGCAGAAAAGCTTATCGAATGGCCGTGATGCTGGTCGCTGCCTTTTCAATTTCTTTTTCATCTGTTGGCTACAGCAATCCGATTGTTGAAAGCCCCGGAGCGGGCAAAATGGCCGTTGATGCAGTGATAGCCAGGCCGATGTTGTTCGCAGCGACTGTAGCCGGAGTCGCAACCTATGTCGTGTCATTACCGTTTTCTCTTGCCGGAGGTAATGCGGCGGAGGCAGGGCGGGTGCTGGTGGTCAACCCTGCGAAGGCAACATTTGTGAGATGTCTGGGTTGCACGACTTCGGGCAGAATGGCTGCCGAAACCGTCAAGCAGGCTGATTAGTCCCCGGGGCGAACCTGCCTGTGTTTGATTACCCTGCATCGTGCTGTGTGGACAGCACCGCATGCCAGTCATACGCGGAATCTGCAAATGCGTGAAAGAACGGGTTTAACAGGGATTCTTTCGTGTTGTAGCGTACCGGGTTAAACCCGGTGTCGACCAGCTTTCCACCGGCCTCTTCCAGAATTATCTGCGCCGCAGCCGTATCCCATTCGGAGGTGGGCGAAAGCCTGGGATACCAGTCTGCCTTGCCTTCGGCCAGGGCGCATATCTTCAATGAACTGCCCATATTGACTTTATTGATCCGGCCAAGCGTTTTGCTGGCGGTGTTTAGCAGTTGTTCGAGACTCTCGTTGCCATGTCGTCTGCTGGCGACAACGGAGACAGGGTGTCCGGCCCGAACAGGTCGGGCGAAAATTCTCTGGCTGGTTTCTGCTGTTTCCCTATAGGCTCCCTGACCTGTAACAGCATGATAAAGCACGTCCTTTTCCGGTAAATAGACGATACCCAAAATGACCTTGTGTTGATCGACGAGAGCAATATTGACGGTAAACTCACCGGTTCTGTCAATAAACTCTTTGGTGCCGTCCAGGGGATCCACCAACCAGTAGCGTTGCCAGCGCCTCCTTTCCGTGGAGCCTGTGTCGTCTACCCCTTCTTCTGACAGGATGGGAATGTCCGGTGTCAGTCGGGTCAGCCCATCAATGATGATATGATGAGCTGCGATATCTGCTTTGGTTACCGGTGAGTCGTCGGTTTTCGATCGGATATCCATATTTTCATTCGAGTGATAGATCCGCTTGATTTCTGCGCCCGCTTTTCGGGCAACGTCGCTCAATGGCCGAATCAGGTCGATACCCGTTAATTGTTTTGTCATTGCCGCTCCGTATCGGTGGTCATTCGAGGCAAACAATTTTACAATCTCCTGACAGGAACTGAAATAGAACAATCCATTCAAACGCAGGCTGGCATACGACGGGAGCGACGTTTCAAACATGATAGACTGGCAGCAGATCGATACGGTTTTTCTGGATATGGACGGTACCCTGCTTGACCTGCATTTCGATAACTACTTCTGGCTTTCTCATCTGCCAGAGCGTTATGCGGAACACAAGTCATTGCCTCTCGCCCGGGCCAGCGAAAAACTGGATCAACTCATTCGGCAACAGGCAGGTACCCTGAACTGGTATTGTCTCGATTTCTGGACGGAAACCCTGGGGCTCGATATCCCTCAAATGAAAGAAGAAGTGAAGCATCTGATCGCATTTCGCCCGCACGTAGAGTACTTTCTCGAAGAGCTGCAGAGAACGCACCATCGGGTGGTGCTGGTCACCAATGCGCACAATAAAAGCCTGAATCTGAAACTGGGTATTACCCGCCTGGACAGGTTTGTTGATGCCATTATTTGCTCCCATGACCTGGGAATACCCAAGGAAGATGTTGCTTTCTGGCATGCGTTACAGAAAATAGAGCCCTATAATCCTGACAGGACCCTGTTTATTGATGATAGTATTCATGTACTGAAAGCAGCCAGAGAATATGGAGTAAGGTACCTTTACACCATTCTGCAGCCGGACAGTCAGCAGCCTGAACGAAAACCGGACGGGCCGGACTTCGTGGCTATCGACAAATTCAAGGATTTAATCCGTCATAATGAAATCACATCAGCAAAAATCCCGTCGTCAACAGCCGGAACCGCCCCGGGATGAAACCGCCGTAAGGCTGGATAAATGGCTATGGGCGGCCCGCTTTTTTAAAACCCGCGCCCTGGCCAGGGAGGCGATAGAAGGTGGCAAGGTTCACTACAATGGCGGCCGGGTGAAGCCGGGCAAGCACGTTGATGTGGATGCGGTATTGGTCATTCGCCAGGGTTGGGACGAGAAAGAGGTGGTGGTGGCAGGGTTGAGTGACAGAAGGAAAAGCGCGAAGGAAGCGGTGCTGCTCTATGCCGAGACCGAGGCCAGCCAGTCAAGGCGGGAAGAAAACGCATGGCAGAGAAAACAAATGCAGGCGTCGCACCTTCCCCCTGCTCGTCGACCCAACAAAAAACAACGGCGTCATATTGTCAGATTCAAAGAACAGGGTGGTGGCTGAATGTCTGGCCGGAAGCAGGTAAGAAGCAGGCAAGAAGCAGGCAAGAAGCAGGCAATAAAAAGTGCCGGGCCGGAGGAGGTGACAGTATTGTGAATGCTGTGCCTTCCAGCCTGTTAATTCGTAAATAATTGAGCAGTGTCAGCTTAAAGCCGGGGGATATGGCGTATGGTGAGCCCGAGAAGCAAGGTAAATTGACAAGTAATCGTTTTTTGAGATGTTATTTGGCATAATGACACCCCGTTTTTACGGGGGTCGTTTTTTGATGTCTGTAATGGCAACAGGCGCAGGAGTGACGACAGGCATAAAAAGTTGGCGGTTGGCATGCAGTTGGCGTAGGTAGCGTGAGGAAATTCTGTTTTTAACAGGGCACCCGGCTTGCATTTGCCTGAAAATTCTATTTTTCTTGAGGACATAGTAACAGTGAGCAATACGCATATTGACCTGGGATCAGTTCAGCTGGTTGAGGAAGCACTAAAGCGAAATGAAGGGCGACTGGCAGCAAATGGCTCTTTGGTAGTCACCACCGGAGAAAGAACAGGCCGGTCTCCTGTGGATCGATTTATAGTCGAAGAGCCCGGTACCTCGGAATTTATTCAGTGGGGCCCCATCAATCGCCCGTTCAGTGCTGATAAGTTTGATGCGCTTTGGGAAAGGGTGGAGGCTTATATTGCCGAAAAGGAAAGTTTTGTTTCTCATGTTCATGTAGGCTCTGATCCGGATCACTATCTGGCAGTAAAAATGACAACGGAAACTGCCTGGCATAACCTGTTTGGTCGTAATTTGTTCATTGTTCCTGATGCCTATAACCCGGCCGGAAAGCAGGAATGGCAGATTCTCAACTGTCCGGGCTTTGTGTGTGACCCGGACAGGGACGGGACAAACAGTGATGGTACAGTCATCATCAACTTTGCCGAGTGCAAGGTACTTCTGGCGGGTATGCACTATGCCGGTGAAATGAAAAAAGCCATGTTTTCCGTGCAGAATTTTCTTTTGCCAGACAAGGACGTGCTGCCAATGCATTGTTCTGCAAATGTGGGTGAAGATGGCAAGACCTGTCTGTTCTTTGGTTTGTCCGGCACAGGTAAAACAACGCTCTCCGCTGATGAAGAACGCTTTCTCATTGGTGATGATGAACATGGTTGGGCCAGGGGCAGTGTGTTCAACTTCGAAGGCGGTTGTTACGCCAAGTGTATTGATTTAAGCAAGAAAAACGAGCCTGTGATCTGGGATGCCATCAAGTTTGGAGCTATCGTGGAAAACGTGGTCATTGATGATGAGACTCGCTTGCCAGACTATAAGGATGTCTCCCTGACAGAAAACAGCCGTTGTGCCTATCCTCTGTCGCATGTTGAAAAGCGGGTTCTTGAGAATCGTGCCGGTGAACCCTCAGCCATTGTGTTCCTGACCTGTGACATGACAGGTGTGCTGCCGCCGGTTTCGCTTTTGACAAAAGAGTCTGCTGCGTATCACTTCCTGAGTGGTTATACGGCTCTTGTCGGTTCGACAGAGATGGGGTCAAGCTCCAAGCTCAAATCTACCTTCTCCACCTGTTTTGGCGCACCGTTTTTTGCTCGTCCAGCCGGCGTTTATGCCGAGCTTCTGATGAAGAAAATGGAAGAGTTTGGCAGCAAGGTGTACCTGGTCAATACCGGCTGGACTGGCGGCTCCTATGGTGTCGGAGAGCGTTTCAGTATCCCGGTTACGCGGGCGATCATGCACGCGATACAGAATGATGTGTTGCTGGATGTTGAAACCGAGCATCTGGACGGTTTGAATCTTACCGTACCCAGGTCTGTACCGGGGGTAGATTCCGTGTTACTCAACCCTCGCAATACCTGGGCTGATCCGGCAGAGTATGATGCAAAGAAAAAAGAACTGATAACCCAGTTTGTTGACAACTTTAAAAAGTTTGACGTTTCGGACGCGATTGTTGCTGCAGGGCCAACGCTGGGCTGACGCTCGTATTTTTGCGACAGGCGTTTTGTTCTGTTATCAAATCAAAAAACCCGCTTTCTGGCGGGTTTTTTGTTTGTTCATGGCGCCGATTTTAACAATAGTCCTGATACCCGCAGGGTGATCCGGGCATCAATTACAATAAGCTTCCATTTATCAATAACCAATCGCCAAGGGCACAAAGGCAACAATGACCAGTGCAGTTGCCATGACCAAAAGGGGCATGAGTATTCGCTCGTGTCGTTGATAGAAGGTGCCTTCTTTCATTATGGACAGCTCAATTTCCTTTTCTCCCACTACCTGTCTTGCGAGCAGGTGATTGAGCGCAACCGGCGGACTCAGATAACCCAGTTCAAAGGCAACCAGGGTCACCATCCAGAAGTGAACGGGGTTGATGCCGCTCTGGTAGGCGATGGTCGCAATGGTCGCGCTCACCAGAATAACGGCACCAAAGGCATCCATGATCATACCTAAAATGACCAAAATGAAGACCAGCAGAATCATTGCCGTCCATGGAGAATCAAACGACTCCGGAAACAGTTCCATCACACCGGCACGCTCGATAACACCGCCAATACTGACGGAAAGGCCAAACAGGAACAGCAGTGCGCCGATTTCGGCTGCCGTTTTGTTGGTCGCTTCACGTACGCTCACTTCCAGTCCTTCGTGCGTGGCTTTGCCCGAGTCTCGCAGCGCCTTGCGCCCGAATCGAAGGTGCTCATAGAATAGAACGCCCAACATCATAACGGGAAGAATGCGTGCTGCCGAGAACTCATCCAGCTTCACATCCAGAACCCATCGATAAAACACGGTTATGCCGGCAATAACCAGAATGTAGGGAATAACGGGTTTGAAATTGGTTAACATGGCAGGGAATGCTTCGCCCGGCGGAGCGATCCGGATTTTGTGCTGACGGTTAACAGTGAGTGTGACAAGGAAAAACAGTGAAGCGGTCAACATGAATACATAGACTCCCCAGCCAAACAGATCATCGGTAGTGACTTCTCTGTTAAGGTAGGCAATAACAACAACCAGCAGGCAGGGTCGAAGTACAACCCCCATACTGCCAGACATTGCAGTGGCGGCCAGGGCAAGCTGTCTTCTGGCACCGGCATCACGCAGTTCTGAATAGATCACGGCACCTGCGGCAATCACGAACACACCCGAAGCCGCTGTGTAGGCGGTAGGAATTGCTGCAACAACGACGGCCACGCAGGCCAGCAGCTCCGGTGGCATTTTCAGGGGGCGGAAAAGGTTAAATACCAGATGCGCGAGCCTGGTGTGTTTCAGCATCATTCCCGCCCAGACATAGAGCCCGACATTGAGGAACATATCGGACAAATCCATCATTTTGTCCAGGTAAATACCTATACCTGCGACGTGGCCGCCGAGCATAAAGTAGGTGCCTGAAATCAGACACATGATGGTGTAAAGTGGAACAGTGAGCAGGGCCTGGCCAATATGACCACCGGGGGCGGCATTTTCAGGTGTACGAAATATCTGTATGCCACTGACCAGGGTGACAAGCCCGAAACCGCATATCCAGGCCAGATGCAGAATATCCTTGTCAAGTGGCACGATGCCACCGTCGCCATGAGACAGGTCTCTGAACGACCAGGAAGAGATAAACAGCATGCAGTTGGCAACGAACTGCAAACAGTGTGACAGGGTATGGTCAAGCCGGGTCTGCATTGAGCGCATGGCGATATGATGACGGGTAAATGTCGCCGTAGCAGCACAGACCAATACCAGCAATGCCAGTGTAAAACGCTGGGAAGTCAGACCGAATGCGATCAGGTCTGCGATAAACAGCTCAACCGCTCGGTAAACCTTGAGTGCGGGTGTCAATCGTTCCTTGAGATCATCGTATCGCGTATATTTATCGGCACACTCTGTTTGTAAATTCTCCAGTGCCTGGCGAAGTGTGTCCGGATCGATGGGGTCATCGGCGAACAGATCGAACTCATCTTCGTCCGAAGCGTTCTTTTTCTGTTGTTCAATTCTGTGCCGGATTTCCTGTTCGATATCGATGTTCGGGTTACATACCGGCGCAGTGGGGTCTGCCCTGAGTTCATAGTAACCGGACCACAGGTGTTGCCCGAGACGCAGCATTTGACTGTGAATATCACTGCTTGTGCTGAAAATAACGACTGAAAGCAGCAGTATACAGGTGGGTAAGGTTGATACCCATTCGAGAGTTGTTCGTTTTTGGAGCTCACTTGCCATGGTCTGTCCGTACTGGTTTTCAAGGTATATTCGTTAAAAAACCGGCGATGTCCGAACACCCCCGGTTTCCTGCCACAGACAAGACAGATCGGCTATTGCCGCGAGTCGGGCAGGCCCGATCTGTTTGTTCTGCTATGGCGCGTTAGCCAAATCTCCTGCGGAGACCTTTGTAATTACTCGCGGTTTTCCGCACACTCGGCGTTTGACGGCCTGGTTTTGCAGCGGACTTTTTTCATCAGTCTTAATGCCTTGCCGTTATAAACGCCGTCATCTTTCAGACTGATTCTGACTTCGCGCAACAGATTGTCGTAACCTGCAACATCCTGTGGCCTGGGTTTGACCCAGTGTGTTGAATTGATTTCAGCTTCGGCTTTTTCAACGATGTCGTAAGCCTCGCTATAACGAGCCGAAGCGTAGTCGCGCACCTTTTGCCCATATCCTTCGGGGAAACGGTCAGAATGAATGATAACCTGAAAGCTCATTTGGGCCACTGCGTACTCAAATATGCCGCCTGCATCTCCCAGACCCTTGTAAAGCTCAAGGGGTGTGTAGGCAACTGCCGGAGCATAAATGACATCAACGCTGCCATTGTTAAATTTGCCTGCAAAGTTCGCCGAACTTGCGCCAACGACGGAGGCTCCTATGTGGCGTACCATGGTGACAGCAGCCTTATCATAGTCAAAGGTGGCTATTTTTTTGCCTTGCAGTGCTTCCACGGTGTTCACCGTTCTGTCTCGTAAAAACAGGTAAATGGCGCCAGCGGGGAAGATTCCGGCGACTTCATAGTTTCCGTTCCTGAGCAGTTTTGCCGCTTTCGGCGTATTGAGTGTCGCCAGCACCATTTTCATCTCTTTCTGGCCTGGAATCGCGCCCAGTGCCTCCAGGGAGCCGGTGAAGTTGTTGAACTCGCGGGAGCGTGTGCCCGTCAACAAAACGGAGTCGCACTGGCCTGCCTTGAAATCTTCGGCGGCAATTTTTTCGTCCGTGTATGCACGCATATCCAGGTCGACACCCCATTTCATATTGATCGGTTTGGCGGACTTCATAACGCTGAATAACGGGCCGTTGGCGCCGATGGGGTCAAATACGCAGAAGGTACGCTTCAACAAATCTGCGCTCACTGAAGTCGAGGCCAGTGCTGCACAGGATGCTGCAACCAGAGCAGCGGTTTTCAGATGTTTTTTCAGTTTTATCATGGTTGGTGTCCCTTTTCCCTATCAGTTTTTTGTTTTGTCACGGTCTACAAAAGATCGTCCAGATCTACGGTTTCTACATCTGATTCACGTTTGTCATCCCAGAATGTACCCAGTTTGCCAACGGGTGTTCTGTGACCGGTGTTCTGTGTCCAGAGCCTGTCGGACAAGGCCTGTATGTTGTAGGTTGCAATGGCATCGATCATTTTGTGGCTCGGCCGTGAAGGTCTTTTCCTGATGGCTGCCGCATGGTCACGGATGACATTTTTAACCCTTTCAATGTCGCCTTTTGTCATGGCGGCCATCGCGTGTAAAACGTGGCTCAGGCGAACACGTTTGCTTTTTCCGATTTTGTCTGACGCTTCCAGACGTAGCCACACATCTTCCCCTTTGGGGAGCGCCCCGGGAAGCATTGCCCATACCGTTGCCTTGATCGCGAAGGGAACGCCCCACCAGTCTTTATTGGTTAAACAGATCGCTGCACGCTCGGCTTTGGCGCCAATGTTTTTGGGAATGCCGATTGCGACCGTTGACTGCATTTCGTTATTCAGTGCCTGTAGCCCGGATAGCAGACCTGCCAACCAGATAAACTGGTCAAACTCGGTATCGAGGTCGGGGCACTCTTCACCACCTGGTTCACCATAGTGTTCAACCAGTCTTTGCCATGCCTGGTACTGACGTTTCGCGGCCGTGACCAGGTGCCTTTTTTGTGCTATCAGGGCATCTTCTGCGTCGTCAGGGTTCTGTTGCCTGATTGCGCGCAGGTATCTGAGTTCCTGTTCCAGTGCACGCTGTTCTTCGCAGGCACCTGCGGACAGATACATCATTACAGCCAGTTGGTCTGGTGATGAGGTAACCCGCCCGAAAGACAGCATAAGCGGTGCGGTGGCCTCACTCATGGCGCAGCCCATTGCCAGATCATCCTGCTCCAAGACAAATGGAACGGTGTGCTCTGTGGCAAACCCTTTCATAACATCGCCGGTTGTTTTGTACATGGCCTTGTTTAGCAGATTGCAGCCGGAAATCAGGAGTGCAAATGCAATGATGGCAGCGCGCTTTACGTGTTTGCCGACGAGCAAATTGTTATTCTGGCCCACGGATAGATGACTCACTTTGTTCTCCTCGGAAGTCCGGTACGATTGTTCGATTATCCATATTTTTCCGGATAGTTGTGAGAATAAAGCCACAAAGCGTAAAATTTGTTTACATAATGTGACATAGACAGATGTGATATAAACGGATGTGGCATAAACCGGATGCAATGCCGACTTTGTTTTTCTGATGGGAGATATGTCCGGTCTGGCCAGGGACGTTCTTGTGGCGGGTGTTACCCACGGTTGGCACGCGTCCCGCCCTGCGGGGAGGATGTCAAGGGGGGCGGCCGGTCAGCCAGGGCCGGTTTGTTGAACCCCGGCTTGCCCGGACTTGCAGTTAAAACTCGATCCTGCTTTCGAACTCTGACAGAATATCCCTAGAAATACCCTTGACACGCAATAAATCCTGCGCGACCTGATACGGGCGTGCATCAATAATATTCTGCGCCATGACACTGCCAATTCTTGGCAGACTTGTCAGTTCCCTGATTGAACCGGTGTTGATATTGACCTTGTCCGAATTTTCCACCAGCTTCGCGTCGGGTTTTTCCTGCTCAACTGGTGCTTCAGGCTTTTTTGCGGGCTGGTTCCCTGTTTTTGTTTCGGTATCTGCTTCGGTGTGGCCGCGTTGTTCTGCCAACTTGTCCAGAAGCTCTTCCAGTCGCTTTTCCAGCGAAACAATTTCATACTGTATCGCGGTTTGTTTATCCAGTGCATCGTTGGTATTGCGACATATGTTCCATAGCAACCAAATCACCGCGCAAACGCTGATGAATAACAGGAATCCCATTTTTTTCCTCTCTGTGTCTCGTTAGTCAGGTTTTAATAATAGCAAACAATATACGATTTATGAGTTTTGTAAACCGGCTTCGGTCAATATTTCCACAAGCAAGGTCGTTAAACCACTAAAAAGGTACTTGACTACAATCGCCATCACGATGCCGGTCGAAAACGCAGCGCCCGGCGACAAATGTCCAGAGCACAGTGCCGGGAAGTGTTTGGCCAATAAAGGGGGAATTCTTGCCTGATGATGCCATTGACTGTGGATTGACCAGCCATGTCCGGTTCGGATTGACTATGGCCAGATCGCACAATTTACCATCTTCCAGGCAATAATTATTGATGCCTGCAATTTTCGCGGGGTTGGTGGTGACCGAGCGCAGGAAGGCGGCCAGTTCCAGCTCCTTGTTTTGTACCAGCTGAATGCCCAGGGAAAGCAGTGTATCCAGGTTGCTCATACCCGCTTCGGTTTCGGCGAAGGGTGCCAGTTTGGCGGCCAGTTCGTGGGGCTGGTGCTGGGAAACGATCGCATCAATCGTGCCGTTGTTGACCGCCTGGAGCAGGGTCTGGCGATCCTGTTCTGTACGCAGGGGCGGCTGGGCGTGATATGCTGCGTTGAATGCCTGGATGTCGTTTTCTGTCAGCACAAGATTTTGAATGGCGACATCGGCGGAAAGGTCTACCCCTCGGGATTTTGCCTCAGCAATCATTGCCACGGAGCGGCCACATGATATTTGCCCGATATGCAGCCTGACACGGGTTTGCTCTGCCAGCAGCAGGGCGCGGGAGAGGGCAATGGTCTCAGCCAGTTCGGGTACGCCAACCAGCCCGAGGCGTGAGCTCAGGGCACCGTCATGCATGCACCCTCCCGCCAGAGATCCTTCTTCCGGTTCGAAGAATACAGTCAGATCGTGACTTTTTGCATATTGAAAGCAGCGATGCAGGGTCTGGCAGTCGATTGGAACTCCGCGCGGGTGGCTGACTGCAATACAGCCGGATTTTTTAAGCGAGTTCAGTTCGCTAAGCCGGCTTCCCTTGTTGCCTTTGGTTAGCGCACCTACAGGCAGTACTCTTGCCTGGTTGACAGCGGCAGCGTTGTCTTTGATAAGTCGGGTGATGGCTTCCGTGTCATTGACCGGCCTGGTTCGGGGCGTACAGCAAAGTGTGGTGATGCCCCCTTTCAGCGCCGCCAGCGTTTCGCTTTTGAGTGTGCCCTTGTGCTTGTAACCCGGTTCCCTCAGGCTGGCGCAAAGATCAAACAATCCGGGGATAGTCAGGCAGTCACTGCCATCGAGTTCCAGATCAACCTCCGGCACCGGCTCTTTTGGGGGCAGGATGGTCAATTGCGAAAGGTTCCCGGCAAGCAGCAGATTGGCGGATTCCAGCGTGCCCAGGCTTGTATTGAAGTAGCGGGTATTTTTGATAAGTGTCGTTTTCATTCTGTCTACTGATGATTCAACTGTCTTCGGGTTGGCTGTCTCGGGGTTATGCTGTCTCGGTGTTATGTTATCCCCGGGCTGCGTTGCTTTTGGGCTGCGCTATTTGTCCGCTCATGGCCATCGCCATAACGGCCATTCGAACGGCGATACCATTGGTGACCTGGTCAAGTATGACAGACCGGCTGCCGTCTGCGACTTCCGATGCGATTTCCACGCCCCGGTTAATAGGGCCCGGGTGCATCACAATGGCATCAGGCCTGGCATAGCCGAGCTTTGTCCGGTCGAGTCCGTAGAGGCGGAAATACTCTCCCTGCCCCGGTAGCAATGCACCTTCCATACGCTCTTTCTGCAATCGCAACATAATGATGACGTCGATATCCCGTAATCCGGATTTCATGTCGTTGAAAACGCGCACGCCCATGGATTCTATTGCTGTGGGCAAGAGGGTATCCGGCGCAATCAGGCGCACTTCCCCGACACCAAGCGCAAGCAGGGCCCTGATTTGAGAGCGGGCGACACGGGAGTGCAGAATATCGCCCACGATGGCGACTTTCAATCCTGAAACCCCCCCCTTGTGTTGCCGGATGGTGAGCATGTCCAGCATCGCCTGGGTCGGATGGGCATGTCGGCCGTCACCCGCATTCACGATGGCAACATCGGGGGTGACAGAGTTGGCGATAAAATGAGCGGCCCCGCTTTGAGAGTGGCGCACGACAAACATATCACTGGCCATTGCACGCAGGTTTTGCAGCATATCGGACAGTGACTCACCTTTGGAAGTGGCCGATGTGTTGATGTCAAGGTTGAGTACATCGGCAGACAACCGTTTGGCCGCAAGTTCAAAAGTGGTACGGGTTCTGGTGCTGGGTTCGAAGAACAGGTTGACGACAGTTTTGCCTCTCAGCAGAGGCACTTTCTTGATTGAGCGTTCACCGACCTCAATAAACGAATCCGCCCGATCCAGAATTTCGGTGAGCAATGCTTTGGAGAGCCCGTCGATAGAAAGAAAGTGCTTCAATTGCCCTTGTTCGTTTAATTGCCCTGTTGACTGTTCTGGATTGCTCACCGGGTTGTTCCTGTATGGCTTGATTGAGTATGGCGATTACGTGCTGCTTGCATCAGGTAATGCCACATTACGTGAGGTATTGTTGTATTGCGTGCTGTCAAACCGGGAATTGCCTGGACAGGTATCGCCTGAACCGGCATAAAAACGGCAATTCTCCGGGTTTTAATGGTTCACTCGCTTCAATTTCTATCCGGTTTTTGTTTTATCCGGTTTTCGTTTTATCCGGTTTTTGCTGAACTGTCATCCGAAGGGGAGACGGCCCGGACAGTTTCACCTGTTCGTTTTCGTTGAGAGACAGTGATTGCCCGACGATATCCGGCTGAATCGGCAGCTCTCTCCGCCCGATATCGACCAGGGCAATCAGGGTAATCGACGCCGGTCGCCCGTAATCGAACAGCTCATTCATTGCAGCGCGAATGGTTCTGCCACTCATTATCACATCATCAACCAGCAGAATATGCCTGTCATCCGTTTCAAAGGGCAGATTGGATGGTTTTACCGTGGGGTTGAGTCCGATTCGGGTGAAGTCGTCGCGGTAAAAGGAAATGTCCAGCTCTCCCACAGGTTCCTCAATCGCAAGCCGACTGTGTAACTCCCCGGCCAGCCAGACACCTCCGGTTCGAATGCCTACGATAACAGGAGTGCCCGGAATGTTGTTATCAAGGTGACGGGTGAGCCTGGTGGTCATCGAATCGAGCAAGTGACTTACCCTGGTGTTTTCTTCCATAGTTGACCTGTCTTATCCTTTCTGTGGTTGTGTCTGCTGGCGCCGTGTCTGTTCGTGCTCGGAGAACCAGGATTCGAACAGCAGAACGGCTGCCAGGCCGTCTACTGAGTTTTTGCCGAAATCACGGCTCCCCCCGGCATCCATCACGTAGCCTTTTGCTTCAAAACTGGTCAGGCGCTCATCGTGCATGGCTACAGGCACGCCAAAACGTCCATGAATCCGGTTGGCGAACTTGCGAGCCCGCTGGCTCATGGCACTTTCACTGCCGTCCATATTCAATGGCAGGCCGACAATGACCAGATCCGGTTGCCAGTCGGCCAGTGTCCGCTCAATTACTTGCCAGTCCGGGATGCCGTCACGTGCCTTCATGGGAGGCAGGGCAGACGCACCGCCGGTAATGCATTGCCCGCAGGCGACGCCAATGCGCTTTTCGCCAAAATCGAAGGCAATTACCTGTTGTATCTTTTTGCTGCTGGCACCGCTAGGCATGGCCAATCTGGCTGGACAGCCGGGAAAGGTCAATGCCCAGTTTCGCAATGGCGGCATCAAAGCGTTTTTCGTAAGGCGTGTGAAACAGAATGTCTTCATCTGCAGGGCAGTTCAGCCAGAAATTTTCGGCAATTTCCTGTTCCAGTTGGCCCGCCCCCCAACCTGCGTAACCCAGCGCGATCAAAATTTCCGCCGGGCCGTCATTGGTTGCACAGGCTTTCAGGATGTCTCTGGAGGTGGTCAGGCAAATGCCCTGTTCGATTTCCAGTGTGGCCTGCCACTTGCCCTGTGGCCGGTGAATGACAAACCCCCGGTCTATCTGGACCGGGCCACCTGCATAGATGGTGTCTTTTCTGTCTATGCCGCCCAGTTTCAGCTGTTCAAGAATTTCACCCAGGTAGATACCCAGCGGACGATTGATAATGACGCCGAGGGCACCATGTTCGTTGTGATCACAGATATAGGTCAGTGACCCTTCAAAATTGGGGTCGTGCAGGTGCGGCATGGACATCAGGAACTGATGTTTCAAAGAGTGTGTTATTTCGCTCATATGTTAAAGTATCTGATGATCTTTGCTGTTTGGCAAGGTTTGGTGTCACCTTTTTCCTGTCAACTTCCCGTCAACGGCTTAATAACTTGATAGCCCCTTTTCCTGAAATGACCAGGTGCGTATGATTCTCAGGATATCTCGCTCTTTTCTTACTTCCTCGGGAAAGGGGGAAAATGGTGCAGCCAGCCTGACGATACGAATCGCTGCGTCATCAAGAATTTTGTGTCCTGATGAGTGCATTACCGTTATTTCCTTGACGCTGCCGTTCGCATAAAGAGCAACAAGCAGGCGCAGTCTGCCGTATATTTCCCTGCGTCTGGCCTCTTCCGGATAGTTCAGGTTGCCAATGCGCTCCACTTTCTCAAGCCAGGCCTTCATGTAATAGGCATCACTGGTTTTCATGGTGTCTGCTGCCGTCAGCGTATCTATCCGGGGGCGTTTGGCGTAGGCTCTCTGTTTTTTGTCCAGCCTTGCTTCAAGGCTGGCGATTTCGAGGGCGCGATCAACCAGGCTGCGCCTGGGTCTGACCTTTACCGGCTCCTTGCTGATCGGCTTGTGCTCATGCGCAACGGCCTTTTTCAGTGATCTCGCTGTGGAAGAGACAGCCTGTTTTTCGGGTTTTCTTGTTGAGCGGGGTGTGATCTCTACAGGACGAGCCAGAGATGTCTTATGTATCTGCGTATCCTGAAAATCCGCTTTTTGGGGCGTGCTGAGTTGTGATTTTTTTTCTTTGGTGCCACTGCCTCTCTGGTTGGCCTGTGCCAGAAAGTCTGCCTTTTTCTTGTTCGGCTCCTCTTTGTCATCGTTGAACTGTGCAAGAGTGATTTCCAGAGTGTGGGGAGCAGGTTGCGGATCTTCATTCACAAACGAGAGCGAGAAAATAATGATTGCATGGATGATCAAGGCAATAAAAACAGTAAAACTCAACCTGTCGGCTGCACCTGCTCCGATTGCTGTTGCATTCATAGGGTTACTCTCACAGGGTTACTCAGGATGATTGATGAAGATTAACAACCGCTGCCAACTCTGGCAGTGATTGCGTCCATTAAACTGCCCGCGATGTCGAGATTGCAGGTTTTATCCAGTTCCCGGATACAGGTCGGGCTGGTTACATTGATTTCAGTCAGATAGTCGCCAATCACATCGATGCCGACAAACAGCAGTCCCTTCTCAATCAGGGTGGGAGCAATCTGGTCGCAAATCCACCGATCCCGATCAGTCAGCTCCCTGGCGACACCTGTACCGCCGGCGGCAAGATTGCCCCGGTTTTCGCCTTTCATCGGGATGCGTGCCAGTCCCCAGGGCACAGGTTTTCCATCAATGATCAGTATCCGCTTGTCGCCATCCTTGATGTCCGGGATAAATTTTTGTGCCATGATCTGGCAGTTGCCATTGTCGGTCAGTATCTCGCAAATGACACCGAAGTTGCTGTCTCCCTGCTTTACTCTGAAAATCCCGGTGCCACCCATGCTGTCGAGCGGTTTGAGTATGATATCCCTGTTTGCATCAAAAAACTCCCGGATTTTGTCCGCTTTTCGTGTGACCAGTACGGGTGGGCAGCACTGGGGGAAGTGAGTGGCAAACAGTTTTTCGTTGTAATCTCTCAGGCTTTGGGGCTTGTTGACAATCAGTACGCCCTCTTTTTCGGCCAGTTCAAGAATATGGGTGGCAAAAATATATTCACTGTCTACCGGCGGATCCTTGCGCATCAGAATGGCGTCCAGC
The DNA here is from genome assembly GCA_002747395.1 of Pseudomonadota bacterium. GTDB lineage: Bacteria > Pseudomonadota > Gammaproteobacteria > Pseudomonadales > Oleiphilaceae > LZORAL124-50-18. Next base: position 173,703 of record PDPE01000026.1, read on the forward strand.
TCCTCCAGTGCGACTGTCCGGGGTTGCTCCATGTCAAACCACTTTTCAGGTTGATCGAATACCTTGACAGTCGCCATGTCAGCGCAGGGTTCACCTTGTTGCAGGAATAGATCCTGCGTTTCCATATACTCTATTTGCCAGCCCCGAGCCTGTGCCGCAAGGAGCATGGCAAAGGTGCTGTCTTTCTTGATGTTGATGTTTTTAATCGAATCCATCACAACGCCTATGCGCATGCTTTTTACTCCTGGAATGAATTTATTGGAGGTTCATTTCCAAATGACTCTCCAAATTAAATATTTGTACTATGCTTATCTTACATGCAAAATCCAATTGCGCTATATTGATTTATTGTTATGGCAAGATTAATGTCAGCGACAATCCGGATGCAATCCGGACTTTCCATCCCTTGCTTGTTGAACTATAAATAATAGGCGGTTATGGATTGATTGTTGGATCTGTGTTAAAAGACCAGGTTAACGTATTGGTGGTAGTGTATTTTATTGCGCAATCGGCACATAAAATAATTACAATTGTTTGATATAGCTCAGGGCAGTTAAACAATGGAACATAATTTTGAAAATCTAAAAATCATGGTGATTGATGACAGCAAGACGATCCGGCGTACAGCGGAGACCCTGCTGAAAAAAGTCGGTTGCAATGTCATCACTGCTACTGACGGCTTTGATGCTCTGGCAAAAATTGCAGACAGCCATCCCGATATCATTTTTGTGGATATCATGATGCCAAGGCTGGACGGTTATCAGACATGCGCCTTGATAAAAAACAATAGTGCGTTCAAATCAACTCCGGTCATCATGCTGTCAAGCAAGGATGGCCTGTTTGACAAGGCGAAAGGGCGAATAGTGGGGTCTGATCAGTACCTTACCAAGCCATTCAGTAAAGATGAGCTGCTTGACACTATCAGAGCTCATCTGCCGGCCGTCTCAAGTAGTGAATAAAGAAGTGGAGTGGTATCAGGCGCTTGTTTTCCTTGCTGTAAGTACCACTGATCGTATTATTCCAGTAACCAGAAGCGTAGTGATAAGGTATTAGTCGGGGGAACTATGGCTCGTATATTGATTGTCGATGACTCGCCCACGGAAGTCAGAAAGGTTTCCAGTATTCTGAAAAAACATAATCATGAAATTCTTACTGCGGACAACGGCGCTGATGGCGTCGCCGTGGCAAGGGCCGAACAACCGGATCTGGTGTTGATGGATGTGGTGATGCCCGGTCTGAATGGTTTTCAGGCGACCAGGCAGCTTACCCGGGCACCGGAAACCTCGACAATACCGGTCATTATTGTTACGACAAAGGATCAGGAGACCGATCGGGTATGGGGTACCCGGCAGGGTGCAAAGGGCTATCTGGTCAAGCCCGTTGATGAAGATGACCTGATCACAACAATTAACAGCCTTCTTTCCTAGTCAAAATGCCCATGACGACAACTCCCTTTTCAGTTCTTGCGGATATTGCCAAACGAAGTCGACGCTGCTCGAAGGGTCTTCCGGCCCGGGAAGAGGCGATCGAGTTGTGGAGCGGTATCGGGTTTCTGTTGGCAGGACAAAAGTATGTCGCTCCCATGGGGGAAGTGGTGGAGATTCTTCATTTGCCCAGATTCACCCAGGTGCCGGGAGTAAAGCACTGGATGTGCGGAGTTGCAAATGTGCGGGGACGTTTGTTGCCCGTTTTGGATTTGGGGCTGTTCTTTGGTTTGCCGGCAAGTGCGGTATCCAACCGGGAAAAACGTATTCTTGTCATTGAGCGCGGAGATATTTTTAGCGGCCTGATTGTTGATGGTGTTCAGGGGATGCAATATTTTGCCGTTGACCGATACCGTCGCTACGCTGATAACGTGCCGAGGTCTCTTGCGGGATTTGTTCACGGGTCCTATTTGAAAAACGACGAAGAGTGGAAGGTATTCAGTACAACCGCGTTGAGTCAGGATGAGAAATTTCTTGATGTTTCGCATGGCTAGCCAGGTCTGGCTACCCGCTTGACTGTTACGACATAAACCAGAAAATTACGACAAAAACCAGAAAAGGCCGGGAGCCGGAAGATGAAAAGTAAATCTGGAAAGTATAATGCAGGCCAGGATAATAATACCCCCCTGATTGTGTTGGGTTTTATTTTTGCTGTGCTGTTTATCTTATTGATCGCGACTATCTATGTTATTGACCGGGATAGCAAGTACGATAATGAGTATATTAATTATGCCAGTGAGCTTCGGGTACTTTCGCAGGAGATTGCAAAAAATGCAACGGAAGCGGCGGGTGGCAAGCAGGCAGCGTTCCAGGAATTGAGTCGATCCCGGGATGATTTTTCCAGGCTTTGGGGCTGGATTGTCAATGGTCGCCAGGAAACCGGGCTTCCGCCAAGCCAGATAGCTCCGTCCAGTGGAGTCGAGAAGCTCTGGCGCGGCGTAAAAAATAACGCGGACCAGATACTTGAAGCCAGGGAAGTGGTACTTTCCCTTCACCTGGTTGCTGAAACACTGAATGAAACCATCCCCCAAATGCAGGTTGAATATGAAGAGGTGATTGATATTCTTCTTGAAATCGGTGCTCCTGCCGAGCAGATTTCGGTCGCGGAACGGCAGCAGTTGCGGGTAGAGCGGATTGTAAGAACGATAAACGATGTATTGACCGGAGACGATAATGCGGTATTGGCGGCCGACCGTTTCGGACGTGATGCCAAACTGTTCGGGCGAGTGCTTGCAGGGATGGTTGAAGGTAATGATGTGATGGGTATTGCCAAAGTCAAGGATGAAGATGCTATTTTGGGGCTTGAAGCCATCGCTCAGGATTTTGAGTTTGTGAACGAAAACGTGGACAAGATTTTGGAGTCCTCTCCCGAGCTGTTTAACGTGCGTTCTGCGGCAGACAACATATTTGTCAGTTCCCAGGGGCTGAAGGAAGAAACGACTACACTGGCCAGTCTGATGCAGTCTCGCACAGATACCCGGTTCTTCAATACCACCACATTGGGCGGCATTGTTGTAGCCATCTTTGTTGTTGTGCTGTTAATTGGTGGCATCCTGGTCATGCAGGGGCAGGCTCGCCTGAGGCAGACCACTGAACAGAATGAACAGAACCAGAATGCGATCCTTCGGTTACTGGATGAACTGGCCGACCTGGCAGACGGTGACCTGACCACCGAGGCGACAGTCACCGAGGACTTTACGGGAGCCATTGCAGACTCCATCAACTTTGCGATCGACCAGATGCGTGGCCTGGTAAAAGCCATTCGGGATACCGCTGTCCAGGTTGCGGCAGCGGCCCAGGAAACCCAGGCGACGGCAATGCATCTTGCAGATGCCTCTGAACACCAGGCCCAGGAAATTGCGGGTGCCTCCGCAGCGGTAAATGAAATGGCTGTTTCGATTGATCAGGTCTCCTCTAACGCCGCTGAATCCTCTGCGGTTGCGGAAAGATCGGTTGCCATTGCGAAGAAAGGTGCCGAGGTGGTGCAAAATACCATTCGGGGCATGGACACGATTCGTGAACAGATTCAGGAAACTGCCAAGAGAATCAAGCGATTGGGTGAATCCTCCCAGGAAATCGGGGATATCGTATCCCTGATTAACGATATCGCAGATCAGACCAACATTCTTTCTCTTAACGCAGCAATACAGGCATCGATGGCTGGTGATGCCGGCCGCGGTTTCGCGGTGGTTGCGGACGAGGTACAGCGATTGGCTGAACGATCATCTGCTGCGACGAAGCAGATAGAAGCGCTGGTTAAAACGATTCAGAGCGATACCAACGAGGCGGTTATCTCGATGGAGCACACTACCGCTGAAGTGGTGAGAGGGGCGCGACTGGCCCAGGATGCCGGTGTCGCCCTGGAAGAAATCGAAAACGTTTCGATGAATCTTGCGGACCTGATCCAGAACATTTCCAACGCGGCAAGACAGCAGTCGTCCTCTGCGGGCCATATTTCCAACACGATGAATGTTATTCAGGAAATTACATCCCAGACTTCTGCCGGTACCAACGCGACGGCCAGATCGATTGGAAATCTGGCCGAAATGGCCAATCAGCTTCGAAACTCGGTGGCGGGCTTCAAACTTCCGGAAGAGGGTGATGAGCAAGAGGCTGGCAGGGTATCCCAGAGTTGATTGATTAAATGAATAATGGTCTTTTGAAGCTATTGATCATGCTTAACCCGGTTTGAACCGGGTCGTGGAAACAGATGTCTGAAAAACCGGACTTGACGCAAGCAGGCTCGTGGTCGTTACAAAGAACGCCGGAAATGGAAGAGGCCTTGTTCAAGCAGTGGCAGGCCATGTTGGAAGATCGAATCGGGTTGAGTCTTCCGGTACACAGGAAAGTTTTTTTACAGACTAATCTGTATGCCAGAATGAGAGAAATAGGATGCGCCAGCTACCGGGAGTACCTTGACAAGGTTCGGTTTGGCAAGGCGGGTATGATCGAATGGTTGACCCTGGTAGACAGACTGACAGTTCAGGAGACCCGGTTTTACCGGGATCCTGACGCTATGGGTATGGTGAGGCGATATGTGCTTGATCGACCCAAAGCCTTGCTGGAAACGCACCCGCTGGCAGTTTGGAGTGTCGGGTGCTCTTCAGGTGAGGAAGCGTATTCGCTTGCCATGGTGTTAAACGAATGCGTTAAAGAACTTGGTATCGTAAACTACTTTGGCGTAACGGGAACAGATATCAGCAAGCCCGCGCTGAAAAAAGCCAGGCAGGGAAGGTACCCGCCAGGGAAACTGGTTACTCTGGATGATGAGTTGAAGGAAAAATACTTTACTGCTCACAAAAAGGAAAGCCTCTATCAGATACGGCAGGAGATAAAAAAACGCGTTTGCTTCGCCAGAGTGAATATTTTGGAACTGGATTTGGCCCCCCTGGGTGGGATGGATATCATTTATTGCCAGAACGTGTTGATTTATTTCAGGAAATCGCGAAGAAAAGAAATATTGACACAGCTTGCAAAGAAACTGGAGCCAGGTGGATTGCTAGTTTTGGGGCTGGGTGAAATCGTTGATTTTAATTTGCCTGGCCTGGAAAGAATAAAGAACGACAAAGTGCTGGCGTTCAAACGCAAGCTGTAAAAGTAACAGACCGACTGGAGAAGTTATGGGGAATGACCATGACTATGTTGCCCTTGAGTGGGTTAGAGGCGAAATGGACGAAACGTTGCACCAGGCGCGCCAGGCCCTGGAAACGTTCGCAGATAACAGAGATGATACCGCCCAGATAAGATTTTGCCTCAACTATATACATCAGGTTCACGGCACGCTGCAAATGGTCGAATTCTACGGTGCAGCCTTGCTCGCCGAAGAAATGGAGAAGTTGGCGGAAAGCCTGATGAACAAGCGTATAGAACGCGTCTCTGATGCGATTTCTGTACTGATGCAAGCCATACTGACACTTCCCGAGTATCTGGATCATCTGACGGCCGGTCGCAAGGATGTGCCCGTAGTTCTTTTGCCTGTTCTGAATGACCTCCGCGCCTGTCGTGGCGAAAGCCTGCTTTCCGACAGCTCGCTTTTTACTCCCAATCTGACTCCTGCCCGACTGAAAGCGCCGGACTTTGTTCGTCACAGACTGCAAGAGCCGAAGATGGTGGAGCATCTTAAAAAGCTCCGGAAAATGTATCGGGCAGCCTTGCTTGGCATAAAAAAAGAAAGAAAGGTTGATGATAACCTTAGCTATCTGCAGAAAGTGACCCGGCGCCTGGAAAAAATTGGTCAGCATACTGCGCATGCCGAGTTTTGGGCTGCGGCAACGGCATTGCTTGAGATGTTGTCGGCGCATGAAATTGCCATGACCAGTGCAATCAAAAAACTGATTGTCGATATCGAGCACGAACTCAAGGTGTTCTATGATGATCGGGACGAAGTGCTGACCAGACCGGTCAATGAGGATCTTCTAAAAAATATCCTGTTTTATATTGCCAAATCGGAGTCTGGTCTGGCCGGGCCAAATGCGATCAGGGAGCGTTTCAGTCTGGGTCGTGCCCTGTCTACCCGGGAAGAAATAGAAGCGGAGCTCGGCAGGGACATGGGGCCGGGAAAAGACACCATTGCCTCCGTAACCAGGAATATTTTTGATGAGCTGGCCAGAATCAAGGATCAGCTGGATTTATATGTGCGCAGTCGCTCTCGTGAGGTGACAGACCTTGAAGAAATCTTGCCAGGACTGCATCAAATCAGCAATACGATCACCATTTTGGGGCTTACCTCACCCAGGCAGGTGATCGATGAACAGATAGCACTGATAGAGAAGCATCTGCAAGAAAAGGATGCACCCGCTGACACTGTCATTATGGATATTGCCGGAGCCCTGCTTTATGTTGAAGGGTCGCTGGCCGGCCTTTCTGTTGAAAGAAAAGGCATAAGACGCCGGAACACCGGCGATACGGCTTCCGGGAAAACGGGTGACCGGAAAATACCTGCCTATCCCGGTCATATCGAGCAGGCAGACGATGCCCTGCTCAGGGAGGTTCGCAACGGCCTGGAGCAGGCCAAAAACTGCATCGTAAACTACTCTGCGACCAATTGGGACAAATCAGAAATAGAGGATGCCCCGGGCATACTTGCAACTGTCAAGGGTGGCCTGCAGATTATACCGCTTGAAGAAGCCGCAGCTCTGGTCGATTCGTGCAATCGGTTTGTTACCAGGGCGCTGCTCCAAAGCAAACAGCCTCCGAGCATGAAACAGCTGGAAACGCTCGCTGATGCGGTTACAGGTATTGAATACTACCTTGAGCGATTGGCGGCAGGCAGCCAGGATAACAGCATGATCCTGCAGGTGGCGGAAGAAAGTGTCAAATTGCTCGGCTTCCCGGTTGGTGCCGAGGAAACCTGGCAGCCGGTTACGGCAGAGCAGGACGAAGGCGCCATGATAGAGCCCGCTGTGATAGAGGCAATGTCCGCCGACAAGGCCAGCGATGATGAACTCATAGACAATGAGATTATTGAAATATTCCTCGAAGAGACCGAGGAAGTGCTGGGTGCGGTGAATGAGGCCTATCCGGTATTCAGAGATACGCCGGAAGATTCTTATGCACTGACTGAATTGCGCCGGTTATTCCATACCCTGAAAGGAAGCGGGCGGCTTGTCGGGGCTACCACATTGGGTGAACTGGCCTGGGCGATTGAAAATATGCTCAACCGGGTGATAGATCAAACCATTGCACCCGGCAAGGAAATGTTTGAACTGCTGGAGCGGGTAATACAGCGTTTGCCTGATGTGATTGACGCATTCAAGGTGAAAAAAACGGGCCCTGATATCGCAGCATACGTTTCTGCTGCTGAAGCAATAGCAAATGACAAGAAGTCGAGGCAGGAGGTTGAGGAAACCGAGGTTGACCTGCGGGCTGCCCGGATTATCAGAGAATCCGAGGGCGAGGCATTTCAGGAGCCGGAAGACGGCATTCTGTCCCGGCCGGAAGAAGATATCCGGCCAGACGATGTTGGTCAGCCGGAAGATCGTGGTCAGCCGGAAGATGTTGGTCAGCCGGAAGATGATCTGGTGGATGAGGAAATCATAGAGATATTCCTCGAAGAATCGGAAGAAGTGCTCGGTGTCGTGCATGAGCAATTGCCGGTTTATCTCGCCGATTACGATAACCGGGAGGCCCTTGCCGAGGTGAGGCGCAGTTTTCATACACTGAAAGGCAGTGGCAGGATGGTGCATGCAACCTTCGTGGGAGAGTTGTCCTGGTCAATTGAAAACATGCTCAACAAGGTTATTGATGGCGCGGTACACATGAGCCCGGATATCGCCGAGCTGGTTCAAAAAGTCGTCGCCATTTTGCCCGATCTGATTGATGATTATAAAAATCATCGCAGGCCATCCCACGATACATCAATCTATGAAAAACAGGCCGAGGCGCTGGCAAGAGGAGAGCCGGTCGCTCCATTGGCCACCGTTGTTGCAACAGAATCGTCGGATTCGGGCACAGTTCGGCAAACCGCCGGCACTCCTGAGGCTTCCGGTCTGCCCGAGGATGCAGGCCTTCTGATTGACCCCGTGTTGCTGGATATTTTTGAAACCGAAACGCTGACTCATTTGTCGTCTCTCAATGAATTTGTCAATGATTTCTATAAGGCAGGGAAGCCGATCCCGCTTACCGACGAGGTTTCCAGAGCCTTGCATACGTTGAAAGGCAGTGCCAATACGGCAAGTATTGAACCGATTGCCAAAGTCGTCGTTCCTTTCGAAAAGTTTGCAAAAGATGCTCGCGCCTGTTCTGTTTTGGCAGATCAGTCGATTATTGACATTTTACAGGTCTTTATCGAGTTTATTGAACAAGGCCTGAAACAGATTAAAACCACTCCTCAGCTTGAATTGCCTGGAACCCGGGATTTCCTCAAAGACCTTGCCGCAGTGCAACTGGAAAAACTGTCCGATTACCCGGGCGATTTCGAATTTTCCGAATCCGGCAAACCGGATCCACAGCTGATTGGTATCTTTTTGACGGAAGGGATGGATGTTCTGTTTGATGCCGAGAAAATTCTGCATCACTGGAAAGGAGATCCGGTACCGGGTGAAGAGTTGGAAAAACTTGTTGCGGAACTGAAAACCCTGGCTGATGGTGCCGAAGTTGCGCAATTGACCGATGTTGCCGAATTGTGTCACGCCCTGGAGCGGGCTTATGAGCACGCCAGAGATGAATCATTCGCAAAAGATGATTATTTCTTGCGGACTGTCATTGACGGACATGAAACACTGCTTGTTCAAATGGATCAGGTTGCTGCAGGTCTGGCAACCCACCCTGATACGGAATTGCTGCAACGACTGGCCGGGTTGGCGTCAGAGCGGTCGGGCCGGGTATCCCCGCCTGAAAGTGATGTCACCCTTGATCCCGAACTGATCGACATCTTCCTGGAGGAGGCGGAGGAGATCATTGTCAACAGTGCCGATTTGCTGAATGACTGGGAAAGCAGACCTGGTGATACCGGATTGGTAAAAGAGTTGCGAAGAGAGCTGCATACCCTTAAGGGCGGTGCCCGAATGGCCGAGATTACCCCGATTGGTGATCTTGCCCACGAGATGGAAAATATTTTTGAATACATTGCCGATGGCAGTGTGATCGCCTCGGAAAGACTGGTCAGTCTGGCCTTGCGTTGCCATGATGAGCTGTCCTCGATGGTTGACATGGTGGCCTCGTCCAATGCCGTTAAATCTGCGCCGGGTCTTATAGCCGAGCTGCAGCAGGTGCTGGCGGCAGAACAGGCAGCGGTTGAAAAAACCGAAACTGACGATCTGCCTGTGCCTGAGGGTTCTGAGCCGTTAGCAGATGAAACAGAGCCGGTTGACCCGGAATTGATCGAAATCTTCCTGGAAGAAGCAGAAGAATTAATTGATAGCACGGCCAACTCACTGCAGAACTGGACGGACAACTTTGACGATTCAGGTATCGCCAAATCACTGCAACGCGATCTGCACACACTGAAAGGTGGTGCGCGCATGGCGAATATCAAGCCGATTGGTGATTTGTCCCATGAACTGGAAACGCTTTTCCAATCTATTGCTGAAGGCCGAATCGAACCATCAGAACAGATAAAGGATCTGATGCTTGAGTGCCATGACGTGTTGGCCGGCATGGTTGATACTGTGTCTCGCAATGAGATGCCCGAACCTGCGAATCACCTGATCGAATCCATTCTGGCGCATGCAAGCCAGGGCGCTTCCGATGCGGCCAGGTCAGACTCTGTCAAGCTGTTGATCACTGATCCCGACCATGAAAATCTTATCGAGATATTTCTTGATGAGGCAGGGGAGCAGGTGGCCCATGTGGCAGACAATATCGACGTATGGAAAGCCCACCCGGATAACCTGCAGGCGGTCATTGATATTCAGAGAGCACTCGATTCATTACGAAGCAGTGCGAAAATTGCCGGCGTAGAACCCATTGATAATCTGGTTTCTGCGATGGCTGATGCGATTGGCCAGGCACTTGAAGACAATGCGAGTGTGACCGAAGAGCTGCTGACCCTGACCTCCAGTGGAGCATCGGCAGTCGCGGACATGTTGGCCAAACTGGCAGCCTCCCAGCCTGTGCCAAGAGCCACGGAGCTGATTAATCAGATTACTACGCTCAGCCTGTCCGAAGAACGTGATGTTTCATCGGAATCGTTATCCGCGTCTGATGAAGATACCCAGGTACTGGAAATCTTCCTCGAAGAGGCCAACGATCTTCTGGAAACGATTGACAAGCTTCTTGGTGAATGGGAAAAAGACACCGTTAACTCTTCATTCAATCAGGAGCTGCAGCGGGCCTTGCATACCCTGAAGGGTGGAGCCCGTTTATCCGGCCTGAAAGAATTGGGTGACGCCAGCCATGCCTTTGAAAGCATGCTTATCAAGTCCGCCTCGGAAAATCAGCCTTTTGAGGGCGAACTGAAGGAGAACACGCAGAAGTCCTTTGACCGGCTCACTGATTTTGTCGACGAAGTACGGGAAAGCTGGCGCCGGAAAACTGAATCCGTCAAAGAGGCTGCGCAGCCTGAACAAACCGCAGCAAGCCCGGGTCGACCTGACAACGCCGAAGCCGGACTATCCGGAGCTGACGGTGTCTCCCGAATGCCGGGCAGGCAGAAAGTACCTGACGGGGCCAGGCCGCCCAAAGCCGCACAACCCGCACCAAGACCGGCCCAGCAAGAAACGATTCGCGTCAGTGCGCCGCTGATAGACGAGCTGGTTAACCTGGCCGGTGAAACCAGTATTGCTCGTGGCCGAATGGAAACCCAGATCAGTGACTTCAGTCATACGCTTGACGAAATGACTGCAACCATCGAACGCTTGAAAGAACAGTTGCGCCGAATGGATATCGAGACCGAGGCGCAGGTTCTGTTCAGGGTGGAAAGGGAAAACGCGGCAACAGGAACGGATTATGGCGATGACTTTGACCCGCTGGAAATGGATCGCTATTCATCCATACAGCAGCTATCTCGTGCCTTGACCGAATCAGCTTCCGATTTGATGGATTTGAAAGAAGACCTGGCGGAAAAAACCCGTGATGCTGAAACCTTGCTGCTACAGCAATCCAGAATCAATACGGAGCTGCAAGAAGGTTTGATGAAAACCCGGATGATCCCGTTTTCATCCATGGTGCCAAGGCTGCGGCGTATCGTCCGCCAGGTGAGCGGAGAGCTTGGGAAAAAAGTCCGGTTTGATGTTCATAACGCCCAGGGTGAAATGGACAGAACCGTGCTGGAAAGAATGGTCGCACCCCTTGAGCACATGCTTAGAAATGCCCTGGATCATGGTATTGAAACCAGAGAGCAACGGATTCAGGCGGGTAAACCTGAAACGGGATCCATTGATCTTTCCCTGAGCAGGGAAGGTGGCGATATTGTATTGCAGATGCAGGATGACGGCGGCGGTATCCCGGTGAATGTGATTCGCAAAAAAGCCATAGAGCGAGGCCTGCTCGATGAAAACACGCAGATTTCTGATCACGAAGTGCTCCAGTTCATTATGCAGGCAGGCTTCAGTACGGCGAAGAAAGTGACCCAGATATCAGGGCGTGGTGTCGGGATGGATGTGGTTTCCAGCGAAATCAAACAGTTGGGTGGCCAGATTTCCATTGCCTCCGAGGTTGGCACAGGAACCACTTTTACCGTGCGCCTGCCTTTCACTGTTTCTGTCAATCGCGCATTGATGGTGAATACCGGGGATGACTTTTATGCGATACCCCTGAACACCATCGAGGGTATCGTAAGAGTGAGTGTTTACGAACTGGAAGAGTACTACAAGCCTGATGCGCCCATGTACGAGTACGCGGGCAAGAAATACAAGCTTCAGTACATTGGATCGCTTTTACAGAGTGATCACAAGCCCAAGTTGCAAGGTCAGCCTTTGCCATTGCCTGTTATCCTGGTTCGTGGTGGTGAGCAGTCCATGGCGCTTCAGGTAGACGGTTTGATGGGTAGCCGGGAAATTGTCGTAAAAAGCCTGGGCGTGCAGTTCAGTTCGGTGAGAGGTGTCTCCGGGGCAACCATTCTTGGTGATGGCAGCGTTGTTGTCATTCTCGATCTGCCAGCCCTGATCCGGGCGGATCTGACTACGCAGCTGCAAACCAGGGCGGCAATCAGAGCGGTAGAACCGGTAGTCACTCAACTGATCAAGCCGACCCAGGTTCTGGTTGTTGATGACTCGGTCACAGTGAGAAAAGTAACGACACGTTTGCTGCAAAGAAACGGAATGGAAGTCATCACTGCGAAAGACGGGGTCGATGCAGTTTCCATTTTGCAGGATAACAAACCGGATATCATGTTGCTTGATATTGAAATGCCCAGAATGGACGGTTTTGAGGTGGCGAGCTTTGTTCGTCACGATGAGGAGCTGCAGGATGTGCCCATTGTGATGATTACTTCCAGAACAGGGCAAAAACACAAAGACAGAGCGATGTCGATTGGCGTCAATGAATACCTTGGCAAGCCATTTCAGGAGAAATCACTTCTCGGTACGATTGAAAAGCTCGTGAAAAAATAACGCAGGTAGCGTAAATGGGAGAGTCTGCGCGCCCCCGGATTGGCATTGTATCGGATACTCCGCTGCAACGGCATATTTTACAGCATGTTGTCGAGGGGGTCGGTTTGGAAATAGCCTATAATCTGGAGCCATCAAAATTTTCAGACAACGCAATCACGGTCGATGTCAGAGAATCAGACATCGACCTGCTCATTGTCGAGGTTGAAGGTGAACAGCACTGCTCGGACTTTATTGAGCAGCTGCTGGAACAGTTTGACTGCCCTATTTTATTTGGCCAGGGGAAAGCCCCGGAAAAGAACAGCGAAGAATTTCCGCGCTGGGAGCGGCGTTTGCATGGCAAATTGCGGGAGCACCTGGGTGACATTGACAATATCGAAGCAATTGGCCAGTCCCTAAGTCAACTTGAGAAAAGCCCGGGCCCGGCCCGACCGGTCAGGCTTCCGGCTTATCTGGCCGGTATGCCGGCGGAACATGCGGGTGAAGTGAAAGAGGTCTGGATACTGGCCGCGTCGCTGGGTGGGCCGGAGGCAGTGAAAGCCTTTCTGGACTCGCTCCCGAAAGGGTTACCCGTCGCGTTTATTTATGCGCAGCACATTGATGCGAATTTCTCCACTGTATTGGCGAAGGTACTGGCTCGTCACTCCCCGTTCGAATTGAAAATTGCCCAGCCAGGGGATCGGGCCGCTTTTGGACAAGTATTGCTGGTGCCGGTGGATAAAGAAATGATTCTCGATGAATGTGGACGTGTGCAGTTCAAGGAAAATTCATGGCCAGGCCCGTACGGCCCGTCCATTGATCAGGTCATGCTGAATGTTGCCAATTATTACGGTGGCAAGTGCCACACCATATTTTTTAGTGGCATGGGAAACGACGGTGCCATTGCGGCACCCTTGTTGAGAGCTTATGGTTCCAACATCTGGGTACAGAGCCCGGATAGCTGTGCGAATCACTCTATGCCTGCTTCGGTGCATGGTACCGGGTGTTCGGGCTTTTCCGGTACCCCTGAGCAGCTGGCCGCTCATTTGATCCTGACGATTGAAAAAAACAGCCAGATCCAGGCCGGGTGAGCCAGATCCGGGCCGGGTGCCGGGTGAGAGTGGCTTTGTTCCATTTGGATGAATGACCGGTTTGAACAGGACTGGCCCGTAAAAGACAAATTGCAGAAAAACAAAAAGGATTGGTACCAATGGCAAAAGTTTTCTCTCTTAACCGGGCCACAGAAGCTGAGGGTGGCGATATTATCTCAGGATTGCTGTTGCCGATCGCGGACATGGATCTCCTGTTGCCAAACGTGTCTGTTGCAGAGGTGGTTGACTATCAAACCCCGGAACCTGATCCAGCAAAGCCTGACTGGTTGTTGGGTACGGTATTCTGGCGTGGTCAGGCGCTTCCGGTGGTTTCGTTTGAGGTTATGAACGGAGGAAGCAGGGCTGCCCCGGGGGAGAACCCCAGACTTATCGTGATCAACTCGATCGGGGTTCATCACAAGGAAATTCCTTTTTTTGCCCTTGTTACCCGAAGCATTCCCCGGCTGATTAAAATTGACTATGAGAATATCGCGGAAGAAGAAAAAGAAAAAGGCCCGGCGGAAAAAATGAAGGTGATGACCCAGGGTGAGCCGGCCACCATACCGGATATGGATTACCTGGAAAAATTACTCTATGAGGTGATATAACCAGGCCGTAATCATCCGGCAATCACCACTCATCACTCATTGCCCGGCCGGCCGTTGGTATGCTGCTACAAGCCCCCGTGTGCAGGCAGCCCGCAGTAGACCCGCGGGCTGTTCCAGGGCGCGAACCATTTCAAGGCAGAACCATTGCAGAGCAAAACTGTTATAGAGCAGAACTCTTATAGAGCAGAACCGTTATAAAGCAAAACTATTGCAAAGATCGCTGCTTGGCTTTCATTTCCTTATTTACCTGGTAGATCCGTTTCTTCAGTTTGATCAGGCCGAATACTACAGCACCAATGGAAATTGGAACCGATGCACCGATAATCCAGTAGGAGTTTTCGATGAACCCCAGCTCTTTCGCCGAGTCTGCAGCGAATTTGACCAGCCCGACCAGGTGATAACTGATAACGGCGACGGACAGCCCTTCCACCGCCTGTTGCATACGCAATTGCAGTTTGCTGCGACGATCCATTGACTGCAACAGATACCGGTTTTGGGATTCGATGGTCACGTTAACCCGGGTTCTGATCAGGTCGCTGGCCCTGTCAATACGCACTGATAGCTCGGTCAGCTCCCGGCGGGTGGTTTCACAGGTGCGGTAGGCCGGTATCAAACGGCGGCCAAGAAACTCGCCGATGGTCTGAAACCCCGGTATCGGGGTTTCGTTGAGTTCCCCGATTCTGCTCAGTACCAGGGCATAGTAGGCTTCTGCGGCAGAGAAACGGAAATTGGTGTCAGAAATAATCTGCTCAAGCCGTGCCGCGAGAGAAGAGAGTTCAGCCAACAGTCTCCGCTCATCTTCCAGCCCTTCTATCTCGTTAATCTGCTGGTTGACCGCCACCACCTGGCTTGCCATGGCCCTTACCTCCGGTGAGGTGGACTGGGCAATGGGAAAAGCGATCAGTACCATCATGCGGTAGGTTTCAATTTCGAGCAATCGTCTTACCAGCCTGCCACCCTCACAAGGGTCGAACCCCTTGTTAAAAATCAGGATTCGCCCCATTCCGTCACTGTGTATGCGATATGAGGTCCAGAGCTGGACCGCGCCGTTGGAAAGCTCCGAGCCAATCATGCGGTGACCTTCAAAATGATGCCGTAATGCTTCTGTTGACGGCATTTTCCCTGGCATTGCAGCCACTTCAATATGCAAGCCACTGATGATTTTGCCCGGTATGCTGGCCAGCCATTCATCGGGCAGGACAGACAGCGCATTTTCGTCGAAAGGCCGGTTGCTCATCGCCTTTCTGATAAAGGTATAGGTTGTGAACTCGGTGTGACGTTCCCAGCGCAATTCAAATCCACCGAAATCCTGATAATAACAAGATGCATCGGGAGCCGGGGGGTTAACCGTGTAGCGTTCACACAGGCTGGATAAATGGTCAAACTGGCTTGCTACCGTTTGGTGTTTGTCCTCATCGTCAATCTCATGCAGTACCGCAAGCTGTGATACCTTTGCCGGTGTATCGATCAGTGGAAAAGGTCGGGTATGCAGTTCATTGAACAGCTTTTCCCGGTTTGAATGAAATTTCAGTGTAGTCAGGTTTCCTGTCATTCTGGTAGCCACCTCTTCAGTTATTACCAAATGCGAATTTCGCGCACTTTACCATATAATCCGGGGGAATAAGTTAATCGGGAGCAATTATCACTGGTAAAATTCAGGGTGGCGGGCATACAATAGCCGGTAGCCGTGGAAGCATGCACCTGGCTTGCGTGAGACCCGGTCTTGTCACGCCACCAGTGATCAACAGAACAAGTCTGCACTATGAATCGTCAACAACCTCTGGTTACATTGAATCAGGTATCAGTCTGCTACCAGGATCAAAGCGTTTTGAAACAGGTTTCACTGGAACTGTATGCCGGAGAAATTGTTACCCTGATTGGCCCGAACGGGGCGGGCAAAACAACGCTGGTGAAAACCATACTTGGCCTGATCAGGCCGACTGCGGGTACCGTAAATCGCGCACCAGGCATCAACATTGGCTATATGCCCCAGCGCCTGCATATTGACTCGACGCTGCCTCTGACCGTTTTCCGGTTTCTCCTGCTCACAGGTGAAAAAAAACGCGCAATAGACGAAGTGATGAGGCAGGTCAATATTATTGACCTGAAAGAGAAGCCGATTCAGCGGGTATCAGGAGGAGAGCTGCAGCGAATATTGCTGGCCAGGGCAATCCTCAGGAAACCGGCGCTGCTGGTTCTTGACGAACCCGCACAGGGCGTTGACGTTACCGGCCAGAACGAACTGTATCGCCTGATTCGCCTGTTGCGGGACGACCTGGGGTGCGGAATACTGATGATATCCCATGATTTGCATCTGGTGATGGCGGCTACCGACCATGTGCTTTGTCTTAATGGGCATATTTGCTGTTCCGGCCATCCTGATGATGTATCCTGCGATCCCGCGTTTCTTGAACTGTTTGATTATACGCCTGCTGAATCTCTGGCGGTGTATCACCACCACCATGACCACAAACACACAATTCACGGCGATATTATCAGGGAGTAACGGGTTTGGAGTTTATTTTCAACGGGCTGGTTGCCGGGCTGTCTTTGGCGGTGGTCGCCGGGCCTCTGGGTTGTTTTGTGGTGTGGCGTCGCATGTCTTACTTTGGCGATACCATGGCGCATTCTGCTCTTCTGGGTATCACTCTCGGGCTTTTATTCAGCATTGACCTGACGCTTGCGGTCATAGCGGTGAGTGTTGGCATCGCATCCCTGCTGACCGTATTGATGAAATCGAAACAACTGGCTTCCGATACGCTGCTGGGTATCCTGGCGCACAGTAGCCTGGCTCTGGGTTTGATTGCGCTGAGTTTTATGCCGGATGTGAGGGTGGACATTAACGGATTTCTTTTCGGTGATCTGCTTGCAGTCAGCACCACAGATGTGTTCTGGAGCATCACCGGCGGAGTGCTGGTGCTGGCCATTATCCGGTTTCTCTGGCTCCGTTTGTTGATGATTACCATTGATGAAGACCTGGCTCGGGTTGAAGGGCAGAATGTCGGCCTGCTCAAATTTGTCTTGCTCCTGCTGATATCGGTCGTGATTGCCATTGCCATCAAGATCGTGGGTGTTCTGCTGATCACCTCCATGCTGATTATTCCTGCAGCAACCGCCCGGCGTATTGCCAGAACACCGGAGTCGATGGCGCTCATTGCATCGGGCTTGGGTGTGGTTTCAGTCATAACCGGTTTTTCGATGTCTTACTTCCTGGATACACCCGTGGGCCCGTCCATTGTCAGTTGCGGCTTTTTTTTATTTCTGCTGATTTATATAGTCGCGCCTGAAAAACACCCAACCTTATGAATTTTATTAAAAATCCCCCATTTCAGGGAGACAGATTCGACCAAAAACAGTATACTGACTCCTTCATTCCTGGTCGAAAACGGAATAAAAATGCGTTCATCCTGCTCTGCCAACCACCCCCAAACCGGTTTTTTTGATATCACCGATCAACTCGATTC
>PDPE01000027.1 GCA_002747395.1 Pseudomonadota bacterium
TGGTGTTCTGGACAACGAAGACTATGTCAGGTTCCGGGGTACCCTGGGCACATGCGAGGGTGCAGCCGGATATGTGGTTGCAGCAGACTATGATGCAGATGGATGTGTGACCTATAGAGACTACCGTACCTGGTATTTCTATTTCCAGGCGGCTCAGCAACTCCAATAGCCCCCCGGTTTGATCCCCGGCCGGTTTCTCCGGCGGGGGATTGTAATCTTATACCAATTTGCCAGCGCAACAATGCAAGCCAGCCTGGTCGTGTTCGCAGCCTTTTTGAATGCCAGTCCTGTCGTCTTCGTTTGATAAGTCTCTTCGCCTTGAAAAAAAATACGATGTTTTCTACTCTGAATTACACGAGTCGAGTGTTTCGGCGGCTTTTATCAGGTTTAAAATACGGCAAAAGGCAAAAGGGTGTGTAACAATGGGATTTAAAACGAAAATTTATGTTGCGCTTGCGATTTCTCTGTTGGCCGGATATGGCGTTTTCTCTGTTTTCAGTTACACCTACAGTAAAGAATATTTGTCTGTCAATATCCAGAACAACCTTGGCAACATAGCCCGGTATGGCGTCCGTGATATCGTGAACTGGAAATTACAAATTCTAAAGGGTATGGAAGGCTTTACCAACCTTGTCGCCACCAAGGATCCAGCCGATGAAGAAGGTGTTATGTCGATCCTCGAAGCGACAGAAAAAAGTATCAAGTGTGCGGACGTTTACATTGGCTATGAAGACGGCATCTACTATGATCGTCTTGATTGGGTGCCTGATCCGGATTGGGATGCCAGAAAAAGACCATGGTATGTCGATACGAAAAAAGCCAATCACGCCACAATGACACAGATATATATAGATAGTGTGAGCAAAAAACCCGTTATCTCTGTAGCTGCGCCAGTGATAAAAAATGGTAGTTTTGTTGGTGTCCTGGCAACAGATATAAGTCTGGATGATTTAAACAAAAAAGCGAAAGAGATTGAAGTGAGCGGCGGAGAGTTTTCCTTTCTTGATAATAAGGGAGTGATTATCGGGCATGTCAATCCGGAAATGGCAGGAAAAAAAATACTGGATATAAGCCCGGGTTTACAGGACGCACTGAAGAAAATCTACAGCCAAAAAAGCGGAAATGTGGACTATACCCTGAACGGGGTTGATAAAACACTGTTTTTCGATACCGTCGAAGGCCTGGGCTGGAAGACATTGGCAACGGTAGACAGGGAAAAAGCCTATGCAGGTGTGGCGACTCAACTGACCCGAAGTATTGCCATTGCCATTGTGGCGATCATCCTCACCATACTGTGCATGGTGTTACTGCTTTCCTATTTGTTCAAGCCATTGAATCATCTGGGTGTTATGGTCAATGATCTGGCCAAGGGCGAAGGCGACCTGACCAAGCGATTGGCCATCGAAGGAAATGATGAAATCACTAAAATAAGCTCAGATGTAAACACCTTTATTGAAAAAATTCAGCTGATGGTATCGAATTGCAGGAAAACAAGCACTGAAAATGCCAGTATTGCAAATGAGCTGAGTGCTACTTCACTGACCCTGGATAAAAGAGTCGAAGAGGTTGCGGCTCTGGTTAGTGAGACAGTGATTAAAGGTGAGAGCGTTGTAAAAGATGTATCGACCACACTGAACTCTGCCCGGAAGAACAGTGACAACCTGTCGAATGCCGGAAACAATTTAAATACGATTCAGCAGGAAATGAATAAAATGGCTCAGTTACTGGAGCAGACCGCCAATCGGGGATTGGAGCTAAGTGAACAACTTAATGAAACCAGTCAAAAAACCGATGAAATCAGGGAAGTATTGACTGTGATCAACGATATTGCCGATCAAACCAATTTGCTGGCTCTCAATGCCGCGATAGAGGCGGCCCGGGCCGGTGAGCATGGACGAGGCTTCGCGGTTGTTGCCGATGAAGTCAGGCAGTTGGCAGAGAACACCCAAACCAGGCTGGTAGAGACGAATGCAACCATCAACACCGTTGTCCAGTCGGTCAGCGATATCAGCAAGGATTTGAATCAGGCTGCCAGGAGTGTGGAAGAAACCTCGAAGGTGTCTTCCGACCTGACTCGTTTCGTGTCCGAAAACTCCAATATAATCAAGGCAAGCATTGAAGCGAATGCACAAAATACCACGCAATACAGTGAAGTATCCGAATCGGTGAATCAAATCATTGAACAGATTAAAAAGATAAAGGAAATTGCCAGAAACAATTCAACAAGCATAGAAGAAGTGACTGGCGCCACAGAGTATCTGTCCAGAATGACCCATCAACTGGACAACGAATTGGGGGTGTTCAAGTATTAGCAGAAAAAACGACGGTGGAAAAAACGGTGGAAAGCTCCGACCGGTTTTGTCGGAGCCAACACTGAGGCGCGTGGTGCAGATTACCCTTTATAGATATTCTCGTAGACATAATTTGTGGCTTCTACGAAGCCGTGAATGCTTCCGCAATCGAATCTGCGCCCCTTGAATCTGTAGCCAAGCACACACCCTTGTTGAGCCTGTTTCAGCAGTGCGTCTGTGATTTGTACTTCGCCATTTTTGCCTGGCGGGGTATTGGCTATGATATCGAAAATATCCGGGGTGAGAATGTAGCGGCCGATAATGGCCAGGTTGCTTGGCGCATCTTCAGGTGCGGGTTTTTCAACCATATCGTTGATGCGATACAGGTCATCTTTGATGGCTTCTCCTGAAATTACACCATATTTGTGTGTTTCATCTTGTGGAACTTCCTGTACTGCAACAATGCTGCATCTGAATTGACTGTAGAGTTGTACCATTTGTGCGAGAACGCCAGGAGTATCATCTTCGGTCAGGCACATGTCGTCTGCCAGAACAACGGCAAAAGGGTTGTCACCGACCAGGTTTTGCCCTGACAGAATGGCGTGCCCCAGGCCTTTCATTTCACCCTGGCGGGTAAAGGCAAACCGATTCTTGCCAAGAAGAGTTCGAATTGACGACAGGAGTTCATCTTTGCCTGTTCCCTTTATTTGTGATTCCAGTTCATAACTGATGTCAAAGTGGTCGGCAATGGCTCTTTTTCCGCGGCCTGTGACGAAGCCGATGTCGTGGATTCCCGCCTCGACTGCTTCTTCCACACCGTACTGAACCAATGGTTTATTCACGACAGGGAGCATTTCTTTTGGCATCGCTTTTGTGGCTGGCAGGAATCGCGTGCCGTAGCCGGCAACCGGGAAAATTACTTTATTTATCATTGTGATGAATTCCACTTAATTATGTAGTTATTGTCAGATTTTTAATATGGCGGCGTTTCTGTAAGTGCAGAGAGTGATACTCTGGTTACCAGGGGGATAAAGCCGTTTTTCCTGGATTCGCTATAAACAAGAGCCGAATTTTCCGGTGAGATACAATAATCTATCGTAAAGACGGGGATTCCATATTCCAGGTATTTTTTGTTTTGTGCAATTCTGTTGGCTGTCGAGTAGTCATACGAATGTCTTTCACCCCCCTTTAAATCTCCGGCAAGAGGTGAGTTCCATTCTGCATCGCCCTGACCATAAAACCAGGTGTCTTCCGTTGCGATGGCATCGATTATCGAAGAGTAATAATTCGGGTTTGCATCCAGTAAATAAGGCGCGTTTTGTGAAACAATCAGGAAGTCTGATTTTACGGTTTTTCCTTTCTTTCTTATTTTTTCGATAAACGCCATCATTTCATTTTCAGGGTTTATTCCCTGTTCAGCAGCGTAATCTCTGATATGGTCATCATCATAGGCTTCAACCCAGTCCAGGTATACGCCGTCAAAGCCGAAGTCAGCTATTTTTTTTATCAGTCCGTCGTCAGCCAGCCAGATAGCCTGCCATGCGCTATCCCAATAGGCTACGGGATAGTTTCTTGCCCATCCGTCCGGGTCTGTGGTAACTAAAAATTCAGGGTAACCCTGTTCTGTTTCGGTGGGAGCAATCCAGTCTTTTCCCCAATAGGTTCTCCATTCTTCTGCCTGTCCGATATCGATATAGGCAAGTAAAATCCGTTTCTCGCCGTTGGGCCGGTTTTTCAATTTTTCAATCAGGTAAGCGGTATCGTAAGGATCTTCGCTGATATTAAAACCCGGCTCAATGATGAGCATGTCATATTCGGTATTATCGAGTGAGTCAATGGTAGCGTGCTCCTCCAAATTCTGAATCTGGTACATAAAGTATGCGATTTCAACGTTGTTCAGAGTCACAGACGGGACAGGGGGCTGACCTGGTATCGGGTTTGGTGTTGGAATGGGATTTGCGAGGTTCTCTGACCCTTTGCCACCGCAGCCGAAAAGGGAAACAGTGAAGATGATGAAAAATGCGTGTTTTATGGCCACTCTTATGTCAGGCATGTCAGGTTTCCCCTTGTAGTTGATCTTATATCCGAAGCTGAACATGTTGTTCTGATGATCACTTTATCCGGGCTTTATGTGTTTGATGACTTTCCAGATTTTTATCTGCTTGCCTATGGAGCCTATTTTTTCACTGCTTATGCTGAGCGGGTTATCGCCGACCAGTGTGAGTTGTTGTTCGTCAATCGCGTCAATGCGTTTGATGATGTTGCCATAGACGGGGTGCGTTAACACAATAACATCCCCCGGTTTTAGCAACCATCTGGGCCAACGGCAGGCCAGAATATAATCACCATGACGAAAAGAGGGAGACATACTGTCTCCCTCTACCCGTTTCAGCCTTAGCAAGCCGATTTAACCCAGTTTGGGGTAAACCACTTCTTCGTTGGGCAGGTAAGGGCTCTTTGCCCTGAAGGTTTCTACTCCCTTGGTTTGCCAGAATATATCGGCAAACTCATTCACCAGGTTCAATAATTCGAGCGATACTTCCCTATCGGCCTGCTGGCGGGCCTTTGAACCCTGCAGCATAATTTTGTGAACCAGTTCATGGGTTTGCGGGAACTGCTTGAATTGAGGCTCCTTGAAATAATCACCCCAGATAACACGAACCTCATGCTTGACTGCTTCTGCATGTTCTTCTTTCTGTGCAATCAGGCGTGAATATTTGTTGCGCGTATTCAGGTTATCTTCAGCCCCTTCCATCTCGATGAGCTGGTCTACCATGCGAATAACGGTCAGTGCCGATATTTGTGCAGTGGCCGGGTCGTAGATGCCACAGGGTACATCGCAGTGTGCGGATACGCTGCCGATTTTGGAATCCTGGTCCAGTTTTTTGATTAATCCGTGTAGCATTTCAAATCTCCTTGGTCGTGCTGTAATGTAAATGGGTGGAAGTGATCTGTCAGGCCTGCCAGTTTACCCATGAAGTATAGCCGTGGCAATAAGTATAGCCACGGTTATGGCTGAAAACCCTGCAGAGTTATTTTGTCAGGATTGCCTTTGCCAGGAACGCTCTTCAGCCTGTGGTTGGTTTCTGCTTTTCCAGGCGTTGCGCCTTGTAAATCTGATAGATTGGCGGAACCAGAAGAAGCAGAATAATGAACCATAACGCAATCGCTTGTGGCCGATCAAAGAAAATGCTGTAGCTGCCGTGGCTCATAATCAGTGCCTGGGCAAAGCCGGTTTCGGCTATAGGGCCAAGAATCAGCCCGAGAATCAGGGCGCCGAGAGAGAAGCCGCACTTCTGCAATATGATGGCGACAAAACCGCAGGCAATGGCGATAAATACGTCGAGCACACTATTGTTCATGGCGTAGGAACCCAGCACCGAGAACAGGCAGACAACCGGAATCAACAGGCCGGTTGGTGTCAGTGAGATTCTCGCAAAATAGGGTGCCATGAACAGGCCGAGCATGAGAAAGACCACATTGGCAACAAACAGGGACAGGATAAAGGCGTAGGTCATCACGCCGTATTTGGTGAACAGTTCCGGGCCGGGAACCAGCCCGTGAATCAGCAGGCCGCCGAGCAATGCCGCAGCAACACTGTTGCCAGGGATTCCGAGAGTCAGGGTCGGGATCAGCGAACCGCCGACACAGCCATTGTTGCCTGCCTCCGCTGCGGCAATGCCTTCCGGGTTGCCCTTGCCGAACAGTTCTTTGTTCTTGGAGCGGCGACGGACGATATTGTAGGACATAAAGGCAGCGATCGTGGCACCTTCACCGGGTAAAACCCCGACTGTCGTACCAACCAGAGAACCCGTGGCTATCGGCTTGTGAATGCCTTTGGGCAGAGGTTCCCGCTTGAGTTTTTTGATGTGCGTTGTGTCGGAAACGATATTTTTGGCACCGGTCAGTTCAAGCATCTGCGAGATCGAGAACATGCCGATCAACACCGGCATGAAAGCCACGCCATCGTAGAGGTCGTGTTCACCTGCGGTGTAGCGCAGCATTCCCGATATGGGGTCGGTTCCGATAACGGCAATAATCAGACCGATCAGGCCGGATATCAGGGCCTTGATCAGGCGATTTTCGTCATCAGCCATAGATACAATACCGGCCAGACCAAGCAGCGCCAGCAGAAAATACTCGGGTGGCCCGAAAGACAGGGCGAAGGTGGCGAGAATCGGAGCAACCAGGAGCAAAACCAGCGCGGAAAAAATTCCGCCGATAAAGCTGGAGACAACCGAAACCTTGAGTGCCAGACCACCGTTGCCGTTTCTGGTCATGGCATAGCCTTCCATCGAGGTGGCGACAGCCGCCGGAGTGCCAGGTGTGCGTAACAGGATTGCCGGAATGGAGCCACCGTACATGGCACCACAGTAGACCCCGCCCATCAGACACAGGCCGGTTAACGGTTCCAGTGTAAAGGTTACCGGAATCAGCAGGGCGACCCCCATGGTGGCGGTCAGGCCCGGCATACCGCCGATAATGACACCTGAAGTTGTGCCGATAACAACCGCCAGCAATGAGGTGGGGGTGAGCAGAGCTTGCAGGGCATCAAGTATCATAAGCTAATGACCTCTAGTAAAAGATTTCGCCTTCAGGCAGGGGCACTTCGAGAATTTCTTCGAAGACAAGGTAGATAAACAGCATGGTCGCGACTGAAGTCAGGACAATTCGCAGTGGTTTTCTCTCTCCGAGCAAAAGCATGCCGAGCGGCAGATATACCGCTGATGTCAGGTAAAACCCGAAGGTTGACATCAGTGCCGAACAGGCACTCAGCAAAATCAGCAGGCCCCAGAAGCGCACTGGTGCCCCGGTCATTGTGAGTTTTTCCTCCTGAACCTTGCCCCGTTGCTGAATCCAGAGGAGTAGTTCAAAGGCACATAACACAGCCAGTGCAACGCCGAGAAAACGGACATACATGGCAGTCGAACCCTGAACCGACGGCGGGTAGCTTGCCGTGCTCTGATATAGCAGCACGGCGAGAACCAGAAATCCGATCAGTAGTAACAGTTCAGCCAATCGTTTTGTCATGCCATCTTACCAGGGGGTCATGTCGTAAAATTTCTGGGTTTCAGCCTGCAGGTTGGTCAGGTAGGTGCGGTATTCAGCGCCGCTCATTGGCAGGCGGAACATCACAGCCTTGTCACAGGCAGCCTGAAATTCGGGATCGTTGTTGACCTGCTGAACCAGTTTTTCCATTTTATCCAGAATCTTTTTGTCGATCTTTTTCGAGGCAACGAAGCCGCGTGTTGCAGTCATGCTGACCGGATAGCCCTGTTCTTTGGCAGTTGGTACATCAGGCAGGATGTCGGAACGCTTATCGGCCAGAATGGCGATGATACGCGCCTGACCGGCTTTGTGCTGGGCATGGAGTTGAGACAGGTTCATTACGCTGGCGTCGATATGGCCACCGAGGATCATGGCTCTTTGCTCGGTTGAGCCTTTGGTTGGCATCAGGTTGAAAGTGACACCGGTCTGGTTTTCAATTTTCTTGGCGGCAACAAAATCGTCTGAACCTATGCCGTTTACGGCAGTAGTCAGGCTTTTTGTTTTTGCGCCCTTGATAAAGTCGTCAAGGTTCTTGTACGGGCTGTCAGCGGTGACAGCAATGATCAACGGGTCGTGCATCGAGTTGCCGAGAATACGGAAGCTGTCGAGCGTGTAGCGAGCACGTTTGGAAACGATATGAGCAACGACCTGAGTGGTAAACACCATGCCAAAGGTGTAGCCGTTGGGGCGGGCATCGGCGATTTCTTCAAATCCTTTCTGGCCACCGGAGCCACCTACGTTCTTGATGACGAAGTCGGCATCAGGCCAGTATTTTTTGGCTGACTTGATAAACAACCGGGCAGTGGTATCGGTTGAACCACCTGCCTTGGAAGGAACGATCAGCTTGATCGGCTTTTCCGGGTAGGCTGCCGTGGCCGAAAAGGGCAGGATCAGGGTGATTGACATGATCAGGAATAGAAGTTTACGCATACCTTATACCTTTTTTTAATACCTTTTGTTGGGGTTTTGATTATGGTTTTGATGGTTTTTAACGCAAAAAATGCACACAATCCACGCTCGCTTCCATTGCTACCTATACGCAGTATGCGGCGTGCATCACTGTTTGCAATGGATGTATCTAGTTGCCAAAAGAGACCCGGGTTGATGCCAACCTGTCGTAGTCTTCATTGACGATATCAATTTTGTAACTGCCAGCTTTGATGATCTTCTTTTTGACCAGGCGGCCGTAAGACCAGGTTGTTGACCAGTTACCGTAGGCATCGACTACAGGAGAGGGTTTCAGAGAACCCGTCAGGTCACTTTTGATCCCGTCACTGGAGTTGAAAATCAATACAATTCGGGTTCCCGGAACGAAACCCTGGCCACTCAGGTCGAGTTTGCCTTTTTTATCCAGGGGTGCCAATCCGGGCGCGGTAACAGAAACTGCGGTATCGTCTGCTGCCATTGCATCGTTTGCTACCATTGCGGTGTTGCTGCCGGCACACCCGACAAGCAGGGTTGTTGCTATCAGGAATGCAGTCAGGGTATTGACAGGTCTCATACTGTTCTTTCCTTTTTTGTTGGTGTTGATGTGTAGAGCAGTTGAATGGCTGAACCTTTTCCTGCTTTCTCATCCTTTTATTCTTTTGTTCTTTTATTCTTTTCTATCCGGGAGAATACGGAAAATACAGCTCAGGTAACCAGATTCTAGCATAACTGGCGTTATCGGCCAGTGATTCTGTTTTTTTGGTAAAAAGGCCGACCTCCTGGCGGAAGTCGGCCTTTCTCGATAGAAAGAGCGGGCGCTCCCTCTATGTGCGGGACTGAAAATGACTATGCGGCTGCTTTCGTCGTGCGTCGACTAGCGAGAAAGCCCACTCCGAGCAGCATCAGCAAGGCGGCTGAAGGAACCGGAACCGAGTTTGGTCGGCCGAGAGGGCCAGCTAACAGTGCGTCATAGGCGTAATTGGCAAGTTTTTCGTGTGAGGCTGTGGTGGGGTGGATTTCATCCCAAAAAAGAGTGGTGTCTGCATTGGCGCATTCGGTTTCGTAGCGGAATCCAATGAAGCCGCCTACGCCGCGACATTCTGAAGTGGTGTCAGTAATGTTATAGGAAGCGGGATTTGCCATCATATCATCAAACAGGGTGTTGACGTCGAAGAAATAAATGCTGGCATTCAGATAGCTTGCTGTCAGGGCGTCAAGCCGTTGTCTGAGACCGGCGTTCCAGGCATCGGTGAGGATAGTGCCTTCTGTGCTTTCATTGACATCGCTTGCAAACTCCGGTATGGAGCCAATATCAGGCAGGTTGGGAACCAGCAGGTTGGTTACGCCATTGTCCAATTGGACGGCCAGACCGTCAATCAGGGCGTCCAGGGCTGTATCAATGCTGGCCTGATCCTGGCTTGCGGTATAGCCGTTTGTTACCAGGCTGCGAATGTTATTGCCGCCAATCCAGTTGACATACAAGGCATCGGAGTCGACTGTATAGTTGGTATCCCAGTAGTTGACCTGCTCGGTGTAACTGTATGCGAATATGCTGGAAAATGACCCCCCACCATCTACGAGTGCGCCACCGTAAGCAAAATTGGTTCCGATACCCCCCGCAACGGAAGGATCCTGAAAATTGTCATCGGCCTGGTTCAAGTCACTGTAGGTCATATTGCCGAATTGTGGTCTGTTCAGATCGATGGCCATACCCATTTGGCTTTTCAGGTACTCATGCCAGACCGGGCCATTGGAAAAGCGACCATTTTCACCGTATGTGCCGATAATGGTCAAGAATTGGCCTCCGGCTGTGGCAACATTACCTGTATCCGACAGGCTGTCACCAAAGATGTAGAGATCGGAGAATACAGGCGCAGCCTGTACCGCACCGGTAAGAGAGAAAATCGCACAGGCCGCGAGGGCGGTGGCTTGCTTGTGCAACGAGGTGTTTTTCATTTTTTGTTATCCTTTGATCATTGTAGTTGTAATGTGTGCCTGCAACGAATTTATCCTGAAATACAGTGCTTGAAGGAGGACGATTTCGTGTTATGCGTTTTGCTTGCACGTGCGAAAAAGCAAATATTGAACCAATGAAGTGTAAATTATTTAATATCAATTAGATAAATACTTTCTGGTGCCTGATTTCAGTAAGCGGCAAACACAACTGTAAAAAAAGTTGACAGCCCGTCTGGTTTTTGTGAATTGCATCTTATGTCATGAGTGACTTTTTGTTTCGTTCCGTTTCGTTGTCCCGGAAGCGCAACGGGGCGTCACAGAAGCCGGAAAGAAACGGAGGAAAGTCGCTTCTGGTGTGATCGGTGAGGAGACAGGCGAGGGTAAAACTGTAAAAAAAATTGACAGTCTATTTGGCGAATGACCGGTGCCGATTCGCTGTTTCGTTTCAGTTCTGCTATTTCGGCGAAAATGCTTTAAAGTCAGGGACTGGCAATAGCCCCGCAAAGAAACTACATCGCTTTCGGGTCATGACTGATGATGAGTTTGAACATTTTTGTGATGGTTTAATATCAGAAAAGAATTGAATAGAATTATTGAATATTTATCTATGGAGGCAGTTATGTCTGATTACAAACCAACCATTAGAGAGGCAATAAAGGCAGGTATTGACACTACACGCGCCTCCGGTGGCAATGTATCACCTAAAGCAATGGCTTACCTGGAACGCGCTGCTAACGGTGAGTTATCCCTGGATGAGGTAAGAGGTTTGTTAATGAAAGATATTGAAGATGAGAAACGTAACAATTCCTTTTAGCAGATATGCATGATCCTTACGTTTATCCGGGTACCAGGGTTTTAAAAAATAAACTTGGTATCAAAAACCTGGCAGGTTTGCGTGAAGCTGAAGAGAACTTTGTTTCTATTCGTATAATGGAAATTGAGAAAACGCCAATTAAAGGAAGTTTTGATTATTCGCACCTGAAAGCTATTCATAAATATATCTTTCAGGATGTTTATAGTTGGGCCGGCAAACCCAGGACGATAGGTATTTCCAAAGCTCAGTCTATCCTGGGTGGCCGCAGCGTGGATTATCCTCACCCCAATTCAGCCTTTGATAACTTGCAGGCCAGAGCCGACTATGTGTTTGGCGAATTGAAAAAAGACAATTATCTGAAAGGAATGGATGAACTTACTTTTGAAAGAAGAATGGTTCATCATGCCTCGGAGATTTGGGAGACTCACCCATTTCGTGAAGGCAATACCCGCACCACAGTTGTTTTCATAAGGCAATGTGCGAAGGAGGCTGGTTATCCACTTTCGTCTCACCCTTTTGGTGATTCTGAAAATACACGTGATGCTTTCGTTTTAGCCACCGCTGGAAAGCCTGAAAATCTTGCCTCTATCATATCCAACGCTCGAAAACTCAGTCAGCTTAGATCAATAGCCGAGTATTGTTGCAAGGTTAAGAATATGACTGGAGGACTAAAACAGCGTTTTGTTGATTCAGTTATGGATGAGGCGTATTCAAAATTCGACAAGGGCGAATCCATACCTGTTCCGTCAAAACACTCTTTCGTTAAATCGGTTGATCCCGATTTGGAGATTTGATTTTTATCGTGACGCACAGGTTGCCAGGAGACACGGCTTGTGTCTCCGGCGATTAACATAAAACAACCTGGGGGATGGGGCGATCTTTATAAGCCGCCCAGGGTCAGTTTTGCCGGATCGAGCAAACGCTCCAGCTCTTCACGGGGCAAGTCGGTGTTTTCCTCAGCCACATCAATTACCGGGCGACCTTCCTTATAGGCCTGTTTGGCAATGTCAGCGGCTTTCAGATAACCGATAATCGGGTTTAGTGCCGTGACCAGAATGGGGTTGCGTGACAGTGCCAGTTTGAGGTTGTCTTCCCTCACTGTAAAGCTGGTGATGGCCTTGTCTGCGAGCAGGCGGGATACATTGGCAATCAGCTCGATACTTTCCAGCAGGTTACGGGCGATCAAAGGCAGCATCACATTCAACTCGAAGTTGCCAGACTGACCCGCCACTGTGATTGTGGTGTCGTTACCCATTACCTGGGCCGCAACCATGGCAGTGGCCTCTGGAATAACCGGGTTCACCTTTCCAGGCATGATAGAAGAGCCCGGCTGCAGTGCTTCCAGCTCAATTTCTCCGAGGCCGGCCAATGGGCCAGAGTTCATCCAGCGCAGGTCGTTGGCGATTTTCATCAGGGAAACCGCAGACATTTTCAGTTGGCCGGAAACCGATACGGCAATATCCTGGGTACCGATATGGGTAAACAGGTTGGCGGCTTTGGTAAATGTCACGCCGGTCAGCTCGGACAGTTCCTGGTTGAACTTTTCGGCAAAATCTTCGTGGGCGTTAATGCCGGTGCCCACAGCGGTACCACCTTGAGCCAGACTTTGTAGCATCGGCAGGGTGTTTTTGATGGCTTCGATATTCTGGTCTATCTGGGTCGCCCAGCTTAACAGGCTTTGCTCCATGCGAACCGGCATGGCGTCCATCAGGTGGGTGCGACCGGTTTTTACCTGATCTTTGACAGTGTCTGCCCTGGATTTGATGGCGTTGCTCAGATATTCCAGTGCCGGGATCAGTTTTTCGTTTATTTCCAGTGAAGCACTGATATGAATGCTGGAAGGGATAATATCGTTACTGCTCTGGCCATAGTTGACATGGTCATTCGGTGATACCGTATTGCCGGTGCTGCGGCTGGCCAGTGTTGCCAACACTTCGTTGGCATTCATGTTGGAACTGGTGCCGGAACCGGTCTGAAATACATCTACGGGGAAGTGCTGCATGAAGTTGGCGTCAGCCAAAACTTCATCCACGGCTGCACAAATGGCGTTGCCGGTATCTTCATGGAGAAGGCCGAGTTTGATATTCGCCCGGGCTGCGGCTTTTTTGGCGAGCAACAGGGCCCGGATAAAAGGTTGCGGCATGCTTTGCCCACTGACCGGAAAGTTGTTGATTGCGCGCTGGGTTTGTGCCGCGTACAGTGCATTTTCGGCTACTTCGAGTTCGCCCATGCTGTCGCGTTCAATACGTGTGGCCATGTTATTCCCTTCCTGAGTTGTAAATTTGAGTTGATTGAAACAGTTGATTGAGGTGTCTGTTTCTATGGTTTCGGTTTTATCGCTCTGCTCATATAGTCAGGTGTCGAGTCGGTGATGCCTGGTGAGCCCCGGGCAGAAGTAGTGAGACAGGGTGCTGACTTCTCGCAGCAGGTGCCTGAGTTCCCGATTTTGCCGGTCGTTTCTGGCAAGGCGCTGCAAACACCCCAGGGGGCGCGCCAGGTTGTTCAGGCACAGAGTCCGCCAGTGAGCCGGGTTCAATTCATCGGTAAATGTATCGAGCAGTAACTCGACGGAAGACACATGGCGCTGCCATTGCTGATCCCGGCTGCAGGTCAGGCACTCACTTTCTTCCAGGTTCAGCCAGGTCATCAGCAGAGTCGGGTTGTCCGGCTCTCTTGCATGGCGGATTTTGTCGCGCAATTGCTGAGCAAAAAGACTTGAATTCGGCATTACAGATTATCTCGCCTTTTTCAATAATAAAAACAGGGTTAAAAATGAGAATGATTGACATTATGAATATATTTTCTGTGTTGCGTCAAGCAGTGTCACTGTTGTAACTGGAATTTGTCGGATCGGAAGGGTAGGAGTCTGATCAGAGCCTTGCTCTCTGAGGGAGTGGATGACCCTGATCAGTGCCGGGTTATGACGGGTTTTGGGCAATGAGGGTGGCAAATCTTAACGCAATGCGATTGCCTGCTGCGTCCGTGCGGTGCAAATGGCCAACATCTTCATTGTATTTTTTGATATTCCAGCCTTTGTAATAGTCAGATAGTTCACCGGCTTTCATGGTAAAGCTGAAAAAAGATACATCCTCAGTCAGAGGGTAGTCCGGTGAGTCCATGGCGCAAACAATGACATTGTAGCCGCCTGGCCGGGTGCATGCCTGCATATTCCTGATAATGTCAGGGATTCGGTCAGCTTTTAAAAACATCATAACAACTATATTGAGTATCAGGTCATACTGTTCTGTCAATGTTGCTGCGTTACCATCGCCAGTGCAGGCCCGGATGTGCTCCAACCCTTCCTGTTCAATAATATTTTGCAGTGTATTGACAAATTCCCGGTTGGCATCAAATGCGCTCACATCAAACCCCTGTCGTTGCAAAAACAGGGCATTTCGGCCACGACCACACCCCATATCCATGGCTTTGCCTGACTGAATGTAGCGTACCACTTCCAATACTTCGGGGTGCGTGTCGGATATCCGATATTTTTTCTGATAGTAGTCTTCAGGACGACAATAAAAAGCCAGTTGGCAGCGCAACTCGTCATCCATCGCTTCGATTTTGTGCCAGGCCTGGGGCTCAACAAAGGGGATATTACTATGGCAGTCAAATATCGCAGTGTCTGACACATTGCCGGCTTCATCTAGCGAATAGTATTTGAGCTTGCCTGCCAGTATGATTATTTTCCCCCAGGTGCCAACCTGGGTGTTGTGTTTGCTCCTGAATCCTTTGGGTATTGTACTTTCCGTCCACTCGGGGAGGGTTTTGTAACAGACTAAATGGTTCATTGCTGGTTTCTCGCGGCTAATAAAATGGGTAATGCCCGGTGAGGCAGTGCATCATGGTAGCATAAACGATTGGGTGACAGGCATTTACCCGGCTTGTATTTTGTTCTACACTCGGCGGTCAGGTGGTTCTCTTACGCCGGGTTTACGTCATGCGTCAAGCCGGATTTTAATAATTGAAGGGTTATAAATATGATATTCAAACGTACGATAGCCGTAGTGGCGCTGACTTTTTCCGCATGTGCCGCTTTCGCTGATGATTGCAGTGTCACAGTGAACAGCAATGACCGCATGCAGTATGATACAAAGCTGGTGGAAATCAGTAAATCCTGCACCGATTTTACCGTGGTTCTTAATCACACGGGCAAGATGCCTGCTGCTGCCATGGGGCATAACTGGGTTTTGACCAAAGCGGCTGACGCTCGTTCGGTTGCCACTGCGGGTATATCGGCGGGCCTGGCCAATAACTATCTTAAAGTTGGTGATGCCCGTGTCATTGCTGCCACCAAAATTATAGGTGGAGGTGAGTCCACTTCTGTGACTTTCCCTGTGAGCAAATTGTCCGACAGTGAAGCGTATAAATTCTTCTGCTCATTCCCGGGCCATATCGGTGTTATGATTGGCGATGTAAAGCTGAAGTAAACAAATGAATGAAGCAACAACAAATGAAGTAACAATAAAAAAACAGAAAAACTGAAAAAAGAGGCGCAATGCCTCTTTTCAATATGTTGTTTATTTGCGTTTTGCCGCCGTCCCTACTGCTTTTTCTGATTTTTTTCGGCTTCGGCTTCGATCTGCTTGCGCAACTCGGGCATATTCTGCTGAACCCGGGACATGCCGATTTTAGTGCCCTCTGCCATCAATCGTGGTAACAGGCGGATGGTTTTTTGCCCGGTGGCAGTTTGGTAAAATGCGTTGATTTCTTTCAGCTCGTCCGCAGAGAAGGATTCACTGTAGATTCTGATCCATTCGGGCTTCAGACTCTTGTAGCTCATATGTTTTCTCAGGAAATTCAGGATTATTTCCTTGTAGGGGGTCATGGCAGGGTTCTGTTGCAGTTGAACAGCCAGCATCTGCTGCATGGAGCGTTCCATGGATTCTTCGATTTTGACGGTGTTGAGCAGTTTTTCTGCTTCTTTTTCGGCGGCTGTAGCGGACAGGGCCGCCGGGGACAGGGAAACAAGAATGGCAAAAACAAGCGCGATGCTGTGATTCATGGAAGGCTCCAGGTGGTTATTATCAGGTTTTATTTTGAGAGGAAGCATAGCAAAAAATTTTACAGGAAAATACCGGCTATATTGAACTGGCATTGGATTGGCAGAATGATACAATCGACTGGCTATTTTCA
The DNA here is from genome assembly GCA_002747395.1 of Pseudomonadota bacterium. Lineage (GTDB taxonomy): Bacteria > Pseudomonadota > Gammaproteobacteria > Pseudomonadales > Oleiphilaceae > LZORAL124-50-18. The sequence continues at coordinate 16,174 of PDPE01000027.1, forward strand.
ATTCCAACTTCAATTCTAACTTCAACTTCAACTTCAACTATCGAGAATGCCAGTGTTTACAATAAAACCGCTTGAACTGAAAGATCGCCAAAAACTGCAAGCTCGCATCGATAATAAAACCAAACCCCCCGGTTCACTCGGGCGACTTGAAGCATTGGCGCTTCAATTGGCTCTGGTTTCAGGTCAATCCGGCCAAGAGCGGGCAGTGCCTGCTGACAAGATCGAAATCGAACGCCCTGCCATGCTGGTATTTGCCGGTGATCACGGGATTGCCAGAGAAGGAATCAGTATCGCCCCCCCCGAAGTAACACAACAAATGGTGGTGAATTTTTTACAGGGTGGTGCTGCTATTAATTGTTTTTGTCGAACCAACGATATCCGGCTTGAAGTGATCGATGCGGGTATGCTTTGCCCTGTTGAGCATGAAAATATACAAAACCAGTCTCTGGGCCGGGGAACGAATAATATGGCAGAAGATTGTTGTATGTCGATTGGGCAGGTTGAGCGAGGTTTGTTGCTGGGCCGGGCCGCTGCCGAGCGAAATATCGATTTGGGCAGCAATGTGCTGGGCTTCGGTGAAATGGGTATCGGCAACACCTCATCGGCATCGGCTATCCAGTGTTGTTTGATGGATTTGGAAGCCGAAGCCTGTGTGGGGCGTGGCACAGGTATCGATGACAGCCAGTTTGATAAAAAAACGGCCCTGGTTGAAAAGGCTCTGGCTTATCACCGGGCCAGAGTGGAGGACCTGGCAACCAAACCGTTAGAAATAATGGCGTCATTTGCCGGTTTTGAAATCGTACAAATGACTGGTGCCATGTTGGCTACCGCCGAGCATCGGAAAATCATTCTGGTCGATGGTTATATCGCCACCGCAGCGGCGATGCTGGCCATCAGGATGAACAAAAACTGCCAGGACTATATGGTGTTTTGCCACGAATCCGGTGAGCGGGGGCATCAATTAATGTTGCAGGAGTTGGGGGCGGAACCCTTGTTGCGTTTGGGTTTGCGACTTGGCGAGGGAACCGGTGCAGCCCTTGCTGTACCTTTACTGCGAGCCGCTGCCGGTTTTTATAATGATATGGCCAGCTTTGAAGCCGCCGGGGTCACTGCGGTTTAACATGAAGCCATCCGATTCTGAACGCTCGTTATTTGAACAGCCTTTGGCGTTATTGAAACAGCAGTTGGAATTGTTGCTGATTGCGATCGGCTTTTTTACCCGAATACCCGTGCCGAACACGCTGGATTTCAGCCAGCAAAAGTTAAACCGGGCCGGGCGCTATTTCTCCCTGGTTGGCTGGATTGTCGGCATTGTTTGTGCGTTGGCGTACTGGTTGCTGAGTCAGTTGTTGCCAAATGACCTGGCAATTCTCGGGTCAATGGTGGTGAGCCTGTTGTTGACAGGGTGCTTTCACGAAGATGGCCTGGCCGATACCTGTGATGGTTTTGGCGGGGGCTGGGGAAAACAGCGAAAGCTGACCATTATGAAAGACTCCCATCTGGGAACTTACGGCGCGGTGGCCATATGGGTGATACTGACAGTTAAATATTTGGCACTGACTCATTGCGAAGCCGTTATTACCAGCTTGCTGGTTGCCCATGTTTCAAGTCGCTCACTGGTCACCCTGATTATCTATAATACTGTGTATGTCAGCGACAGGGAAACCGCAAAAGTGAAACCCCTCGCAGAGTCACTGACGGCCAGGGATTTGACTGTCAATCTTCTGATTGCTTCTTTCAGTCTTTTGCTGGTTATAGATATCGCGTGGTTGCTTCTGATTGTGCTTGCTGCGGTTTATTTTTTTCTGCGAGCGCTTTACCTGAAACAGATCGGCGGGTTCACCGGTGATACATTGGGAGCCGCCCAGCAGATTTCAGAGGTGTTCGTTTACCTGGTTTTTGTTTCAGCTTCTATTTGGGTGACAGCGATATGATATATCTCATTCTGGGCGGTGCCCGTTCCGGAAAAAGCACTTATGCAGAGGCACTGGCTGAAAGGCTGGCAGGCAAAGGGTCGTCAAGTCAATTTGCAAAACAACCCGGCAGTGTCACCTATATAGCGACCGCCAGTGCTGGTGATTCGGAAATGCGAGCACGGATTGCCCGACATCAATCCAGGCGGCCCAAACATTGGCAGTTGATTGAAGAGCAGTACCAGTTAAGTCGGCAACTGGAAAAGCTGACTGCCGCTGCCGGTAGCAAAGGGGATAAAACAGGAGATCGAACAGACCCGGGGAGCGTGATACTGATTGATTGCCTGACCTTGTGGCTGTCCAATTGGCTGTGCCGTATAGACAGTGGGGCGGCGGGTCGGGAAAGTGGGCTCTCGGGTCTGGACAGCTGGAACAGTGAAAAAAACAGTTTTATCGAGGAACTGAAAAAATCCCCTGTTCCGATTATTCTGGTGAGCAATGAAGTTGGCAGTGGTATTGTCCCCATGGGTGAGTTAAGTCGTCACTTTGTGGATCATGCGGGCTGGCTGAATCAGTCCGTTGCCCGTGTTGCCGATCAGGTGGTTTTGGTGGTGGCAGGTTTGCCCCAGACACTAAAGGGCTAGCCAGGCATGCTGACCCGACTTGTCTTCCTCCGGCATGGTAAAACCGTGCAACCCGGCTGTTTGCTGGGCCATACGGATGCGGCCTTGTCAAAAGAGGGGCTTGCGCAGTTGCGTCAGTCTGCGGGCTCTTTGAACAATATCACCAGAGTGATTTCCAGCCCGTTACAACGTGCGGCCAAATTCGCGCAGGAATTTGCACAGGCCAACCAGCTGGTGTGGGAGACTCAAAGTTGCTGGGCAGAATACCATTTTGGTGATTGGGACGGGATGAGTTATCAACTGCTTGCCCGGCAACACCCGGAGGCCTATGCCTCATTCCTGTCCGATCCGGTAAAAAATCGACCCGCCAATGCAGAGAGTGTCGCCGATTTTAGTGCCAGGGTAATCCGTGGTATTGTACAGGCCGTTGAAAAACATCCGGAACAAAAGCTGCTGATTGTCACCCATGGCGGGGTGATCCGATGCGCTGTGGCCTGGTGTTTGGGGCTGGATTTTGTTCATCAAAAAGACCTGGCCAACATTCCCTTTCAGCGATTGCAGCTGGATTATGCCAGCCTGACCCGGATCAGTGTCTGGAATGAAGACGGTTTGCTGCCAAAACTGGACGGTTTCAATCAAACAGTGAGTTGAAGAAATGGCAGTCTGTCAAAGCTGCGGCTGATTCGTCTGAGTGAAGCTGGCGTTGTATTGATTCATAAATGTATCCACTTATATAGAGAAAATGCAGAGAAAATCCTGATATGTACCAGATACTGAGAAAACTTCTTTTCACCCTCCCCGCAGAAACAACGCACGAATTGACGCTTGATGTACTGAGAGCAGGGCAAAGAATGGGGCTTACGCAGCGAATTGTTCGCCCCCCTGTGCCTCAACCTGTTGAGATAATGGGGTTAACATTCAATAATCCGGTCGGCCTGGCAGCGGGGCTTGATAAAAACGGCCAGTGTATAGCCGGGTTGGCGGCCCTGGGTTTTGGCTTTGTTGAAATCGGGACGGTGACTCCCGTTGGTCAGGCAGGGAATCCGAAGCCCAGGTTGTTTCGTCTGCCGGAAGAGAAGGCGCTTATTAACCGGATGGGCTTTAACAACCTGGGTGTCGATGCCTTGATGGCGAACTATGAACAGTATAAAAATGCCGTTCAGAATAGTGACAGCCCACCCTGGAACGCCCCGATAGGAATCAATGTGGGCAAGAATCTGACCACTTCGGTGGAAGATGCGCACATTGATTACATCAAGGCTATTCAGGCTGTCTATGCGCGTGCGGACTATATCACGGTCAACGTCTCCTCTCCCAATACGCCGGGGCTTCGGAATCTGCAGTTTGGTGAGGCAATGAATACCCTGCTGGACGCCATTAAAACAGAACAGCATCGATTGCAGGAAGTGCATGGTCGATATGTACCCATCATGGTGAAGATTGCCCCCGATATGGATGACAGGGAAATCGCATTTGTTGCCGATACCTTTAAAAAATTTGATGTGGATGGCATCATCGCAACCAACACGACCATTGACCGAAGTTGTGTGAAGGCATCCTCAACGGCCAAAGAAAATGGTGGTTTGAGTGGTGCCCCGCTGATGAACAAGTCTACCGGGGTGGTAAGAGCATTGTATTCGCATCTTGGTGAGGATATTCCCATCGTGGCGGCCGGTGGTATTACCTGTGCGGAAGATGCGGTCGAAAAAATCAGGGCCGGAGCGAAACTGGTTCAAATTTATACCGGGTTTGTCTATCAGGGGCCGGGTTTGATCAAGGCGGCATCCGATGCGATTCTGAACTATCGGATAAAAAACAGGTAAAGCGGGTTTTCAGCCGGTTTTTCATAATTCGATATGGAGCAGTTCGATCAGGAGCGCAGTTAAAACGGGAGCGCAGCGATACCGGTATACCAGAAGCAAAAAACCCGCAGAAGCGGGCTTTTTTACGGTGTTACAGTTATTTGATGATTACTGCATTGCTACCTGGGAGGCTTTATGAATGCCAGAAACGCCCGTAAGACCATCCCAACTGTCATTTCGACCATCACGCCAACCGCTTAGCCATTGTTGTTTGGTATCTGCGTTTTCTGATGGGCAGTTATCTTTTGACTTGCCGGAAACTCCGGCCTGATAACCGCGCTTGTATGCTCGTTGGGTCAGATCGCGCTTTTGTCTTTTCATTATAAGGAGCCCTCACAGGTTTGACTGTTGTTTGGCCGTTGGCGCAAGCATGCACATCACCAGACTGCTGTCAGATCAGAGGCGAAGCGTTGCCCGTCAGGGCAGGCGGTTCCTGAAAACATCTCTGATAAAACGGGCAGGTTGAATTGCTTTGACTCTGGTTGGAGCATGTACGATATGGCCATCAATTTGGTAGGAAAAGTCCTGTTTAAAACTGTTTTTTTATTAGCAGTGTGCCCAATAAACGATCGCCCAATGCATCCTTTCGATGTAATGGCTTCGTTCCGTTGTGCGTCACTGGTTATCAGTTAAGCTAAATAATCCGTGCATGTATACTATTTATTTGATCTATAACAATAATTTATTATGCTAAAGAGATATAAACCTTTGTAACACCTTGTTTTCATGGATGTTGTAGAATAACCGCACAAAAAATGTTCAAATACTATATTTAAGAATGAAATGTAATAAAGATATGTCTGTATATAACTCCCGCTTGTTTGTCAGTTGCCCCAAGAGCATGGAATATTTGCTTGAGGATGAATTAAAAATGCTTTGGAAACAAAGGGGCGGGCCGGGAGAAACAGACAATGCCTTGCTGTATAAAACGTCTCCGCTGGGCGTGTCTGTCGAGTGTGACAAGGCGTTTGCATTGACTGTTTGTTTGTGGAGCAGAATTGCCAATCGTGTGTTCTATCAACTGGATGAAGCTTCCTGCCACTCGGTTGAGCAGTTATACGATGCGGTTTACTCCATCGACTGGCTATCGCATATCACCGAGCATACTGTCATTGCAGTAGATTTTTCCGGTCAAAGCAGTTTTGTCAGAAATACCGTATTCGGTGCTCAAAAGGTGAAGGACGCGGTTGTCGATCATGTCAGAGATAAAACGGGAGCCCGGCCCGATGTCGATGCCGATCATCCTGGTATTCGAATTCGTGCCCACCTGAGAAAGGGCGTGCTGGCAGTGTATATTGATTTGGCCGGTTCCAGTCTTCACCAGAGAGGCTATCGTACAGAATCAGGTCAGGCACCCTTGAAGGAAAACCTGGCTGCCGGGATTCTCGCGCGCTGCCGGTTTCATGAATTGCTCGAACAGAGAAATCATGCCCGATTTGCTGTCATTGACCCCATGTGTGGCTCCGGTACCCTGCTTATTGAAGCTGCGCTGATTGCCTGTGACCGGGCACCGGGGTTAACGCGACAACAGTGGGGGTTTGAGCAGTGGTTGCAGTTTGATGCAGAACTCTGGTCAACCCTGCTGGAAAATGCAAGAAAGCGATTCGAGGCGGGTAAGGAAAACGTAGTCGCCGCTTTTTACGGGTATGATGCCGACAGCAAGGTATTGCGGACAGCAGCCCGTAACGCGGAACGGGCAGAAGTGGATGATCTGGTAAGACTGGTTCAACGGGATATTCGGGATTTTACGCGCCCGCCGGAAGTGCAATCTGCGTTGATTGTCAGCAACCCGCCATACGGTGAAAGGCTGGGAACGCTGAAGGAGCTTGGTGATTTGTATGCCTCCCTGGGTAAAACCGTCAAATCGGCGTTTTCAGCAGGCCGGCGTGGAGAGAGCGGCCCGGATGAGAATAGTGGCCCGGATGAAGAGAGAGGCCAGGATAGGGAAAGAGGCCAGGAAGATTTGTTGGAAAGTCGCCTGGCTGTTTTTTCTTCCAATCCCGGGTTGATAAAACACCTGGGCATACGATTTGATAAAAAATACAGGTTTTTAAATGGCACCATTCCTTGTGAACTGGTTGTTTCAGGCCTGACCGACGCAAATAAACCCTTTGACTCCCGGGAAGCCTTTGTGCGAGGCGCCAATTGGCGAATTGCAAACCCCGAGCGTGCTGCCATGCTGGGTAATCGCCTGAAGAAAAACCGCAAATCTCTCGGTAAATGGCTGAAAAGGGAAGGGATCAACTGTTACCGGCTTTATGATAGCGATATGCCCGAGTACGCCGTTGCTATTGATGTGTATGATGACTGGTATCATGTTCAGGAATATGCAGCCCCCAAATCCATCAACCCGCAACATGCCAGAGAGCGATTTATGGAGACTCTGGCAATGGTGCGTGATGCCCTGGGAGTTGACCCGGAAAAAATTGTCTACAAGCGTCGTGAGAGGCAAAAGGGGCTTAACCAATATCAAAAACTTGAATCCGATGAAGAGCGTATTCAGGTATCGGAATACAATGCGCGATTTTATATCAAGCTGAGAAGCTATCTGGATACCGGACTTTTTCTGGATCACCGGCCCATCAGAAAATGGATAGGTCAAAACGCAAACCGGAAAAGAGTGCTTAACCTGTTTTGCTATACCGGTTCGGTTTCGGTTCATGCTGCACTGGGGGGAGCAGGGCGGGTGGTCAGTGTCGATATGTCCAACACCTATCTGAATTGGGCGAAAGACAATTTTATTTTAAACCGGCTACCCATAGATGCTCATTCTTTTGTGCGGGCAGACTGTTTTCAGTGGTTAAAGGAGTGCAGGGAACAGTTTGACCTTGTATTCCTTGACCCTCCCACCTTTTCAAACTCCAAAAAGATGGAGGGAAGTCTTGATATCCAGAGAGATCACGTTGCCCTGATCCGGCTTTGCGTTCGTCGTTTGAACAAGGGGGGGATAGTGTTGTTTTCAAATAACCTGAGAAAGTTCAAACTCGATGAGCAGGGACTCTCCGGGCTGGTTATCGAGGATATCTCCAGGCAGACCATTGATCCGGACTTTAAACGAAACACCAATATCCATCATTGCTGGAAGATCAGTCAGCCGGACAACCCGGCCACTGACCTCGACGCCGATCAGTGCCTGTCAATGCGTGCAATGCCGGGCTAAAACTCGTATAGAATCCCGATGCCGTAATGGGTGGTTTCTATACCTGTTGTGGTATCGTTATGCAGTCGCCCGTACTCTCCGGTGATATAGAAGTTGTCGATAATCAAAAGGTCGCCACTGATAGCCCAGCTCATACTGAATGTACTTTGCAAGAAATCTTTCGGTATGTTTTCAAATTTTTCCGGGTCATCTCTGGAAGTGTCTGCTTCCACGTAAGAAAAACCGAGTTTTCCGTGGATGTTGAAAAATTCGGTGACGGGGTAGGCGATTCCCATGTACCAGCCAAGCCAGTATACCACTCCCACTTCGAGCCCCTTTGTCGCCTCGTCTTTTCCGAACCCCCATCCTGCCCGGCCCTCAACAGTAACGTAGTCGGATATGTAGGTGCCAATGATGAGCTCGGATGCGAGGGTCTTTGCCTTGTACCGGTCATCGATTAATGCGTAATCCATTATTTTGGTCGTCAGTGAGACATAATCTGTGGACTCTTTGTCGATCGCCTCTTCTGCGGGTTTCGGTCTGGGTGGGCTGGCGGGTTTCGCCGGCTCGGCGGCGGGTTGAGCGGATTCAGCCGATCTGGCTGGCCCGGCGGGCTTTTCTTCTGCATATGAGCCGGCAGCAAGGGCAGTAATCAAGGCGCATGAAAGCGCGGTGCAGCGAATAGTCATGGTCGGTTTCTGTTTTATGTCTCAAATCATTTGAGCTTCATTGTAATCCCGCGCAATGCAATTTTGAATCATGCTGTTCGCGTGGGTGCGGAAGCAGGTCACAAATAGCGCCTAAAGTAATTGATATTCTCGTGCTGTTAGTAACAGGGCCAGAATCACATTGTTGCCATCGGTCTTTTCCAGCCCCTGTTCTGCCATCACCTGTTCACATAGTTCGTTTACCTGATGATCTGACCGTTGAAACAGCTCGGAGGCAGGCAGAATTTCGAAGGGTGCATCGGTTCCGGCACTGTCGAACAGCATTTCTGCCAGTCTTGACTGCTCGGTTTCATCGGTCACGTATACGTATCTGCCGTCCAGGTCGTGTTGCAGTTCGCGGGCTATGTCGGTGCAGGAGGCTCCCTGATGGTAATTGTTATCCAGCCCTGTGGTTGCATTCTGGCTGTCATACCAGGCATCGAGCCAGTCATCGTCAGGGATGATCAGTACCGACTTGATGCGGGTGTCGGGAAGAGACCAGGAAATGGCGGTAGGGAAGCCCGAGTCGTCATTCAAATTGGTTTCTATGTGCAGGAATACGGTATTATTCATGGTCTGGTTATTCGTCTGAAAAAGCGATACATTGCATGCGAGAGAACAACACCGGCTCTTGCCTGTGTTGATTGTGTTTATGTTGATCGCTGTTTATCCTGGTAACCGTTTATTATGATAGCGGTTTATTTTGGTAGCGGTTTATTTTGATAACGGTTTGTCGCGGCACGGCCAAGTTTATCCAATTTTCAATCAAGTACAAGGTTCAGGGCAGGTTAATTCGATGAGTTCAAGTGTTCAGTGTGACCATGCAGATTCGTTTAATATGCAGTTGTTTTCTTTTTTAAGGCAGTCACCCACGCCTTTTCATGCCGTTTTGGTGATGTCGAATATGCTGGACGAGGCCGGTTTTGAAAAATTGTCTGAATCTGATGAATGGCGGCTTGCTGACCATGGCAAATACTATGTTGTTCGAAATGGCTCATCAATTATCGCCTTTGTGAACGGAAAGGAAATTAACCCGCGTGTCGGCATGAGAATGATGGGCGCCCATACGGACAGCCCTTGCCTGAAAATCAAACCCGAGCCGGAGATCAGAAAAAAGGGCTGTTTGCAGCTCGGTGTCGAAGTCTATGGCGGGGCATTGCTGTCTCCCTGGTTTGATCGTGACCTGTCCATCGCCGGGCGAGTGTATTATTTGAGCGAAGATGGCAAGGTTGATCACGCACTGGTTAATTTTGAACAACCGGTTGTCTTTATACCCAGCCTGGCTATCCATCTTGATCGCGAGGCAAACAAAAACAGGTCAATCAATGCACAGACCGATCTTCCTCCAATCTTGCTTCAGCAACCCGATAATGATGCTCGTAGTGGCAAGGCCGGAAATACGGATGTAACCGTCAAACCCGGATTTCGCGATATTTTGAAACAAAAACTGATCGATGATGACCCCGGATGCCGGGTGGACTCGGTGCTGGATTATGATCTGTCACTCTATGATACCCAGCCTTCAGGCTACGTCGGGTTAAACCGGGAGTTTATCGCGTCAGCCCGTCTGGATAACCTGTTAAGCTGTTTTATCGGTATTAGAGCCTTGATTGATGGTTCGGGTTCGTTGCCGGGCCTGGTCGTGTTCAATGATCACGAAGAAGTGGGCAGTATGTCGGCAGAGGGGGCGCAGGGGCCATTTTTAAAAGCCGTTCTGGAAAGGTTGACGGGCAGTGCAGGGTATTTAACCCGTTGTCTGGCAGGTTCCCTGATGTTTTCAGTGGATAACGCGCACGGTGTACACCCCAACTTTGTCGATAAACACGATGAAAATCATGGCCCCCTGATCAATCGGGGGCCGGTAATAAAGCTGAATGCGAATCAGCGATATGCGACCAACAGCCAGACAAGCTCGTTTTATAAATATCTGAGCAGCAAGGTCAATGAACCCTGCCAGTCTTTCGTTGTGCGCTCGGATATGGCATGTGGCAGTACCATCGGGCCCATTACTGCTGGTGTAATGGGGGTAAAAACACTGGATATCGGTGTGCCCCAGTTCGCCATGCACTCGATTCGCGAGACCGCAGGTGCCAAAGACCCGTACTCGCTCTATAGAGTGCTGATTGCCTATTTCAATGAAGAGTGTTTGCCGGGTTAAATGAAGAATGTTTGCCGGGCTAATTGTGTCGTGTTTCTGCCTGATCTATCGGCGGAGTGCGTTCGTGGAGTGATTGAAAGCAGGATATCAAGGATCAGGCACTGCAACAAATCTGATAAACAGGATGTGCGGTTCAATTGTTTCGGATGGTGGCTGAAGGGCACTGCTGAAGGTTCTGCCGCTGAAAAGTGGCTCCTCGAGCTGGGCTTGAACCAGCGACCCACGGATTAACAGTCCGTTGCTCTACCAACTGAGCTATCGAGGAACGTTGACAGCGGCGCGAATAGTAATCGGAATCGGGGTGTGCGTCAATACCTTTCTTAATTAAGATCAATCAGGATTGATCAGAATGGTACATCTGTCCGGAGTGGCCCAGGTGCCACCCACGCAGACACTTCATCCGGTGGGGCTGGCACTTGAGGCTCCGGGTTTGATCAGAGCGCAATGAACAAACAGATGGAAAACGCAATCAAACTACCGATTGTGGTATACATCAGTGATTTGGATTTGGTCATTATTATTATCCCGTTTTGACTATTACTATTAACTATCTCCCTACATTGACAATGTACCAATAGACGGCGCTTTTTACAAATTTCCAACCTGATAAATTTTTTGTTTACGAAGGTGTGCGAAACGCGTTAGCCTGAGACTGATTTCATTTTTTGGGAAAAACCATGTTCAAATTGAGATTTAAAACCGGTTCTGAATGGACTGATGCCGTATTGGCCGATTTTGATCGTTTTTTGCTGGACCACGCATCGGCAGAGAAAAAAGCCTCGGGTATGGCGGTGTCCATGATATCTCACTATCCGGATCGGCCCGAGCTGGTTTCACAGATGGCCGAAGTCGCCGTTGAGGAAATGGTACATTTTCGTGAAGTGCTCAAGCTGATTCTGGAAAGAGGGTTGGTACCTGTGGCTGATACCAAAGATGAGTATGTTAACAGCCTCAGAAAAGAGATTCGAAAAGGCACGGATGTTTATATGATGGATCGACTGATCCTTGGCAGTGTTATAGAGGCCAGGGGTCATGAACGTTTTGGCCTGGTGGCGGATGCGTTGCCACCAGGGCGCATGAAACGCTTCTACCAATCAATTACCAGGTCAGAGGATCGTCATCAATTTGTGTTTCTGGATCTGGCATTGAAGTATTTACCAGAGGATGAAGTCCTTGAGCGTCTGGATTACCTGCTGGATCGGGAAGCGGCGATTATCAGTGAACAGGCCATTGCGGCAGCATTGCATTAGTCGGGTCGTTCCACAGAAACTGGCCTGCCAAAAAAATGCCCGCGAATAAAAATCTGGAAAAATATCTCGCCAATTACGCAGAGCCCGAAGTTGTCGGGCTCTGTTCTTACCCTGTGAGAGCTGGAAAATACACTCACTGCATCGTCATACCCTGTTATAACGAGTCGATTTCCAGTATCTGTCGCCTTTTTGAGCGGGTTTCCGGAATAGAAACCCTGTTGGCCGTTATTGTCGTCAATGCACCTGACAGTGCGTCATCTTTATCCCTGGCCAATACAAGGGAATTGTTACGCGCATTGTCAGCCTGCTTTTCGGTCGAACGGCCGCTTTCAGAAAATCTGATTCTGCTGGAAAAGCCTGAAAACCGATTACCTGATCTATTACTTGTTGACCGCTGCTCTGTTGGCAGACTTATACCCGACAAACAGGGAGTGGGTCTGGCTCGTAAAATCGGGGCAGATATTGCCTGCTATTTGTATTCTCAGAGCCTGATTGACAGTCCGCTGGTGTTCAATACCGATGCTGACGTGGTGTTGCCCGAATCCTATCTGCGTGATGGAAACCGCTCTTATCAATCCCCCGGCATTGCCGCTCTGGTGTTTCCCTTTGAGCATTATGTCGATGATGTGCAGGTCAGAGTCGAGTCTGTGGGGGCAGGCCATGTTGACAACAGAGAGCTTGCCAGAGTCATCCGGTTTTACGAGTTGTCCATGCGTTATTACGCAGACAGTTTGCGTGGTGCAGGGTCCGGCTATGGTTTCACGACCATAGGCAGTACCATCGCGTTTGATTTAAATCGATATGCAATGGTGAGAGGGTTTCCAAAGCGGGCCGGTGGTGAGGATTTCTATTTGCTGAATAAAATGGCCAAGGTGGGGGAGGTTCTTTCGCTTCAAACCGGTGCTATCCGGATCGCCGGCAGGCTGAGTGATCGCGTTCCTTTTGGCACCGGGCCGGCGTTGTCGAAATTGATGTATAAAAACAGCCTTGTTGATCTTGCATACTGGTATCACCCCGACATTTTTCTTCGGTTGAGGTTGTGGTTGAAGCTGTTAAAATTGAGCTGGTGCGTTCAGCCGGGCGAACGGTCTGATACTCCCGTCACTTTTTTGGAAAAATTGTTGTACGAATCGGGGCTCAAGGAGACCGAACCGGAATACGCTGAGCTGTTGCACTATGGGTTGTTCATTCATCTTGACCAGTTTTTAATGAAGGCAAAGCGACAATTCAGAACACAAGAGCGATATGATAAACAGATCAATGACTGGTTCGATGCCTTCAAAACGCTTAAATTTGTACACTTTTTTCGCGATAATTATTACCCTTCAGTTTCAATGCTGTTTGTCCGTGACCAGGTAGAAACCATTGCTCCGGGTCTGTTACCAAAAATTGAACGGTTCTTATCCTGTTATGACTGATTCTCTGATTTCAAGGCTGTCTCCGTGGGAGTACCCCGTTAACGGGCTCGTTTTGCGAGGCTGGCATACCGAACCTACCGGCAAGCCGGTGATACATTTTATTCATGGCAATGGCTTCAGTGCCCTGACTTATTCCCCCTTTCTTGCACTTTTGGCAGAACATTATGATTTGTTCCTTTCCAATATTCAGGCTCATGGTGGCAGTGATTCGGGTGATTATTTTCACGGATGGAATGAAAACGCGCGCTATTGCCATGAGGCATGGAAAAATCTCGGTAAACCCTGGCAAGGTGTGCGTAAAATTGCCATGGGGCACAGTTTTGGTGGCGTGTTGTCTGCGTTGATTACAGGCTCGTCCGACCACGATTTTGATGAGCTTCTGATGCTGGATCCGGTTTTATTCTCGCGCTCGATGATTGGTGTAATGGCGTTGACTGAAACCATGGGAATAGGGTCGATTAACAAGCTGGTGGACAAAGCACTGAAACGGCGCTCCAGGTGGCCTTGCCGGGAAGAGGTGGTTAAATCCCTGGAAGGAAAGGGCATGTTTTCCGGCTGGCACCCGGACGCATTGCAGGCATATGCTGATTATTCCACTCGAAGTGAGCCGGATGGTTCGGTTTCCCTTATGTGTCCGCCGGAAATCGAGGCCCGGATTTTTGGCAGTTACCCGCGAAAGTTGTGGTCGAGTGTTAAAAATATCAACACGCCTGTGACCGTGATTTATGGCGAAAAAACCTACCCCTTTGTTCCGCGTGCCGCGATCAGGCTGAAAAAAATCAACAAAAGGGCGAAAGTGATCAGTTGCCCCGGTGGTCACTGTTTTATGCAGGAAGACTTCCACTCAGCAGCAGAGCTTTGTCTCGATGTGCTGAGTGGGCGTTAGCATCGCTGGTGCCTGGTGAATTATAGCGCTCTGACGTTAATGACATGCTCGACGGCTTTGATTTCCGCCAGAACGTCCTCGGATGGTTGCTGTTCTACATCAAGAATGTTGTAGGCAAGGTCGTTCCGGCTCCTGTTCAGCATGTCGACCACATTGATGTTTCGCTCGGCCAGCACGGATAGTACCTGGCCCAGTACACCGGAAACATTATTGTTGGCAAAGGTGATTCGGTGCCCCCCGTTGCGTTCCATGTGTATGTTGGGGAAGTTGACCGAGTTTTTGATATTCCCGTTTTCCAGGAAGTCGACCATTTGTGTCGCTGCCATAACGGCGCAGTTCTCCTCGGCCTCATTGGTGCTGGCACCAATGTGTGGCATAAGCAATGCGTTGGCCAGAGGCAGCAGTTCCGGTGACGGAAAATCGGATACATACTTGCCAACGGTGCCGTCCTGAAGTGCCTGAACCATATCTGCTGTGTTGACGATCTCTGCCCGGGCAAAATTGACGACGACCAATCCTTTTTTTGCTGATTTCAGGGAGTCACTGTTGATCAGGTTTTTTGTTGCATCAATGGCGGGCACATGCAGCGTAATAAAGTCTGAGTGGGCAAGGAGGGATTGCAGGTTTTCCATTTTCCTGACGTTGCTGGAAAGTCTCCAGGCTGCTTCAACGGATATCGCCGGGTCGTAACCGACCACTTTCATGCCCAGCGCAAGCGCCGTGTTGGCGACTTCGGAGCCAATCGCACCCAAACCAACGACACCGAGCGTTTTGCCGGCCAGTTCGATGCCCTTGAACTGTTTCTTTTCCTTTTCCATTAACCTGGACAGTTCTGCGCCATCCGTGATGGCAGTCTGGCCTTTGATGTATTCCATGCTCTGGGATATGCCCCGGCAGCCAAGCAATAAACCGGCAAGTACCAGTTCCTTTACGGCATTGGCATTGGCGCCGGGAGTATTGAATACGACAATGCCTTTTTCAGAGCAAGCCTGAACGGGAACGTTATTGGTACCGGCACCAGCGCGGGCGATGGCCTGTACACTTTCTGGCAGAGGCTCGTCATGCAATTTCTGGCTACGCAGGACAATGCCGTCAGGGTGCTGAATTTCACTGGCTACTTCATATTTGTCTCGTGGAAAAATTTCCAGTCCTTTGAGGGCAATCTGGTTATATGTCTTAATTTTCTTCATATTTTTTTGACTCTTGTATTTTGATAACGATGTATTTTGACAACGATACAGGCTTTATGGCTGTATAAGTTTTATGACTATACAGAAGAGCACGTGGAAGAGCGCTTGCTCAAGTCCGGGCTGGCCGCTGAATGAGGGACGCAGCCAGTGGCCAGGCTGCGTCCGTAGTTGGTCACCGTTCCGGTCAGGCTTTGACTTGTTCAAAGGCCCAGGCCAGCCAGGGCATCAGGGCTTCTACGTCTGCTTTTTCTACCGTGCTGCCGCACCACAGGCGCAAGCCGGCCGGGGCATCCCGGTATGCGCCGATATCATAGGCAACCTGGTTATCGGCAAGCAGCTTGACCATGCTTTTAATCTGCGCGGCAGTCAGATCCAGCTTCAGGCAAACACTGGTATTGGAGCGAATCTCAGGCGTTTCTGCCAGGAAGTCGATCCAGTCGTGGTTGGCGACAAACTCCTCGATCAAGGCCAGGTTGTCTTTGGATTTCTGAATACAGGCTGCAACGCCACCGATCTGTTCAACCCAGGCCAGAGCATCGAGGTAGTCTGCGACACAAAGCATCGAGGGGGTATTGATCGTTTCCCCGACAAAAACGCCTTCGATCAGTTTGCCGCCTTTGGTCAACCGGAACACCTTGGGCATCGGCCAGGCAGGAGTGTAGCTTTCCAGCCGTTCAACGGCTTTCGGGCTGAGAATCAGCATTCCGTGCGCTCCTTCACCACCCAGTACTTTTTGCCAGCTGAACGTCACCACATCCAGCTTTTCCCAGGGTATTTCCATGGCGAATACGGCGGAGGTGGCATCGCAAATGGTCAAGCCTGTCCGACTATCGCTGATCCACTCGCCATCGGGTACTTTGACGCCGGATGTGGTGCCGTTCCAGGTAAAGACGATATCGTGGTCAGGATTGGCCTGGCCCATATCGGGTAACTGACCGTAGTCGGCATCATATTTATTGACATTTTCAAGTTTCAATTGCTTGACGATATCCGTCACCCAGCCTGAGCCGAATGACTCCCAGGCGAATACGTCTACCGGACGCTGCCCCAGTAATGACCACATGGCCATTTCCATTGCGCCTGTGTCAGAACCGGGAACAACGCCAACCCGGTAGCCTTCGGGCAATCCCAGGATCTTTGCCGTATCGAGGCAGGCCTTTTTGAGGGCGGCCTTGCCCACAGAGGAACGGTGAGAACGGCCGAGGGTAGAGGTATCCAGCCCGGAGACCTGGTAGCCTGGTCGCTTGCTGCATGGGCCGGAAGAAAAGTTGGGGTTAGCCGGTTTGATAGATGGAGCCATGAATTTGCCTCACTAAATACGATGTTGATGTTTGATAGCCTGAATATGGCGGGGCTAAACAGTAGTAAACTCTGGGCCAAAAGTAAATCCAAACAGGCAGATATCTTGGGTGAACTTTGTAATATCTGATGTTCAGGCTATGATTGCCTCGTTACAGGCCGTGATTGTCGATTAAAAGAGCAAAGGGTTCTTGGGGGGGATATGCGTGATAACCAGTTTAATAATCCGAAAATTATCCGGCAACAGGCTTTTGTTGCCGGAGCCTGGTGCGCTGCCGATAACGGCACTGTATGTAAGGTGGATAACCCGGCTACAGGTGAAGTACTTGGCACGGTGCCCGGTCTGGGGGAAGTGGAAACCCGCCGGGCCATAGCCGGCGCTACGCTTGCTCAAAAGTCGTGGGCTCTGAAGACCGGGAAAGAACGCAGTGCGGTTTTACGAAAATGGCACGATTTGATGTTCGATAACAGTGATGATCTGGCGCTTTTACTGACGCTGGAGCAGGGTAAGCCTGTTGCCGAATCGAAAGGTGAGATTCTGACCGGGCTGGGATATCTGGAGTGGTTTGCCGAGGAAGCAAAACGGAATTATGGCGATGTTATCCCCGGGCATCTGTCCGACAAACGCCTCTTGACCATCAAACAGCCGGTCGGGGTAGTCGCTGCGATTACGCCGTGGAATTTTCCTCACCTGATGATCAGCCGGAAAGTGGCTCCTGCACTTGCCGCGGGTTGTGCCATCGTGGTCAAACCGGCACTGGAAACGCCATTTTCTGCTCTGGCCATGGCGTATCTGGCGCAGGAAGCAGGTATTCCTGATGGCCTTTTCAGTGTCGTTACCGGCGATGCGGAGCCGATTGCCGGTGAGCTGACAGGTAACCCCGTGGTGCGCAAACTGTCTTTTACAGGCTCGACTCCTGTAGGTAAACTCTTGATGCGGCAATGTGCTGATCACGTTAAAAAGCTGACCCTGGAACTGGGCGGGAATGCACCTTTTATTGTGTTTGACGATGCCGATGTCGATGCTGCGGTCGAGGGTGCCATAGCCAGCAAGTTCCGCAATAGCGGTCAGACCTGCGTCTGTGCCAATCGCTTTTTTGTGCAGGACAATATCTATGACGAGTTTGTGCGAAAGTTTGCCGATGCCATTCATACGCAACTTGTTCCGGGCAGCGGAGTGGAACCGGGTGTAACCCAGGGCCCTCTGATCAGTGAGCAATCTGTCAAACGTACACAGGCCTTGGTGGATGATGCCATCGCGAAAGGGGCGACGGTTTTAACTGCCCCGCGAGATAATATCCTGTCTGACGGGTACTTTTTCGCCCCCGTAGCGCTTGGTGAGGTAAATACGGGCATGCGTGTTGTTCAGGAAGAACTGTTTGCACCCGTTGCACCACTGCTGCGTTTTAAGGATGAGGATGAGGTGGTTTCGCTTGCCAATCAGACGAACTATGGTCTGGCGGGCTATTTGTACAGCCGTGACCATAGTCGTATCTGGCGGGTAGCCGAAGCGCTTGAGACGGGCATGGTCGGTGTCAACACGGGTATGATCACTACCGAACTTGCTCCCTTTGGTGGTATCAAGGAGTCGGGGTTGGGGCGTGAAGGGTCGCGTTACGGCATGGAAGACTATATTGAGATCAAATACATTTGCCTGGACGTCAACCAGGATGGATGAAGAATGGAAATGAACGGCAGGAGATAAAAATGTTTATCTGGGAAGACCCGTTTTTACTAAATGATCAACTGACAGAAGACGAGCGTCTGGTTGCGCAAAACGTCACTGCTTTTTGCAAGGAGCAACTGATGCCCGGGATCACCCGGGCGCACCGGGACGAAAATTTTGATCCCGAAATTATGCGTCAAATGGGTGAGCGTGGCCTGCTTGGTGTCACCATCGAGGGGTATGGTTGCGCTGGCATGTCTTCTGTCGCCTACGGTTTGATTGCCCGTGCCATCGAGGGGGTTGACTCCGGCTACCGCAGCGCAATGAGTGTACAATCCAGCCTGGTGATGCACCCTATCTGGGCCTATGGCACTGAGCCACAAAAGGAAAAATACCTGCCCAAACTCGCTACCGGCGAATATATCGGTTGCTTCGGTTTGACCGAACCCGACTCGGGTTCCGACCCCGGCTCTATGCAGACCCGCGCACGCAAGGTCGAGGGTGGTTACAAACTGAGCGGCAGTAAGATGTGGATAACCAATTCACCCGTTTCAGATGTCTTTGTTGTCTGGGCAAAAGATGACGAAGGACAGATTCGCGGCTTTGTGCTGGAAAAAGGCATGGATGGCCTGAGTGCCCCGAAAATTGAGGGCAAGTTCTCTCTGCGGGCCTCGATTACGGGTGAAATTGTGATGGATGAGGTGTTTGTACCGGAAGACAATGCCTTTCCTGACATTCGCGGCCTGAAAGGCCCCTTTGGTTGCCTGAACAAAGCCCGGTACGGTATCGCCTGGGGTTCGATGGGGGCGGCAGAATTTTGCTGGCATGCCAGTCGCCAGTACGGTTTGAATCGGACACAATTCGGCAAGCCGCTGGCATCGACCCAGCTATATCAGTTGAAACTGGCCGATATGCAAACGGAAATTGCCCTCGGCTTGCAGGCGGCATTGCGCACAGGCCGTTTGATGGACGAAAACCGGGCGACACCCGAGATGATCTCGCTGATCAAGCGCAATAACTGCGGCAAGGCTCTGGCCATCTCACGCGCTGCGCGTGATATGCATGGCGCTAACGGTATTAGTGATGACTTTCATGTTATTCGCCACCTGATGAATCTTGAAACTGTCAATACCTATGAAGGGACGCACGACATTCATGCCCTGATTCTGGGGCGGGCACAAACCGGCATCGCGGCTTTTTAACGAATCGCGGCTTTTTAACGAAAGGAAGGGGTGAACAGGAGCTTTGCCAGGTATCAAAGCCGGCTGTTTTTTTATCTCTCGGGGAAGTCGTCGCATTTTTTCTTGAAAAACCGGATCCAGCCCCCATTAAATCTCTCAAGTGTTCGGGTGGCGGCCAATGCCTTGTGTTGGCGCTGTCCGAATGATCAAACTGTTATTTTTATGTAACTACCTGACCCGTCCGGTACGGGGCTCTGCGGGTGTTCTTTGCAGACTGACCGGGGCATGAGTGGATACATGGTTATAACCTGTTAATTTTCAGTTTATTAGGTCGATCAGGAGAAAACAAAGATATGTCTGTTGAGGCAAAAAAAGAAACCCTCGGTTTTCAGGCGGAAGTCAAGCAGCTACTTCACTTGATGGTTCACTCGCTGTACAGCAACAAGGAAATTTTCCTCAGGGAATTGATCTCCAATGCCTCTGATGCAGAGGACAAACTGCGCTTTGCAGCCCTGGCTGATGATTCCCTGTATGAGAATGACTCAGAACTTAAAATCCGTGTGGATTTCGACAAGGATGCAGGCACCATCACCATTTCAGACAATGGTATCGGTATGACACGCGATGAGGTGATTGAAAACCTGGGCACCATTGCCAAATCAGGCACCGCTGACTTCCTGCAGCAGTTGACCGGAGATCAGAAAAAGGATTCCAACCTGATCGGTCAGTTTGGTGTCGGTTTCTACTCGGGCTTTATTGTTGCCGATAACGTAAAGGTACAAACCAGAAAAGCCGGAACCGATATCTCTGAGGGTGTCCAGTGGGAGTCAAAGGGGGATGGTGAGTTTACTATCGAATCCATAGACAAACCAGGTCGTGGTACTTCCATTATTCTGCACCTGAAAGAAGAAGAAAAAGAGTTTGCTGATAGCTGGCGTTTGAAGAGTCTGGTCAAGAAGTACTCCGACCACATTTCTTTCCCCGTGGTGATGAAGGCCGAGCCAATGCCTGCCGCCGAGGGGGAAGAAGGTGAGGAAAAAGCACCTGAAGAACCCAAAGAAGAAACAGTCAATGATGCAACCGCGCTCTGGACTGTTCCTCGCAACGAATTGAAAGACGAAGACTACAAGGAATTTTACAAGCATGTATCCCATGACTACCAGGACCCACTGACCTGGTCTCACAACAAGGTAGAAGGCAAGCTGGAATACACCAGTCTGCTCTATATTCCTGCCAGGGCTCCCTTTGACCTGTACAACCGCGAAGCACCAAAAGGCCTGAAACTCTACGTGCAGCGTGTATTTATCATGGACGATGCAGAGCAGTTTCTACCCCTGTACCTGAGGTTCGTCAAGGGTGTCGTAGACTCCAGCGATATTTCCCTCAACGTATCGAGAGAGATTCTCCAGGGTGATAAAAATGTTGAGAGTATGAAGTCGGCATTGACCAAACGGGTTCTCGATATGCTGGGTAAAATGGCCAGGAATGATCCGGAGAAGTTTGCCGAGTTCTGGAAAAACTTTGGTCAGGTTATGAAAGAAGGCCCGGCTGAAGATTTCGCCAACAGGGAAAAAGTGGCCAAACTGTTACGCTTTGCCACCACAAACAGTGGTAAAGACACCCAGGATCAGGGCTTCGAAGATTACGTTTCCCGGATGAAAGAAGGCCAGGAGAAAATCTACTATATCACGGCAGAAAGCTATGCAGCCGGTGCTGGCAGCCCCCATCTGGAAGTGTTCCGCAAGAAGGGTATTGAAGTCATCATCATGTATGACCGGGTTGATGAGTGGCTGATGAGCAACCTGTTCGAATTTGATGGCAAGCAGTTCCAGAACGTAGCCAAAGGCGAACTGGATCTGGGCAAGGTAGAAGACGAAGAAGACAAGAAGCACGTTGAAGAAGCGTCCAAAACCTATGAGAGCCTGCTCAAGCAGTTGAAAGACTTGTTGAAAGACAAGGTGGAAGACGTCAGAGTGACCAATCGTCTGACCGATTCACCGGCCTGCCTGGTGATAGGTGCCCATGATATGGGCATTCAGATGCGCCAGATTATGGAAGCAGCCGGTCAGCCACTGCCTGAAACCAGACCCGCTTTCGAGATCAACCCGGATCACCCTCTGGTTCAAAGGCTGAACGACGAGCAAAACGAAGACAGATTTAACGATCTTGCCCTGGTGATTTTCGATCAGGCCAGCCTGGCAGGTGGCGAGCACCTGAAAGATCCGGCTACCTTTGTTAGCAGGTTAAACAAGCTTCTTCTGGAGTTGACCGGCCAATAACCCGTTGATAAAACACCGAGACAGCCCCCCGGTACCTTGGGGGGTATTTTTTCAGCGCCAGGGATTTATCTTTTTCACTCCCGTCAGGCAAAAGTCGTGCGTATTGCGAGTGACGACTGTCATTCCGTGAACCAAAGCCGTCGCCACAATCAGGGTATCTCTGTATGGTTTTGGGTCGGGTACATGGTATCCGGCACTGACCAGGGCAATCTGTTGATCAACCGACAGGATGCGTCCATCAAAAGCAGGCAATACATATTCGTTCATCCACTTCCTAAGCACTCTACCTTTGGTGAAATCTGATCTTTCTGCCATCAGAATACCCAGTTCAATTTCGTGAATAACGATTACTGAAAGATACAGTTGTTTTGGAGAGACAGTCAGCGACCAGGCCTCAACATGCTCGTCAGCCTTGCCACTCTTTACCTTTCTGAGTTCAGAGACTACATTGGTATCCAGTAGATACACTTCAGAACTCTGCCGCTGTTGCTGTGTCTGATAACTTGCCTGGAGTAAACTCGATATCTTCTACGCCATCCATGGATAACAACTCACCGATAGACCGCTCTTTGACTGCCATCGCCTGGAACTGCTCCCAGGACAACAAAACATGTGACGGTTTTCCCTTGTCTGTGATGTAAACAGGCTCGTTAAGTGCTTCTTTCTTTGCTCTGCCTGTGTCCTGATTGAACTCTCTACTCGTTAATGTTGACATACGACAATACCCCTTCCTCAATCAGGTATAAATGTTACTACAAGGTTTAGAGTCAGTAAAATCGACCTTCACGTAAAAGCTGTCAAGAAACTGCCACACATTGACTTCTCTTTTCAAGTTATCGAAAAAGCCTTCCCTGGCGGCAATCCGCTATCCTTACAAAGCAGGAGAGGAACAAATTACAGTGTTACTGTTGATTATTCCTTGCCTGCTGCGGTTGGCTGTGTCACAAACAGAATATATTCCATTTGGCTGATTTCTCCATTCAGGTCAGTATCGACCTCGGAAAACTGCTCAACCAGCTTTTCGTCAATCGAGGCTTCCTGTTTGGTCAGTTTGCCGTCTTTATTTGCATCCAGAGAAATAAATTCCGCCTCGGTTGCCATTATGTTTGCATCCTGCAGCCCTTGTTGCTGGTTTTCCTGTGCAAAAACACCAGCGGTAAACAGCGCAGCCAAAAAAACGATGGGTGAATATTTCATACCTGATTCCCTCAATAAAAAAGTGATAAGCGTTTTATTCACGTACGAGTTGATAACTGATCAACCGGGCAAAATCAGATAGAAAGCTGATTTGCCGTACGATAAAAGTGAATAAGCATTATTGGTGCCATAGTAATAAAATCTAATAAAAACAAATGGATGTGGAGTTTTGAGGCAGGTGGGTTATCCTGATTGGGAGGGAAAGGCAGTCTATGGTTTCCCGATTGCAACAAAAAACCGGTGAAATACGAAAAATAACAATGAAAACAGAGCGATAGCTTGTCTCAGATTGGCAACATCAGGGGTGCCAATCTGCTTTTGGTTCCCGGCTTTAGCACAGGTCTGAATAGTGATACATTTAAGCCTGTATATTGGATTTTTTGTCAGACGATGCCCCGGGTGTAAATGAAAAAAAACTACCTTAAAGCCGACGTTATTTTGATCTTTGTTACCCTGCTTGCGGCTTGTGGCTGGATTTTTTCCAAAGAAACACTACCTGGTTTGCCGCCTTTCTTGTTTATCGGGCTTCGGTTTCTTCTGGCTGGCCTGGTGCTAGGCGTTGTCAGTGGTACTGGCCTGTTCAGGTTGACTGCCATTCAATGGCGCAATGCAAGCGGGGCAGGATTGGTATTCGGTGCGGCCATGACACTCTGGATCATGGGGTTGCACAACACCAACCATCTGGGTGAGGGGGCGTTTATTACCAGTATGGGAATCCTGCTGGTTCCCGTTATTGCGCGTCTGTTTTTTTCCGATCAGCCGACCAGGGAAACCTGGATTGCACTCCCTGTTTCTGTTATTGGCCTGGCCTGTCTGTCGTTAAACAGACCATTTTCTTTTGAAACCGGACAACTTTATTTTCTGATGGCTGCCGGTATGTTCGCCTGCCATTTTACGATCATTTCCACCCTGGTGACGAATATTGCCCCGTTATCCCTGAGTGCCATACAATTGGTGATTGTCGGCCTTTGCGCCTTGCTGTTATCGACCGGAAGCGAAACTCTGCCGGACGACGTGTCGGGCAGTATCTGGCTGTGGTTTCTGGTCAGCGCCCTGATTGCCACCAGTCTTCGTTTCTGGTTACAGGTTAAAGGTCAGTCTTTTGCTCCGGCAAGTCATACGGTACTTATTCTGACATTAGAGCCTGTATGGACAGCTATATTGGCAAGTCTCTGGTTTGGGGAATCCATGACCGGGCTGCAAGTGCTGGGTTGCAGTTTTATCTTTTCCGCGCTTTTGGTCAGCCGGTGGCGGTGGGTAAAGGCGTTGATGGTAAAATAGCTCGTTGTCGGGCTGTGTGTCTACGCCCTTGGCTACGGTATCTGCGCCTTTGGCTACTACTGTATCTGCGTCTTTGGCTGATAGCTATTGCCGCTCTGACAGCTTCGCTATATGCTTGACAGCGATTCCTGCGAAGATCAGGGCCGTTGATCACCTTTTCATTTCGCCGGTTCAATTCATTTTCCCAAAGAGTGATTTCCCATGAGTGACTTATTGCAGCGTGTCGATACAGAGGGTGTGGCGACACTGACTTTATCAAGACCCTTGTCCTATAACAGCTTGTCTTTGGCACTGATGGAAGCGTTGATTTCCGAATTGGATTCAATTCAGAAGGACAGGTCGATTCGTGTTGTGGTGATCAGGGGTGATGGCAAGGGGTTTTGTGCCGGGCATGATTTGAAGGAAATGCTGGAATCCGGTGAAGAGGCATTTTATGAACGCACCTTCACTACCTGTTCCGCCTTGATGCAGGGCATACAAAACCTGTGTGTTCCGGTGATTGCCCAGGTACATGGTGTGGCGACCGCCGCAGGTTGTCAGCTGGTTGCCAGTTGTGACCTGGCCTATGCTGCCGAGTCTGCCCGGTTTGGTACGCCGGGGGTGAACATTGGCCTGTTCTGTTCAACGCCCATGGTAGCTCTGTCCAGGGCAGTCTCGCAAAAACACGCTATGGAGTTATTGCTGACCGGCGAATTGATTCATGCCGAACGTGCTGAACAGATTGGCCTGATCAATCAAATTGTACCCGACGACGCGCTCGATCAGCGCGTATCTGATGTGGCTTCGTTAATTGCCAGCAAGTCGCGTCATACCCTCGCCATCGGCAAGACTGCCTTCTACAGGCAAAAAGAGCAATCTCTGGCCGATGCCTATTCAGGTTGCAGTCGTACCATGACTGAAAACATGCTGACCGCCGACGCGAAAGAGGGGATTGATGCTTTCCTGAACAAGCGCAAGCCGGAATGGCAGCACAAATAGCTCACAAGAATAATGATCTTGCAAAAAGGGTGACCCGGCCTGCCAGTCATTCGCCTTTTTGTTGAAAAGAGCCAGAATGCTTTCTACCCTGTTGATTGACGGAAGGTATTGGCCTTTGTCTTTACAAATAATAACAACCATTCCCTGTATAGGTATCGGTGTAAGATGAATAGTCCCCGGGAAGTATTGAAAATAAGCGGAGAGTCGGGTTTCAAGAAGGAAAAATACAGTGTATCGAAACTGTTGGTGCTGGCATTTTTAGCTGGTGCCTATATTGCCTTTGGTGGACTGTTGGCCATAGTTGTCGGTGGAGGGTCGCCGGGGATTGCTGCCGAAAATCCGGGGTTGGCCAAATTTTTGTTTGGTGGTGTTTTTCCTGTCGGGCTGATTCTGGTTGTGCTGGTGGGTGCGGAACTGTTTACAGGAAACACCGCCTACTTTATGCCAAACCTGTTTCAGGGATTACAAAAACCGTCGGCCATGTTTCGTAACTGGTTCTGGGTGTATATCGGGAATTTTTTTGGATCAATTTTCGTTGCCTATGTATTGGTGCATCTGACTCATCTGGTCAGCAGTGAACCCTATATCAATAGCGTTTACAGCATCGCAGCAGGGAAAACCGGTCATGGTTTTATGGTGACCTTTATCAAGGGGGTGGGTGCAAACTGGCTGGTTTGTCTGGCTCTCTGGCAAGGTATGGCGGCAAAAACCGTTGGCGGTAAAATCCTGGCTATCTGGTTTCCCGTTATGGCCTTCGTTACCCTGGGTTTTGAGCACAGCATCGCCAATATGTTTTTTATTCCTCTGGCCATATTCGAGGGGGCGGAGATCACCTGGTTCACTTTTGTCACAGCCAACCTGATACCCGCCACCCTGGGTAATATTGTCGGTGGCGGTTTGTTTGTCGGTGCCGTATATTCTTACCTTTACCTGGACAAGCGATAACTACCCGGTGCCAAAGCGGATTTACAGCCTGCTCAAATCAAAGTCCGACCAGACAGGGGCATGATCAGAGGGTTTTTCCATGCCTCTGATTTCGTAACTGATACCTGCTGCGCTACACACCTGAACCAGAGGCGGGGTTGCCAGAATATGATCGATTCTCAGGCCGCGCCTGGGGTCATCGGCAAAGCCTTTGGAGCGATAATCAAACCAGCTGAATGTCTCGTTACCGGTCGGGTAGTGCTTGCGGTAGGTATCGGCCAGATTGCGGGACAACAGGGCCTGGTACCACTCGCGCTCAACTGGCAGAAAAGAGCATTTTCCGGTTTTTAACCAGCGTTTCCGGTTTGCTTCGCCAATGCCGATATCGTTGTCTTCCGGGGAGATATTCATGTCTCCCATGACGATAATATTTTTGGCCCCTTTTAATTCATTGTCCAGATAGGTGTTCAGATCCGCGTAGAATTTCGCCTTGGCCGGGAATTTGGTTTCATGGTTTTCATTTTCACCCTGAGGAAAGTAACCGTTGAGTACGTCCACTGATTGCCCGTCAATCTCGTAGCGGCAATGAATCAGACGCTTTTGATCCTGATCATTATCGGCAGGAAAGCCCTTCTGCACAAAAACAGGCCGGGTTTTGGATACCAGGGCGACACCGTAGTGACCTTTTTGGCCGAAATACTCAACATGCCAACCAAGAGATTCCACATCGGCAAGCGGAAAAGAGTCATCGTGAACCTTGGTTTCCTGCAAGCCCATGACATCCGGGTCGAGTTGTTCTCTAATTGCTTCCAGTTGATGTTGACGGGCACGAATGCCATTGATATTAAAGCTGATAAAGCGAGCCATGCTGCTCTCCAAAGTGTTTTTTATACAAATGCCGTGTCGTTATGGCCAGGAAAATTTTCCCGATTCTATCAGTTTGCCTGAGAGAAAACTTCCTTTATGCGCTTCTGCCTCTGAATTTGTTGGCTATCGGGCTTTCTATGCTCTGGATAACCGGGTAGGATTGGCGCTCTTTTTTTTCACTATTATGATGGTATACAGCATGTGGCGTCTGGTTGCAGTATCAGTTATTTGGGCATTTTCTTTCGGGTTGATAAAAGGCAAGCTGACAGGGCTCGATCCGGGCCTGGTGGCGAGCATCCGCCTTATTCTGTGTTTTCTGTGCTTTGCACCTTTTATTCTGACTGTGTCACAGCGGACAATGCGATTGCGCCTGATGGCTCTGGGTGTCGTGCAGTTCGGTATTATGTACCTGGCTTATATCCAGTCATACCAGTATTTGCCCGGTTACCTGGTGGCGGTGTTCACCATCTTTACGCCTTTTTATGTGGTTGCCCTGAATACGATTTTTGACCGAAGCAGTCGGGAGCCGGGAAAGCTGTCTATCACGTTGATTTCGGTTCTGTTGAGTATAGTCGGGGCGGCGGTGATTGTTTTCAAAACCCCTGAACAGGAAGACTTTCTCATCGGTTTTCTGATTTTACAGGCGGCTAATATCGCTTTCGCAATCGGGCAGTGGAACTACCAACGCTGGGCTGATCAGGATAGCAATACTGGCAATATGGCCTGGATGTATCTGGGTGCGGCCCTGTTCGCCAGTGTAATCAGCTTCCCCGGGGTGGATTGGCCCAATGTTACCATCACTCGTGAGCAAGCCGGAGTGTTATTGTATCTGGGAGTGATCGCTTCCGGGCTGTGCTTTTATTTGTGGAACAGTGGCAGCAAGCAAGTGTCACCGGCAACGCTGGCCGTGATGAATAACGGTTATATTCCGCTGGCAGTGATTGCTTCCATCGTTTTATTCTCGGAAGAGGCAGACCTTGTCCGGTTGGCTATTGGTGGTGCCTTGATCTTGTTGTCGGTGATTGTATCTTACAAGACGATTACTCCGGGCTATGCCCGAAAAAACTGACAGGAAAAGCCTGGCTCTGAACGCCAGGCTCGGATAAGCTCAGCAGGCGATTGACACCTTACTCAGTCTGGCAGGAGAGTCCCGGGACTCTCTTGCCTTTCTCTTTCTCTTTTTTTCTCTCTTTTTCTGTTTACTTGCCTGTTGTGTACAAGGGTAATTTTTCAATTCTGCGATTAATGGTTGCCAGGTAACTCTTGTAGTTATTACTGTCTATGCCGCCGGCCTGTTCGAAGTCTTTCCGGGAGACACCTTCGGGCAGATCGGCAATATCAGGAAAAAAGAACTGTTCATCGGTAAAGCGGGATGCCGTTGTTTGTACTCTGAGTGCACCGTTTTTGTCCTGGCTGAGTTCGGCAAAGCGAATGCCGGCCCTGTCGGCGGCCAGGTCTGCATAGCTGAATCCCGAGCCACCCTGCTGAGTATCCAGCAATTCCTTGAACTCGCCGATAGCGAAACTCAGCCCGCTGTCTGACAGCAGTTTTAGCGCTGCAGAAAAGATAAAATGCAGGCGCAGGTCATTTCGGTTTGCCAGTGTCGTGGCGCTCTTTTGGGGCTGGCATTTGGCGAAGGTTTCCTGATCCAATGCTCCGATAACCGAATCAAAATTACCTGAACCGAGAAATATGGCCAGCGCCAATAGCGCGGCCTTGTTCTCCTCTATGGGAGATTCGGTGAGATGACTGCGTTTTTCAGCAAGTGAAAATGCGGTTCCAAGGTAGTAGCCGAAATGAGGTGTGCCGATATCGCGAATCTGGGAGTGGAATGCGCAAATATGATCATAGTACGCCTTGACTACTTTGGGGTCGCCAAATGTGGTCGCATTATTTCGTGCTTTTGCAAATTTCTTTCGGGTATTGGTCATGGCGAGCCTGAAGTCGGGAACCGGGTGATACTTGAGGGTAATCGTGGAATTGGTGACGGCAAGCGAGTCGACTGCCCTGATCAGTTTGGTGCCGAAAGAGTCGCCATCGATCACTATGTTTAACAGGGTCTCAAGAAAACCAAGCGCCATGCCGCCCGGTATTTCAATGCTGCCAAAAGAAACACGATCAACGGACAGGCCGTTTGATGAAGGGGATATTGTTGCAGTAAGGTTGATATATTTCCCCAATGGCGTGTCGGGAACATCCAGGGTAAAGGCACTCATTATCGCTACAGGAGCGATATTTACCCTTCCTTTGATCCTTGGAAAGCCGCGTGTGGCCAGCGCGATTATGCCGTTTACGTCCTGCTCTGACAACTTCAGGGTAAATTGCTGATTGGCATCCTTTTTCAGTAAGTCCTCGTAGAGTTGCTTTGCCACTCTTTTTGCCTGAACAGCGCTGTTTGTGTTGAGCTCGGCGGCTGTTTTCACCAGTGGTTGCTCACTGACAACCCGGGAAGCGGTGAACAGCAACAGGCAGGTAAAAACAATAACCAACAGGACTGCACCAAATAAAAGCAGCTTGAGAAACTTCATTTTTTTACCTTTTTTTGGGGTTTTTTCATTTTCGGGGTCTGCTATTTTTCTGAATGTTTGTTGTAAGTTTGTAGTAAACAGGCTGAAAGTATGCCGGTATTACCAGCAAGGCCACCAGTGGAGTGTCCTGTTATATACCAAATGCCCTGTTATATACCATATAAGAAGCCTGTTTTCCAAAACAAGCTTAATGCAGACGGTTTTCCCTGTTGATTACAGACCCATGATGCAGATGAAGAATCTGGTGCATGTCCTCCAGGCCAACCTCGTGGTGAGTAATAAGTATTACTGTTTTGTTTTTGGTTCGTTCAAGAATAGCTTGCAGCATGCTCTGTTCAGTGACGCTGTCCAGGCCTTCTCCAGGTTCGTCCAGAATTAATACCCGAGCAGGCTTTAGCAAGGCGCGTGCTATACAGAGTCGGCGCATCTGTCCACCGGACAGTTTATGTCCCGCCTCGCCAATCCAGGTTTCGTAGCCATCCGGCAGGGTTGCTATAAAGTCATGGATTTGTGCGAGTTTGCAGGCTTCAATGATCTCTTCATCGCTGGCATTGCGGTTGGCCAGCAACAAATTACGTTTGATTGTGCTGTTAAACAGTGTGCTGTGCTGGGCTGCAACGGCAAATTGACTGCGTAATTCTTCACTGTCCAATTGATCAGTGCCGATATTCCCGAAACGGATGCTGCCGGATTCCAATGGCCAGAAACGTAATAATGCACTGATCAGGGTACTTTTGCCAGAGCCACTGGGGCCGGCAATAGCGATGTGTGAGCCCTGGGGGAGAGTCAGGTCAATCGATTTCAGTGCAAGCCGGGGGCTGTCAGGATAGCGCAAACTGACATTGTTCAGCTCTATGTCAAAGCTGTCGGGTATAGTCCCGGGGGTGACGGGTTCCTGAACGGCTGGCGTGCTGTCGACAATGTCGAACAACCGGCGGGCGGCAACCAGGGTGCCGGGCAGGGTTTGAAATGCCTGAGGCAGCGACATGATTGCTTCAAAACTGGCCAGGGCAAACAGTGCCAGCATAGCCGAATTGGCGGGGGCGAGGGTGCCGGCGGAAACCATGGGAATAGCCACCAGGAGCATAAACCACATGCTGAAATTGGCACAGAGTCCCAGCGCGGACTGGCTACCGCCGTTTAGTTTGGCCAGGTACTGTTGGTCAGACAGCAACTGATCGCTCAGATCGTTGACTTTGACCTTCTGCCTTTCCGCTGCGCCATAGATTAACAGCTCACTCATTCCCTGTGTGCTGTCGATCACTGCCGAGCGTAATTCTGACCTGGTTTTTATGCTTCGGGCAGAGGCCTGACAGGCCAGTCGATTGACCAGCAAGGGTATGCCAATTCCGGCAATTGCCAGAAAAACCAGTTCGATCAAGGCCAGCAGGCTGTCAAATTGCCAAAGGAAGAACAGAAGCAAAATGCTGACAATGGCAGCAACCAGCATGGGTGAAAGAACTCTCAGGTAGAAATTCTCAAGAGCGTCAATGTCGGCGCGAATCCGACTGAGCAGGTCGCCACTGTGATAGCTTTGCAGAACAGCCGGAGCCAGGGGTTCCAGGTGCTGGTAAAACCAGGTTCGCAGTGTGGCCAGTAACCGGAACGTCGTTTCGTGAGCGATTAATCGCTCTCCATATCGACCGACGGTACGGATAATGGCGAAAGCGCGAATGCCTGCGGCGGGGGTAAAGTAATTCACACTGATGCCAGTGACGCCGGCAATGGCCATGGTAGCGATAAACCAGCCGGATAGAGCCATCAGGCTGATATTGGCCAAGGTGGTGAGCAGGGACAGCAATGCCCCCAGCAGCATCCACCCCCACCAGGGGCGCATTAGCCCCAGCAGCCTTTGCGTGACACGCCAACTACCTGCCGAGCGAGCTGGCGGGTTCCTGTCAGGGGCACTGTTGTCAGGAATATCGTTATCTCGGGTGTCCCGGCTCATGGCTCACCTCGTTGAAAGCGTGATACCATTTCTGCGTACAGGGGCTGTTCTGCCAACAGGCTCTGATGGGTGCCTGTGGCAAGTACCGTGCCCTTATCCAGCAGCACGATTCGATCAGCCTGTTCAACCGTATTCAGGCGGTGGGCGATACTGATGACCGTGCGATCCTGAGCAAGTGCTTCCAGGCTTTGCCGGATACGCTGTTCGCTTTCCTGATCCAGGTGGGCTGTAGGTTCATCCAGCAACATAACCGGGGCATTTTTAAAAAATGCTCTGGCCAGGGCGATACGTTGAATCTGGCCACCGGAGAAGCCGGCGCCGCGTTCACCGACAAGAGTGTCATATTGTTTCGGCAGGTTTTCAATGTCATCGGCGATTTGTGCTGCCCTGGCGGCGCTTTGGATTGCCTGATCGAGACAGGGGTCATTGGCATCAGGTCGACCCAATGCAATATTTTCCCGAATCGAGCCCTGGAACAGGTGGGCTCGTTGTGGCATCCAGGCGATTTTCCTGCGCCATGCCTCAATCTGATCGCCCTGCAACCTGACACCGTTGATGTTGATTGTGCCAGACCGGGGGGTGATAAAGCCAAGTAACAGGTTCATCAGTGTGCTTTTCCCCGCACCACTCGGGCCGACAATGGCGATATTTTCCCCTGGCTGAATGGCGAATGACACAGCGTTCAGGGCAGGACGGTCGGGTTCATAGTCGAAACAGACATCGTGGAACCCGATGTGTGTTTGGCTGGTAGCTTCAGGCGCATTGGAGGTGCCTGACGCCGGGTTGGCAGCAGTCGCAGAAGGCCTGCCCCCTGCCTTGAGCAAGGGTTGCGTACCTGTATTGCCTTTGACCTTCTCCGGCTCCAGAACTTCCAGCATTTTTTCTGCTGCTCCTATCGCTTCCATTCGGGCGTGATAATGGGTTCCCATACTGCGCAGTGGCAGATAGAACTCCGGGGCCAACAGCAAGGCGAAAAAACCGAAAAGGAAGTCCATCTCGCCGTACATCAGGCGAAAACCGATCAGCACTGCCACCATTGCGATGCTGACCGTTGACAAAAATTCCAGCAACAATGAAGACAAAAATGCCACCCGCAGCACGGACATGGTGCTGCGCCGGTAGTCATCAGAAATCCGCGTAATTACCCGGGCTTCACGACGACTGGCATTAAACAGTTTAAGTGTTGTGAGCCCCTGAATCATATCCAGAAAGTGGGCGCTCATACGAGCCAGTTTACGCCATTGGCGTTTGTTCAGTCGCTCGGTCCCCTTGCCAATCATAATCATAAAAAAGGGAATCAGTGGTGCGGTGACCAATAAAATAGTGCCGGATACCCGGTCAATCGGAAAGACGAATACCAGAATGGACAGGGGAATCAATGCGACCAGGGACATCGCAGGCAAAAAACGGGCGTAGTAGTTTTCCAGTGCATCGACACCGTCAACCAGGGTGTTGACCAGTTCACCACTGCGTTCATTGTTCAGAAAGAGGGGGCCGATATCGAACAGAGTTTGATGCAGGCGCTGTCGTAAATCCCGCTTGACCCGTATGGCGCCGGTAATGGCAGCCTGTTCCGAGGCCTGGTTCAACCCGCCTCGCAACAGGAATATGACCGGCAATACCACGAGATACAGGCTGACAGCATCCAACCCTGCATGGTGAAAAATCACGGCATCAATGACTTTGGCAAGGCACCATGCCTGTGCAATCAGCAACAGACCGGAGAGCAGGCCCAGACCTACTGACAGCTTCAAACAGGCACCTGCCAGCGGTTTTTGGGCCTTGAGAAAGGCGGGAACCGCCTGGTCAGCCCTGGACACTAAAGGATACTACTCGTCGTCATCCAGACCATGGAACTCCAGCCACATCGCATTAATGATGCCGAAAGAGCAGGCAAGCAATACGCCGAGAATCCAGGCGAAATACCACATGATCAACCTCCTTAGTACAGTGAGTGCTCGTTGGCACGAATGTCTTCAACAGTATATTTGCCCCAGAGTTTGGCATAGCACCAGATGGTGTAGTACAAAATAACCGGAACAAACAATATTGTTGCTACAAACATAATGCTCAATGTCAATTCACTCGATGCAGCATCCCATATGGTCAGGCTGTGCCCGGGTTGAGTGCTTGATGGCAAAATGAATGGGAACAATGCAAATGCGCCGGTCAGGATAATGCCAAACATGCTCAGGGTGGTGCATGCAAAGGCTCCACCGGCCAACCTGAAGCGGGCCATGAGAAAAGCCCCCAGGGCTCCAACGATACCAACAACCGGCGCTATCATGGTCAACGGGTATTTTCCATAGTTGTCAAACCATGCTCCTTCGACAACTTCAACCGATTTGCCCAACGGGTTGGGCTGGGCCGCCTGATCAATGACACTGGTGATAACGTAGCCGTCAATGCCCAGCCACATCCAGATACCTTCCGCAACAAACAGTACCAAAACTGCCAGTGCTGCCCATTGAGTGAATTGGCGAGTACGAGCGTACACTTCGTGACTGCTGCGCATCATGAGATAGGCGCCACCATGCATTACAAACATGCTGATTGCCAACAAGCCGGATACAACAGCGAACGGGTGCAACAGGCCGAAGAAGTTGCCATCGTATGTGGAGCGCAGGTACTCGTCGTAGTGGAATGGCACACCCAGAAACAGGTTGCCAAAAGCCACGCCCAGAATCAGTGGTGGCACGACACCGGAGATAAACAATCCCCAATCCCAGGTGTTACGCCACTGTTTGCTTTCCAGTTTGGAACGGTAGTCAAACCCGACCGGGCGGAAAAACAGTGAAAACAGCATGATCATCAATGCCAGGTAAAAACCGGAGAAAGTGGTGGCATAGACAATGGGCCATGCGGCGAAAATAGCCCCTGCAGCCAGAATCAACCAGACCTGATTGCCATCCCAGTGTGGTGCTACCGAGTTAATCGCGACGCGGCGTTCCTCATCGGTTTTGCCCACAAATGGCAGCAACATGCCAACGCCCATATCAAAACCTTCGGTCAAGGCAAAGCCCAACCACAGCACACCGACCAGCACCCACCACACAAACTTTAACGTAGGGTAATCAATAAATTCCATAACATCCTCTCCTTACAGTAACTCTGAGCCCGGGTCGGTGGAAGGCGTGTGGTACATTCTTCCCCCCGGCTGCTCGTGGTGGTAACGACCGGTATGCAAGCTACTCGGACCAATACGTGCAAATTTCTGAAGCAGATATATTTCGATGGTTAACAGAACGGTGTAGAACAGGACGAAGCCGATCAGACTGGACAGTACATCACTGTAAGTCAGTGACGAGACTGCTGTAGCTATGGGCAGGACTTCGCCGACCGCCCAGGGTTGACGACCAAACTCTGCCACCATCCAGCCAGTCTCGATGGCGACCCAGGGCAGGGGGAGACTGAGCAGGCAAAGCCACAGGAACCAGCGCTTTTTAAACACGCTGCGGCGTGCGGTATAAAGAAATGCCAGACCAAAAATCAGGAGCATGGCGAAACCGGTTGCAACCATGACCCGGAACGACCAGAAAATGGGGGCAACGTGCGGGATGGATGCTTCAGCCGCTGCCCTGATCTGTTCTTCGGTTGCATCAACAACATTGGGAGCGTACTGCCTCAGGAGGAGTGCATAACCGAAGTCTTTTCGGGTGTCGTCAAACTGCTGGATTTCTTCTGCTGATGCTTCACCCTTGCGGATTTTTTCGAACAATGCGTAGACCTGCCTGGAGTTGCGTATACGGCCTTCGTTCTCGGCAATAATATCATTCAGGCCCTGTACCTCCTCATCAAAAGAGCGGGTAGCAATGAGGCCCATCAGGTAGGGAATTTTGAGTGCATAGTGAGTTTCCCTGTCTTCCTGATCAGGAAATCCGACAACAGTAAAGGGCGCCGGTGGTGGAGCGGTATGCCATTCTGCTTCGATGGCGGCCAGTTTGGCTTTCTGCACCTCACCGGCTTCGTAACCGCTTTCATCGCCCAGCAGGATGACTGACAGGATGGATGCCATGCCAAACCCCGCCGCGATGACAAAAGAGCGTTTGGCAAAACCGATGTCACGTCCTTTCAACAGGTACCAGGCACTGATGCTCAGTACAAACATGGAACCGGCCACATAGCCGGCTGATACGGTATGGATGAATTTGACTTGCGCGACCGGGTTGAACAGCACCTCGGCGAAGCTGGTCATTTCCATGCGCATGGTCTCAATGTTGAATTGCGCACCAACCGGATTTTGCATCCAGCCATTGGCGACCAGAATCCACAACGCAGAAAAGTTTGTTCCCAGCGCCATCAGCCAGGTGACAACCAGGTGTGAGACCTTGCTTAACCGATCCCAGCCAAAGAAAAAGATGCCCACGAAGGTGGATTCCAGAAAAAATGCCATCAAGCCTTCGATAGCGAGCGGAGCACCGAAAATATCACCGACATAATGTGAGTAATACGACCAGTTGGTGCCGAACTGGAACTCCATGGTCAGGCCCGTGGCCACACCCAGGGCAAAGTTGATACCAAACAGTTTTCCCCAGAACATGACCATGTCTTTGTAGACCTGTTTTCCGGTCATAACATAGACCGACTCCATAATCGCAAGGAGAAAGGTCATGCCAAGTGTGAGGGGAACGAAAATGAAGTGGTACAATGCGACCGCTGCGAACTGCAGTCGCGATATATCGACGACGTCATCAGGGATCATGGGACTGGTGCTCCTTGAAAAGAAAAAATATATTCAAAGACTCGCGTCATTTTATAAAAACGGAACGGGGGGCAGTCTATGACCCATGTCAAGGATGAATGCGGGCTGGCCGCGAGGCCTGAACACGAATGCGACACATGACATGGGCAGCGAAGAGACCACCGTTTCCGGTCAACTATCCAGTTTTGATAACTGGTCGACTCCTCCCGTAAAGAGCAGCGTTGCAAAGTGCGCGGCGCGCTTCGGATCGCCTCCGGTTTTGGAAAGGCGGAGCCCGATTTCACTGCCTATGCCGCAAAACGAGGCGATCAAGAGCCCGGTATCAATGGCTGGCAAGGTACCGGATTCAATTGCTGTGTTAATCGCGGACTCCAGGTTGGTTT
Source organism: Pseudomonadota bacterium (assembly GCA_002747395.1). GTDB lineage: Bacteria > Pseudomonadota > Gammaproteobacteria > Pseudomonadales > Oleiphilaceae > LZORAL124-50-18. The sequence goes on from PDPE01000027.1 coordinate 52,553, forward strand.
GGGTCTTGCCAAAAATACTGGCACCACTGATTTCCTGCACTATGGTTTCGTTTGCGTATACCAGTTGATAGACAACAGGATCTTCGGAAACAGCGGTAAAAATGGCCAGGTAATAACTCCGGATAAGTGCGTTGAGGTCTGATGTTTGCGGGCAAAGCTGGTCAAGATGGTGATTCAGCCGGGCCATATAGTTTTCTGTAAGAGCCAGAAAGATCGACTTTTTATCCGGGTAGTAATTATAGAAGGTACCGGATGCAAGACAGGTTCTTCTGATAATATCCCTGACAGTGACCTTGTCGAATCCTGCCTCGCTGAAACAGTCTCTGGCAGCGTCAAGAATCGCTTTTTGATTGTTTTGCCGATTGAGTTCTCTCTTCCCTGGTTTTCTCGCAGTGTTCATAATGGCTTTTCTCCAATCATCCCGGGTTGATATGATCGATGGTACAGATTTCTGTGTTTTGTCAGCATAAAAGGTTCTCGCTTTAACCTGAAGTTCCGCTGCGAATTGCCGGTTACAGCGTCTTGTGATGATCTGGTCTGGCTGTTTGTTGGTTTGCTTGTAGTGATAGTAGCAAAGAGCGTGATAAAGGCAAAAAAAAACAGGTGGGATGGATCGTTCGGCCGGCATCAGGTAGTGTATAATTCGCGACCGGGCTTCTCGACTTTATCATTGTGGCTGTCGATCGTTGTGGTTACCGACTGTTGTGGTTGCTGACTGTTGTGTTTGCCGGTTATTGTGTGGTTATTGATCAATGTGGTTACTGATGTATGAATTCAGCGGTGAAAGAAAAGTATAATTTCAACAAACTCCAGAAAAAACTGCGCGGCAACGCCGGGCGTGCCATTTCCGACTTCAATATGATCGAGCAGGGTGATCGGGTCATGGTTTGCCTGTCCGGTGGGGCTGATAGCTATACGATGCTTGAAATACTGATGAGCCTGCAAAAAAGTGCGCCGGTTCATTTTGATCTGGTGGCGGTTAATCTGGATCAGAAACAACCCGGTTTTCCCGCGCATGTTCTGCCTGAGTATCTGGATAGACTGGGCATCGAGTATTATATCGTCAACCGTGACACTTACTCGGTAGTGGCCTCAAAAATCCCCGAAGGCAAAACCATGTGCGGCCTTTGTTCCAGGCTTCGCAGGGGAACACTGTATTCATTTGCGGAAGAAATAAACGCCAATAAGGTAGCCCTGGGTCATCATAAGGATGATATTGTCGAAACCATGTTCCTCAATATGTTTTATGGCTCCAGGTTAAGTGGCATGCCGCCCAAATTACTGTCTGATGACAAGAGAAATATTGTGATACGGCCAATGGCGTATTGTCGCGAAAGAGATATCAAGCGTTTTGCCGACCTGAAAAACTACCCGATTATCCCATGCAGTTTATGTGGCTCGCAGGAAAATCTGCAAAGACAAAACATTAAAGCCATGTTGAAGGACTGGGAGAAAAGCCATCCTGGTCGGATAGAGTCCATTTTCAGTGCCATGCAAAATGTGGCTCCCACCCAGTTGGCAGACACAAGCCTGTTTGATTTTAAAAACCTGGCGATTGACCGTTCCGTTCAGAGGGCGGCATATGAACATGCAGACGGACAGACCGTTACGCACGGCAACGTTGACCGGGCTGCGACTGCTATCCCGGCTGCGACTGCTATTCCGGCAGCGGCTATTATCGACGCGGTCAATGTTGTCGAGTTTGAGTCAGGCCTGGAAAGCAAGGAGGTTGGTCAGGTTTATACCTAACTCCTGTGCGGTCGAAGCACCGCCAAATTCAGATGCAATTGCAATGCAGCAGGCATCGGTTACTTCTCCGCCTGCCTTTTTTATCAGCGTTGATGCGGCCACCAGGGTTTCACCAGTCCGGATGACATCATCAAAAAGCAATACGTTGGTGCCGGTCAGATCAATGTGCTTGCCCAGGCTTATCGTACGCTTGCTGTTGTAAATGTCCTGGGTGTACCAGTCGCCGGGCAGCTCCCCCGAAGCGTGAAGTATTACCATAGGTCGTGCTAGTGAATAGGCCATTATCGAACCCAGTGTCAACCCGTAAGGAGCGACCACTGCAATGTGGGTGATGTTCGATTCAAGGTATTTTTGAACCAGGGCGTCAGCCACCATGTGCAAGGTGACGGGGCTGGCGTAAAGAAGTTGCAGATCGAAGTGACGTTTCCCGGTATTGTAGGGACAATTGCTATGGGTTTTAACTTTGGATTTTAACATATACTCATCGAAAATCATGCTACTGCTCCCTTTCTGACTCACTTTCCGTAACAGTTTAACTCACTAACTGACGCAATCCCAATCCGGAACAGGGGAACACTTTGTTTTTTCAGAATGGTCGGCTGAGCATTTGTCTGACAGAGAACTATCCTGCCTAATCATCATAGGTGTTTTTCTTTTTCCAGCCATCGTCTTCCATATAGTTATCCCATTCCTTGTCTTTTGCTGTTTTACTTGCCGTTGTTGTGCTGGTTTTATTGACAACTTTCTTGATTTTATTAATTTTTTTTCGTAATGCCAGAATGGCATCCTGTGCAGCGGGAACGTTCTTCATTACTTCGAGCGCAGAAATTGCGCTGTTATAATGGTGAATCGCAGTTCGAAGTTTGCCAATTTTCATTGCGGCGTTGGCCCTGTTTTCATGCAGGTCTGCCTTTAGCTTGACTATGTAATATTTCGAACTGTTGATGTGTAAATTGGCCGACCGGGCAGTAATAATTCCTTTTTTCTGTTGATTTATGATGAAATTGATCACCACTCGTAGCAGCTTGCGTATTTCCTCTGCCTTCTTTTCGTCAACGACAGGTACTGCCTTTTCACTTTTAGTCGTGCCTTTTAACTGCCTGACAAGCTGTTTGTCTTCATCCAGTTGGCTCTGGAGTTGAAATTCCTTGCCTTTTATCTGCTTGATTTCGTTGAGTGTATCAATGCTTCTTTCCAAAAGCAGCAGCCGTATTTCCTTTGCCAGATATTGATCGGGTACTTCGTTCAATATGCGCTTGAGTCGTCTGTATCTGTTCGCAAGTGTGCGGGCATCGCGAACGGCTTTGAGTTGTGCCTGTTCTCTGGCCTGGGAAATAGTGACAACAACGATCGATCCGGCAATGAGCAACACTATAAGAGTTATGGTGACGAGAGGTAGCATGGCTGGTTGTTACTATTTCACCTGTCAGTAGCGGCCCTGAATAGTTTGAAATCAGGCTTGTTTATGTGATCTGAATGTGCTTCCAGAAATATGGAATACAGGCTTGAGTATAGACGAATACCAGCGCTTGTCAGCGTCAACCAGGTAAAACTGCCGATTCGGGTTACAGACCAAAGGTATTCAGTTCCCGGGATCGACGAGATCGCTTCCACATATCATCGAAGCTGTCTCTCAGTTGTCTGACTGTATCGGGTCGACTGAAGTTTGCAAACCCTTCCGGGCTGCCCGGATCTTTTCGAAACATCAGCATGTTTCGATCCACCAGGACAAAAGCCGGGCCAGGGTCAGGGAAGTCCGGGTGGCCTGTTTGAATCCGGATTCCGGACGGTAGCCGTTTGGCGAGTTCTACCAGAGCGTGGTGCGATTGTGCAATACTCTTGTCATCCTTCACCAGAATCCGAACCTGTGCATACCTTGACTGACGAACCATCTTTGAAATGTACTCTGTGAGCAGCTCGCTATCGAAAATATCCGGGTTTAGAGCCGGGTCATATATTTCGATGCTGTCTCGGGCCTGTATCGCAAATGCGGTGAGAAGTTCGGAGGATAAATCCGGGGTCGAGAAAAACCAGGCATGGGTGTCGGCGCCATGATGAAAGGGAGTGGGCAGGTGTGCGGAAAGCCGGTTGTCCTGTAATGCACCGAGCAGGTTGTTGATACAGGGCAGTGTCATTTTTCGGTGGCGGATGCCTGCTTCGATGTATTCCTCCGAAACACAGAGAAAACCGCTGTTTTGATAAAAGGGGATGGCGGTTACCTGCGCACTCAGGTTGATGGTATGACAATGGAAGTGGTCAAAACCGCGTGCTATGGCATGATGTAGCAGTTGCCGACCACAGCCGCCACGTCGATTGCCAGGGATAACGGCCATCCGGCCTATAATGACCGTGCCCGGTGATGGTTCCAGGAACCGGGCACAACCGATATAGTGATTGCCGTTTTTTTCCCGGATACCGATGTGAATGGCAACAGGGTCAAGCTCATCCCACTCCAGTTCGGCAGGGACATTTTGCTCCCCTATGAACACCTGTTGTCTCAACTGTTTTATTGCATCGGGGAGGTTCTCGCCTCGAAACTCGTCGATGTCAAACGCCGGGTCAATCATCGTATGAATCAAGGTAAATACTTCCCTGGTTGTAGAGTTCAACTAAAAGAGACAGGAACGCCGGGTTTGTCAGGGCAGAGGAGAGTGCAGACACTGCGGTTTTTCTTCCGGCACAAAGACGCTTCAGTATGGTTGACAGTGACTTCTCCATACGAAATTCCACACCATCTGCGAACAGGTAAATATGGTCAGGATCCAGGATAAAACTGAACCGGGAGCCTTCGTTCCAGTAAAGGTGTTCCGACTTGACCAGCAATTCTTGCAGATTGGCAACGGAAATCTGCTGCTCTGCCTCGATGACAATATCCTCTGATTTTGGCGTAGTGATATAACTGCCGAACCAGCGAGCGATGCTTGTGTCATCCAGCAGGCGGTCTTTAAGTATTTGTTTTACATTGCGCAGAGAATCCGCTGTGATCTCGCCACACTCGGCCTGTTGTGACAGGTTTGCGTCTTTCAGGTGAGTCGGGGTACGAATCCGCTCGGTGACGTAGTAGCAATAATCATTGATCATTTCTTCATCAGTCGGGCTGCGAAAGCCGACTGACAGAGTAATACATTCTCCTTGTGCGATACCGAAGTGGGCTACTCCCGGTGGCAGATAAAGCATATCGCCGGGGTTGAGTAACCAGCGATCAGTTTCTTCAAATTCCTTGATAATTCGTAGCGGTGTACCCGTCAGTCGCGGCGTATTTTCATCACAGTGTTGGCCGACTCGCCAATGCCTTTGACCTTCTGCCTGAACAAGAAATACGTCATATTGATCGTAGTGAGGGCCTACGCTGCCGAGGTGCGGGGCATAGCTGGCCATGATGTCGTCAATGCGCCAGTTGGGAATAAACCGAAAATGGTCGAGCAGGTCTGCCGCTTCGGCGACCCAGTGATCAAGCCCCTGAACCAGCAATGTCCATTTTTCCTTCGGCATATTGGACAGCTTTTGGGAAGAAAAAGGGCCATTGTCAAGTTGCCAGGCCCGATTGTCATGGTTCTCCAGAATAATTCTCGACTCTACCATTTCCTCACCCGCCATTTCGAACAAATTCCGTTTGGTAACCGGGCTTTTGAAGTCGGGAATGGCATTTCGGATAAGTAAAGGTTTTTTTTGCCAGTATTCTTTGAGGAAAACGTCTACCGGTATTTCGCCGATCAGGCTGAGCATCTGTTGCATCCTTTACATCATGGTGACCGGATCAGTCACCTGTTGTGACAAGTGTGGCTGTCAAAAAGCGGCTGATCAGGCATCGGTTTACAGGGTGTTGGCTGTTAAATGTTCCTGGCCTGAGAGGCTGCATTACCGGTATAGGTCGCGGGCGTAAGGGCCTTGAGGTACGCTTTTGCCTCGGCGGGTATGTCCAGTGTCTCGATAAAAGCCTGTACCTTGTTTTTATCCATAGTGTTGCCCCGGCTCAGCTCTTTCAGTTTTTCATAGGCATTGGCGATGTTGTAGCGGCGCATGACGGTTTGAATCGGCTCTGCCAACACTTCCCATGCCTGATCAAGGTCTTCGGCCAGTCGGTCAGTATTGATTTCGAGCTTTGCCATTCCTCTCAGGGTGGATTGATAGGCAATAGTGGAATAACCAGCGCCGGCACCCAGGTTGCGTAAAACGGTAGAGTCAGTCAGGTCTCTCTGCCAGCGGGAAACAGGCAGTTTCATCGCCAGGTGTTGCATGATGGCATTGCCAATGCCCAGGTTTCCTTCGGAATTTTCGAAGTCAATGGGGTTGACTTTATGTGGCATGGTGGAAGAGCCGACTTCGTTGGCTACCGGCTTTTGCCTGAAATAGCCAAGAGAGATATAACCCCAGATGTCACGATTGAAATCAATCAATATGGTGTTAAAGCGGCACAGGGTATCAAACAGTTCTGCGATGTAGTCGTGCGGTTCGATTTGTGTAGTGTAGGAGTTCCAGGTAATCCCCAGGCTTGTGACGAAATTGCTGGCGAATTGTTCCCAGTCGAAATCGGGGTAAGCGGACAGATGAGCGTTGTAATTGCCTACCGCGCCATTTATTTTGCCCAGGTATTCTGCATTTTCCAGCTGGCTTATCTGGCGCTTGAGCCTGGCTGCCACGTTCGCCAGCTCTTTGCCAACGGTGGTGGGTGACGCGGTTTGACCATGGGTACGGGAAAGCATCGGCACTTCGGCATACTGCTTGGCCAGTTGTGCAATGCCATCGTGAACCTTGTTTTGCCAGGGCAACACAACCTGTTGGATACCGGATTTAAGCATCAGCGCATGGGAAAGATTGTTGATATCTTCGGAGGTGCAGGCGAAATGCACAAATTCTTTTACCTGCTCCAGTTCGCTATTGCCGGTGATTTTCTCCTTGATAAGGTATTCCACCGCCTTTACGTCATGGTTGGTGCCGCCGGGGCCTGTTTCAATTTCTTTTATCCTGTAGGCGTCTGCCTCGGTAAAATTGTTTGCCAGGCTGTTCAGAATATCGTTGGCTTCATCTGAAAAAGCAGGTACTTCCCTGATTTCCGGTTGGTTCGCCAGTGCCTGCAACCATTTGACTTCGACTTCTACCCGATACTTGATCAGGCCATATTCGCTGAAAAAGGGCCGCAGCTCTTTAATTTTGCTGCCATATCTGCCATCCAGGGGAGAAAGTGCGGTGAGTGAGTTCAGTTGCATGGTGAAAGCCTTTATCTAATCAATGGGTGTGAGTGTGGTTCGATGAGTTAATAAACGAGCCGGAAATGTCATCAGGAATTCAGGTTGGTTTTGATGATCTGTCTGGCTTCTTGCCAAATGGCCTTTCTTTTGAAAATCAGGTGCCATCGCCTTCCCCCCAGTTGTCTCCACAGCATGGCGGAGCGAATGCCGGCCAATAACAGTGCACGAATTTTATCTGCATTATCATTGACTTTCAGGTGTTGAGATTGCCCGGTTACCTGGATTCTCAGATTGAATGTGCTGATGGTGTCTGAATAAATGGATGCCAGGTTTTTAATAACGTTGCTGTGCTGGATACCGAAATGCCTGACCTGATCTTTCGCCTGGCTTATCCGGTTGCCAATAAGGGCAAGCATTTCGGTATTTTTTCTGAGTTTGTTTTCCAGATGAATCAGGTTTAACACGTACCGGATGATTTCAACGTTTTGCCTGTCACTGTCCTGTCCGAGTGCATCAACCAGTTCGCGCAGTCCGTAGTTGAGATTCTGGCTTGTGCCATAGACATCAATCGTGGTTTCCGGAGAAAGAATGTAAATGCTGTTGATGGATGTTTCGAATGATGCCGGGTGACAGGTTCCTTCGTGAGAAATCTGGCGCACCAAAGCGGCGGTTTGGAAAATGCCGGCAAGTGCGAGAGTCTGATCTACCAGTGAATGGCTCAAGGTGGTGTGCTCCGTTCTGGTTCTGGTTCTGGTTCTGGTTCTGGTTAGTCAATAGTGTCTTCTATAACACCGCCACCCAAACAGACATCCTGGTCGTAAAATACGACAGATTGCCCGGGCGTAACGGCCCTTTGCCTGTTTGAAAAAGTCACTGCATATCGTCCGTCGGCGGCCTGGTGCAAGGTACATGCCTGATCTGCTTGCCGGTAGCGGATTTTTGCGTTTAGTTCCACGGGAAAATCCGGGGATTTGCCGTTTATCCAGGCTATTTCCGATGCCAGCAATCCCGATTTAAACAACGCCGGGTGATTGGTGCCCTGTACTGCAATCAACTCATTTCGTTCCAGGTTCTTGTCAGCAACAAACCAGGGAGCCTCGCTGTAACCGTCAAGCCCTCCTATACCAAGACCCTGGCGTTGTCCTATGGTGTGATACATCAGCCCCTGGTGTGTGCCGATAATATCACCCTCAAGAGTCACTATGTTGCCGGGTCGTGCCGGAATATACTGTTTTAAAAAGTCTCGAAACTTTCGCTCACCGATAAAACAGATTCCGGTACTGTCTTTTTTGTTACATGTTTCCAGTTGGTGTCGCTTCGCCACTTCCCTGACCGACGACTTTTCCATATCACCAACGGGAAACAGTGTTTTCTCTATTCTGGACTGCTCCACTGCATGTAAGAAGTAGCTTTGGTCTTTGCCCGGGTCGAGCCCCTTGAGCAAACAGGTTCTCCCTTCTATTTCCTTTTTTCGAACATAATGACCGGTGGCAATGTAATCAGCGCCGAGCGTGATAGCGTAATCCAGAAAGGCCTTGAACTTGATTTCCTTGTTGCACAGTATATCCGGGTTGGGAGTTCTGCCAGCCTTGTACTCTTCTATAAAATGCTCGAAAACACGATCCCAGTATTCAGCGGCGAAATTGGCACAATGTAACCGGATACCTATCCGGTCGGCGACGGCCTGGGCGTCGGCCAGGTCAGCTATCGCAGTACAGTATTCCGTGCCATCGTCCTCGTCCCAGTTTTTCATGAACAAACCCTCTACATGATAGCCCTGTTCTTTCAGAAGCAGGGCGGAAACAGAGGAGTCAACGCCTCCGGACATTCCGACAATAACGTGTTGAGCCAATGAGATAATCCTGGTTAGCTGGAAATAGGGTGGGCAATTTTAACACTAATCTCTATTCCATAGAAACAGTGGGGATGCAACTGTGGAACCTGGTGTCGATATCATTGTCTGGCTGCTTGTACGGGAATGTTATGCGGGGTGGTTTACGCAGGGTAATCCAGCTCGCCTATCCCGGCCTGTTTCTCCGAGAGTGAAAACGCCTGTGTTTATTTGGCCTGGTTGGCGTCCTCGCCCTTACCGTATCGGGCAGGTTAATCCGTTCCGTGATAAATTCGCCGGGCTGAAGCTGGCCCAGTTTCCATTGATCAATCTGATGTCTGATTAATCTGAGTGTGGGAAAGCCCACCGCTGCTGTCATCCTTCTTACCTGTCTGTTCCTGCCCTCTCTGATTGCCAGCTCGATCCAGCTGTCCTCGACGGTTTTTCTAACGCGTATGGGGGGATTTCTTGGCCAGACTGGAGGTGCGGATATTTTGTGTGCCCGGGCGGGGAGGGTTAAACCGTCCTTGAGTAACACGCCGTCCCGCAAGGACTGAATTGCCTCATCTCCGATGGTTCCTTCCACCTGCACCCAGTATCGCTTGTATTTTTTGTTGTCAGGGTGCGCAACAAGGTGCTGGAGCCTTGCGGTATCGCTTAGTAACAGCAGTCCCTCGGAGTCATAGTCAAGACGACCACAAACGTATAGCCCTTTTTCATTTATATACCTGGCCAGTGTGTCCCGACCTTGAGAATCGGTAAACTGGGAAAGCATGTTGCAAGGTTTGTTAAACAGAATGATCTGCGGCATAAGGGAGCACTTGCAAATCGGGTAGAATCGGGCAAAGCCGGCTCCATATCCCTGTATGATGGGATTCAGGCATACAGGGATATGAAAACAGGCAGACTGCCAGACGCACCCCGAAAGGGAAAGCGACCCGTTTGGGTTCCGGGTCGACAGCGTTCAGGCGCCTACTGCTTTTTTCGGCCCGAGTTCATACAGGTTGCCGGATACCTCCGTTTGTCCGACCGGTTTATTGTTTGCCTCCAGGTTTGCCGGTTTGCCGGTTTCCAGTGCAGGGAAAATATTGACAGCGTGCATACCTTTGCCGCTCGGCTGTTTTTCAAAGGTCACAGTTTGCCCGGCCTTGAGAGTTCTGTATCCTTCGGTCTGAATGGAAGAGAAGTGAGCGAACAAATCCTCGGATTCGCCATCTTCTATGATGAAGCCATAGCCCTTTGCGTTATTGAACCACTTAACTTTTCCACTTGGCATAGTTTGAGTCCCCTTGTCTATTCGCCGGTTGGCAGAATGATTCTAGTTGTTTTTATGAACAGGTTTTTTATTTTTTTCATCAAGTTTTTATTGGCGTCTTGATGGGGCGCCTCGGTGGTAGTCCCGATTTTATAATTGCCACTCTTACTTTTTACTATTCCACCTGCTTAGTCAAGAGTTGTAACCGGGTTTATCTGCGTATTTGGTGTCAGATTGCTCATTTTGTTCCAGTCATCGCCTGAAAGACTGTATTTTGACGTTTTTTCGTTTATCTTGTTACGGCCTTCAGCCAATTCGCATCTCGATTTTTCCTTGTCTCGCGCTTGGAGTACAATGTAGTCCGAAGCATGGATGCGGAATTTTTTCTTAATATTAGTCCGTCTTTTAAGAATTTCGGGGTATAACGAGAAGTATGGGTGGCGTTAATTTCATCCATTTTTCTGCTATTGTGAGTCACTTTGAATATTGGCAAAATATAATTGGATACCATGAGTAATTTTGATAAAAATCTACTAATATTGAATCAGGAAGGGCATGAGAATGGTGAGCCTGATTTCGACCAGGGTGTTGTTGCTCCTCAGAAAAAACCAAAGACCAAAAAACCGTCGCTTTTTAACGTGATATTATTGAACGATGATTTCACCCCGATGGACTTTGTGGTCGAGGTGTTAATGAAGTTTTTTGGCATGAATGAAGAAATGGCAACGCAGGTGATGCTGGTTGTTCATACTCGGGGACGGGCGGTATGTGGTATTTTTACCAGAGATATAGCAGAAACAAAGGCAGCTCTGGTAAACCAGTATTCTTCCGATTGTGAGCACCCGTTGCTATGTGAAATTGAAAGAGCAGACTGACTTGGTATTAGGGTAACAAATATGTTGAGTAAAGACCTCGAATTTACATTAAATGCAGCATTTAAAAGTGCTCGTGACAAGCGGCACGAATTTATGACTGTAGAGCATTTGTTGCTTGCGCTGCTGGATAATGACGCAGCGACCCGGGTGTTAAATGCGTGTGGCGCGGATATCCGGAAATTGCGCCAGGAACTGGTTGAATTTGTTGACTCGACCACGCCCCTGATTCCGCCTGATGACAGTGAGCGTGAAACGCAGCCCACCCTGGGTTTCCAAAGGGTGCTTCAAAGAGCCGTTTTTCACGTACAGTCTTCAGGCAAGAAAGAGGTGACAGGAGCCAACGTACTTGTTGCCATTTTCAGCGAGCAGGAAAGCCAGGCTGCCTATGTATTGAAAAAACAGAATATTGCCCGTATCGATGTAGTGAATTTTATTTCTCATGGTATTTCCAGGGTGCCAGGGAACGGCGAGGGTAACTCTTCACCGGAAGCGGCTGACAGCACTGAGGAGAATGCGGATGAAAACGGGGCTGGCAGCCCACTCGAATTGTACGCATCAAACCTGAATGAGCAGGCACGTAATGGAAGAATCGATCCATTGATTGGTCGTGAAAAAGAAGTAGAACGTGTGATTCAGATTCTTTCCCGCAGGCGGAAAAACAACCCCTTGCTTGTAGGTGAGGCCGGTGTGGGCAAAACGGCCATCGCCGAGGGTCTGGCCAAACAGATTGTTGAAGAAAATGTTCCCGATATCATTGCTGGTGCCGTGGTCTATTCACTGGATCTGGGGGCGCTATTGGCCGGCACCAAGTATCGGGGGGATTTTGAAAAGCGTTTCAAGGCGCTTTTGGCCGAGTTGAAAAAGCAGGAGCACGCCATCCTGTTTGTTGATGAAATTCACACCATCATAGGTGCCGGGTCGGCTTCTGGCGGGGTAATGGATGCCTCCAATCTGTTAAAACCCTTGTTGAGCTCCGGTGGCATCAGGTGCATCGGTTCCACTACGTTTACCGAGTTTCGGGGAATATTTGAAAAAGACAGTGCTCTGGCGAGACGGTTCCAGAAGATTGACGTTCTGGAGCCTGATGTCGATGATACCTACCTGATTTTGAAGGGCTTGAAGCCCCAGTTTGAGCAGCACCACGAACTCAAATACACAGACAAGGCGCTCAGGGCCGCCGCAGAGTTGGCCAATAAATATATCTCTGACCGTCATATGCCGGACAAGGCGATTGATGTGATTGATGAAGCGGGTGCCAGTCAGCGGCTGAGGCCCCAGTCCAAACGTAAGAAAGTCATTGGCGTATCTGCCATAGAGGAAATTGTAGCGAGTATTGCGCGGATTCCGCCCAAAAGTGTATCGGTTTCTGACAAAGATATCTTGCGTAACATCGAACGTGACCTGAAAATGGTTGTGTTTGGTCAGGATGAGGCGATTACTGCATTGGCTACTGCCATCAAACTTGCGAGAGCAGGTTTGAAATCGGCAGACAAGCCGGATGGCGCATTCCTGTTTGCCGGCCCGACAGGTGTCGGTAAAACAGAGGTGACCCGGCAACTGGCCAAAGTGCTGGGAGTTGAGCTTGTGCGCTTCGATATGTCGGAATACATGGAGCGTCATACTGTTTCCAGGTTGATTGGTGCACCTCCCGGGTATGTAGGGTATGACCAGGGAGGACTGTTAACCGAATCAATTACCAAAAATCCCCACTGTGTCTTGTTGCTCGACGAGATAGAGAAAGCGCATCCGGAGGTATTTAATCTCTTGTTGCAGGTTATGGATCACGGAACCCTGACCGACAACAATGGCAGGAAAGCGGATTTCAGGCACGTGATATTGGTGATGACCACCAATGCGGGTGCAGAAATTACCGGTCGGCGTACAATGGGCTTTGCCGAGCAGGATCACAGTACAGACGGAATGGAGGCATTGAACAGGCTGTTTTCTCCGGAGTTTAGAAATCGTCTGGATTCCATTATTCAATTTGCGCCGTTAAGTCGTACAGTGATTGCTCACGTGGTAGACAAGTTTATTGTCGAGCTTCAAGCGTTACTGGATGACAAGGGAGTAGTGTTGCATATTGATGAAGAAGCGAAGCTGTGGTTTGCCGATAACGGCTATGACGAAAAAATGGGTGCCAGGCCAATGGCCAGGCTGATTCAGGAAAAACTCAAAAAGCCGTTGGCAGAGGAAATTCTGTTTGGCGAGCTGTCAGAAGGTGGCGGTGAGGTTCGTATCCTGGTGCGGGACGGTGATATCGCTTATGAGTGTGTTCATCACGAGGCCGAGCCGGTCAATTGATTGCCTGGGGATAGAAGAAGTGCCTGGCGGGTTCAGGACGAAAAGGGTGGTTGGCTGTCCCCCCTTTTTTTTGGTTAAAAAATATTGGCCGAAAAGCTTTGGCTGGAAAGTTATGGCGGAAAAGCCGAACTGAAATCAGGCGTGCATCCGGTCTGAAATTCGGTAGTACGGATATGAAAACCCGGATAAAATGCAGTATGCCAGCTGCTATTTTGCTCTGTAGACGATGCGACCCTTGCTCAGGTCGTACGGCGTCATTTCCACTTTCACCTTATCGCCGGTCAGGATCCTGATGTAGTTTTTTCTCATTTTTCCTGAAATGTGGGCAGTGACAATGTGGCCGTTTTCCAGTTCGACGCGGAACATTGTATTTGGAAGGGTGTCAACAATGGTACCTTCCATTTCAATTACATCTTCTTTCGACATTAAGTAAGAACCCCAATGAAATAACTTGATCCGGTTTGGACGTTTGATTAATCGCGCGGAAATATACCAGTAAATGACAGAAATTGAAAGCCTCGTGCTCGGGACAAGCCCAGGAAAAACACGCGGCCGCCGGTTGCGGTTTCCGGATCAGGTAATCCGGGTCCATTTGCCCCTGGCAAACAACTCAATTGGTCGGAAGTTGATTTTGTAACTCATCTTTTGGCAGTTTTTTATCCAGTACCCCAGGTATAGATAAGGTTTCCCCATTTTTTTTGTGTATTCAATTTGCCACAGTATGGCGTACTTGCCAGGGCTTATGTTGTTATAGTCAGGGTCGTAGAAGGTGTAAATCGCTGAAATGCCATCTTGCAGTTGATCAACGACTGCCACTGAAATCAGACAGCCATGTTGCCAAAATTCGATAAACTGTGTCGACCTTGGTGTTTCAACAATAAAGGACTCGTATTGCTCTCTCGATGGCGGGTACATATCTCCGTCTTTATGTTTGTGATTGATATAATGCTCGTATAAACGGTAGTGCTCCTCCCTGAATTCCGGTTGCCTGACTATGGTTTTAGTGTCTTTGTGCTTTTTGGCAAGTCGTTTGTTTGATCTGCTGAATGAGTAATCTCTGCACGGTATACGCACAGGCACGCAGGCGGAACAAGTGGCGCAACCCGGTTTATAGTAGTGATTGCCGCTTCGACGAAAGCCGATTCGAGTCAGGTGTGTATAGGTTTCGTTATCGATCGTTGCGCGAGGGTCAGTGAAAAGGGTGGTGGCTTTTTGATCTGGCAGGTACCCGCACTTGTGTTCAGGGGTAGTGTAGAAAACCAGATTATGCAGGGGAGGCATGTTTACCATTTATAACCCCCTTCTTTGATAAGAGTGCTCCGGGCGTTGCCGTTGAATGTTTTCGGTTACCATTCCCAGGTGAGCTCCCATGTGTTTTCTGGTGGTGGTTTTTTGACCTCATTTTTGAGTATAGATAAAAACAGGTTTCTCGGTATGGTTTTACAACCCATTGTTAACAAATGCTCGTTTTCCAGTTGACAGTCAATTAGGCTGAAACCCCAGCATTCAAGCTGTTTGACCAGATGGACAAAGGCAACTTTGGAGGCATTGGTGGCGAGTGAAAACATGGACTCGCCAAAAAAGCAGGGGCCGATTGCGATGCCGTAAAGCCCGCCCACCAGGCGGTCTTCGTGAAATACTTCGAAAGAATGGCAATGCCCCTCCTGATGCAGTTTGATATAGGCTTGCATCATGGAGCTTGTGATCCAGGTTTCGCTACTGTATCTCCTGGGGGCGGCACAGTGGGATATGACCTGCTCGAATTGAGAGTCTATACGGACTTTGTATTGTCTTTTATTGAGGTGTTTTCGCATGGAGCGGGAAATATGCAACTCGTCCGGAATGATGATGCAACGGGGGTCAGGCGACCACCACAAGACAGGCTGGCCCCTTTCAAACCAGGGAAATATACCATTGGCGTAGGCGAACAGCAGCCGTGGGATGCTCAGGTCACCCCCGGCCGCCAACAAACCGTTTGGCTCCTCCATGGCACATTCGGGCCTGGGGAACCAGATATCCTGGTCAAGCCAGATCAACTCTTCCACGAGCGGGCTCGCTTACTTCTGATCATCCAGATATTTTTCGGCGTCCAGCGCCGCCATACAGCCAAAGCCGGCTGAGGTAACTGCCTGACGATAGACCTGGTCGGTTACATCTCCTGCGGCAAAAACACCGGGTATACTGGTTTGTGTGGCGTTACCGGTGCGCCCTGTGTTGATATCTATGTATCCATTGGTCATTTCCAGCTGACCTTCAAAGATATCGGTATTGGGCTTGTGGCCAATTGCAATGAATACCCCGCTGACATCCAGTGTCGATTCATCACCGCTTTCGGTGTTTCTCAGCCTCAGTCCGGTTACTCCTGCGTCATCACCCACCACTTCTTCCAGCGTATGGTTCCACAAAATGGTGATATTGCCGCTTTTTTCTTTCTCAAACAATTTGTCCTGGAGAATTTTTTCCGAGCGCAACCTGTCCCTGCGGTGCACAAGGGTGACTTCCGAAGCAATATTGGACAGGTAAAGCGCTTCTTCCACTGCTGTGTTGCCACCCCCGATGACAGCGACTTTCTGTTTTTTGTAGAAAAAACCGTCACAGGTGGCACATGCACTGACGCCGCGACCGGCAAATGCTTCCTCTGATGGCAGGCCGAGATATTGCGCTGATGCACCGGTCGCTATAATAAGCGCATCGCAAGTATAAACCGCACTGTCCCCCTTCAGGGTGAACGGCCGGTTTTTCAGGTCTGTTTCCTGGATATGATCAAAAATAACGGCTGTATCAAAACGTTCAGCATGCTTTTGCATGCGTTGCATCAACTCCGGCCCTTGCACACCTTCCCAATCTCCGGGCCAGTTATCAACATCGGTCGTTTGGGTAAGCTGGCCGCCAGCCTGCAAGCCGGTGATTATCACCGGGTCAAGATTTGCGCGAGCCGCGTATACCGCAGCAGTATAGCCCGCCGGGCCTGATCCGAGAATTATCAGTTTGTGGTGTTGCGGCTGGCTCATGGCAGTTCCTTTTTGTGAAAATCAATGAATGGCTCCGATCGGGAGCCGTTAAAATCTGGATAAGCGGTTTTGCGAAATGACAACCCGTCTGAAAATAACATGTACTGTCATCTTTTTCAAAAACCGAATCATTCGGGAGTGTCACAGGGCAAGAGGTGAAGGCAGGTTTTATCCGGTGGTCCTTGCCCGATACAACCCGGTTTGTTTCGTGGAGGGTATTGTCGCAGTTTTGGGTATCAGTCAGCCTGAAATTGGCGTTTCGCCAACTGACGGCGCTGTTCTTTGGCCAGAAATCGGGCAATGATTTGCCGAACAGGCTGTTCCGGTTTCTCGAATTCAAGGCTTAACTGATAAAGCGATTCAGAATTGATTCTCTGACATGCCCTTACCCTGCAAGGGACAAGCAGACCGAGCCGGTCGGGTAACAGGTTGACCCTGACTCCTACCATAGCCCCTTTTTCAAAGCCGGAAGGGTAAGAAGTGGAAATGCCTCCTTCGCTTATATTGATGCGAGTGGCGGCTTCTTTTCCGTCGATTTGCTGGTTTTCGAGGAGGATGTGAGCAAGCAGGTCGACTTTTTGGTTAATTACCTGTAAGAATTGCCCGATGTTTTTATCGTTCTCTGAAGCCTGACGGATCAAATGGTTTGCCTCCAGGTCAAGAGTGGCCATTTCCGCCCTCAGGTTAAACAGTTGTGAAAGAGCAAACAAATCCTTTAAACTCGCGGGTTGACCGGGGGTATGCTCTGTTATCGGTTTTATCTCTATAATCGCATCACAAGAGACACGAAAAAATTCCCGTCGATCCGGCTTGCTTGCCAGGTTTTTATCTGATTCGTTCAACATATATCTGGTTGATAGCAATTTATTGTTGATTTATGGCATAGTTTAGCACTTTCTGTGGCCGGCGCAGGCCGATTGCCCCTGTTTAGCCGTTGTTTGGTTGCATGTTACGGTTATGGCGCATGGTTTTTGTACACTTTTCCTTTGGATAATCATTTCTAATGTATAACCCGTATACTCTTTTTGTTGGTTTGCGCTACACCTCTGCCAAAAACAAAAATCATTTTATTTCCTTTATTTCGCTCACCTCAATGGTGGGTTTGATGCTGGGTGTTGCCGTATTGATTACGGTTCTCTCGGTGATGAATGGCTTTGACCGGGAGTTGAAACAGCGAATTCTCGGTATGGTGCCCCATGCGGTAATCAAGAGCTTTGAAAATATTGACGACTGGCAGGTGATTGATGATCTTGCGACCAGACACCCAAAAGTGATTGCCGCTGCGCCTTTTGTCCAGGCTCAGGGGATGATTACCCACGGGGGGCAGGTGTCAGGTGTGATGCTTACCGGTATCCTTCCCGAGGAAGAAAAAACCGTATCCATTATTGAGAATCATATTCAGGAAGGCGGTCTCGACGAATTAAAGCCGGGTGAGTTCGGCATTGTACTGGGAGCAATTATTGCCAGATCATTGCGTGTTAATGTGGGGGACAGGGTGACCATGGTGTTTCCGGAAGCGGCGGTGACCCCGGCCGGTGTATTCCCCAGGCTTAAACGCTTTACGGTCAAGGGAGTGTTTGAAGTCGGAGCCGAGCTGGATGCCACTCTTGCCATTACCCACCTCGATGATCTGGCCAGGGTGCTCAGAATGCCGGGCCATGTGCACGGGATTCGTTTAAAGATGACGGATCTTTTTGATGCGCCGAACGTGGCGTGGGAGCTGGCTCGCAACCTGTCTGAACAGTATTATGCTTCTGACTGGACTCGCACGCATGGAAATCTGTTCCAGGCAATCAGGATGGAAAAGACCATGATCGGGTTGTTACTGATGATGATTGTTGCTGTAGCGGCATTCAATATTGTATCAACACTGGTTATGGTGGTGACTGATAAACAGTCTGATATCGCCATACTCAGAACAATGGGTGCCAGGCCCTCTGAAATTATGGCTATTTTCATTGTTCAGGGAGCGGTAATCGGCGTGGTTGGGACTATCGTCGGCACGCTGGCCGGTGTGGCCCTGGCTCTGAATGTCAGTGACATCATTGCCTGGCTGGAGCGCATCATGGAACACCAGTTTTTATCTGCCGATGTTTATTTCATCAGTTATTTGCCTTCCCAGTTGCAATGGCTGGATGTTTTGATTGTATGTGGCTCGGGTTTGACGCTGAGTTTGCTCGCGACTATTTATCCGGCGTACAGAGCATCACGTGTTCAGCCAGCGGAGGCGTTGAGATATGAGTGATACGATTTTATCCTGTGAAGGTGTGGAAAAAACCTATGGTGACTCAAAAAACGGTCTGACCATATTCAAACATATCGATTTTTCAATCGGTGCCGGTGAAACGGTGGCAATCGTGGGCAGTTCCGGTGCGGGTAAAACCACGCTCCTGAATATTCTGGGTGGTCTGGATGCTCCCACCAGTGGTTGTGTAAAGCTGAATGGTGATGATTTGCAATCTTTGAGCGAAAAACAGCGATGCCAGGTCAGGAATAAACAGCTTGGTTTTGTTTATCAATTTCATCATTTGCTCCAGGAGTTTACCGCACTTGAAAACGTCTGTATGCCGCTGTTGATTGGTGGCGGGATAAAAGAAGGCAAGTCCAGGGCGGTAGAGCTGCTCGGCAAGGTCGGACTGAAAGATCGCCTGACTCACAAGCCGTCTCAGTTGTCCGGTGGTGAGCGTCAGCGAGTGGCGATAGCCAGATCCTTGATCAACAACCCGTCTTGTGTATTAATGGATGAGCCTACCGGTAATCTTGACGAGGCGACGGCGGACAGTGTCAAGCAACTGTTGTGGCAGCTTACCCGGGATTTTACCACCAGTTTTGTCATGGTGACCCATGACCCCCGGGTGGCCGACTCTGTTGAAAAAGTCTATCGACTCGAGTCGGGCAATTTGAAACAGACCTGAGGGTAACGTCCAGGGTGGACAGGAGGCCGGGAAACGAGAAAGTGGCTCCTTACCCTGTCTTCCCGGTGAGTTTGCCTTGCTGTCGCCTTTTGTTCCAGTTGGCTTGTACCTTTCTGCGCCACAGGAATCGAACAATCCCGTAACTGACAACGGCAAAAAACACGCCCAGCACCACAGAGCCGAGATAAAGGGGCAGGCCAACCTCAACCAGTTTTTCTGACAGCCATTGCCAGGAAAGCTGAAATTCGTACTCTGCAGTGGGGCGATTTAACAGATAGGCTCCGACAACATAATTGAAGTAAAACATCGGCGGCATGGTGACCGGGTTACTGATCCACACCAGGGCAACCGAAATGGGCAGGTTGCAATTTAACCAGATGGCGCAAAGCGCTGCTGCGATCATTTGCATGGGTATCGGGATAAAGCACCAAAATATCCCGACCATAGCGGCTTTTGAAACGGAGCGGCGGTTGATATGCCACAGATTGGGTTTATGTAAAACATCACCAAGGAAATGGAGAGCCTTGATTTCCTTGATTTTATCCGGTGTCGGGCTGTATTTTCTGATTAGGCGTTTGGGCATGGCGCTCTTTTTATCGGTCAGGTTTTATAGGTCAGAGATTAATCAATCAGGTTTTGTAAATCCGGTTGTGTAACTCGGGTAATTAAAACAAGACAACAAACCACGGATGGTTGAAGTGTTAATTAATTCTATCGCTTTTTCAAGCGGCATCATACTTCTGTATTTTTGGGGTCGTTTACCTGATCCGGATTATTATCCCTTGTTATTAACGATCTCCTTTTTCGCTTTTTTGTTCAGGTTTACCCGACCACCAGGCTTTTTTCTTTTGGGAGTTTTGTACGCAGCCACACAGGCCGAGAACCAGATCGCCGATCAGGTCAAACCGTCGTCAGGCTCTCAAACCCTGGTATTGCAAGGGCATGTCTGTTCTTTACCTGTATACCGGGCTGACAGGGTCGTTTTCGATTTTTGTGATGTGACCGGTATTGATTCAGGTAAAGCCGGGCCGGTTACCCGGTTTTCGAAGCTCAGATTATCCCTTTATTTAAATTATGATAGTGCAGAAAACCGTAATAACCACCTTGCTGGCAGGGAAAGGATGCCAGCGCTTCAGGGGGTGCTAAGGCTTTCGGCGAGGGTGAAACCTCCCAATGGCGTGGTCAACAAACATGGTTTTTTGTATGAATCCTGGTTGTTTGCACATGGGTATTCCGGCACAGGTTATGTCTTGTCGGTATCGCCCGGGGCCGAATCGGCCTGTGGCTTACTCTGCCGCTATCGGGTTGAGCGTATCAGACTGGTGAATCACTTTTCCCGGTTTCAGAATCGTGAGCCCGAGTCCTGTGAGCAAAACACAGGTTCTTGTGAGGAAAGCAGAGATGCTTATGAGAATGGCAAAGACTCTTTTCAGTTTTTTCATTCAGTTGTGCTTGGTAACAAGTCGGCAATCGCGCCCGAAACCAAAAGCCTGTTCAATGATACCGGAACCGGGCATTTACTGGTGATATCCGGTCTTCATGCCGGGTTTGTCGGTGTTTTGGCATTTAAACTGCTGAGTGTTATTTTTGCCTGGCTATTTCCCCGGCATAAATCCGGCGCAAGGCAGGCTGCCGGTCTGGTCGCCATTTTGCCCGTTTTTGCCTACATTGCAGTGGCCGGTTTTACCGTTCCCGCTACCCGGGCATTCTTGATGTTTATGTTCGGCTCCCTGATGCTGGTTGTTCTCCGCCGCCCTGTGATATGGGTGTTCTGCGTGACCTTTGCCATCATGCTGGTTATCAATCCTGCCAGTGTACTGGACGGGGGGTTCTGGCTGTCTTTCTATGCAGTATTCATTCTGCTACTGGTTCACGGTGCCCGGCCCATTACCTCGCCCCTGGTATTTCGGTTGCTCAAGCCTCATGTCGCCCTCTTTTTGGGGCTTGCACCTCTTATGGTGTTTATGGGGATGAATGTCTCCCTGGTGTCGGTTTTGGCGAATTTGCTGGTGGTGCCGTTTTTTGGTCTGGTCATGTTGCCCCTTGGCTTTTTCGCGGCAGTGGCCGGTTTTATCGACAATTTTGCCTGCGATCTGTGCCTGTCGCTTTTTTCCGTCGGCTATCGTCTGATAACCGGGTATTTGAGTTATCTGCTTCAGTTTGACCTCTTTTTATCAGTTACGGGTTCTCCGGGCCCGTTATTACTCGCGCTGACCCTTGTCATGGTGCTTTGCCTGATTTTGCCGTTGCCCCTGAAACTGCGATGTACACTGGCCAGTGTATTATTGGCTTTTTGTTCGTATCCGATTGAGTATGATCGCCGACGTTACGGGATTACGGTTTATGATGTGGGCCAGGGTTTGTCTGTCGAGTTGCAGGCAGACAATATCAATATGGTTTACGATTTCGGCATGCGTTATTCGGATACCTTCGACATGGCTGGCCTGGTATTGTTGCCGAATATGAAGGTGAGGGGAGTGAGGGACCTTGACTTTGGTGTGATCAGCCATTGGGATCTGGATCATAGTGGAGGGTGGCATACTTTCGCAACCGGTATTCCTGTTGATATCCTGCTTTCGCCTGAATCTCCGCTCCCTGGTGTCAATGAGTTGCGGTCAGGTGAAACCGGTTTGAGCCGACTGTCTGAATATTGCCACAGCGGCGCACAATACAGTAAAAATCAGTTTACAATGCGAGTCCTGTGGCCGGAACCGGGAATGCGATCGACTGGTATAAAAGCTTCCGACAACAACGCTTCTTGCGTAATAAGGGTTGAATTTGCAGGAATCTCTGTTTTAATGCCGGGAGATATCGAAAAGGAGGTTGAATACCATCTGGTAGAAAAATATGGCAATGAGTTACGGTCGGATGTGCTGATTGTAGCGCATCATGGCAGCCAGACAAGTTCGACCTGGGCATTTCTGAAGCATGTGAGACCCAAAATAGCCCTTATTTCATCAGGATACGGGAATAAGTTTGCTCACCCTCACAGGGACGTGTTACAACGTCTTAAATATTTTGGCGTTACCACCTATAATACGGCGGAATCTGGTGCCATTCACCTGTACCGGGATGGTGCGGACGCTTCATCCTGGCGTGTACAGGAAATGAGAAAAATCTGCAATAAATTCTGGTTGCGTGGATAATTCATTCGTGTATCTGTTTATTTTCACTAACTCTGAACTTTTAACAACCTTGAATTTTTAACAACCTTGAATTTTTTTACTAACCTTGAAATTTTTCGCTAACCTTTAGATATATGGCATGGCGGTTTATACCGACAGTTTAACTAACAGAAATCAGGAGAAGTATCGGTGCTGGAGCTTATCAAGCCAGGTGGCATTATCATGGTGCCAATTTTATTTTGCTCGGTTTTGGCCTTGGCCATTGTCATTGAGCGCTTCTGGACGTTGCGAACCTCTCGAATTGCGCCCAAAAAAGCAGCTCGGGATGTCTGGCACTGGATCAAAAACAAGGAGCTTAACTCCAAGAAGCTGCGCCAGTTGAAAGAGTCGTCGCCGCTAGGCAGGATTATGGCCGTCGGTCTGGCGAACGCCAAACACGGTCGGGATGTAATGCGAGACAGCATCCAGCAGGAGGCTGGTCAGATTATCCATGATCTGGAACGCTTCCTGTCCCCTCTGGGAACGATTGCCCTGGTGGCACCGCTGTTGGGGTTACTGGGTACGGTCATAGGTATGATCAAGGTTTTCGCCGCTATCCAGCTTGAAGGAGCGGGCAATGCGGCGGTGCTTGCCGGAGGCATTTCGGAAGCCTTGATCACTACGGCATCGGGTCTTGCCGTTGCCATTCCCACACTGGTTTTTCACCGTCACTTTCTTCGCCGTGTCGATGAAATTGTTGTCAATATGGAGCAGGAAGCAGTCAGGTTGGTGGAAGTGGTGCATGGTGATCGAGAGATAGACCTCGGCGAGGACGTGAAGGCGTGAAATTTAAAAGGCAGGTCGGGGAAGAAATTTCTGTTAACCTCACTCCTCTTATTGACGTCGTATTCCTGTTGCTGATTTTTTTTATGGTATCCACAACGTTTACCAAAGAAAGCCACCTGGAAGTCGAGTTGCCGGAAGCTGCCGGAGAGCAGGCTGTGACGAAACAGAAGATGATCGAGGTGGTTATCAATAGCAAGGGTGACTACTCGGTGAACGAAAGGCCCCTGGTTAACAATAAGGCGGTGACACTCAGCAAGGCGGTCGATAGAATATCCAGATCAAATAACAAGCTGCCGTTTGTTATTACCGCAGATGCAAGAACTCCCCATGAGTATGTGGTTCGCGCGATGGATGTGGCCGGTAAATTGGGGTTTGTCGAGTTGAGTATTACTGCTCAACGAACAAACGAGGCGATTACTGAAAACTGATGTGCATTGTACATTGTCTTGTTGGTGTGACTGGCATATTTTTGCGTTCATTTATTCCGCACATACATTTGTTCTGCATATGCACTTATTCTGCACATGCATTAATCCTGCGCACGCATCAATCCTGTAAAAA
Source organism: Pseudomonadota bacterium (assembly GCA_002747395.1). Taxonomy (GTDB): domain Bacteria; phylum Pseudomonadota; class Gammaproteobacteria; order Pseudomonadales; family Oleiphilaceae; genus LZORAL124-50-18. The sequence goes on from PDPE01000027.1 coordinate 76,190, forward strand.
CAGTTCATGGCGATAAATACCGGCACTGCAGCCGAAGACCCGACAACATCAAAAACCGACCTGACCAACTTTCAGGTGTACAAGCGGCTACTAAAGTACGTCAAGCCGCTTTGGTTTGCTTTCATGCTGAGCATATTCGGTAATGGTGTCTATGCCGGTGCCAGTGTGCTGATGGCCAAACTCACCGAGTACCTGGAGCAGGCGATCAGCCATCCTTCGGATGAAAGCAGAATCTTTGTGTGCAGTGTGATCATTGGCGTGTTTGTCATGCGAGGTGTCGGGGCTTTTTTTGGCGGTTACTTTATTGCGTATGTGGGTCGGAATGTGGTGCATAAGATCCGGACAGAAATTTTTAATCATTACATGATTCTGCCATGTGAATTTTTTGACCAACATGCTTCCGGTCACCTGGTATCAAAAATCACTTTCCATGTCGAGCAGTTGACCGGGGCTGCCTCCAATGCAATCACAATTACCGTCCGGGAAGGTCTTACTGTCATTGGCCTGTTCGGGTTTATGCTCTATCAAAACTGGAAGCTGACACTGATTTTTATCTGCATCGGGCCCTTTATCGGGCTGATTATCGGTTATGTCAGCAAGAGATTTCGCCATTTAAGCCGAAAAATACAGTCTTCGATGGGAGATGTAACACATGTTGCCTCGGAGGCCATCAACGGATACCGTGAGGTCAAGGTCTTTTCCGGTGAACACTATGAGCGAAATCGATTCGAACAGGCCAGCAAAAATAACCTGACCCAAAGCCTGAAAATGGAGTTGACCAAGGCATGCAGTACACCTGTTATTCAAAGCCTTGTGGCTGTATCCATTGCGACACTGCTCTGGATTGCCTTGAGTGATGACGTGCGCGGCGAGATGTCGGCAGGTGAACTGATTGCCTATTTTGTTGCCGCCTCCACGATTGCCAAACCGATTCGCCAACTTACCCAGGTAAATGCAACCATTCAAAGTGGTGTCGCCGCAGCCCAGGAACTGTTTGCATTGATGGACAGCCTGGCAGAGCAGGATAGCGGGCAGTATGATGCAGGTAACGTCAAGGGCGAGATCGAGTTTAAGGACGTTGCCTTCCGATACGCATCGTCAGACAAAAACAATCTTGAGCATATCTCTCTTGTCATCAAGCCGGGCGAAACGGTCGCTTTCGTTGGCAAAAGCGGCAGTGGCAAGTCCACGCTGGTCAATTTGTTACCTCGCTTTTATCAGTTCGATGCCGGGCAGATTCTGATTGATGGAAAGGACATTCGGGAATACACACTGCGTTCGCTGCGCAAGCAGATAGCCATTGTCAATCAGAATGTGATTTTGTTTAACGACTCGGTTGCCAACAATATCGGTTATGGCGAACGTTTGGGCAAACACTCGGATGAGTCGATCAGGAAGGCGGCAAGACAGGCCAATGCAGACGAGTTTATCTGCGATATGCAGGAGCAATATCAGACCCGGATCGGAGACAATGGCGTGTTGCTTTCCGGAGGACAAAGGCAGAGGCTTGCCATTGCCCGGGCATTGCTCAAAAATGCGCCTGTTTTAATTCTGGATGAAGCAACGTCGGCCCTCGATAACGAGTCGGAGCAAAAAATTCAGGAAGCGCTCGACTTTGTTATGGAAGGGCGTACTACCCTGATTATTGCGCATCGCCTGACAACCATAGAAAATGCGGACAAAATTGTGGTGATGGATGCCGGCAAAATTGTTGAGGTCGGTACTCACAAGGAGTTGCTTGCCAAAAACGGGTACTATGCACACCTTCACCGTTCTGGTATGGATCTGGAGGGTGGGTGTTGAACACGGGCCGTCTGGAGCAGGCAGTCAATCGTGCCTGGTACAGGCCAAAGTCCATGCAGGACTTTTTGCTGATACTTGCTCTCTTGCCCTTTGCGATTCTGTACCGGGCTATTACCGCTTTTCGTTCCTTTGCCTATCGGTTTGGCCTGTTTCGTCAACACAGGGTGAATGCCTTTGTCATAGTCGTGGGTAATATCTCTGTGGGGGGGACGGGAAAAACGCCTTTTACTCTGGCGCTGTGTCGTTTTTTTGAACAGCGTTCTGTTTCATATGGTATTGTCAGCCGGGGTTACGGTGGAAAATCGGACAGTTATCCGCTGGAAGTAAACGAATCTGTTTCCGCCGCACACTGTGGTGATGAACCGCTTATGATAAAGTGCCGTCTTGGCCAGGTTCCGGTATTTGTTGGCCCGGACAGGGTTGCCACAGCCAGGGCATTGCTGGAAAAATACCCGGTTCGCGTCATCATTTGTGATGACGGGTTACAGCATTATCCTATGGCAAGAGATAAGGAATTTGTTGTGGTTGATGGCCAACGCGGGTTTGGTAACTTTTTGCCGTTTCCTGCCGGGCCTTTACGAGAGCCGGTACGACGATTGGCTTGCGCTGATGCGGTGGTATTGAATCAACCGAAAGGAGGCGCCTTCGAGACGGTTTCTCTTGTGCCTGATTCGCATGTGGCCGATTCTCATATAATAAGCCGAATGCCGGATCTGCCCCGGGACAGGCTGTGTTCCATGTATCTGGCTCCCCGTCGACTGGTCAACCTCAAGACAGGAAAAGTGGCTGAAGTTGACTCCTTTGCGGGGGTTCAGGTTCATGCAGTGGCGGGTATCGGAAACCCGCAACGGTTTTTTTATACACTGAGCGGGCTGGGCATTCGATGCAGTGAGCATATTTTCCCTGATCACCATGCCTATCAGGCGATGGATTTTGTCTTTAAAGAGCCATTTCCGATTATCATGACGGAAAAGGATGCGGTAAAATGCTCGGCATTGGCGACGGAACAAATGTGGTTCCTGGTTGTAGAAGCCGGGTTACCTGATGTTGTGGCTGAACAGCTTGTCGACGAAACAGGCCAGTGTTGGTATGCTGCCTGATAAACAGATTTTGTTATTTGCCATATACAGTTTGTTCCTGTCCACTCACCCGCCCGTTATAAGCCAGCGCGGGCAGTTGCGTTTTTATTCACTGTATATGGCTTTTCACTAATTAAGGTTAATTGATATAAGGTTAATTGCGGAGAGCGAATCTTGGATAAAAAACTCTTGTCTATCCTGGTGTGCCCCTTGTGCAAGGGGGAATTGGACTATGACCGTAAAAAGGATGAACTGGTATGTAAGGCGGATGGTATGGCTTTTCCGATCAGGGACGATATTCCGGTTATGCTTGAGACCGAAGCCCGAACGCTGACCACCGACGAGCGATTGGGGTGAGGCGTAACAAATCAGAACTTGTTATAAATCAGAATGAAAACAGGGTTTCCCATGTCATTTTCCGTTGTAATACCTGCCCGCTACTCCTCGACCCGGTTGCCAGGCAAACCGTTACTGGATATTGCCGGCAAACCGATGGTTCAGCATGTATACGAAAAAGCGCTGGCCTCTGAGGCTTCCCGCGTTATCATTGCCACTGATGACGAACGGATCCTGGAGGTGGCGAAAAAGTTTGGCGCCGAAACGGTAATGACATCTGCAGATCACCCTTCAGGCACGGATCGCCTGGAAGAGGTGGTAAGAACAACCGGCTTTTCGGCAGAAGACATTGTGGTGAATGTTCAAGGTGATGAGCCACTTGTTCCACCAGCAATGATTAACCAGGTGGCGTCTAACCTCGCTGCACAGACAGGCGCTTCCATTGCAACGCTGTGCGAGGAAATCACAGAAGTGGCTGACTTTGTCAATCCGAATGTGGTAAAAGTCACTTTTGATAAAAATGGTATGGCGATGTATTTCAGTCGTGCCCCGATTCCCTGGCCACGAAGCAATTTTTCTGAGCTGGCCTCGATCGGCGACAATGCTCAAATGCCAACTGGTCATCATTTTTTTCGTCATATTGGTATTTATGCCTATCGGGTTCGATTATTGACCCGCTTTGTGCGATGGTCACCGGCTCCCCATGAAGAGATTGAGTGCCTGGAGCAACTTCGAGCCATGTACAATGGGGAAAAAATTCATGTAGATGTTGCTGAAGAGGCTTCGCCTGCGGGTGTTGATACCCTGGCGGATCTTGAAAAGGTACGTCACATTCTCGGGGCGGCCTGATACAGTTCGACAAGTCATGGTTAAATTCAGATATGAAGTGTTTTGGGAAGATGAAATATGACTAGAGTATTGTTTGTTTGTTTGGGGAATATTTGCCGTTCTCCCACAGCGCACGGGGCATTTCGCAAGCTGGTTCAGGAGCGGGGGTTGGCCAGGCAGATTGAAATTGATTCGGCAGGAACGGCTCCCTATCATATTGGCAAGGCGCCGGATAAAAGAGCGCAAAAAACAGCCATCGCCAGAGGAATAACAATTTCCGACCTGAAAGCACGACAGGTTAAGGAATCGGACTTTGAGGAATTCGACTACATATTTGCGATGGACAAAAGCAATCTGGAGGATCTGCTTGATATCTGTCCTGACGAATACAAGTACAAGGTGCGGCTTTTTCTGGGTCTCATTCAGGATGGTGATTATCTGGAAGTGCCCGACCCCTATTATGGCGGACAGGCCGGCTTTGATATTGTGTTTGATCTGGTTCAGGAAGCCAGTGAAGCATTACTGGCCCAAATCCGGTTGGCCCTGGACTGATGCCGAGGCAGCATGCCAATGCCGATTTGAGAGCCTGCAACACACTTGCTGTCAACTCGACTTGTCGTTGTCTGATTGATTTTGCCAGTGTTGAGGAGCTTAAGGAAAGCATCAGGCTGGCTGTCTCCGATAATTCAGATTTTCTGATCCTGGGTGAAGGAAGCAATGTTGTTTTTGCGGGCGATTTTAATGGTTACGTGTTGCGCAACCGAATCGATGGCGTGCGGGAGGAGGTGCTTTCACCCGATGAATCGCTGTTTTCCGTTGGCGCTGGTGAAAACTGGCATGATTTTGTTTTGCGAACCAACCAGGCGGGTTTCAATGGCCTGGAAAATCTGGCGCTGATTCCTGGCACTGCAGGGGCAACCCCTGTTCAGAATGTCGGCGCTTACGGCGAAGAGGTCGCCAATCATATCGTCAAGGTAGAAGCACTGGAGTGCCGCACAGGCATCCTGAAATCCTTTGCAAACCCGGACTGCCAATTCAATTACAGAGACAGTTTTTTCAAACGTAACCCCGGACAGTATTGTATCACCCGGGTGTTTTTCAAATTGAGTAAAACACGGCCCCTGAATACGCAATATGGCGAACTGGCCAGAAGACAGGCGCAGCAGCCTTTTCTTACCAGTCTGGAGTTAAATCGGTATGTGTGCGAGGTCAGGTCGCAAAAGTTACCGGATCCGGCATTTCTTCCCAATGCTGGCAGTTTTTTCAAAAACCCCATTGTCAGTGAACAGGACTATACCCGGATTAAACAGGCATTCCCCCGGGTAGTGGCCTATCAGGCCGTCAGTGGCTGGAAACTGGCGGCCGGTTGGCTGATTGAGGAAGCCGGCCTGAAAGGGTATCGGGATCAGCATGTAGGCGTCCACGACAAACAGGCCCTGGTGCTGGTCAATCATAATAACGGAACCGGCCGTGATGTATTGAATCTTGCCCGGCATATTCAATCTGTCGTTTATAGCAAATTCCTGGTGAGGCTTGAAATAGAGCCTCTTTTGATCGGCTAATCGGCTGGTGCCAAAACCTCTCCGCTCAGGCGTTGCGATTACGCTTTAATTTGACTCCGTGACTCTTTTTCCTGCGACCGGCTTTCCTGTAACCGGCTTTCCCGCGAGCAACTGTCTGGCTGCCAGTTTTCCTGCGATCGGCCCGGTGCGTATTGTCTACAATCCTTCGGGTCATACGTTTGTCTAGCTTGTTTATATTCTGTCTATCCATTAACTTTGCTAAAAATGTCTACAATGACGAGCGGTTATGTCAGATTTGGTTTCATCTGTTACCAGTCAGTTAACCTTGGCTGACAGGGTGTTCATGTCCATTCAGGATGCGATTATCAAGGGGCAGCTTGTGCCTGGTCAGCGGCTGAGTGAGGCTGAATTGTCTTCCACTCACGGAGTGAGCCGGGGGCCGTTGAGAGAAGCGATTCGTCGCCTTGAGGGGCGGGGTCTGGTTACCCGACGGCCACACGCGGGTATCTCGGTGGTTGAGCTCGGGTTTGACGAGCTGGTGGAAATCTATCAGATTCGAGAGTCGATGGAGGGCCTGGCCTGCAAACTGGCGGCAGAAAGAATGTCTGATGACGAGATCGGTGATATCCGATTGCTGCTGGAGCAGCATAAAAGGCTGGTAGATGAAGATGATGGCCGATCCTACTTTCAAAGAGAGGGAGACTTTGATTTTCATTACCGTATTGTCAATGGCTGTCAGAACGTCAGGCTGTATCATTATTTGTGCGGGGAGTTGTATCACCTGGTTCGAATGTATCGTTACCGGCTGAGCCTGCGAACCGAACGCCCGCACAAAGCGCTAAAGGAACACACACAGATACTTGATGCAATTGAAGCCAGGGATGGTGAGCTGGCTGAAATTCTGATGCGAAGGCATATTCGCGCCGCACGAATGAATATTGAAAAACGCTATCAACAGGGCACTATTTTTTCAGCGGTTAACTAGCTATTGATTATGTAACCAGAGCAGCCTTTCGGGAGGCACAAAACCTATGTCAAATGGTACAAAGTTCAGAGACGCACTACAGGAAAACAAACCCTTGCAGATTGTCGGTACGATAAACGCGTACTCTGCAATGATGGCAAAACAAATCGGACATCAGGCGATTTATCTTTCCGGTGGTGGTGTTGCCAACGCCTCCTATGGCTTGCCCGATCTGGGTATGACTTCTCTTAACGATGTGTTGGTGGATGTGCAGAGAATCACCTCTGCCTGTGATCTGCCCCTGCTGGTTGACATCGATACCGGGTGGGGCGGGGCGTTCAATATCGCCAAAACCATCAGGGATATGGAAAAAGCCGGTGCTGCAGCGGTACACATGGAAGATCAGATCGCGCAAAAGCGTTGTGGGCACCGCCCCAACAAGGAAATTGTCTCGGTTGGGGAAATGGTTGATCGAATCAGGGCGGCAGTTGACGCAAGAACCGATCCGGGTTTTTTCATCATGGCGCGAACCGATGCCTTTGCACAGGAAGGGTTGGAGGCAGCCATTGAACGAGCCAACGCCTATGTGGCGGCAGGAGCAGATGGCATTTTTGCGGAAGCCATTCAAACAGAAGAACATTACAGGGCCTTTGCCGAGGCACTTGATGTACCGATTTTGGCGAACATTACCGAGTTTGGTAAAACCGAACTGTGGAACAAAAGCCAGCTCGGCGAGTGGGGCGCAGATATGGTGCTATACCCGCTGAGTGCATTCAGGGCCATGAACAGGGCGGCCGAGACTGTCTATCGCTCCATTCTTGAAAACGGCGACCAGAAAGCGGTAGTGGATATGATGCAGACGCGCATGGAACTCTATGATTATCTTGGCTATCACGACTACGAGCAAAAGCTGGACAGTCTTTTTGCCGAGGGTAAAAACAGGTAGATTGAGTAAAGCCGAAGAACGGCTTACTTGATCAGTAGTCAAACCAGACGTATCAAAGAACCGTGATTCAATACATAATTAAAAAAACAATACCGATTATCAGGAGCACATTATGGTAGACAAGAAACTGAGCGGAGCCGGCCTGCGAGGCACCAGTGCCGGACAAACGAAATTGTGTACAGTAGGCAAGTCGGGTTCCGGTTTGACCTATTGCGGTTATGACGTATCTGACCTTGCCGAACACGCCACCTTTGAAGAGGTGGCCTACCTGCTGTTCCATGGCGAGTTGCCGAACCGGGCCCAGCTTGATGAATACAATGCCGTGTTGAAGGCAAACCGTGACCTGCCACAGCCACTCAAGGAAATACTGGAGCATATTCCTTCCGATGCCCACCCTATGGATGTCATGCGGACGGGGTGCTCATTTCTGGGCAACCTTGAGCCTGAAAACGACTTCTCTGAACAAATGAAAGCGGCGAACCGTTTGATTGGTGCCTTTCCAGCCATTATGTGCTACTGGTACAGATATAGCCATGACGGTGTGAAAATCGAATGTACCACCGAAGAAGATTCCGTTAGCGGGCATTTTCTAAGGCTTCTGCACGGCAAGCCACCAACCGAACAGCACCGGCGTGTGATGGATGTTTCCCTGATTCTCTATGCCGAGCATGAATTTAATGCGTCGACCTTTACTGCGCGTGTTTGCGCTTCCACCCTGTCTGATATGTATTCCTGTGTGACCGGAGCGATTGGCTCACTGCGTGGCCCGCTGCACGGTGGTGCCAATGAAGCGGCAATGGAAATGATCGAGAAGTTCAAGTCGCCTGAAGATGCAAAGGAACAAATGGCCGCCATGCTTGAGCGCAAGGAAAAGATCATGGGCTTCGGTCATGCTATCTACCGGGAATCCGACCCGCGTAATGTAGTGATAAAGGAGTGGTCTGAAAAGCTCTCCAAAACAGCCGATGATGCCTTGCTTTATGATATTTCCGTGGCCTGTGAAGAGTTTATGTGGGATACCAAAAAACTGTTCTGCAACGCAGACTTTTTTCATGCGTCAACCTACCACTTTATGGGAATCCCGACCAAGCTGTTTACGCCAATCTTCGTTTGCTCGCGTGTGGCAGGCTGGGCGGCTCATGTGATGGAGCAGCGGGTTCATAACCGGATTATCCGGCCCAGTGCCGACTATATCGGTGCCGAACCAAGACCGGTTCCACCTATTGAACAGAGGTAATGCTGAACAAAGGTAATGCTGAAAAAGGGTAATGCCCTGTGTGAAAGGCATTATTCAGGCTGTTTTATCGAAGCGGGAGGCCTGGCAGCCGCCCCCTTCGTTTTTATTTTGTAACCTGTGGAACAAGTGATGAACAATTCTTACCGCAAAGCCCTGCCCCGAGCGTCAGTTGACTATTTTGATGCGCGTGCTGCTGTTGAGGAAATCAGTCCGGGTGCTTATGACAGGCTGCCCTATACTTCACGTGTGCTGGCTGAAAACCTGGTGCGACGATGTGCGCCCGAGAGCCTGTCGGAATCACTGAAACAAATTATTGGGCGCAAACGCGAGCTGGATTTCCCCTGGTATCCGGCTCGGGTCGTTTGCCATGATATTCTCGGGCAAACCGCACTGGTTGATCTGGCAGGGTTAAGGGATGCGATAGCGGATCAGGGTGGTGACCCTTCACTGGTTAACCCTGTGGTTCCCACCCAGTTGATTGTGGATCACTCGCTTGCGGTTGAGTACGGCGGGTTTGACCCTGATGCCTTCGAAAAAAACCGGGCTATAGAAGACCGACGTAATGAAGACCGTTTTCATTTTATCGAATGGACAAAAACCGCGTTTCAGAATGTGGACGTGATCCCTGCCGGGAACGGGATTATGCACCAGATCAACCTGGAAAAAATGTCGCCGGTCATTCAAACGGTAGACGGCGTTGCCTTCCCCGATACCTGTGTCGGCACAGACAGTCATACACCTCATGTTGATGCGTTGGGTGTGATCGCCATTGGCGTGGGTGGTCTTGAAGCAGAGAACGTTATGCTGGGCAGACCCTCGATGATGCGTTTGCCGGATATTATCGGTGTCCACCTGACCGGCGAAAGAAAGCCTGGCATCACCGCGACCGATATTGTTCTTGCCATCACCGAGTTCCTGCGCCAGGAGCGGGTGGTTTCTTCTTACCTGGAGTTTTTTGGTGAAGGTGCTCGCAGCCTGACCATAGGAGACAGAGCCACCATCTCCAATATGACACCGGAATATGGCGCAACGGCCGGCATGTTCTATATTGACGAACAGACCATTGACTACCTGACCCTGACAGGCAGGGAGCCGGAGCAGGTTGCCCTGGTGGAACAGTACGCAAAAGAAACAGGGCTGTGGGCAGGCAGCCTTGAAAAGGCGGAATACGAACGAGTGCTGGAGTTTGATCTTTCAACGGTCGTTCGAAATATGGCCGGGCCCTCCAACCCTCATCGCAGACTCCCGGTTTCAGAATTGAAGCAGCGGGGAATTGCCCGGCCGATGTCTGATAGCGATAGCAATGACGGTAGCAATAATGATGGCCTGATGCCGGATGGTGCTGTGATAATCGCGGCCATTACCTCCTGTACCAATACCAGTAACCCGAGAAATGTCGTCGCCGCCGGTCTGTTGGCCAGAAAAGCGAACCGGTTCGGGTTGACTCGCAAGCCCTGGGTCAAGTCTTCATTTGCGCCGGGGTCAAAAGTGGCTCGACTGTATCTGGAAGAAGCCGGTCTGTTGCAAGACCTGGAACAAATGGGGTTTGGAATTGTCGCCTATGCCTGCACTACCTGCAATGGCATGAGTGGTGCGCTGGATAAAGACATCCAGCAGGAAATCATCGATCGGGATTTGTATGCCACCGCCGTTTTATCCGGTAACCGGAATTTTGACGGGCGAATCCATCCCTATGCCAAACAGGCATTCCTGGCTTCGCCGCCATTGGTTGTGGCTTATGCCATTGCGGGTTCAATCCGGTTCGATATTGAAAATGATACCCTGGGATACGACCCGGAAGGCAACCCCGTTACCTTGAAGGATATCTGGCCTGGTGATGATGAAATAGATGAAATTGTAGCCAAAAGCGTCAAGTCGGAGCAGTTTAAACAAGTCTACATCCCGATGTTTGATCTGGGTTCTTTTGCACAAGCCGAAAGCCCGCTGTACGATTGGCGGCCCATGAGCACCTATATCAGGCGGCCACCCTATTGGGAAGGAGCGCTGGCGGGTGAGAGAACCCTGAAAGGAATGCGACCTCTGGCCGTACTGGGTGACAATATCACCACAGACCACCTGTCACCTTCGAACGCAATCCTGGCCAGCAGTGCGGCGGGAGAGTATCTGGCGAAAATGGGTTTGCCGGAAGAAGACTTCAATTCCTATGCCACCCACCGTGGTGACCATTTGACCGCGCAACGCGCGACCTTTGCCAACCCCAAACTGCTCAATGAAATGGTTCAGGAAAACGGAGAAGTCAAACAGGGTTCCTGGGCACGTATCGAGCCTGAAGGCAAGGTCACCCGAATGTGGGAAGCAATAGAAACCTACATGGACAAAAAGCAGCCGTTAATTATTGTAGCCGGTGCGGATTATGGTCAGGGATCATCAAGAGACTGGGCGGCAAAAGGCGTTCGGCTGGCCGGTGTTGAAGTGATTGTGGCTGAAGGGTTTGAAAGGATACACCGAACCAATCTGGTGGGAATGGGAGTGTTGCCGCTTGAGTTTGAAAAAGGTACCACCAGAAATACATTGAATATCGATGGTACAGAAACTTATGATGTTGAAGGTGAAAGGGCTCCCGGATGTACGCTGACACTCCTGATTCACCGGAAGAACGGCGAAACTGTGACTGTTCCGGTCAAATGCAGGCTGGATACTGCTGACGAAGTATCCGTGTATGAAGCCGGTGGTGTCCTGCAACGTTTTGCCAGGGATTTTCTGGAATCGACAACCGGCGCATCCGGTGAGGAGGTATCCCGTGGCTGATTTATCAACAAATCATGCGGTCAGGCCCGCGCAAACCCCCGCGCAAATCTCCCCTCAAATTAAAGTGCCTGCAACCTATATGCGTGGCGGCACCAGCAAAGGGGTTTTCTTTAAACTGGACGACTTGCCAGAAAGTGCGAGACAACCGGGAAAATCAAGAGATGACCTGCTACTGAGAGTGATTGGCAGCCCTGACCCTTATGGCAAGCAAATCGATGGCATGGGTGGCGCGACATCCAGTACCAGCAAAACGGTGATTTTGTCCAAAAGTACTCAGCCCGAGCACGATGTCGATTATTTGTTTGGCCAGGTTTCTATCGACAAGCCCTTTGTCGATTGGAGCGGCAACTGCGGGAATTTGACTGCCGCAGTCGGTGCCTTTGCCATTGCCCGCGGGTTGGTCGAGCCAGACCGGATTCCCGATAACGGCGTCGCGGTGGTCAGGATTTGGCAAGTAAATATTCAGAAAACCATTATCGCTTATATCCCCATCACCAATGGATGTGTTCAGGAAACCGGCGACTTTGAGCTGGATGGTGTGACTTTCCCTGCGGCAGAGGTACGGATCGAATTTCTGAATCCGGCAGATGGAGAAGATGCCATTTTTCCTACTGGCAATGTTTCGGATACGCTTTGTGTGCCGGGTGTGGGCGAGATCAGCGCAACTATGATCAATGCCGGTATTCCGACTGTTTTTGTGAAAGCGGATGAAATTGGCTATACCGGGACGGAATTGCAGGAAGCCATTAACGGTGATGACAAGGCTCTCGCGATGTTCGAGCGGATTCGCGCACATGCTGCTGTCAGGATGGGTCTGATTCAAAATGTTGAGGAAGCGGCGAACCGGCAACACACGCCCAAGGTCGCTTTTGTCGCACCTGCAACCGGATATACCTCATCCAGCGGCAAAAGTATTGAACCCGATAACATTGACCTTGTTGTCCGCGCCCTGTCTATGGGCAAGCTGCATCATGCCATGATGGGAACGGCCGCTGTGGCTATCGGTACTGCTGCGGCGATACCTGGTACCCTGGTGAATCTCGCCGCCGGTGGTGGCGAGCGTGACTGTGTCACCTTCGGCCATCCTTCAGGTACGCTGAAAGTCGGGGCGAAAGCAAGCTGTGAGAATGGTGACTGGCAGGTTGATAAGGCCTCCATGAGCAGAAGTGCCCGTATCCTGATGGAGGGGTGGGTCAGGGTGCCCGGCGATTCGTTTTGATGGCTGAATATTTGCGCATCTGTTTGTACGCCTGTTTTGTACACCTGTTGTTCGTCCGTTTATGCACCCGTTTATGCACCCGTTCATGCACCAAGGGGGCAGCGATCAAGTCTGCCGCCCTGGCGTTACCGGGTTCAACCGGAAAGATAAAGCCGAAAGAACCGAGCCGGGTTTATCGCCTACAAGCGGCCATCGACTTCTGATTTTTCCAGAATATGTTTGACATCGTAAATCACGCAATTCTGTTTGGCCAATGCTTTTATCCCTGTACTTCCCAACGCCTTGAACTGGTCGTGCGACACCGCCAGGATAACTGCATCGTAAGTGTCAGTTTCAGGCTTCTCGATCAAGTCAAGTCCATACTCTTCCTTGACCTCTTCTGCGTTCGCCCAGGGGTCGTAGATGTGCACGTTTGCATTATAGTTTTGAAACTCGCCAATAACATCTACAACGCGTGTGTTGCGAATATCCGGGCAGTTTTCCTTGAATGTGAGGCCCATGATCAGTATGTTCGAGTCAACCACCTGGATGCGTTTTTTAAGCATGAGTTTGATCACGCTTTCCGTTACATAGGAACCCATACGGTCGTTTATACGCCTGCCTGAAAGGATAACTTCCGGGTGATAGCCGAGAGATTGAGCCTTGTAGGTCAGGTAGTAGGGGTCAACGCCGATGCAATGTCCGCCAACGAGTCCGGGGCGGAAAGGCAGAAAGTTCCATTTGGTGCCGGCGGCTTCAAGCACTTCGAGCGTATCAATATTCATTTTGTCAAAAATCAGGGAAAGCTCGTTAACCAGCGCAATATTGACATCTCGCTGTGTGTTTTCGATCACCTTCGCCGCTTCTGCGACCCTGATACTGCTTGCTTTGTGGGTTCCTGCGGTAATAACCGACTGATAAAGTGCATCAACGAAATCGGCAACCTCCTCGTTGGAGCCGGAAGTGACTTTTAATATGGTGGTGACCCGGTGCTCCTTGTCACCAGGGTTGATGCGCTCCGGGCTGTAGCCAGCAAAAAAGTCCTTGTTGTAGGTCAGTCCGGATACCCTTTCCACTTCGGGAAGACAAACTTCTTCGGTTGCTCCGGGGTAAACGGTTGATTCATAGATAATGATGTCGTCTTTTTTGACTACCTTGCCCAGAGCCCGACTGGCCGAAACCAGTGGCCTCAGATCCGGGGTATTAAATTCATCTATCGGCGTAGGCACAGTGACAATATACACGTTGCAGTCTGAAGTGTTGGCGATATCATCGGTGTAGGTGAGGCGGGTGGCCTGGGCAAGCAACTCATCCTCCACTTCCAGGGTGTTATCTTTACCCCCTCTGAGTTCACCCACCCTTTTGGAGTCAATGTCCAGACCGACAGTGTCGAATTTTTTGCCAAATTCAACGGCCAGGGGAAGACCGACATAACCGAGACCAACGATACAAATTTTACTATTTTTAAGTTCAAACATCCGTAATTCCAATTTTCAGCAGACGTATAAGTGAATGCGCTTTTTAAAATACTCAGCGCCATGACGAACAACTCATAAAATCAAAAAACCGGGAAGCCTTGCAAGGCAGCACTGCTTCTCTGTTTCCGGTGCAATATTACTATTTGCGAGGTAATACTACTATATTTGCAACGCAATACTACTATGATAACTCTAAAATTGTTAAAATCCTGGCACCATAGTCACAATGATTTTATGGTAACAATGAATTCATGGTAACTATGCTTTTATAGTTGAAAACAGTCTATTCAGCAAGCAAGGTATTTACAGTGGCCCATATACGAGTTTTTAAGCATTACGTTCACTCTCCATTCATTTTTCTGGGGTTGATAGAGTCCCTGGCGTATGTCGGCTCCATCTACGTCGCGATACCTACCCGGCTCCATATGAGTCAGATTTCCTATGATTACCAGTATCTGGATGTGTTGCCTTCCGCCTTTGCGTATGGCTACACCATGCTGATTTGCATGAACGCGCTTGGTGTGTATCAGGCAAAACTCAAAGAAGGCCAGGTCGGGATGCTCGTGCGCACATTGGTAGCGTTCGCAATAGGTTCCCTGGTTTTTCCCGTTTTTTATTATATTTCCAGTGATATTTTTGGTGTTATCTGGCGAAGTGTTCTCCTGCTGGCAACGATTTATTCATTTATTTTCGTTTTTGTTGTCCGTGGCCTGTTTTACTGGCTCGTGGATGAACGCATGTACAAGAAAAACGTGCTTGTTTACGGGGCCGGGCAAAGAGCAAAACGAATACTGGAAGAATTGAATAACCCGGAGGACTGGAAGGGCTTTAATCTGGCCGGTTTTATCCCTGAAGAGGGTGAAAAGTCCGCTGTGCCTGAAAATATGATTCTGCATAATACCGGCGACCTCAAAGATTATGTCGTTAACAATGATATTGATGAAATTGTGATTGCACTCAATGACCGCCGAAACAAGCTGCCAATGGACAAGCTTATGGCTTGTAAGCTTGATGGCATACAGATTGTTCAGGAAAGCACCTTTACCGAACGTGAAGCAAGGAAAATATCATTGGACACCATTTCCCCCAGCTGGTTTATTTTCTCCGAAGGATTTGGAACTTCCACGATCGGTCAGGTACTCAAGAGGGGGTTTGATTTGTTGGCATCGGCGGCTTTGCTCGGTGTGGCCTGGCCGTTTATGCTGATAACCGCGATTGCTATCAAGCTGGAGGAAGGGTGGAGCGCCCCCGTTTTTTATAGCCAGGAAAGGGTAGGGCTCAATGGCGTTCCCTTTAGCGTAATGAAATTTCGTAGTATGCGTACAGACGCAGAAAAGGGTGGAGAAGCCATTTGGGCGAGTAAAAATGATAGCCGGGTAACCAGGGTCGGGGCTATTATCAGAAAGTATCGAATTGATGAATTGCCACAGTTATTCAATGTGTTCAGTGGCGACATGGCATTTGTTGGTCCAAGGCCGGAACGACCTGTATTCGTCAAGCAGCTTTCAGAAAAAATTCCCTTTTACAACGAACGGCATAGAGTCAAGCCTGGTATTACAGGCTGGGCGCAGCTTTGTTTTGCCTATGCGGATACTGAGGAAGATACCAAGGAAAAGCTGAGGTATGATCTATACTACCTCAAGAATCACAGTTTGCTGCTTGATGCATTGATCTTGCTGCAAACAGTTGAGGTGGTGTTATTCAAGAAGGGAGCACACTAAACAGTTTCGGCAGGTATTTGCAGGGGTACCTGCTCACCCTCCGGGGTTTGACCGGAGGGTGAGCAGGTGAGTTTACGGTTGGTTACAATTGGCTGATGCCTTCCTTTCCCGCAGGACTATTTTTTTAACAGGGTTCGCAGGCTTCTTCTTTTTGCCATCAGGGTGTCGATAAACTTGGTGTAAGCGATCTTTTGTTCGAGTGCGCTTTCAAGTATTTCGTTGAAATCCTGCAGCAGGCCCTCCAGGTCGTGCCGGGATACATCTGAATTGACAGGATGGCCATGATCATCGGCCTCTGTCTGGGGAGTGTCCTCCTCCGTGTCATCATGTGAGCTTTCGCTCGTATTCCCCTGTTTCAGTTCTTCTCTTAGCTCCTCTCCTACTGACTCAATCACTTTTGAGTCAACCAGATCGTTGCTCTCAAGGAAAGACATGAGCAGGGTTCGATCCATAAAAATGTTAATTCTTCTGGGAATCCCCATTGTATATTGATGCAGCCTGGTAAGAGCCTGCTCGGTAAAAGCAGGTTTATCAGTCCACCCGACCTGTAACAGTCGGTGCATGATATATTGTTTCACTTCATTTTCGTTCAGGGCACGCAAATGAAAAGAAGCAATAACCCGTTGTTGAAACTGCAGCATACTCGGATGTTGCAGTTTGCCTCGTAGCTCTTCCTGGCCAAGCAGGAATGTCTGCAGAAGGGGTTTGTTGTTGACCTGATAGTTAGATAACAGCCTGAGTTCTTCCAATGAATCGTGGTCAAGATTCTGGGCTTCATCAATGATCAGCAAGGCGCGTTTGTTCTGGTGAGACAATCTGAACAGGTAGTCTTCGATATGACGCAGTATTTGTGCCTTGCTGTCTCCCTTGGAGCTGAGGCCAAATGCATTGGAAATATGTTCCAGTAGTTCTTTTGGAGTCAGATTTGAAGTGGAGACCTGAGTGGCCACGATGTCCTCAGATTCGATAGAATCAAGCAAACTGCTTGCCAGAGTGGATTTCCCGGTTCCAATTGGCCCCGTGATAACAATAAATCCTTCACCCTGATGTAAACCGTATTGCAAGTAATACAGTGCTTTCTTATGGCAAGCACTGGCATAAAAAAATTGCGGATCAGGCGTTAGCTGAAAGGGTTTGGCACTAAACCCGAAATGTGCTTCGTACATCAGAAGCTCCTATTAACCAAGCTTGAATTTGTGTTTTTCAATAAGTCAAAACCGGGCAGTAGCGGATACTCCCGCACGGTTTTCATTAAACGAATTTTCTGCAATGGACGACTCGTGTTTTGTAAAGGTGTAGCTCAGAGAGGTCGTCACTTTGGGAGAAAACTGCCTCGTCAGGTTCAAACGAGAAAAAACTTCTTTTACTGATTCTTCACTGGCAAGGTTTATGTCTTTTTCAAATTTGTTCCAGCCCCCACTCATCTGAAATTCTGTTCTGGAACCGATTTTCCATCCCCAGGACGCTATTCCACCAAAATCGCGGTCATAGTTCTTGTCATCGATGGATCCGGAAGAAAGTGATTTGGTGCGATTCCAGTGGGTACTCAGGGTTAATGTGGTTTTGCTTTTGGTATATCTGGTCAGGTGGCTCAAGGAACGCACCAGTACCTGATTTTCAGATATCTTCAGGAAAGGAGTGTTGACACCAACGAGTTGCTGGTTGTCTTCAAGAGGAGCACCAGGGTCTGTTGGTACAAAACAGTCTGCCTGATTATATGAATTGCCAGCCGGGCAAACGAGAAACCCCAGTCCCGAAGACGCGCTTTGCTGGCTGAAGCTGGTCACCGAGTCGCGGTAAGAGATGGTATTGGTCATCCTTCTGGTTTTGTGGCTAAGCTGGAACTCGTAAGATTTGCCAAAAAAGCGATGTGAATAGGCTCCAGACAGAGTTGTTCTCACGGAAGGCGACCACGAAAAATCGACGCCAACAAATTTTTCGTCACCTCCGGTTTCTTCCTTGTTCAGCGAAACCCCGAACGACGACTTTGGTGTATCTCTGCGAATGCCGGCTCCCCAACTTGAAAACTCGAAATTCCGTGTGTTATCACCATCCGGAGCAGTGTAGGAGTATTGGCCAAGAGTGAAAATCGAGTAATTGCCGGCAACCTGTATTCCAACGTGTCCCTGGATGGAGTGGTGTTCATTTTTTTCGGAATCATAGCTACCTGTGCCGCCCAAACGCCAGTTAAGCTTTTGTGTTTTTCTGCCATTTCCAGTGGAAAATTCGACTGAATGCACTCCGGTGTCAGCCAGGTCGTCATCGGTCATGGTTTTTCGGTATTCAGTACCAAAGCTGGTAGTGTGCCAAGCGCGAAGGCCGGAGTCATACTGGATTCCTGCAGCGGCTGTTCTGGTTTCCACCTGCTCGGTGCCGGTAATCCCGTCGCTGAATACGCCAGGCTGAACTCGTGAATTAAAAATGCCCCCATTAACAAAAAATCGGAGACTGCGATCAAACTGGAAGTGGTTTAACGCGGCATTGAGTGTGTTCTCGTCCCTGTCGTCAAAACCCGAGTTACTGTAATGATGATACTGATAGAGGTAATTCAATCGGTAGTCGCTGTTTGCCGTTTTGTCACTTAAGGAAATCGCCGGTGATACCGAGGTAATAAAGCTGGCTTCTTCTTCACCATCGGGCGCCTGGTCTATGTTATCACTCCAGTCTTCCTGCAGGGTAAGGGTTGGAGAAAACCTGATTTTCGCCTGAGAAAAAGCCGGCAAGGCAAGTGCAATCAAAAAGGACACACCTGTTAGCACGAATTTTAATAAAAATTGCTGTTGTCTAGTTGTCAAGTAAATAACCATCCCGATCTTCAGCTGCCTGTCTGGTATTGGCAGCGGCGATACTGAATTAATTGACTGAGTTTTTAAATTCTTTAACGGTAGTTTTCATTTTTGTTTGTGATAGTAGTAGCCATATCCGTAATGATCTTTGTACGACCCTTTGGATTTGTTGACCAGATAACCTATTGCAAGGCTGTTATCCAGTTGAGAAACGGCATTTTCTATGTCGTTCAATCTGGTTTTGTTTTCTTCGACGACGATAACTGCCTGCCCGACCAGTTTCGCCATGACATGTGTTTCATTCACACCTAAAAGAGGGGGGGCATCAAAAATGACAATACGATCAGAGTAACGGGTGGCAAGTTCTTCTGTTAATTTGTGCATTTTTTCGGAGGCTAACAGCTCTGATGATTGTTCATGGGGGTGACCCGCAGGGATGAATTTGAAATTGTCTATGTTGGTGCTGTAGATGATGCTGGAAACATCTTTAATTTCCCCGGAGAGAAACTCGGTCAGTCCGGTCTTGATTTTGACACCAAGTTCCCAGGTAATACTGGGGCGGACGACGTCAGAATCAACCAGCAGTACCGTTTTATCCTGTTCCAGTGCAATGTTAAGAGCCAGGTTGATAGAGGAAAAGGTCTTGCCTTCGTGAGGGTTGCAACTGGTTACAATAATAAGATTTGGAAAATGAATGGACTTCGACAAAGGGCCAAACGCATTGTTAATAAGCTTTCTTTTGATAGCCCGAAATTGTTCTTTTAGTACCCTGTTGTCACTTTCCTTGCTGACAAAACCCTTGCGGTTCAGGAGGCCTATGTCGATGTCTGTGTAGGTTTTGGTATTCTTCGCAGGCGCACTATTTTCAGGCGCTATTGTTTCCTGCGCATATTCCCGGCCACCACCAGACGCTATTGTTTCCTGTGCATATTCCCGGCCACCACTATCAGGTGTCTCGGCCTTCAACTCTTCAACAGGTGGCCTGCTATCCGGGACTTTTTGCCTGTTTTGTTTTGCCGGGGCAACCCGATTCTCAGGGGCGGTCTGCCCCTGATCATTGCTGACCACTTCTTTTCGCAAAATGGGTGATTCATCCAGCAATTTTTCATCCGTTATGTCAGTACCAACTTTTAGTTTGGCCATTGCCTTTTCAATCGTACTCATTTTTTTCTCCTTAATATTCTATGAGGCATAATGGTTGTCAGCTGGTTATATTGGAAGCTGAAGCGCGATTAATACACCATATACTACGAGAGCGAGCAGTATCGACAGGCAGAATACCAATAGTGACAAGCGTTCCTTTTTTTGAACTTGTCGAATGTTCGCAATTGCGACCGAGCCAAAAACCGGGAACCCGGTCATTCGGGTCAACTGGTTGGCCGATACCAGAACCGGTTGCACCTGACTGGCTAAAAATGCGAGTCCGATACCCAGTCCGAGGCCTAAAATAGTGACTATTGACAGGAACAACACACGATTGGGGCCTGACGGATGTTTGGGCAGAATAGGAGGGTCAACGACCTTGAACTGAATGTCGTCGGCAGTCAGATCTGCACTCTGCGAAAGTCTGGCCTGTTCCCTTCGTGACAGTAATTGATTGTATTTTGATTTGGTGATTTCATAACCACGGTTCAGAGAGACAAGTTCAGACTCGATTTCCGGTATCAGGTGAATTTTTTCCTGCACTTCGTTTACCTTGGCCTGATAGTCGTTGACTCTTACTCTCAGGGATACTCTCTCATTTTCAAGTCTTGTGACATTGAGCTTCATTTGCTGATACACCGGGTTGGTGTCAATGCTTTCTGCAGCAATATCATAATGAGACGATTGTGATTCAATGTCCCTGATTTCCTTCTCTCTTTGTGTTTCAAGTTCCTCAATCCGGCGATTCAGCTCAATGATGTTTGGGTGTCGATCCGTGTATTTGAGTGAAAGCTCGTCAAGCTGAGAACGGAGCAGGGCGATACGGCCGTCATACTGGGTGCTGATGTTGGTGGTTTTGGAGCGCTGCTGGATAAGACCAAAAGTTGGTTCTTCACCTTTTAACTGAGCCCGGGCAGATTGGAGACGGGAATCGATTTCGCGCAACTTCAGTTTTGTTTCCTCAAGTCGTGATTTTTGAGCAGACAGGGAAGAATAGTAACTGGAAACATTCACACCCAGAATGCCAGAGTATTTTTGCTTGTACTCGGTAAGTCTTCTCTCGTCTTCCAGCAATCTTTTTTCATACTCCTTAATTTGTCGTTCGATAAACTGCCCGGCGGTATCTGCTTCGTTTCTGGACTCTCCAAGCGTGTTTTCAATGAATACATTTAACGCTGACTGTACGACAGTTTTGGCTTCTTCCGGGGAATCAGTCTCATACTTGATGGTGAAAAGGTTTTCCCGGCCCGCAGCACCTATACTCAGATTGTCTCTGAGCTTGTTCAGGATTCGTTCGTAATCTTCATCGTTCATTGCCTTTACGTCCAGATCGGCCATCCTTGAAATTTTCTCCAGATTTGGGCGTGTCATCAGGGTCTTGACCATCAGGCGCAGCTGACTATCCGTATCGGGCTGTATTGTCAGTCCGCGAAGCAACGGTCTAAGCAGGGATTGCGTGTCGACATGAACTTTTGCCTCGGACTCATAATTATCCGGCATTTGCCAGACCAGGAACCACCCGATTGGGCAAATCACCCATACCGAAATGACTATCAGATATTTTTTTAGCCAGATCCCTTTTAAAAAATTGACTAACTGGTCAATCAATTCCTGCATTTACAAAGCCTCGCTGTACATTAGGTGAATTACCTTTTGATCGTTTGATGTGCCGGTGACAAGTTTGATGTGCCGGTTTTCAACAACGGGCGACTCACTTTCGGGAGTCACCTTCTTACACCCATCACCCATGCGGTAAATAAAAACCATCATGCGGTGAATTAAAACCATGCCTCCGGAATGACGATAATATCGCCTGGCAGTATATCAATGTTTGCAGTGATATCTCCTTCCTCTATCAAGTCTTCCAGGCGCAGCGAATAGTTTTTGTATTCGCCATTTTCAATTCTGAGCAGGGAAGCGCGGTTGCCGGCTGCAAAGTCAGTCAAACCTTTCACCTTGATCAATACATCCAGTAGTGTCATGTGCTCGGTATAGGACAGCGCCCGTGGTTTCGCTGCCTCTCCTATTACCCGGACCTGCTCGCTGAACGGGCCGGCAAAGCTGGTGACACTGACAGAAACAATAGGGTCACGGATATAAATCGAGAGTTTTTCCTCTATCCGTCTCGCGATCTCTGCAGGTGTTGCACCGGCAACCTCAATATCTTCTACCAGTGAAGTAGTGATCATTCCATCGGGCCTTACCGTAAACGAACCGCTGACTTCCCGGTTACCCCAGACAAACACATCCAGTTCGTCTCCGGGGCCAACCAGGTATCGGTAGCTATCCGAATCTTTGGTAACGGGTTCCTTTATCGTGGCCTGTGTTAACCGGTCACTGGAGTTTGACGCACAACCGACCAGGAGGACTGATGTTAACAGCGCCATGATCGTGGAGAATAGTGTCGACGTAGTTAGAACTTTCATAAAAAAATCACCCTTGAGCAGTTTAATGAGAAGATTATATGTTTCTTTTGTGTCTTAAACGAATACCGAATGCACTTTTTTTGCTGATAATTCGTCAAATTTTGTAAAAAATCGGTCAATTATGGAAATATTCTTTAGTTTTTTACTCGAATAATTAAAAATACGTGAAATAGACATAAACATTTTGGCTACAATACGGATCGATTCACTACAGCCTGGTCGAGTGGCAGTCTGGTTGAGTGTAACGTGACGGAAGGTTGTTGAACTGGTAGATGATGGCAGTTCTTTGGATGGGTACCGTACCTGGGGGATAATATGACGGATAAACAGTTCAAAATAATGTGCATTGTGGGCGCAAGGCCCAACTTTATGAAGATCGCCCCGGTGATGAAGGCATTCGCTGCGGAGACCCCCTCTATTCATCCTGTATTGCTTCATACGGGGCAGCACTATGATCACGCGATGAAGGCTCTGCTGTTTGATCAGTTGGGAATTCCTGTGCCCGACATTGATCTCGAAGTCCGGGGAGGCAGTCATGCAGAGCAAACGGCGAATATCATGTTGCGATTCGAGCCCGTTCTTTTGAAGGAAAAGCCGGACGCATTACTCGTGGTGGGAGATGTCAATTCAACCATTGCGTGCGCACTTGTAGCCATCAAGCTGCATATTCCCGTCATACATGTGGAGGCCGGCCTTCGAAGTCGTGACATTGCAATGCCGGAAGAGATTAATCGACTGTTGACCGACAGGATATCCCAGCTTTTGTTTACCACAGAGAAGCTTGGAAATCAGAACCTTGAGAATGAAGGTGTGCCAGCGGAAAATATCCGCTTTGTCGGTAATGTTATGATTGACTCATTGTTGCAGAACAAGGCAATCGCTCCTTCGATGGATGAAGTGATTCAGACCTATCGCCTCGGTAATTTGAAAGATTCTATGGCAAGAAGTGACAATCAGTATGTTTTTGTTACCATGCACAGGCCGTCCAATGTGGACGATGCGGCCACCCTGGCTCAATTGCTTGGCAGTATTCGTCAGGTGGCTGATCGCATCCCTGTTGTTTTTGCGGTGCATCCCCGTACCAGGGGAAATATTGAGTCCTTTGGTTTGCAAGAGAAGCTGGATCATCCGAATATCCATACCGCTCCTCCCGTCGGCTATCTGGATTCCATTACTTTGATGTCCAATGCCAAACTGGTGCTGACTGATTCTGGCGGGATACAGGAAGAAACAACAGCTCTCGGAGTTCCATGCCTTACCATGAGGGAAAACACAGAGCGCTGGATAACCGTTGACGAAGGGACAAACACTATTGTCGGTACGGATCATGACAAGATTATTGCTGAATTTGAAAAAATCCTGGACGGTAATGGCAAGGCAGGCCGCAGGCCCGATCTGTGGGATGGTGAAGCTGCAGTCAGAATTGTAAGAGAAATCAGGGAATGGTTTGAGTCAGGGGAGTATGTGCTGGAGAAGCGATAAGGTGCAGTGATACAGAGCGAGATTCGTTAAGGATGATTCAAGAGTGTGCGGTGTTATTGAGAACTGCACCTGGTAATCGGGTTGTTGTCCTGGCAGGGCGCAGAAAACCCGGTAGACAAGCGTAGTAAATAGAAGAGGCCGGGAATGATTCGTAATGCCATGACCATTGATGTTGAAGACTACTTTCACGTGTCTGCATTTGAGAACCATATTTCAAAGTCGGATTGGAGCCATCTGCCCTTGCGGGTGGAAAAAAGCACTGATCGTTTGCTGGAACTTTTTGACGCAAAAAATGTTCACGCCACCTTTTTTGTGTTGGGATGGGTTGCTGACAAATGCCCGGGGCTGGTCAAGCGCATCGGTGCCCAGGGTCACGAAGTTGCCAGTCATGGTTACTCTCATGGCAGAGCGACGGAACAAACCCGTGAAGTGTTCAGAGATGACGTAAAAAGATCCAGGGAGTTGCTCGAGGATCTCTGTGGCCAGCCTGTGCTGGGCTATCGGGCCCCCAGCTTTTCGGTTAACAAGTCGAATGAATGGGTGTTTGATGAACTTTTGGAGCTTGGATTCGTCTACAGTTCCAGTACCTACCCGGTCAAGCATGATCTTTACGGTGTTCCCGACTGGCCCAGGTTCAAATACCAGAGAAACAACGGTCTGATAGAAGTGCCCTTGACGACGTTAAAAACAGGTAGCAGAAATCTGCCGATAGCGGGAGGGGGGTATTTTCGACTGTACCCGTATTTTTTGACGAGATATTTCTATCGGAAATTTCACCAGGTAGAGAAAAAGCCTGGAATATTTTACATGCACCCGTGGGAAATCGATGTGGATCAACCCCGGCAACAGGGTGTCTCTTTCAAATCTTCTTTCAGGCATTACCTCAATATTGGCCGGCATTTGCCCAGGCTGACCCGTATGCTGGATGACTTTTCCTGGGGTAGAATGGATGAGGTATTCGGGTTGAATTTAACAGGGAGTAGTAGCTGATGACCAAACTGGTCACAAGATATGTTACAGAGAGTGATTTTGCAGGGTGGGATGCCTTTGTTGCTTCTCATCCGGAATCGACCTTT
Source organism: Pseudomonadota bacterium (assembly GCA_002747395.1). GTDB lineage: Bacteria > Pseudomonadota > Gammaproteobacteria > Pseudomonadales > Oleiphilaceae > LZORAL124-50-18. The sequence goes on from PDPE01000027.1 coordinate 100,985, forward strand.
TTTCATCGAATCGGCTGGTTGCGGGTGATACGGCGTGCGTTTCGGCACGAGCCTCATTACCTGGTGACCGAAAATCAGGAAGGAGAAATGGTTGCGGTTTTGCCTCTGTTTGAGGTAAAAAGTGCCCTGTTTGGGCATTCCCTGGTATCTGTGCCTTTCTGTGTTTATGGTGGCCCTCTGGCCGGGAATGAAGAGGCCATGCTGCATATCACCGATTACGCGGCAGGTCTGGCAAAACGCCTGAACGTTGATTTTCTCGAGTTGAGAAATATTGATAAAATCCGTGACGACTGGCCGGTTAAATCGATTCACTCTACGTTTATACGGCCGATAGAATGTGATGACGCCAAAAACCTGGCCGCGGTAAAATACAAACAGCGGGCTGTCGTCAGGAAAAGTTTAAAGAACAATCTGGAAATAAGCTTTCCTTCGGATTCCGATGAGTTTTACCTTGCCTACTCAACCAGCGTAAGAAACCTTGGAACACCGGTTTTTTCCAAGCGCTATTTTCTCGAATTAAAAAGAGAGTTTGGAGACGATTGTGAAATTCTGTCAGTCAAGAAAAACGGGCAACTGCACAGTGCTTTGATGAGTTTTTATTTTAAGGATACAGTGCTTCCCTACTATGGCGGCGGCTTGCCTGAAAGCAGAGGCTCAAAGGCGATGGATCTGATGTATTTTGATCAAATGTGCCGGGCAGGAAAGAAGGGGTACAAGCTTTATGATTTTGGGCGAAGCAAAAATGACTCCGGCCCCTTCAAGTACAAAAAACACTGGGGTTTTGAGGCAAAGCCGCTTAACTATCAGTACTTTCTCGTCAATTCCACCGAGCTGCCTGATTTGAATCCGCTAAATCCGAAATACCAGCTAATGATTAACACCTGGAAAAAACTTCCCTTGCGGCTGAGTCAGTTAATCGGTCCGCTTGTTTCGAAATACCTCGGTTAATATGGTTAACAGCACTTATGGTTAACAGTACTTATGGTTGACAACACCAAAGAAGATATTCTTTATATCGTGCATCGAATTCCCTATCCTCCGAACAAGGGGGATAAAATTCGCTCTTTCAATATACTTAAATACCTCAGTCAACACTATCGTGTTCATCTGGCCACTTTTATTGATGATCCGAAAGACCGGCAGTTTGTTGACAGCCTGGATGAGTATTCCTGTGACAAGTTGGTTGTATCTATTGATCCTTTGTCGCGAAAACTGCTTAGTCTGGCAGGATTGCTGACGGGTGAGGCGCTGAGCAATCGTTTTTACCGAAACAGGCAAATGCAAAGCTGGGTATCTGATAAAGTGCTGAACCAGGGGGTGACCAGGGTCGTGTTGTTTTCCTCTCCCATGGCTCAGTTTGTCAGCTCGCTGACTGACAGTATCGATGCTCTGGTTATGGACTTTGTTGACGTTGACTCGGAAAAATGGTTCCAGTATGCGGAAAAGCATGCGTTTCCGATGAGTTATTTGTACCGACGGGAAGGGCGGGCATTAAGAGCGTTCGAGGCTCGGGTGAGCGACAGCTGCCGGGCGTCTGTGTTTGTCAGTAACAGTGAGGCTGAATTGTTTAAACAAAAAGCACCTGTTCGTTACCCGGATAAAGTCATAGCCATATCCAACGGCGTGGATACCGATTCGTTTAACCCGAAAAATGTGTATGACAGCCCGTTTAAAGGCGGCGAAAAAGCTGTTGTGTTTACCGGTGCCATGGACTATTGGGCCAATATCGATGCGGTAAAATGGTTTTGCAAGGAGGTATGGCCCCGAGTCAGATCCCGGGATAGTAACGCTGTTTTTTATATCGTGGGCTCCAAACCGGTGGAAGACGTGCTCGCGCTGGAAAAAATCGACGGCGTGAAAGTGACCGGTTTTGTGCAGGAAGTGCAGCCCTATCTGGCCCATTGCCATGTTTGCGTTGCACCGCTGCGAATAGCCAGAGGTATTCAAAACAAAGTACTTGAAGCGTTATCCATGTCTAAGGTTGTCGTTGCTACACCGGAGGCGCTGGAGGGTATTGTCGGTTACCAGACAGAATCGCCTGTCGCTACCATGTGCAGTGATCCGGATAACTACGCACAGGCACTCCTTCACCATCTTTCCAATCCGGAACCCGAGGTGTACGAGCCGGCTCGAAGCTATGTTGAAGCCCATTTTTCATGGGAGAGTCATTTGTCTCAACTGGATAGTCTGCTTGAGTCCTGATGTCAGATATAACTGGCCTGCGGCACAGGCGAAATCCGGTTGAGCGAGGAATACCAATTGGAAAAACATGAGAATTTAAAAACGACCTGGTTTGTTTTGGGTGCATTTGTCATCGCAGTTTGCCTTGTGAGCCTGGCTTATCTCGACACCGTTCAGGCTATGGTCACTACCTGGTATGAGGCGGAAACCTATACCCATTGTTTTTTTATCGTACCGGCATTCATCTATTTTGTCTGGAACAAGCGTTCCGCATTGCACGGCGTGCCTGAACCCTCGGCCCTGGGGTTATTGCCCCTCGCTGCGTTCGGCTTTCTCTGGCTTCTGGGGGCTTTTGCCGATGTGTCGCTCGTTAAACAATTTGCCATTACCGGGATGGTCGTGAGTATAACGGCCGGTTTGCTGGGGGTGAAACTGTCTCGCCAACTCGTTTTTCCACTGTGTTTTCTTTTTTTATCTGTTCCCGTTGGTGAAGAGCTTCTTCCGGTAATGATGGATTTTACTGCGACATTTACTGTTACGACTCTTAAATTTTTCGGCTACCCGGTATTTCGTGAGGGTAATTTTTTCAGTTTGCCAACCGGCAACTGGTCTGTTGTTGAGGCCTGCAGTGGCGTGAGATACCTGATTGCATCCGTGACAATGGGGCTGGTTTACGCCTATATCACTTACGTCAGTTTCTACAAGCGATTCCTCTTTGTTCTTGTATCTGTCATTGTACCTGTTATTGCGAATGGATTGCGTGCAGTGATGATTGTGCTGTTGGGCCATTACAGTGGAATGACCATTGCCACCGGGGTTGACCACCTGATCTATGGCTGGTTGTTTTTTGGTGTTGTCATTTTTATCCTCTTTTGGATTGGCTCACGTTGGCAGGAGGACATGGATACAGTCTCCGCAGGAGAAAACCCTGATTCAACCGGTGCAACCGCCACGCGCCCGTTGCTACACTGGAAGTCGTTCACAGTAGCCGGATTGTTGCTCATTATGGTGCTGATCTGGCCTGTCCGGTATAACCAGGTTGTCACCCGGGTTCCGGAACAATCTCCTGCTCATCTGCTTTCTTTTGCGAAAGACTATGCTGTGTGTACGGATTGCCGTGCTGACTATGAGCCGGATTTTAACGAGGCTGACCATTATATTAAAAAGAGTTTCAGGCTTGAAAATGGACAGCCTGTCTATGTTTTTATTGCTTCATATTATTCCTGGAGTCAAAAAGGCGAACTTGTGTCCTATCAGAACCGGTTGATTTTACCGGCCGATAGCAACCACCGCATCATAAGTCAGAAGGAAGAAGGAAGCGTGATTCGCACGCTTTCCAGAGTGAGGGAGAAGTGGCTGACCAGCCATTGGTATCAGGTGGTTGCATTTGCCCCGGGTAAAAAGCAAGCCTTGTCTATCGAGACAATGACAAGCAGGGTAAAAGTGAAGATGTGGGAGGCGTGGAACAGGCTGGCAGGTCGCCACTACATCAGTCAACTGGTTGCGGTCTACACCCCGATGGACAGCCCGGGTGATCCGGAAGCAGGTTTGCACCGGTTTCTTGCCGATGAAAAAGATCAATTGACACAAACGAGTGGTTTTCACTAATGTCCCGAGCAATTCCTCTTATCGCCCATGTCCTCCATCGTTTTGATGTCGGGGGGTTGGAAAATGGCGTGGTTAACCTGATTAACACGATCCCGGAAGACCGTTTTGCCCACGCCATCCTGTGCATGGAGGGATACAACCCGGAGTTTTGTGGCCGTTTGAACAAAAAAGTAGATGTCATTTCCGTCGATAAAAAAAGAGGCAAGGATCCGGGGGTTTATTTCAGGCTTTATCGTGAGTTCAAACGTCTGCAGCCAGATATAGTTCACACCAGAAATCTGTCGGCAATAGAGGCGCAATTGCCGGCGTTTCTGGCCGGTGTTGACTACCGGATTCATGGTGAACATGGCTGGGATATCTACGACCCGAAAGGAGATGTTCGCAAGTATCAGATCATCAGGAAAGTATTCGGCCTTCTTGTCCATCGTTTTATTCCTCTTTCTAGCGAACTCGAAGACTATCTGGTTGAGCGTGTGGGAATTTCAAAACGAAAAATCACAAGAATATGTAATGGTGTTGATTTAACCCGATTTCAAAACAGCATCCCGGAAACGCCCGGGGATTGGCCATTTAAAGGTGATGATTTCGTCTTTGGTTGTGTTGGCCGACTGGAGATTATCAAGGGCCATATTGATTTGTTACGGGCATTTCATATCGCTTCGCTGAAAGAACCATCGCTACCCATGCGTTTGTGCCTGGTGGGAGAAGGCTCTCAACGGAAGGTGCTGGAAAAATTCATTGTCGAAAATAACCTTTCGGCTACTGTTTATCTCGCGGGTAATCGGAATACGATTCCGGCGTATTTGAAACAGTTTGGCTGTTTTGTATTGCCTTCACACGGTGAGGGAATTTCAAACACCATATTGGAGGCGATGGCCAGTGGATTGCCGGTAATTGCGACGCGGGTAGGAGGTAATGCCGATTTGATTTCGGAAGGCAACAATGGATTACTGGTGGACGCCTGTTCGCCAGAGTGTTTGGCGTCCGCCATGTTGCGGATTGCCTCGGACAGGAATTTACAGGAAAGCTATTCAAGCGTGTCTCGCCAGAGAGCGGCAGAGCATTTTTCTCTTCCGGTCATGGTAGATAATTATATCAATGTATACAGCAGGAAACAGGTTTAATCGATGTGTGGTATTGCGGGCATATTTAATCTTGACGGTCAGGGTCAAATTGATCAGGAACTACTGGCCAGAATGAATCAGGCGCAGTTTCATCGTGGCCCCGATGAGGGGGGAATGTGGACTGACGAAGGGATTGGTCTGGCGCATCGTCGACTGTCCATTATCGACTTGTCCTCTGCGGGCAAGCAGCCCATGACCAATGAAGATGGAACCGTCATTGTTTCATTCAACGGAGAAATATACGATTTCCAATCTCTGCGTGAAGAACTTGTGGCCGCAGGCCATGTATTCAAATCCCATACAGATACGGAAGTAATTGTCCACGGCTGGGAAGAGTGGGGTGAGCAGTGTATCGAAAAGTTTCGTGGAATGTTTGGTATCGCCATCTGGGATGCCAATAAAAAACAGTTGTTTATGGCGAGAGATCGTTTGGGCATCAAGCCGGTGTTTTATACCATCACAGAAGAGGGGATGATGCTGTTTGGCTCTGAACTGAAAGTGCTCTACCAGTACGCCGGCCTGAAAAAAGAAATTGACCCCGAATGTGTCGAAGATTACTTTGCTTTTGGCTATGTGCCGGAGCCTCGCACTATTTTCAAAAACATCTACAAGCTGGAGCCGGGGCACACCTTGTCGATTAGAGTCGGAGATTCCAAACCCGCCATTAAACAATACTGGAATCTGCCGTTTCAAACCAACGAGTCGCTTTCCTATGAGCAGGCGCAAAAAGAGCTGGTAGAGAAAATGCAGGAGGCCACCAACATTCGAATGGTGGCAGATGTACCCCTTGGTGCGTTTTTATCTGGCGGTGTTGACTCAAGCTCGGTGGTCGCCCTGATGTCAAACAACAGCGATGCGCCGGTCAATACCTGTTCCATTGCTTTTAACGACCCCAAATTCAATGAATCGGACTTTGCCCAACAGGTCGCTGATCGTTACAAAACCAATCATTTTCTCGAAACGGTAGATACTGACGATTTCGATTTGATAGACAAACTCGCCGAACTCTATGATGAACCTTACGCAGACAGCTCGGCGATTCCTACCTACCGGGTATGCGAACTGGCTAAAAAACATGTAACTGTGACCCTTTCCGGGGATGGTGCGGATGAGTCTCTGTCAGGTTATCGCCGCCACGTATGGCACATGAACGAGGAGGCGGTCAGAAACAGGCTTCCCTACGGTTTCAGGCGAGCTGTATTTGGTTTTTTGGGCAGGGTGTATCCGAAACTGGACTGGATGCCGCGCATATTTCGAGCGAAAACCACTTTTCAGGCGCTGGGCCGAAGCTCGGTTGAAGCCTACTTTAACACGGTGTCCATATTGAAAGATGAGCAGCGGGCTTCCCTTTATTCATCCGAGTTCAAAAAGAAACTGAACGGATACAATGCGGTTCAGGTGTTTAACCGGCACGCTGAGGAATGCCCGTCCAAAGACCCTCTCAACCTGATCGAGTATCTTGATCTGAAGACCTATCTCGTCGGTGACATATTGACCAAGGTGGACAGAGCCAGTATGGCGCACGCGCTGGAGGTCAGGGTGCCATTGATTGACCACAAATTGATAGAGTGGATCAGTAACTTGCCCGGCAAATTTAAAATCAAAGGTCAGGTCGGTAAATATATACTGAAGAACACCATGGAACCCCATCTTCCCGAAGACATTTTGTATCGACCCAAAATGGGCTTTGCCGTCCCTTTGGCGAGCTGGTTCCGTGGCCCGCTCAAAGAGCATGTTAAAACACACATATTGGGTGAAAGACTGCTGTCTACAGGAATCTTTGATAAAGAAGTATTATCTGATCTCGTCAATGAACACCTGGCCGGACGCAGGGATTACAGTGCACCAATATGGACCTTGTTAATGTTTGATTCCTTTCTGGGTAAGGTGATGAGTGAATCATGAAAATTCTGCATATACTGGATCACTCCATTCCGCTGCATAGCGGGTATACGTTCAGAACGCGCTCGATACTGCGTGAACAGCGTAAACTTGGCTGGGAGACTGTGCATGTTACCAGCGAAAAACACAATCAGGCTGCGGGCAAGATTGAGCCAAAAGAAACCGTTGACGGGCTGACATTCTATCGAACCGGTACCTTCCTTCCGGCTCTGGCAAAGGTGCCCGTCCTGAATCAGTGGCTAATCAGCAAGGGGTTGGAAAAGCGCATTCTGGAAGTGGCAGCCCTGGAAAAACCGGATATTCTGCACGCCCATTCACCGGCATTAAATGGCCTGGCCGCCATTAACGCCGGAAGAAAGCTGGGAATTCCTGTTGTTTACGAAGTCAGAGCCTTTTGGGAGGATGCCGCGGTTGATCACGGCACAACACACGAAGGCAGTTTGCGGTACAGACTCACCAGGGCACTGGAAACCTTTGTACTCAAGAAAGCCGATGCAGTTACCACCATCTGCCAGGGATTGAAAAATGATATGGAATCCCGTGGTATTCCGGCGGGAAAAATCACCCCTATCCCTAATGCCGTTGATATTGAAAAGTTTGAAGTCATAACCCGCAAAAACGAAGTCCTGTCGGAACAACTTGAACTTGATGGCAAGTATGTGGTCGGCTTCATCGGCTCATTTTATGGTTATGAAGGCCTGCCTCTGATTATCGATGCGCTGGCTATCCTGAAGGATGAAATGCCCGAGTTGCACGTATTGCTGGTCGGTGGTGGCCCGGAAGATGAAAAGTTAAAAGCCTGTGTAAAACAGAAAGGCCTTGATAGCAGGGTGACTTTTACCGGTCGTGTTCCCCACGATGTGGTCAATGACTATTATTCGGTGATTGATGTTTTGGCTTATCCGAGGCTGAGTATGCGCCTTACAGAGTTGGTGACTCCACTCAAGCCACTTGAGGCCATGGCCCAAAAAAGTCTGTTTATTGCCTCCAACGTAGGAGGGCATCACGAGTTGGTGGACGACGGTAAAACCGGCTTGTTGTTCAAACAGGGTGATGCCAGTGCGCTGGCCGACAAGATTCGGAGTTTAAAGGAAAATGTGTCCCTGCATGAACAGCTGAAAGAAAATGGCCGACAGTATGTTGAGCAGGAAAGAAACTGGACGCGCAGCGTAAGCAACTATAGTAAAGTATACAGCAGGCTGGTTGGCATCAACGCCATGCGCTGAACTGGCGGTCTGTTCTCACTTCAATGGTAAGGCAGAATCAAATGAAAATTGCCCTGATCGGCCCGGTTCCCCCGCCAGCAGGCGGTATGGCCCGGCAGACCATTCAGCAGCAGTCTCTGCTGGAGGCTGCTGGCGTCCCGGTTGTGCTTATTCCAACCAATGCTGACTATCGTCCCGCCTTTATTGGTAAACTGCCCGTGGTCCGGGCGGTTTTTCGCCTGGTACAGTATTTGATCGTGTTGCTGATTCATCTGCCCAAAGTGGACGTGGTTCATTTGATGTCCAATTCCGGGTGGTCATGGCATTTGTTTTCAACACCGGCCCTGATAATAGCCAGACTCTTCAATGTGCCTGTGGTGGTCAATTATCGGGGGGGAGAAGCCGACGCATTTTTTTCAAGGCAGTGGAGTTGGGTCAAGCCCTTTATCACACTTTCCCGAGACCTGGTGGTTCCCTCTCATTATCTGGTCAATGTGTTCAAAGACTATGGTCTTTCCGCAAAAGTCATTCCCAACACCCTCGACAGTGCTGTATTCAACGCTGACGGCAGAGATGATAGCAGTCATCTGGTTTTTGTCGCGCGAAACCTGGAGTCCATCTATGGTATTGATATTGCCATACGCGCGTTTGACAGGATCCATGCAGATTTTCCTGAATTAAGGCTGGTCATTGCCGGCAGTGGCCCCCAGGAAGCCGAGCTAAAGCAGTTGGTTGATTCCCTGGGTATCAATGATCGGGTTCAGTTTGTCGGGAGGCTTGATCAGGCGGGTATGGCAGAACACTATAAAAAAGCTGGAATATTACTGAATCCCAGTAAGATCGACAACTCGCCTAATGCTGTGATCGAGGCTCTGGCCTGCGGCACCTGCGTGGTAAGCAGCGATGTTGGTGGCATTCCGTTTCTCATAGACCATGAAAAAAATGGTTTACTGGTCAGTGGCCATGATGCCCGGAATTATGCCGATGCCATGAGCTCGGTTCTATCCGGTTCGGCAAAACATGCTGCGTTGACCCGTGCCGGTTTGTTGAAAGCAAAACAGTTTGACAAGACCAGGGTGATTGGGCAGTGGATAACGACCTATCAGAAAGCCGCGCAAGGAAAGACTCCGAAAAGGGGAGTGATAATGACCATGAAAAAACTGTTTGATGATATAGCAACTTTTTTGATCGCCAACCTGCTGTTCCCCTTGCATGAGCGAATGAAAAAGCATACCACGGTACAAGCCTTTCGAACCATGATGCAAAACCAATGGCTTGGCCCTGGTGCCTTGAAGGTCTACCAAAACAAAGAACTGCGGGCTTTTATTGGAAGCATTTCTCGCAATGTACCCTATTACAGCAGGTTGTTCAGGGAAAAAGGCATTGACCCTGCTTCCATTCAATCCAAAGAGGATTTGGTCAAATTACCTTTTCTAACCAAATCAATAATCAGGGCACATTGTGATGAGTTGAAAACCACTGCGCCGCACCGTTTGTCACAGTTCAATACCGGCGGTTCATCCGGTGAGCCCTTGATATTCTTTATAGGAAACCATCGGGTCAGCCATGATGTTGCTGCCAAATGGCGTGCAACGCGCTGGTGGGATGTGAATATCGGTGACAGGGAAATTGTGCTCTGGGGGTCTCCCATCGAGTTGGGAAAACAGGATAAAATCAAGGCGATACGTGACAAGCTGTTCAGAACCGAGCTGATTTCCGCGTTTGAGCTCAACAGTGAGACCAAGGCGCATATTGTGAGTGAAATAATCAGGCAGAAACCGCCCATGTTATTTGGCTACCCCTCGGTTTACGCTATGTTGGCCGAATATGCCGAACAACGGGGTATCAATCTCGCGAACAGTGGTGTCAAAGTGATTTTCGTCACGTCAGAAAAGTTGTATGACCATCAAAGAGAGTTGATCCAACGTGTTTTTAATGCTCCGGTGGCCAATGGTTATGGGGGGAGAGATGCCGGATTTATTGCCCATGAATGTCCCCAGGGTAATATGCACATTACTGCCGATGACATCGTCGTTGAAATTATCGGCAGTGACAATCAGCCGGTGAAAAATGGGGAAGCAGGTGAAATTGTTGTTACCCACCTGAGAACGGACGAGTTTCCCTTTGTTCGCTATAGAACAGGTGATATTGGAGTAGTATCGGACGAACTTTGCCCCTGTGGAAGGGGGCTGCCCATTTTAAAGGAAGTGCAGGGCAGGACGACCGATTTTATTACAGCCCTGGATGGTACTCAGATGCATGGCCTCGCTTTGATCTATCACGTTCGTGATGTTCCCGGGGTCAAGAATTTCAAAATCGTTCAGCGAAGCTTGCAGCAAACTGATATTTTGCTCGAAGTGAATGATTCTTTTGAAAACGAATCGTTAAAAGAAATAGAAAGCAACTTTAAAAGGCGCCTGGGACAGGAAGTAACCATAACAATTGACATAGTAGAGCGGATAGCAAGTGAAAAATCCGGAAAATTCCGTTACGTCGTAAGTAAAGTGGGTGACTGACAGTGATAGACAGTCTGTTTCTTCTGACGGATATAGCCTGCATGTGTTTTCTGATGTACTGGGCAAACAAAGTGGATGATGAAGAATGAGAGATATCCTGCTTGTCGGTTTTTTATTTGTGGTTATTTATTTTTCATTTAGAAAGCCCTTTATAGGTGTAAGTGCCTGGGTATGGATGGCGTTAACAGCACCGGGCTATTGGGCTTTTGGTTTTTCCCGGCACTTTCGGCTTAATCTCACCATTGTGCTTGTCACAGCTGTTGCTTACCTTTTTTATAAAAACAAACCCAAATTCCAGTTTACGGCACTGCATTTTTGGGTATTTGCCTTTGGTTTCTGGACGCTGATTTCAACTATTTTCAATATTCAGATTGATAGTGGTTATGTATGGGAAAAATATATTGAGTTCCTGAAAATCCTGGTGTTGTTTTTTTTCGTCGCCTTGTCCGTAGAGAAAAAGGTACACATTGATACTTTTGTCTGGGCTATCGTCTTGTCAATCTCGGCCTACGCAGGAATGGAGGCGGTCAAGTTTATACTGTCGGGTGGTGGCCACCGAATTGTGGGCAGGGCCGGTATAATAGCAGACCGGAATGATCTTGCGGTCGCCGTTAATATGTGTATTCCGCTCATCCTTTATTTAAGAACCACGGTTTCGCATAAATATCTCAAGCTGGGTCTTTTGATCCTTGCATTGCTTAATGTCGTTGCGATTGTGGGTACCTATTCCAGAGGTGGCTTTGTCGGGCTGGCTATACTGTCTTTTGCAGTCTGGCTTAAATCCAACCGAAAACTGATTTATGCACTGCTTGCTGCTGCCTTGCTGCCTGTTCTCTATGAGAATGCTCCTCAGGACTGGAGGGAGCGTCAGTCAACTGTAGAAACTGCTGCGACTGAGGATAGTTCGTTTATTGGTCGCTTGTGGGCGTGGAAAATAGCAACGCTTATTGCTGTGGATTACCCTTTTACCGGGGGAGGGTTTAAAGCTACGACAGATCCTGTTTTATGGAATACTTACGCACCGTTTACGCCAGAGTATGGCCCCGTACAAACGCCACCTATCCCCATTGGTGAGAGTCCAAAGGCCGCGCATAATATCTATTTCCAGGTGTTGGGGGGAAGTGGTTTTGTTGGGCTGTTTCTCTTTTTGGCAATGATGCTGACCGGTTTTTTTCGATGTCAAAAATATGCGCGAATTGCCAAAAAAGGAAATAATCCCTGGCAAACCGAGTTATTAAACGCAATCGCCTTGTCTTTTATAGCCTACGGAATTACTGGTATTAATGTCAGTTTGGCCTACTTTGAACTGGTTTACGCGTTTTTGGCATTGGTGGCGGTGATTCCACATGCTGTAAACAAAGAGAGAATCGGTTACCCGGCAACATCTTACCGATAGCATAACCTGATCAAGGGTTTGGTTTGAATGAACCAGTCATTGCTTATTAAGTGCCGGGGCAATATGACTCATAGTGATCATCAAAAGTGGATCATCAAAGGTCTATTTTATGAGTTCAACCAGCCTGGTTGCACCCAATATTGAAGGATGGTTGTCGTCAAAGTAGAGAGGGTCCCCGTCCTTTACTGCATAACATTGTTGTTTGTCACAAAAAACATCTTTTGGATCCAATAAGTGAACATTGTCAGGATAATTGGCATTATCAAAATGATTGATAATGTATTCGTTCCTGTCCTCGTGCCACCCGACGTCTGTGCCTGATATGTTATTGAAGTTCTTTTTACTTTTGAATGCAGAGTCAATTAGCCTGTCTATGTGTTGATGTAATTCAGGTATAGGATAGAAAACGTAAACATTTTCTTTGGTTGAGGCAAACAACAGGATCAGCTCATCCAGGTGTTTCAGTATACGAACAGTTTCATCTGTTATTGCCGGATTGGAAGAAGCCGGGTAATCATTCGTGCTTTCTTCCGCCAATAATGAGAATAGTCTGTGGCTCAATACAACATTTTTTATGTTTTTATTGTTTGATATGTATTCCACACTTTCGTTATACCACCTGGCACATTCGCTAAAGCTTTCAGCCTCCTTATACGATGGTTTGCATCCGGAGAAACTGAATTGCTTTAGTCCGGTATTGGTATTTTTTAATTTCTCGGCCAATGCGTAGGCAATTTCCGTGGAGTGACTGTCTCCAATAGTTGCCCACGATATGTTTTCACCAAAATACTCGCAGGCTTTATCAGGCTCCTCATATTCATGTAGATGACATTTTTCCCTGTTCGGGCTAGGTGTCAGGTTATCAATCAGGTGTCGATACTCAACAGGAGCAAGATGAATAAAACCACCTTTCCCATATACGACAGTACCTGCAAGACTGACAATCAGAGCCATATAAACAGGCTTGCATTTCAGATAACCTGATAAGGAACCAAACTCATTTTGGAATTGAATTTTTTCTATGTATCTATTACTTAAAAATCCAAAAAATATTGACAATAAAATACCAAGATAAACAAACAGATCGTTTAGTGAAAAGTAATAAACTGTGACGACCAGAGGCCAATGCCATAGATATATTGAGTAAGACCAGGCTCCCATTTTTTGAAAAACTACGTTGTCCGTAATGAAATTGTTTTCGTAGTTTGCCTGAATTATCAGGAATGTCCCGAAAACAGGAAATATCGCCAGATAACCAGGCCAGGGTGTCTCCTCGGAAACGAACATATACGACACCATGATCAGCCCCAATCCTGACCACGAAAGGATTTTCCTGTTGCTTTCTTTTAACCTTGACGGATAAAGGTAAGCAAGTCCGCCAAGCATCATTTCCCATGCTCTGACAGGGAACAGGTAGTAAGAAAGACTCGGCCATTTGTAAGTGGCAATAACACAAAATATAAAGCCCAGGATCGTGCCAAGCAGAACGGCCATTTTCATAGCCTTCAGAGTCATAAACTTCCGTATAGCGACGAGTATCAGGGGAAACAGTATGTAAAACTGCCACTCAACCGACAAAGACCAGGTATGCAAGAGCCATTTTTCGTGTGACGAAGCATCAAAATAACCGGTTTCGCTCCAGTACACCATATTGGAGAAAAAACCCGCGCTACTTGCTATGTGTTTACCCAGGTCCTTATAATCTGACGGCGTTAGATAAAACCAGCCAAACACCAGAAGAACAATACAAAGTACTGCCAATGCAGGGATTATTCGATTGGCTCGGGCGACGTAAAATTTCAGAACCGAGAACTTTTTCTGCTCTATTCCGTTGAATATTATTCCCGTCATTAAAAAACCGGAAATAACAAAAAACACATCCACACCTGCGAAACCACCAGGCAACCAGGATGGGTTAAAGTGGAACAGCATAACCGCTATTACTGCTACGGCTCTCAAGCCATTTATATCTTTTCTAAATTGCAAGTTAATCCCTTCATTTTTACCTAACCACCCAAACCGGGAATTCGCGGGTTATGCACTGATCAACCAGAACCGGATACTTTGGGGGAATTTTCAAAATCTGCGCTTATTTTTTACGAACTCCTGCCAGTATGTTTTTTATATTTGGGTCAAACAGCAATATATAGATCAACCATGCAATACCTCCGGGTATGAGCAAGAGAAAATCCAACAATGTGTCTCCACTTTTGTAGATAAGGTAAGGGAGTAGTCCTGCCAGGAGAAAAATCGTTGCTATTATAGGATGAGTGGCCATATTGAAGTAATCTGAAACATTCAGTTTAATCAAAGCTTTCAGTGAAAACAGTGACCAGACCAATTTGACGGCCGAGGAAACAGCAATGCCACAAAGTATGTAAATGATACCAAAATCGATTAACAGGAGTACCAGGCATATGTTAACCAATGTAAAAAACAGGCCAAATATGAAATACTCTTTCGGCATATCCAGAGAAATCAGGCATCTGTCATAAAATATGCTACAGCTATGAAACGCAAAATTGATCGCTAAAATCGAAATAAACTCTGCAGCGGGCAACCATTGCTCGCCATATAACACCATAATAACAGTGTCTGGAGCGACCAGCATCAGTGCACAAAAAGGAAATGCCAGGTAGAGAATGGCCTGTGTGCTTTTGAGATAGGCTTGCCCCAGAGCGTTTGAGTTGTGGTGTGCATTTGCGTAATAAGGGGTGATAAGAGGTATTGTTGCTTCCGTTACCGCAGTTGAAAACAGGGAAATGGTGGATTTTGCTCTACTAACTATTCCCAGATCCGATACGGTGTAGGCTTTGGCGATAAGCATATCCATAAAATTTTCACCAAAGTAGCTGATAATATTGCTGGAACCCACGCCCGAACCAAACAGAAAGACACTTTTAATGCCTTTTAGTCTCAGCGTTATTTTATACCGCTTGTCCCTGAAGGCTTGCATGACCAAAACAGTAGTTACCGTGCCCAGTACAGACGCAATGGCCAAACTGAGAGGGCCAAAATCATAATAGGCAAGTACAAGGCTGACTCCACTGTTTACCGCTGTGCTGGCTATATTGGCATAGGAGATGGGTTTAAAGTTCATCTGCCTTCGCAGGGTACTCATGGTAATGGAGCCAAATGGCGACAGGGCTACATTCAGAGACAGTATGGTAATGAGTGGGGCGACTGACGGGTCTGAGTAATAATCTGCAATGAATGGAGATGACAGCCCCAGGCAGAGCGCGATAGGCCACGCAATAAGAATCGACGCGGTAAATGCAGATGACAGATTGTTGGAATCGATTTGTTTTTCTTTGATTACATATTCGGAAATGCCAAAGTCGCGGAACATTTGCGCAAAACCGGTGATGATGGAGGCAATGGTAAACAGGCCGATGTGCTCGGGGGTAAGTATTCTTGCAAGAATCAGCGTTGTACCTATTTGCATCAGTAGTGTTATGTACTTTGATGAAAATGAGTACATAAGAGCTTTTTTAATCATCCAGGCTTCCGTTGTGATATGGAGATGTTTCAAATAGACCCGTGTTTGCGTCTGGCGTCTCCAAAGCCTGTGGCTTCAGCTCTGGCCAGTCACTGTCAGGAGTCTCTTTTGAGGCTTTAAAGGTGTGCTCAAGTATTCCGAAGTTGAAATTTGACAGGCCGGGCAGGGGCACGCAGTACCTGACTGTGTCGGTGTGCGTGATTCAGGCACGCACGCCCCCTGTTGCGACCAATCAAGACCTTTCTTCCAGGTCTGTCAAACGAAAAAACTTATCTATTTCCCGGCATTACTGCCTGTCATCCTGTTTTTGTACCTGTAAAGCCATATTTTATGACCCGACGGGTAGTTGGTTTTAAATACATATACGTTTTGGTTTGAACTGTATGCCATTGCGTGAAATGCTACGGTACCAACATTAAGGCCAGAGTCAACAACTTCGATCTTTTTTGAATGCCAATGTTTGGCTATGGGGTCAAAAACGAAGAACCTGCCATCTTTTATTCCCCCTCCAATCACTTTATTGGCTGAGTCATAATCCCAGGCCGTTTCACTGCTGCCGGGAATATCCCCTGATATATTTTCGACCCGTGTCAGAGTGGTTTTTAAACGATCAGTCCGATTCAGCTTGAGTTCGTATACCTGGACAGCGTCGCCCACTGTGAAATAGTAGAAGGAATCGAGTGGCGGATAGTAAACCAGGTTATTGGCGTAACCCAACTGGCGAACAAACTTGTTAATCGTGAATGCCTTTTTATTTTTGGGGTCATACCCGTGAATACCGTATGAACTGACAAATATAAACCAGCCTGAAACAGGGTCCAGTTCACTGGCGGACAAACGATCCCATTCACCAATGTCGCCATAGCTCCACTTGCCGGTTTCAAAACTGTAATGTGCAACCCGATTCGAAGAGTACTGGTTAAATGCCACACAGCTTATTGCTCCGTTTGCCTCTCCGCCTCCCCTCAGAAGAAGGAGTTCATGTGGATAGGCCGTAGAGCCAAGCAGGTCATAGGTATGTCTGGATGTCGGGTGACCCGTGGAAATCCACTTTCCATCGTTCTTGTCAAAATTCTGTTCATTCATTTCGCTACAGGGAGTGCTTTTATACGCACTATTCCAATTCATTGTATCGAAATCAAAAACATCAATATCTGTACGTGCAGTGGCTGAATGTCCACCCCCAAACATCAGCATGTTGCCATTTAACCGATCTTCAATCATTCCACTAAAGTCCGAAATGGTTCGGCACACGTTCGGCCCCTCTCCGACCGGGCCCTTGCCTTTGCAATCGTAAGTACCCAGGCTTATCGCTGTGTTATCTGCAAGTATTATACTTGTACTTGCAGCCTTTTCTGCATATTCAACCACAACCTCGCCGGTGCGCGTGTTGTTTGCATCACTTATGGTTGCTTCTATCCTGTATTTCCCTGCGGTATTGGCGGTAAAAGAAGTGACACTTGCATCCGCATTGCCAAAAACTGTCAGGCTGTTCGAGGGTTGCTCCAGTACCCGCCAGCTGACAACAGGCGAGTTGGCATTTGAAACACCTGCGGAAAGGCGTACCACTTCACCTATAATTGCGTTTACCCTTCCTCCCAAACTGACAAAGGCATCATAGGAGGGGTGGCCAGGCGTACCTTGATCCCGGTTCGGGATGCCCGATTTGCCCGGATTTGGAGTCCCCGGGTCTGGCTTGCCTGAATCTGAAGCGTCTACATTCTCACCTGAGCCAAGAGGGCCCGGGTTATTCACTTTTCGGGGGACAATTGCCCAGTTGGGATATCCGTTGTATTCCGGTTTTACAGGTCTATCTGCAAATATCTGCCATGCTTCCCTGGCATTGGGCAAACCCGTTTCAGATGCCAATGCAAGCGCTGGCTGAAAATTTGAGGGATATCCGGATGGCGAATGCGCATAACCCGTCATTTGACCTGCCACCACACCACCGATCGCAGTGGCCATTTCGTCACTTGCGCAAGGCGTGGAATAAACCGCCTCGGAAACCATGTTCTTGTAGATTTCTTCAAAAGACGAATAAAACGCCTCACCCCTGGCGTCTCGCACGGTCATGGAATAAGGTGCAGCATGTATCCAGCAATAGCCCGGAGCAGTCATTCTGCCGATCGGGAATTTTGCCTTCCACAGTAAAAGCGGCTCGGCTTCATTAAAGCCCAGTTCGACAGCATGGCCCACAGCCCATGTGAAAAAATCGTCTTGCCAGGGGGCAAGTGCCCTGCCGTCAGAGTAATTCAGCGCATAGTCCTGGTCAATGAAGCCGAACCGGTTAGCGTCAGGATTGTTGGTGTATCTATCGTTATAGTAGTCAAGCGAATTGTGCAATTGTTTTTTAAAATAGGGTTTTAACGGGTGCGCATCAGGGGTAATGGCGGCAGCGTGCGCCAGTGTTCTTAACATCCAGGCCAAAGAACGAATCTGCCCCTTCGGCAACCCTAAAGCGGCCCCCCTGTATGCAGGGTTGGATCGAAGCTGATTATAGCCAGCCCAGAACTGGAGTTCTTCAAGGTAGTAATACTCTCCGGTTACCAGATAGGGCAAATAGGCGAAGGACGGTTGATGGGCTGCATCTTGAATATAGGGCGAAGAGCACACCTTGCCGCATTTCGGAAAGGCTTCATTTTTTCCGGTATGTGGGTTATAGGTGTCAGATCGAAGGCCTAATATGGTCATATAGGGGTAGTCGTCCAGCGTAATCGGGTAACCCGTATTTTTATTCCGGTAATGTATCGACCAGGTGCCAGACAAATCAGCTGACTCCAAAGTGACTCGTCTGGCGCCCGCATCCATTGATAGCAGATATAACACTTGCCATTTCGGCAAGGGGCCTATATCCGAATGAGCACCGGCAACAGGCATGTGAGGGGTTGCATCACCAATATGCATCGGCATGGTTTTTTCGCCTCGCCAATTGCTTACCAGATCATCAAGCACAGTTTGTGGTATATCAAGGGAGGTGTCGTAGTTGGGCAATTGCTTGCTGGCAAGCAGATAGTCCAGATTATGTCGCACATCTATACGGGGTTCAGTGCCGAACCAGACTGTTTTTTTCCAGCGACTGTGAACATAGTGAAGCAACTTGTTTTGCTGGTATACCTCTTTGCCTTCCGATATCAATGAAACATCGTAATAATAGTTTTGTGGCTCTGCCACGTAAGACCAGGTGTTTTCAACAACCACATCTGTTTTTACACTATTGCTGTTCGAAAACGCCCTGATATGGAATCTCACCGCTATATGGGGGTTTTCAACGCCGGTTTTCGGATCCGTCAGGTTGGAAGAAACAATCCACTCAGAGGCCAGAGGGCCACTTAACCATTGGATTTCTTTTCCTTCATTTGCTGCTGTTTCAAGTGCCTTCAATGCGGATACGTTATAATTGACAGGTTGACTGGCAAAGCTCTGGTCTTCGATTAAAACCGGTGCGTGTCCGGTATTCTCATAGGAAACCACCATTGTTTCGCCCTTATCCGCAATCAGGATTAAATTCTCATGCCGATAATCTGCAGATATATCCGGATTGCCTTCGGTGATTTGCTCCGCGAAACTTTTTGCAATTGCTTGCCCGGCCTGATATCCACTACCGGCTTTTTCGACAATGTGAGTGTACTGTTTTCCATTTACCACAAGCGTGAGAACATCACCCGGATTCCATGAAGCGATTCTATCGCCAAACGAGATTCTTTTTTGATGAATGGAGTACACTTGCAAATTCAGTACAGCGTCATATCCGGAGTTTATTAACCCGGACAGGGTTTTGGCATTTTTATTACCACTTTCATCAGCCAAAGAGGGCTTGATCCTGACCTTTGCTTCATCGCCCCCAAACCCGGGAGGAATATCAAAGGTAAGAATCGCGTGCCTGGTCGAACCGTCTGAATGTCTGGATTTGACATCAGTTTGCACATCTATCATTTGATTGTTTTCCAGAAATGCGGAAACAACATAGCCCGAAGGAAGGTCGCCTTTTTTAAAGGGTTGGCCTAAAGTGAACGGAACAGAATCCCGGTTATCTGATGAATGGGAAAACGTAAAATCTGTTATCACGCCCTTTTTCACCTGATCCGGGGGTGGCGTGGAGGGGGTGGGGTTACCCGGACTTTCCGGGGATGAATCTTGAGTGATCCCGGTCTCCGTATCCTTGATAATTCCATTTTCGGGAGATTCTTCAGTTGCGCAGCCACCGATAATAAAACAGATTAAAGGCAGCGCCAAAAGCAGTCCGGCGTTTGTTTTTCGCAACTCACTGAGATAAAGCATAATATCGTCCATGGTTTTCGTCTGTTGTTGTAAATCTGTTAGTTGTTGTAAATCAGTTAATTGATCACACTATCAAATACAGGTTCATTGTAGTTGCTATCCTGGCTATTGCAGGTTTTTCCATATCCTGGCAGATCGCCAGCCCTTTTCACCAGGGCTGTTGACTTTTTGTTAAAAGAGGTCGACGGCAATCCGGCAATATTTGCCCTGGTCAACCAGGGCGGGCATCAAATACTCGTCTGGTGATTATTTCGGCCACGCTGTTTAAAACCAGGGCAAAAAATATGATGATGGACATGGATAGTAAAAAATCTGCAACCGTGTTGCCTGTAAAATGGAAAAACAGATATGTGTGTATCAAGTAGATTTCCAGAAGGCAACTCTCCAGTTTCCTGAAGCCTTTCAAGAACAGGTAGCCTGGTAATGTACCATTTGTTAGCCAAAGCGAAATGAAAAAAGATGCAGAAAATATCAGAATTGTGTTGAACTGATTGATCTTGAATGTCAAATTAAGTGCCAGCAAGGCCAGGCAAGTCACTGAAAACAGGCCCAGAGTCAAGCCGGGCTTTAGATGGATGTTCAGTGTGCCGGTCGTCACCCCCAATAAAAATGCCAACATGGTAAGCCACAGCTCATAACCGACCTGTATATGGCTCTCCAGGTAGATAGCAGTAACTGTGGAAAAAACTGAAATCACATATGCGTGCACTTTATTGCTGGTTATTTTCGCAAGAAAAGGATATGAAATGTAGAACAGCAGTAGTAGTGTAAAAAACCATAATCCTGCGCCCAGTGTGCTTCCATTAGGGGTTCCGGTCCAGTTCAGGATGCCAGACAGGCCGGCACAGTGTACCAGGGTATGCCAGTGATAAATAACCCCGCCGTTGATCGCTATAAATATGACCAGAAACGCGGTAGTTACCCAAAATCTCACGCCGAGTCGTTTAAGTTTTTTCTTCCAGAATGTTCTGTAGTCTATTTTTTTTCCATATATTTTGAATGTAAAAAAAGACGATGAAAAGGCGAAGACAAACAAACCAAATGTTACCGGTATCCACAAAATGGTATTTGTAAACCAGTGCCCGGTTACCACCAGGAAAATAGAAAGTACTTTGGCAATTGTAAAGTTTTTGCTGGTAGTTTCCAGGCTGATTGCTTCGTTTTGAGCGCACATTATGTTGCCAGAGCCATCTGTTCCGGTTTTAATCAAGCCAATTGATTGTTTAATGAAAGACACGATTAAAAAAGTCTTGCATTGACTGGACGATAAAAGCGAAGGGCGGCCTTCTCCGGGGGGAGGTGCTGGTCATCAATTTGAGCGACACCCTGGCCGGGTTGGCGCCTGGCTTCTTTAATAATAGCAATAATAATGGCAATTTCAGCCAGTATGGGCTTTGGAATAAAGCTGCCCGGGGCCAGGGACTTCCAGAAACCGGAAACTTCCAGAAACAAAGTAATATTCACTCCACCGCACCAAAAGGAATCAATGATAGCAGCATACCAATCTGATAGGGAAGCCTTTGTTATTCTGCCCGGATTGATCAACCTGGTCAAGCCACGTCAGTCAGCATATTGCCAATAGCAGTACCATTCAGGGTTTTCTAAAAGTTCAGTTTATTAAGGATTATGATATCATTGGCTCTGTTATTGGTTTTTCTGTACCGGGCCGGCTGGCATCTGATGCAGGTGCATAGTTGTCTCGTGTGCTTTTTCAGGAAAGAAGCGAAGCAGAAGTTTATTGTAATGGGGTGAGTCAGAAAGGTTTGCTATGAGTTATAAAAAAGTGGTTGTTTTTTTGGTTTTGTTGTTATCGCTGCCTTTACCACTGCAGGCGTATGATAATAAAACCTGTGGAATCACGCGAGGTCACCCCCTTACGAATGGATACGGGCCCTATGATTACACCAATCCCTCTCATCTGAATAAAATACCTATTGTTCTTAAACACCACTTTTCAAGTGATGTGGAAAGATTGATCAGGGGGGTGACCAATACCGACCCTCGTGGGGATATTGACTATACATTGAGAGCAATTCCAAATTACCATCCTGCTTTATACGCAATCTCCAGATTGGAACTGAGAGCGAAGGCCGCATTAAAAAGTGGAATGGTTTACCGTACAGCGCATTACACTGCCGATTGCTATTTTAAAAGAGCGATCTATTTTCAGCCTCGTGACGGCATTGCGCGCATGTTGTATGGTTTGTTTCTTCACAAGTCCGGGAGGTTGTCGGAGGCCGAGAAAGTGTATGGCAAAGCCCTTGAGTTGGCAGATGATAATGCGGAACTTCATTACAATGTCGGGCTGTTGTATTTGGAAATGAAAAAAATTGATAAAGCCAAAATGCATGCAGAAATGGCAGAAGAGTTGGGTTATCCCCTGAAAGGGCTGCAAAAGCGACTGTCCAGGTATTGAACTTGATCTCTGCTTCTATTCCATGCTATCAAAGAAAATCTGGTTCGCAAGTAGCAAAACGGATAGCGAATAACGACAGTGTTCAGGTCTTCTTAACTATGGGTTCACTTTCCTGGTAAGATTTATCATCCAGGTCACAAGCGCCGGAATGGCGCTGTGTTTTTCGTTTTACTCCAAATGGATTTGTATATGTCCGGAAAAGTACTTTTTATTGCCTATCACTACCCTCCCATCGCCGTCAGTTCGGGAGTGCACAGAACGTTGGCCTTTAGTCGCTACCTGTCTGACTGGGGCTGGGATGTCACTGTACTAACAACAGATTACAAGGTGTACCAAAGGTACAATCTTGACCTGATCGGGAGCATACCCGAAAAAGTTCAGGTGATTCGTTCATGGGCCAAAGACACTGCCCGGGATTTATCGATAAAAGGGCGCTACTCGCAATTGATGGCTCTGCCTGATCGTTATCAAAGCTGGATTTTGGGCGGGGTTTGGAGCGGCCTTAAAGCAATAAAAAAAAATAAACCCGATGTGATTGTTTCTACCTACCCCATCGCCTCCGCACATGTTATCGGCTATTTCTTGCACAAGATGACGGGTGTCCCCTGGATTGCAGACTTTCGTGACCCGATGGCACAAGAGGGTTACCCCGAACACCCTCTGGTTCATAAAAGTTTTCTTTGGATCGAGAGGAAAATTGTCAAGCATGCCAGCAAGTTGGTGTTTAATACCAGGGGGGCTCAGGATTACTACCTGCAACGTTACGCAGAACTGACTCCTCAGAACAGTGTTGTCATACCCAATGGTTATGACGAGGAGGTTTTTGAAAAGGTTGAATCTGAAATAAAACCAACGAAGGTTCGTGAGCCAGCTTCTCCGCTTGTATTGCTTCATAGCGGGGTGATCTACCCGTCTGAACGTGATCCCAAAGACTTGTTCAAGGCAATAAGCGATCTGAAAAAAGACAAACGAATCAATGCTGAAAATTTTGTGTTACGGCTTCGGGCTTCCGGGCATGATGATTTGTTTCAAGCTCAGGTAGATGCACTTGGTATTCAGGATGTCGTTGAATTTGCCCCTTCAATTTCATATAACGATGCACTGCAGGAAATGTATGCAGTGGATGTGTTGTTGCTGTTACAAGCGGATAATTGCGAGCTTCAAATTCCTGCCAAAGCCTATGAATATATAAGGGTGCGCAAGCCGGTATTGGCACTGACCACGACAACTGGCGAGACTGGCAGGTTATTGTCAGCCCATCCACTGGCAACGCTCGCTCCTTTGAATGATAGCCAGGAAATATATAAAGCCATTCAGGCAACAATTGAGAATCAATCTGTAGCAGATAATTTCACTGATAGGGATGTAGACAAATATAGTCGACGGGCAGGCGCCCAATTGATGCAAGATGCTATTGAATCCTGTATTAAATAAGCTTCTATTAAATTAACTTCTTTTAAATTAACTTTTATTAAATTAAATCGTATTAAATATAACCGTAGCAAATAGAAGAGCGATATGGGGAAGGCTTGCCCTGCCACCAGCAACCAGCGGGACGGATTGACTCGTACTTTGAAACGGTATTATCGGATTTTAAACCAAAAGGAAATAAACCATGTCGAACAAAGACGTTGTATTGCAGGTATTAGCGGAAGTATTGCAAGTTGAAACGGAATCCTGGGATGAAAGTACCGAGCTGTTGGGTGCTGTTCCCGAGTTTGATTCTATGGCGGTGGTTACTGTCATAACGTCTTTGGAGGAAAATCTCGGGATTATTGTGGAAGACGACGAGATCAGTGCGGAGACTTTCGAATCCGTAGGTGCTTTGGTTGCGTTTGTTGATAGCAAAGTATAGTCACTCGACAGATAAACAGATAACGGCAGGCACGTAATCGCCTAACGGTAGTTTGTATGAAAATTCAGCCCCATTTGCTGGCGGGCCAAAATGGCGGGTTGTACGTTTTAAAGCGTTTCCCGGATGATGTTCCGTTGACAAAAATGGTTATCTTTGTGCCACCCTTTGCAGAAGAAGCCAATAAATCCCGGCACATGTTTAGCCTGTTGGCTTCTTCGCTGGTTGCCGAAGGTGTTGGCTCGATATTGTTTGATTACTATGGTACGGGGGAAAGCCTGGGGGATTTTGAGCAAGGCTCCCTGAGCAGTTACACTCAGGATCTTGTTGATGTTGTCCATTCAACAGCGACAAGCGGTGTGCCAGTCTGTCTGGTTTGTTTGCGGTTGGGGGCTCTGGTCGCGTTAAATGCTGCCAGCCGTTTGGCCGGCGTCGGTGATGTGGTGTTTATCAACCCCGTGACGAATGGCAGGCAACTGATTAATCAGTTTTTCCGGCTGCGTATAGCTGGTGGGTTGTCATCAGGTGAGGGTAAGGTTACTTCCAAAGCTATCAAGGCAGAGCTAGAACAGGCCGGTTGTACTGAAATAGCGGGTTATACCATCAGCAAAACCCTGGTAGATGAATTGGAGGCCTGTTCATTGGAAAAACTGGTGAGCACCGCCGGTTTTTCCTTTCCGTCAGTGCATCTTCTTGAATTGAACGGTACGATAAAAAAAGAATTGACTCCGGTAGCTAAAAAGGCGGCAGATCAACTTGCTGCTGCGGGGGTGGGCGTTCACTCCGACACGGTTGCCGGTGACCAGTTTTGGGCAACTCAAGAGATATCGACAGCACCGGAAGCGATTAATGTCATTGTTAACATACTCTCTCAATCTGGACAGGCATAGCAATGAGCAGTGAAGAAGTCGTCGTATTTCCGGGAGAAACCGCACAGCTTGTGGGTTCCCTGCACACGCCCGAGACAGCTAAAACCACTTGTGGCGTATTGCTTGCAGTTGGTGGCCCTCAAACCCGGACAGGTAGTCATCGGCAATTTGTTTTGCTTGCTCGCTATCTGGCAGACAATGGCGTGCCGGTTTTTCGTTTTGACTACACAGGGATGGGAGATAGTGAGGGAGAAAAAACCGAATTTCTTCAGGCTTGCCCGGATCTGGCAAAGGCTATTGATGTTTTTTTATCCAAAGAAGGGGTTGATAGTGTTTGTTTCTGGGGACTGTGTGACGCAGTTTCTCTGGGATTGATGTATTTATCGGTAACCAGAGATCAACGGATACACCGCTTTATTGCCGCTAACCCCTGGGTAAGACAAACCCACACCGAAGCACAAGCTTATTTGAAATCCTATTATATCCAGCGACTGTTGAACAAGGAACTCTGGTTGAAAATAATGAAACTGCAATTTGATTTTGCAGGTTCATTTTCCAGTTTGCTTGCTTCTGTTAAAAAGGCATTGATCAGGCCCTCTGCCAATAAACCCGCTGTTAACGGGAAATCAGATAAGATTTCCGATGATGGAATGACCACTGTCTGGCCCGAATTCAATGAGAATAACTATGTCAATGCCATGTTGGCAGGAGTCAATCTGCTGGGTAACAACTTTCACCTGGTTCTTAGTGGCAATGACCTTACGGCTGATGAGTTCAAGATTCTTCTTAAATCCGACAGGTTATGGGCAGAGGCAATCAAAGAGAAAGAGGGCGATTGGTTTGTTATTGATGATGCGACCCATACGTTCTCTTCTCGTGAATGGAGAGATGCGTTAGCCAGGCGTACATTGGATTTGTGTTTGCCGGGCTAACCACCTTTATCGTGATCGTATTCCGTTTTTTTGGGGAGCTTTCGGATGAGTTAACCAACCAAATGGGAAGTACGATTAAAATAGTTTTGCATTAGTTGGATAATAAAACCCGGTGGTCGCCTTCTCCAGGGAGTGTATCTTGGGTGCTCAAACGGGTTCTCTCCCGCCTGGGCGACTCCGTGGCTGGTTGTTACAGCGATTTTATAGCCTGCCTTTTGAACCAGATCCCTGACAGACCTGTCGTAATCCGTGTCGGGTTTCCCATTCGGGTAAGCAAAGCTTTCCAGGGTTTTTCCTGTGATTTCCTCCAGCACGGATTTATTGTGGCTGATTTGACGTTCGGCTTCTTCCATGGAAACCCTGGTCAGTATGGGGTGAGACAAGGTATGCCCCCCGATTTCCATGCCATCTGCATCAGAAAGAGCGCGTAACTGGCTGGATGTCATCATAATGTTGCCAGGCAGGATTTTGTTGATCCGGGACAGCTCCTGAGCCAAACGCTCAACGGCCTGTTTTCTCTCCTGAAAAGGCAGGTGTTTCAGTTTGGTCAGCATGTTAACTGCTTCTGTAAAGCGACTGTTATCATCGGTAATACGGAAAGAAGGCAGGTTGCTATCATCAAAATTGTAGGTGCCTGGTTCCAAAAGCCGGATTGTTTCCAGTACCATGTCATTCCACATAATGCCTCCATCGATAAAATCCGAGGCAATAAAAAATGTGGCAGGAATCTGGTGCTTTTGAAGTATGGGGAGAGCAACAGTGTAGTTGTTTTCATAGCCGTCATCAAAGGTAACGGCAATGGCGTCTTTGGGTAACGAGCCGTCCTGAAGCCCTCCAATACCTTCTTTCAGGGAGACAGGTGTCATGTGTCGTTTTATTGCCGCCATTTGACCTTCGAACTCATCTGCAGTGGGTTCGAATGAACGCATGAAGTCTCTTTCCGGCAATATCTGGTGGTAGATCAAAATGGGGAGTTTTTTACCATTTCCCAGTATTTTAAATATAATTCGAAACATCACACCTCCTTCTGGTTGTCATTATCACGACACAATGTCTCCCGGCGCAGACTGCCCGGTCTTTATGAATCTGTTTTAGACAGGATTCAGGAGAAGCAAGCGCACTACGCGTGCGCCTTTAACCATAAATTCAGCATCATCAATATCCAGATCAATTCACCAAAATAACCCGGGTGGTCTGAACTGTGCATTTTTATGGCATGTTCCAGGAATGACTCTTTAAAAAAATCATATTTTGTCAATTGGCGCACATTATCATAGGCCATATTTCGCAATTCCGGGCGCTCTTTAAGCCAGACACCAAACGGCAGACCGAAGCCTTTTTTACTTTTGTTCAGGGTTTTGTCGGAGAGAAAGCCTCTCATTGCCTCTTTATAAAAATGACGCAACCGGTTTCCTGGCAAGAGCGTTTCGCTGGGTATTCGGGTTGACAGCAGAACAAGCTCATCATCCAGCATGGGGTATTTCACATCGACGCCTGCCAGATTGCACATATTGGTTACTTTCACCAGGTCATTGTCTGCCAGAGTGAACTTCCAGTCCAGGTAGAGCATTCTGTTTTGGGCATCGGCGTTTTTGCATTCGTTATAACGCGCTTCAAACAATTGTGATGGTCGTTTTCTGTCTACTTGCTCGATGAAGGTTTCAGTGAATACATCTTCAGGGTTGAATTGATGGAGAAAATTGTAAGTGTGAAGGCGAGCCGGCAGGCGTGTATTGGCTTGCCTTACATAACTGGCTACCTTATTGATGCCAGGAATCTTTTCAGCAGGCAACAGGTTCAGGGGCAGTTCTATCAACAGTTTTCTGACAGGTGAGGGAATCTTGAAATACCACTCGAATACTTTCTGTTTGGCATAGCGTTCATTACCAGCGAATAACTCATCCCCTCCATCACCGGCGAGAAGGGTTTCTACGCCATTTTGTCTGGCAAACCGGGCACAATAGTAGGCGGGCAGTGCCGAACTGTTGCCAAAAGGTTCGTCGTAATAGTCCGCTATTTTTTCCAATGCTTCCTTTATGTCGTCAGGCGTAACGTAGTATACCTTGTGGTCGGTTTGAAAAAGGTCAGCGGTGATCCTGGCAAATTCGGACTCGTCATAGCCTTCGGCATCAAATCCGATGGTAAAGGTTTTGGCTTTGCCTGCGCCTGCTTTACGAGCGAAAAAACCGGCCACGGTCGAACTGTCCAGTCCGCCACTTAAAAACGCTCCCGTCTTTTCAATATCTAACGGGTGGAGGGCATTTTCAACACTGTTTTCCAATGCATTGAATAGTTGACCATGCTGCACCTTATCCTTGCCTTCGCTGACTGAAAAATCCGCAATAAACCATGTTTGAGTCTGCATGGTAGTGGAGAAGGTAAGCTGTTCCGCTATATTCAGTTTCTTCACTTCCCGATAAACAGTGTCGGGGGCGGGTATGCAATGGAAGAAAACATAGTGATAAATGCTTTGCGGGTCGATGTGTTTTACATCGGGAAAGGATGAAGCAATTAGGCCGAGTTTGCTGCTGAAGCACAGTGTATCGGCCAGACGTGTATAGTAGACAGGATGTGTCCCCATTTTGTCACTGGCCAGGGTGAGGTTTCCGGTTTTTTTGTCGAAAATCAGGCAGCTGAAATGCCCGGATATGCCGTTTAGTATGGATGATATGCCCTGGTTGTAGTCACTGTCGTTGCAGCCACTGAATGGCACCAGGTCATCGGCCATGATTGCCAATGCTTCGGTATTGGCGCAGAGTTTGTAGCAGATGTCTGCGGTAAACAGTATAAAAAAATGTTTATGTTCAACCTGGATGCATTTGTCGTCAGTGTTTACGGTCAGTATCCGTTTGTCTTCGAGTACAATCTGTACCCTGTTGGTTTCTGACTCCATTGAACTTTCCAGCGCTGGACTGGCGACCTGTTCAGATCCAAAACACCCGATAAAGTTGGCCATATCAGTTACATCTCTCCCTGTTGGTTGGGCATTCTCTAAAATGCCATAGGTTACTACAAGTTGTGTTTAATACCAGTCCTGAGCGTCATTAAAGTCCCTTCCATCCCTGTCAAGGGCCCAGAGAATGTTCGTCCTTTTTGGATTTGAATACGCCTTTGATTGCTTTCTTGAACAAATGAGGCAGGAGAATATGGAGGGGCATTTTTATCAGATGCCCCCTGATAAAGAGAATAAACAGGGCAAACTTGAAAAAACGGCATTCTGCGGTTGAGTGGTGAGGTCTTAATGCCCGGCCAAACAAAAAATCCATCATTTTTAATTTGTTGGGAGAGGTGCTCAGGATGCTCAGGGCTGTATGGTCTTCCGGAAATTGGCTTCCGATCAGTCTCTGACAATAACGAATGGCATAAAAGACAGGTTCTTCCAGATTGAGTAACCTTGCCCGGCGAGCCAGGGATTCCCAATCATTTTTGCCTTTTAATTCTTTTAACAAGGAGTTGATATCGTTCAGGTCTCTTAGTCCCTTGTCGAAATCGCCTTCCATAAACAAGTGGGTAGCGCTATGAATGATCATATCTTCCCTGCATAGCACGCCAATTTGATTGTCTTCAGCAAATACTGTGTTATTCCATATTTGCGTTATATCCGGACTGTACCGGCTTATCACCGGGAAAATACTGTGGTGGACATCCAGTGAGGTTCCCCGACCGCCGTGTTTCAGGGGAGGGATTTCATGGGCCCAGTTGCGATAGTACCGGTCATCATAGTCATCCAGCTCGGCGTGGCTCCAGCCTTGAGATAGAAGTGTTCTCTCTATGGTGGGGAGCTCATCCTTTTTGACCATGATATCAATGTCGGTCATGGTTCTGCCATCGCTCGCAGGCAGTTGTTTGTAGACGTAGGCTGCACCTTTCAGGAGGATGAATCGTACGGGCTTGTCCGGGAAAATCTGTTTAAGCTTTCGAACTTCGTACAAAACAGCTTTTTGTTGTCTGGCGGCATAAATCTCTGCGGAGAGCAGATGTCTTTTTACTTCTTCGGGAACAGTCTCAAAAACAGCAGTGCTTTGCAGGGTCTTGCCGAAAGTGGCCAGCAAACTGGCAGCTCTTGCCTGTCGAATAAAAATGTTCCAGTCTGCCAGGGTAAATTTGTCTATTGTTTCCGGCTTTCTCAATGCGGGGGTGACCAAATCCATGACTTACTCGATTGCCTTTTTTATTCCGTTAAGAGAGTCTTCCAGGTTGCCATAGGTAAGACTGGTATTTTTTGTACTTGTAACCATGCCTGCGAGATAGTCAAAAGCCGGCTTTCCTATAACCGAGTGATTGAAGCTGTTTCTGGCCAGTTCAATCAAGGTCTCAGCTCCGGGTTTGACTGTGTATTCCAGCGCTGAACCGGCACGATATTTGGGAAATATAATATGAGTCGGCTTTGGTGTATCGCCGAAATTCCTTATGTTTCGTTCAGGGGGTTGGAGCAAGGCGACATCACCTTTATTGGTGTCAATAAAGGTATCACTGAAAGTGGCAGTCGGATAGTGTTTCTTGATGAGTTTAATCGAGTCGTTCTTTAAATTGACCGGGCGTCCCAGGTAGCAAAGATGGTTGTTTGCCATATGGATAATAGTTAATTCATCGGAGAGCAGGTTCCATCCTTCCATGGCAAGAGCTGCACACAATGTACTTTTCCCGGACCCCGGGTTGCCTGGCAGTATCACCGCAGTGCCATCCTTTTCCAAAACTGCTGCATGCAAAATCAGGTGGGTGTGACAAAAGTTGGCAAAAACCCAGTTTAGTCCCCATTCAAGAGAGGGCATGGCCTGGGAAAGAGGTAACGGGCGGAAAGGGGCGCGGCTATCAAACCGAAATTCGCACTGGGGCCTGATAATGGATCTGATTCCGCGGGGTTTGTTTACGGATACGTGGAAGTCGATAAATGAATGAGACGGAGTTAATTCAAAAAACTGATAAAGAAGAAAGAAGTTGTCCATAACCTGGGCAATTTTGCTTGAAAAGCCGACATTATAGGAACCAATTTTCAAACAGATTTCCGAATCTGCCATTAATTTTCTGTAATTTTCAGGTGTTAAGTCAGAAAGTATCACTTGGAATCTATGATGTCCTGGTCAATCAACTGAGAAATCACTTGATTGAAATAATGCCGGGGGATGATATCTTCAAACTCCGGATAAACAGACGAATAGCTCGTTTCTCCTGCAGATACAAACCTTATTATGGAATCTGTCAGGTGATCAATCATCAGCATATTGTTAGAGAGAGGGTTGAATACAACCACTCCCTCTTCGAAGCCCACTCTGTTTTCCTCGTAGCTGAAAGCCGTAGAGAGCATACAATTCCCAAACTCCGCCCCCATTTGCTTATACGGTGACATCGGCTGCTGTATTGTAACCCTCAAGTTCGATAGCAAGCGTCAAAAGGGCATTCAGATTCCCATCACTGGCGCAGTTACCATAGGCATTCTGGTATCCGCTGATGACCTGATTAACGGTAAGCGGATACTCTACTGCATGATGCGCGGCATTAAGCAATGCTGCAATGGCGTGCCTGTCTATGTCTTTGTAGTTGTTTTGAACCAACTCTACCGCAGAACCACCCCAAGGCGGATTAACTACCACAAACTGCACACCCTGTTGTTGGTAATTGGCAATTGTGAGTGCCTGCAGGAGGGTGAACCCCGTACCAAACAGGGACTGAGTACCGAACACGGAAGTGAAGGGGTCTGATGTCGTGTAGTCGAACACAGCCAGTCCCGGATAGTTGCCAGGGTTTGGCCAATGGTTAAGGTGCTGGGAATCCTGCCAGTAGTCCGGGCTTCTGCCAACAATTTTGCACTGGTGGTTGGAAAGGTTGCCAGACAAGGTTCCCGACAGGGAGCATTCGCTACCCCACGCGGGCCTGCTGGCGACCGACAATATAACGGGGGCACTTGCCATCCCTTTCAACAGGTTTCTGCGATTTTTTATGGAATCGGCCTGGCTGTTAGCCGATTGCAAATTGTCTGTGTTGTCGTGATCCATATCTACGGCCTTAATGAAAATGGTTTGTCGAGAAAATTTACACTTTGCGTGCGATTCAGTAAAATTCTTAAAAGGTAAGCATACTATATGCCATTTTCTGGCAAATCCAGAATAAACAAGCGCCTGACAGATAGGTGGCGGTGCAAGTCTTCGCTGGAAAAATAATATGTGTAAAGCAATTCGCCAGTCAAATCCGGCTGGAGTATATCATAGCTGAAGGAAAAGTGCGGGCCAATAACAAGGCGATAATCGGGAGGATCAATATTTGTAACAAAAAGTTAATGTGAAGGGGTTCACATTTTTCAGTGTGTACACTACAATAATTTGAAAATAAAAGAGAATTTGTTTATTTTGCCAGTCTGTTCTTTGTGGCCTTTATCTATCATCTATCGCGCCAGCATGCGAACATAAAGCAAACAAAGCAGGGTGTAGTGTGCCTGACAGGTCGCAGGCAGATTGTGCAAATATAGTGTAAGTGTAGTAGTGGGCCGGGTGTGCGAGACGGGTGGCAAAAAAAAGAAAATAATAAAAATTAATAATTAAAGAAAAAATCAGACAGCTAAAAATAACAAGATAAGTTTTCTGAACCTGTCAATTAAAGAAATAATTTTTGTTTTACCGGTTATCATTCCGTTGTATTCATCAGGATGTTACTTCCTTAAGCGAGGCAATACTGGCATTTGATCAAAGTTGTTGTACGTCGGTGTTTGATCAGAAGCTAACCAAATTCATTTGAAAGAGGATCGGGTATTGCCTTATCTAACCAGATTAATTGAATCGGATATCGAAAATTGTTTCGATAGGGTGTTTATCATCACTTCCTCGAAGCGGGTCAAAAGAGTCAAATCTGACTTTATGCCTGGTTCCAATTTGGTTCTGTTGACTAATTGCGACTTTTACAGGAGGTGAGCATGGGAATTCTTCAAAGTCAGATTATTCAAGATAAAGCAATCGGGGTTTTGCCGGAATCTCAAGCCAGGTCTCAATTGGTCGATTTGTTTGTGTCCAATTATCGTGTTCGTCTTGCAAACTCGGTAGAGTTAATGGAAGAGGCATTCAGGTTAAGATACAAGGTTTACTGCGAGGAACGGGCTTTTGAGTCTGGTGACAACTTTTTAAACCGGATGGAGAGTGACTCGTTTGATTCTCACTCCGAGCATTTTTTGATTCAGGAGCTTGCGACCGGCCGTTATGTAGGAACGGTCAGGTTGGTTCACTCGTGTTTAAATGGGGAGAGCGTGGAAACTCCGATCAGTAAATACTGCAGTCACGCGTTTTACAATGCAGACCAGTTTAAGAATCTCGACCACAGGTATGTGGAGATATCGCGTTTTGCTGTGACTTCATGCAGCAGGATCAATCTGCTTGATACCCTGTCCGGGAGGTTTTCCAATGGTCAGGTTGGTCGGTTGGGTTATTCTGTTGCGAGTGTTGCATTGGCTTACTGTTGTCTGGCCCGATTTCAATTGATTGAGGGATTGGATGTTGCTTATTCAATGATGGAGCCCCGATTGGCTGTGCTGCTTTCCAGAATGGGTATCAAGTCCGCGAGGGTCGGGCGACCAGTAGAGTACCATGGCACGCGTGCGCCCTATGTATGGAATAAACAGGTGGAAACCACTCACTTCAATTCAGATCAATTGGCATTTTTTAATACGGTTTGTCACAGCCTTCAGCATCAATTTGGCCAAAATCTCACCTGACCTGCAGGCTGGAAATGGAAAGCGGGCAGGGGGGGCAGTGCCTCTCTCTGGTTTTCGGTATAAGCCGACGGGCTTGGTCGTCAGGGTCATTGTCGTTTCGCCACTAAAACCGTCGTTACTAAAACCATTTATGGCAGCCCTTATCCGAAACAGTTATCGGAAGTTCAGGTTGTCAAGCGCTTCCTGTCGTCGTTTTTTCATGGGATTCAGTTGGGGTTTTATAGATTCGCATATTGCCCGATGAAGTGATTTGAAACCGGGTGACAGGTTTTCGATAAAGATATTACCGTTGATATAGTAGGGTGCTCTGAGTCCATGGTATTCTACAGGTTCGCCGAGTTGTTTGAATTTGATACCAATTAACGCCATGCTCCTGGCCAGGCGTGGTTCCATCATAACAAAGACGTGATCGCTGCCATTTTCTATCGTAATCGATGCTGCTGTGAGATAGAGGCCCACCGATATAAAGGGGAAACAGCGCAATTCCTCGGTAGAATAGGTGGCAGTATTGATTGCACCGGTAGCGGCACCTTCGTGCGTGTCAGTCTTTCTTCTGCGAAACCGGGATAATACGGCAAGTCGGGAAATTTCGCTTATTTCACTGCGCTTGAAGTCTGTCGGTTTTATATCGCTGTCTTTATAGGAAAGAGAGCAGTATTCTTCTATTGGTAACAGTTCGTTTTCCTGTTGCGGTGCGACGACCCTGACGCACCCGGTAAACAGGTCGCTCGGGCGGTGTTTGATCAGGCCGAAAATTGAGTACTTGTCATACCTGTCCGTTTCCATTTTATCCGGGTTGGTTTCTTCAAACTTCAGCTCTTCGCAATAAACGCTATGTCTTATTTTAAAGACTTCCTTCTCTTCTTCTGCAGTATTTGCAATCCTGGATTCCAGGAAGTGATTAAAATGTTCGGCAATTGTTTCAACTTCCCGGTTCACTTTATTCGAGACGAACCCGCTGACAAGTTTACCGACGTATTTGTTTTGAGAGAGAGACCCTAGCAAGCTCATAGTTCGATCCATCCATTTGCCGTGAATTTGACTCAGTGTAAGTCCTGTCAGTGTTACTCCTCGTACAAGTATAATTCGAACTGTCAATATTGAAAAACGGCGTGCTTCACGAATTATGGAATATATTTAAAAACAGTCCTATTCTATTGGAATGAGAACCTGAAAGGTGGGAGAGGAAATGTATTGCTACGATGAAGCGATATCACGAAATATAGGATGGGTGACTGAAAAAGAGCAAAAAGTCCTGCGAGGCAAAAAGGTAGCGATAGCCGGGTTGGGCGGGGTTGGTGGAGCTCATTTGATTACGCTGTCTCGACTTGGTGTGTCAAACTTTATGATTTCTGATTTTGATGACTTTGAAGTGCATAACTTCAATCGCCAGGAAGGCGCGAATGTGAGCACGATTCACCGCCCAAAGATTGATGTCATGCGAGAACGCGCACTTGATGTTAACCCCGAGTCAAATATTGAAGGGTTTCCTGACGGGATAAGCGAGGCAAATATCGATGCATTTTTTTCCGGTGTTGATTTGTATGTGGATAGCCTGGATTTCTTTGCTCTTTCAGCACGCAAACTGGCATTTAAAAAATGTGAAGAGAAGGGGATTCCGGCGATTACTGCAGCTCCTTTAGGGATGGGATGCGCCTTTCTTGCTTTTTTACCGGGAGAAATGACTTTCGAGGATTATTTTAAACTTGATGGGTGTACAGAAGAAGAGCAGTTAATCCGGTTTCTGATTGGTTTGTCGCCTTCCATGTTGCAAAGAAACTATCTCGTGGATATGACACGGGCTGATTTCAAGGCTAAAAAAGGGCCTTCTACACCAATGGCAGTTGATCTCTGTGCCGGAATCGCAGGGACGAATGCGTTAAAAATACTGCTTGGAAGGGGAGACGTGGTGAAAGCACCCCGTGGTTTACACTTTGACGCCTACAAAAACAAGTTGGTGACGACCTGGAGGCCTGGAGGTAATTCCCATCCTCTGCAAAAAGTTGCATTTTTGATTGCCAAAAAAATGCTGCTGTAAACAAAAAGAGCCTCGACGGAGGCTCTTTTTGTTGGGTCGACAGGGTTGCACGGTCGTTTATT
The DNA here is from genome assembly GCA_002747395.1 of Pseudomonadota bacterium. Taxonomy (GTDB): domain Bacteria; phylum Pseudomonadota; class Gammaproteobacteria; order Pseudomonadales; family Oleiphilaceae; genus LZORAL124-50-18. Next base: position 136,559 of record PDPE01000027.1, read on the forward strand.
TGTCCAGGTGGAACAGGCTTAGAGGCAACAGTGTCAAGTCCAGTATCAGAGCCAGGATGATGGTAATTGCGACCATGGCTCCCATATAGGCGTTAACATTAAAGTCAGACAATGCCAGCACGGTGAAGCCGGCGCCGAGTACCGCTGATGTCACTAAAACAGCTTTACCTACGATTGACATTGCATATTCAACCGACTCGATAGTCCCCTTTTGTTGTTCTTTTCTCGCCCGGATGTATTTTGTAAGAAAATGTACTGTGTCGTCAACGATGATGCCGAGAGTAAATGAAAATACAACCGCTACCGCTACGTTTACTTCTGCCAGAACGACGCCCCAGATGCCAAATGCAGTGGCAGCCGGAAGAGTGTTTGGTATCAGACTGATCAAGCCGTACTTTAATGAGCGGAGGGCAATAATCAGGGTGAGAGTAACCAACACGAGTGCGAGAATGGAGCCGGTTATCATGCTGTTTATATTTCGTTGCCCCAAATGGGCAAACATAAGTGAAATGCCGGCTCCGGGTGAATTCAGTTCCGGTGCGTTCCGTTTGAGCCAGGAGGCCGACCTCTTCTCGATTTCAATAAGTTGTTGCGCTTTTTGATTTTTGATTATTGCCGTAACTTTCAGCGCTGACTTGTCAACATTAATCAAATTATTCAGATCCAGCCCAAAGGGCAAAGACAGTTCATAGAGCAACTGATATTGAGCGGATAGCTCTCTTGATTCGGGAATGGTGTAAAAGGGTTTGTCCCCTTCATGCATGTTACGATTGAGACGTTTGATTATGTCGGTATAGCTGACTACGTGCACTATTTCGGGTTGCTGTTTCAGCCATTTGCTGAAGTCTTCCACCTTTTTCAGGTATTCCGGTTCGTTGACACAGTTGGAACTGCCACAGGCCAATGAGTAATTGATACTGTCAAAGCCGGTGAGTTCTTTCTGCATAAAGTCAGCGGCCTGGCGAAAGGGGACGCTTTCCTTGAAATAGCCAATGGTATTGTCGTTTAATTCATTTCTGGGTATTTGTATCAATAAGCCAATGACGATTAGCGAGATAACGGTAAAAACGGAGGTTCTTTTTCTATATAGCCATTGTGAATACGCCTGACCGAATTTGCCAGAGCTTTTCTTCCTGCCGGCTGCCGGTAATAATCGGGCGAGAAATGGTAACAGTGTGAGGCTGTATATAAAGGCAAAGGTAACACCAATTGCAGCCCAGTTTCCGAGTTCCCTCAAAGGCGGTGTTTCGCTGAAATTCATACTGAGAAAACCAATGACTGTCGTCAGACTGGTCAGGAAAACAGGTTGAAGATTGGTTCTCATCGCATTGAGCAGCGCTGTTGTTTTATTCTGCTGGTCAGCAAGGTGATAGTAAAAGTTATTGAGTATGTGTACACAATTGCAAACAGCAAGTGTGAGAATGATTACTGGTAATGCTGCGGTAACCTGGTTCAGGGGGGTTGAACACCAGCCCATTAACCCAAGGGTAGATATCACACTGGCTATGATGATGATCAGGGAAATAATCATGCCGCTGAAAGATTTTAGCAGCAATACAAGCAAGATCGACATCGCCAGGAACATGATGGGAAACCAGAAACCGCTGTCCCTTTTTGAAAGCTCGTTAAACGTGAAGTTAACTGTGGTTTGACCGACCAGGTGAATCGACAGCTCCGGGTAATTGACGGTATATTTTTGTACCAATTCACGTGCAGCCATAACTGCTTCATGGGAGGCTGCGTCTTTTGCGTGTTCATCGTCCGGCATCTGGAGTAATACCGAGACGGAGGTCGTTTTGGCATCCGCAGATAAAACGAAATCAACAAGTTCGATTTGTTCCAATGCGGTTTTTTTTAATTGTGCGAAGTGAGTGTCTTCCGGGTGCACATCTTCCGGAACCAGGTCCTCGACAATCAAATCGTTCTGTTCAGCGTAAGTGTTCTGGAAATTGGTGACCGAGTCCACGCGAATGGAGTAAGGCAGCTTCCATGCGTCTCTGGTAAATTCAAGCAGGGCAGTCAGATCCTGTTCATTGAACAGGTCATTTGCGGATGTTGATATAATGAAAGTGATGTCGTCAGATTTTGTGTACTCGGACTCGATGTGCTCGTGTTGAACCAGTTGAGGGTTTTTTTTATCGAAAAATATTTTGTAGTCACTTTTGAAGTAAAGATTTTTTGCGCCGTAGCCGAGCAGGATTATCGCCAAAAGCGACAATAGTGAAAACAGTGTACGTTTGTGAGTGAGCAGGTTGGAAAGATATTCTCCCGACATACTGGATATTCCGTAGCTATTGACGACCAGGTTGGCCTTATTGATTGGTCGGGTTAACCCCGTCTGTTAATAAACAAAAACGCAGCAGAACCATAGCAGGGTCTACTGCGTTTTAACAAAAAGCGCTTGTGCTATCTAATTGTTGATTTGTTTCAACAGGGCTTTCGCCTTATTGAGTTCCGGGAAATCCTCTTTGGTAATTTTTAGCAAGATTTCTTTTGCTTCATTCTTTTTACCGGCCTGACTGAGAGCGAGAGCGTAATGGTAAGCAATGGAACCATCTTGCAATTCCTTTTCGTGAGCGAGTTTTAGCAATGGGAGAGCTTTTTCGTGCTCACCGCTTTGAAACAAAAGAAAGGCGTAAGTGTCAATAACGGGCGGAACTGCTCGCAATTTATACGCTTTTTCTGCGTAGGTTAAGGCTTCCTGTATCGATCCCTGCTCGCCCAATGCCCATGCCAGGTTATTGAGTGCGATAAGATTGTTACCATTTTCCTTGAGCAATTGTTTGTACTGTTCTATTGCCGCTGAATGATCAGAGTTTAAATTCAGATTGGCAAAATACATTTTTGCTGCCATGTCTTTCGGGTGATTTTTGAGCCAGTCTTTTATAACACTCACGGCTGCTTTTTTCTGACCAAGCTTCATGTGCATCTGAGCGATACTGATAATGCTGCGTGTAGTGGAAGAAATCTTGTTTGCCTTTTTGAAAAACTGCAAGGCGGCTTTGAAGTCACCTGCCTTGGCCGCATGTATTCCCTGGATTGTTTCCAATACGTCGGAATGACCATGAAGTACATTGAATCTGCCTATTTTGGACCTGGCCAGGTTTGCTCTGTCCATTTGTAACAGTATTTCGATTTCCCTTAACTCGATTTGCTTGTCGCCAGGAAATGACTTTTGTGCTTCCGCAACTGTGGCAAGTGCATCATTCAGCTGATCAGTTCGAACCTGTGACTGTATTTTTCCCAAATAGGCTTCTTTAAATGTACCGTCCAGGTCGATGACAGTATCAAAGTGTTTCTCTGCGCTTTTAAAATCTCCCGTTTGAGCCTTGATACTACCCATCGCCATCTGGCTTCGAATAAACTGCGGGCTGTCTTCCGCGATTTCGGATAACTCTTCGTATGCGCCCTGCCTGTCACCCTGGTCGATCAATATAATTGCATAGAGCAGGGTGTACGTATCATCTGTGTCGCTGCTTTCCCTTGCTTTTTTAATAAGCGATACAGCGTCGTCTGTGTTGCCATGCTTTTTGTCCAATCGGTAGTTGGAGACCAGTGCGTTCTTGTCATGTGGCGCTACTTTTAGCGCTTGATCAAGCAAGGTTTTCGCTTCCTCGTCATTGTTCATGTACGCAGACACTTTTGCCTTTTCAACCATCAGTTTTGCATCACCTGGAATATTGGTCAGGCCTTCATCCAGGGTTCTCATGGCTTTTTCAAACTGTTTTTGTGAGATGTAAACTGAAGCAGTTAGCAGGTAACCATCATTCTGACCAGGTTTCTTGGTTATCAGTGATCTTGCGAGCTTTTCTGCCTCTGAGAAGTTTTTCTTCGAAAGGTGATAGCTGACAAGGCCGGTTCGTGCCCACAGGGAGTTTTCATTCAGTTTGATGACAGACTCAAGGTCTGATATTCCACCCAAATCATTTTGCTGAAGTTTCAGGAAGCCCAGCCTGGTTTTTATAGTGCTGTCATCAGGGTTTATTTCCGCCGCCTTGCCATACAGTTTCAACGCTTCGTCAGCATCACCCCTTTTATACATTTGTGTGCCAAATTCGGATAAAAGTGAAGTGTCACTTTTGCTTCCACCACCAATCGAGTTGAGTATGTCGTCCGCACTTTGCTCATAGCCCAGCTTGAACTCGGCGTAGGCAATCATTTTCCTCGCAATATGGCCTTCAGGAGTAAAAGGTATCACGGGCTTCAGTCTGCTCCTGCTGGCTTCCCAGTTTCGCAGGTAGAACTCTGCCATACCGGATAAAAGTCTGGCCTCTTTGCTAATCTCGCTGACTTCCAGTGCCCTTTCAGCGTGAATCTTTGCTCCTTCGAAATCTTTGGCCTGAAATCTCAGCCTGGCTTTAATAAGGTTGGACGGCAGGTGACTGGGGACAACTTTTAATACGATATCTATATTTTTTTCGGCCTCGTCGAGGTTATCTGCTGTCGACTGGTAGCGAGCCATATCGACATACAACTGGAGCCGGTTTGGCTCTGCCTCGATAGCTTTCTCCTGATGGCTGGCGGCTTTCTCGAAATTTCTTTGCAAGAAGAACAGCTTTGCGGCAAGTATGTTGGCCTCTGTCAAGTCCGGGTTTTCATCCAACACTGCAAGTGTTGTCGCTAATGCATCATCGACATTCTCCAAAATCGCCAAATTGTAGGCTTCTGCCAGTTTTCCGTAGCTGCCGGATGTGGTTTTGGCACTTTCTTCGAAATCTGCCTGTGCGTCAGACCTTCTTTGTAATCCAAAATTTGCCAGTCCTCTCAAAAAAAGAATTTCGCTCTTTTCTTCGTCCGAAAGAGAGTCAAGCTGAATGCTTGAACCCAGCAAATCATCAAATTTAACCTGGTAGTAATAGGCCCAGGCCAACTCGTCAACCAGTTCATCTTCCGGATAGCCTGCTTCTATCGCTTTCTTCAGCTCTTTTTCTGCACGCGCTCCCTGTTGAAGGGAGAGGTAGTGGTCAGCAAGCAAGTATCGGGCTTCCGGATTGGACGGATTTTTTTGAATGGCATTTTTTAACTCGATGACGGCCGAGTCAATTTCTCCACTCTGGAGGTAAGCTTTGGCTGACTGGAGGTATTCAGTGTCTGTCTTGTCTGTGCCACATGCGCCCAGTCCGGAAATAACAAGCGCGATGCCAAGAGATTTGAACAGCTGCTTTATTTTGCTTTGCTCTCGTAGATCATTAACGTATCTAAACCCTTTCATCCATTGCTCCATTGTGGAATAACTACTTTTTACAGAATGTGATTAGTATATTTTTCTGAATGATGTTTATACCAAACTATTGTCAATCTAACCAGCATATCATTGCTGTTACTGTGTTTTTGCCAACGTCTACCTGTTATAAAAACAATTCAACCGGGTGTGGATGACTTAAAAAATCAACCGGGCTGGCAGAAAGGCCATAGGCCCCGGACTGAAAAACTACAAGAAAATCGCCAGGTTCTGCTTTTGGCAATTCCATTTTGTCGGCGAGGGTATCAAGAGGTGTACACAATGGCCCAACGGCTGTCACGGTTTCCATTTCACCTGGTTCTCCATTTCCGGACTCACTGTTGTTGGATTCTATAGTCACCGGGTAGTTTTTTCGAATCACCTGGCCAAAGTTGCCTGAATTGGAGAGATGGTGGTGCAGTCCACCGTCACACATCAGATAAGTGTGGTTGCGCGATACCTTTTTATCGGTGACCTGACAAATATACAAGCCGGATTCACCTACGAGATAGCGGCCAAGCTCAATGACTATTTCGGTGTTTTCGGCCAACTCGGAATAGTGCTGGAGGAGCTGTGACAGGTTCTCTGAAACAGGAGCCAGATCCAGATAGTTTTCGCCCGGGAAATAGGGGATGCCAAAGCCTCCTCCTATATTCAGTTTGGTAATTGGTCTGCCAGATGTTTCCACCAGTCGCCGGGCAAGCTCGAATGTGTTGTTATGTGCCTCAATAATGGATTCCGGTTTCAGGTTTTGTGAGCCTGAAAAAATATGGTAACCAACAAATTCGAGAAATTCAGTATCGAGATTCCTTACAATATCGGCAACCCGTTCTGCATCTATACCGAATTGCTTGGGACCACCACCCATTTTCATGCCGGATGCTTTCAGTTCGAAGTCAGGGTTTACGCGAATGGCAATTTTCGCTGTTTTTCCGGCTGCTTCTGCACAAGCCCTGATTCTGTCCAATTCGGTTTCCGACTCGGCATTGATAATAATTCCTGCCGCTACAGCGCCGGCTATGTCTGCGCGGGATTTTGCAGGCCCGGCAAAGGAAATGTTTTCGGGCGTTGTTCCGGAAGCAAGAGCTACCCGAAGTTCTTTTAGCGATGCAACGTCCAGCCCGTCTACCAGGGATGAGGTATAGTTAACCAACACCGGGAGCGGGTTCGCCTTGATTGCGTAGTGCAATTTTATTTTGTCAGGGATGTGAGCCCTGAACTGATTGACCTTGTCACGGATAACCCTTCGATCGTAAACGTAAAACGGGACGCGGCCGGAAAGTTCCCATAGTTCCGGAATGGACATGCCTGAAATACGGATTTTTCCGTTAACTGGTGGAAATTGTTTCATTGGAACGTGCTTTACTGTTTTCTTTTGCATCATCAGGCTTCTTGAAATTCTTCCAAATACATTCGGGTTAGTGTTTTTCGGTCAATTTTGCCATTGGCATTGTGCGGGAGTGTGTCCAGAAAAACAACTCGTTGTGGCACCATAAAGTTGGGTAGTCGGGCTTTGCAGTGCCTTAGCAGTGCTTCTTCACTTTCTTTTTGATTGCATCCGGGTACTGTGTGATCGTCGGCCCTGGCTGCGGCGGGGGTGGCGATAACCAGTATGGCCTGTCCGAGAGCAATATGGGGAACACCGATTGCTGCTGCCTCTGTGACCATGCCTGATGCATACACGGCTTCTTCAATTTCTGTCGGGCTTACACGATAGCCCGATGTTTTGATCATATCATCCTTGCGTGAGACAAAATAAAGGAAACTGTCTTCGTCCTTATAAACAGTATCGCCTGACCAGACGGCCAACTGCGGCGTTTTTATTTCCGGCATATACTGCGGCACAGGCTTGAAACGCTCTTTCGTTTTTTCCTCGGCGTTCCAGTATCCCAGTGCTACCAGCGGGCCAAGATGAACCAGCTCGCCAGGCTCATTGGGTGCGCATTCGGAGCCATCTTCGCGGAGCACTCTCAATTCGGCATTAGGTATGGCTTTCCCCATAGAGGTCGGCCGTTTGTCAACCTGATCCGGAGGCAGGTAGCTGCTGCGGAATGCCTCGGTTAATCCGTACATCAGATAGGGAGAAGCGTTGGGAAACAGTTTTCTCAGGCTTTCCAGAGTCGCTTCCGGCATTGCTCCACCCGAGTTGGTAAAGTACCTGAGCGTTGTTCCCGAGCCTTCCGGCCATTTCAGTTTACACAGTTGTGCCCAAAGAGGGGGAACAGCGGCCAATCCGGTTATCGCATGTTTTTCAATTGCCTTTGCAATGTCATTGGGGAGCAGATAATCCATAATGTGACATTGGGCGCCCACGTTAAACGCAGTAGTGAGCTGGCTCAAGCCATAGTCGAAACTGAAAGGAAGTGCTGCGAGTATTTTGTCCTGATCCGTGTTTTCCAGGTACTCGGAGACGCTTTCGGCCCCTACTACCATGTTTCTGTGTGACAGTACGACGCCTTTCGGATTCCCGGTGCTTCCCGATGTATACAAAATTGATGCGACTTCGGAATCGGTTGCCGGCCCGGGGTTTTCACTCTCATTGTTTACATTGTGAGAAGACAGGTTGGTGAATGTTTGCCAGTCCATGACCCGGATGTGACCAAGCTGTTGTATGTTGCTTTCGTCAAGAGTGATAATGGTGTGCAAATCGGAGCACTCTTGTATGGTTTCCGAAATCTGTTTCAAGCGTTGTGATTGGGTCACCAGTATTCTGATATTGCAGTCATTGGCAATGTAACTGACCTGGGGTGGTTTCAACAGGGGGTTAACGGGTACAAATACCCCACCTGCCTGAATGGCGCCAAAAAAACTGGCCACGGTTTCAAAGGTTTTTGGGAGAAATACACCGACCCGTTCAGAACGCTTGAGGCCGGCAAAAGAGAAAGACCGGGCGGTATGTTGAACCAGTTGACTGAGGGCTTTATAGGTCAGGGTTTGATTTTTCTGGTTGCTTAACGCGATATGATCGGGGTATTTTTCGGCAGTATTATGAATCAAGCTGTGAAGAAACGTCGTCATTAAGCTTTTCCTTTTTGGTGTGATTTATTCTGCACGCTGATTTTCATCGGTTTCAGGTCGGCATTATAATCATTGGCGGGCGGTTAAGGAAGTGAGTGTTATGCTCAAATAAACAGACCCGAAGATAGCGCGACAACCGTAAGGCTCGAAGACGCTTTATTGCAACTTCTGTACTCTGGTTTCTATATAGCGTATTTTAGACAATGTTTCGAATTAATTGGATTTAACTATCAATACCGAGGTTGTCTATACATGGTTAAAAAAACTGTTCAGCTGTGGTCAGTCATTTTATTTTTGCTGCAAAGTGCTCAATTGATGGCGGGAAGCCTGGATACTTTGCCTGATACGATTGATGCTATAAAGCCTTCTATTGTGGGCATTGGCAGTTACAACCGCCTTTCAACGCCACAGTCAGCGCTCAAGGGAACCGGGTTTGTGGTGGACGGAGGTCAGTATGTGGTGACCAATTTTCATGTGGTTTCTGGCATTGACCTGACCCGCAATACCCGGTTAGTGGTTTTCTCTGGTGCAGGAAAAAAACCTGAAATCCATCAGGCAGAGGTTGTGGCTACAGATCGGTTGAATGATTTGGCCTTGCTGGAGTATGACGGGAAGACACTGCCGGCCATGGCAATCACACAGGACAAATCGTATCTGAGAGAAGGGTCGCTTATCGCTTTTACCGGATTTCCCATTGGTGCCATACTGGGGTTTTACCCGGTGACTCATACCGGTGTGATCAGCAGTGTTACGCCGATTGTAATTCCGGCGGACAGAGCGAGAAATCTGACCGCCAGGGTGGTGCGCAGGTTGAAGAACCCGTTTATGGTATACCAGTTGGATGCTACCGCCTATCCCGGGAATAGTGGAAGTCCGGTTTACAATCCTGAAAATGGACTGGTTGTCGGCGTGGTAAACAAGGTTTTTGTCAAGGAAACCAAAGAGTCGGTATTGGAAAAGCCAAGCGGTATTACCTACGCGATACCCGCCCTGGCTTTGAAAAAGCTGTTAGAAAAGGTTAAAAAATGACCCCGGCTGTCGGGTTCAGGATGGACAAAACAGTAATGGCTTCAATGTTGGCAAATTCAATTGCCCCTTGTATGTCATCGGGCGTAAGATTCAATTGGTTGGCAAGATCGATATAACCTTGATCACCCAGATCAATGTCGTCCTGTAAAGACAGGTAAAATGCGATACGTGACGACAGGCAGAGAATTCTGGCCTCGACCGGAAACGCGGAGTTCTCCGGGGTATGCTGGTTGCCGATGGTGTTATAGATTTCGGCGGGAAGTCGCCAGCTTTTCATTAGTTCACTGGAAAGCCTGGCATAGGTAAACCCCAGCTTCGACCTTTGCAGTTCCCATGGCCTCAGGTTTTCGGCCGGGGAAGCACACTCCTTCGCGAGTTCTGGTGTCTGGCTTGCACAAATCAGTTCTCCCAGGTTATGGAGCAGGCCGATAACAAAAAACCTTTCCTGGTTTCGGCTGTTGATTCGCACCCCCAGTTCTTTGCATATTAACGCGCAGTCAACACTGCGCCGCCAGAATGAATTCAGGTCTATTACGTCTTCAGGTACATTTCTGAAGCAATCTACCGTTGAACTCGCCAATACGAGATTAAAGACTGCCTCTGAACCCATGATGTTGATTGCCCGGGATGCGGTGTCAACCTTCGAGGGAAAGTTATAGAACGCACTATTGGCCATTTTCAACAACATGGATGTCAGATTGGGGTCGATAGCTATGACATCCGCCACATCGGCTAATGAGGATTGATCATCATTCAGTATTTCCTGCACACGTAATGCTGTTTCAGGTAACGCGAAAAGCTCATTTGCTTTTTTTACATAATCGCTTATTGCCATATCACTTTCGCCTTTCATTCGTTTGTTTTTTCCTGATTGCCGGATTTTTGGATTCCCGAGTCTGCCCCTGGCGCAACTGTGAATCGTAACGGAACAATGAGTCTGTACCTGAATATAGACTGTTTATTGAATTTGCATATTATATTTGTCCGTAAGGCTGTATAGAGTAGGTCTGGTAACCCCAAGCAGCTTGGCTGCTTTGGACATGTTGAAGTCGCAACTTTGAAGCGCCATGCTAATCGCCTTTTTCTCGGCGTTTTCTCTTACATGCCTGAGATTGAACACGTCTTTGGTTTCTTCAGGAGAGTCATCCAGTTCCAGATCTTTGGCCGAAACTACCTTTCCGTCCGTCATAATGACAGACCTGCGTACCTTGTTGATCATTTCTCTTACATTGCCCGGCCATTGGTAATGCTGAATAGCCCGAATTGCGTCATCTCCGAAACTGAGTGTGCCCCGATCCATCTGTTTGGCTGTGGATTTAAGTATTGCCTGTGCAATAACCAGTGCGTCGCCTTCCCGTTCTCTTAATGCCGGAATATTCAACGTAATTTCGCTGATGCGGTAGTACAAATCCTCACGAAACTCTCCGGACGAGATTAATTCTTGTATATTTCTGTGCGTGGCACAAACCACTCGAACGTTCACCGGGATTTCTTTCACTCCGCCGACTCTTTCAATGACCCTTTCCTGCAGGAAGCGCAGTAATTTGGCTTGAAGAGCCATTGGCATATCGCCAATTTCATCCAGAAAGAGTGTACCCCCATCTGCCAACTCGATTTTTCCTTTCTTTGTGCTGGTCGCTCCGGTGAACGCCCCTTTTTCATAGCCAAACAGTTCACTTTCGAGCAGGTTGTCCGGTATTGCTGCGCAATTGATTGCCGAGAAGGGAGCCTTGTTTCTGGGGCTCAATTCATGTACCGCTTTGGCCAACACTTCTTTGCCTGTGCCGGTTTCACCCAGGATGAGAGTAGTAATGTCTGCCGGAGCTATTTTTTCAATAGTTCGACAAATGCTCAACATCTGGGTGCTGGTGGCAATCACTCCGTTGATTCGAGATATCGGGTGCGACTCGATCAACTCCTTGTTTTCCCGCTCCAGCTCGGCAATGCGAAATGCCCGGTTGACAACAAATGACAGAATGTCGCCGTCCAGCGGTTTTTGAAAAAAGTCTGTCGCTCCCATACCGACGGCTTTGACGGCGTTTTCTTTCTCTTCACGCCCGGTTACGACAATGATTTTGGTGTTTGGGGATAATTTGAGTATTTCTTCGAGCGTTTTAAACCCTTCGGATGAACCGCCCGGATCCGGAGGCAGGCCAAGGTCAAGGGTAACGACACTGGGCTCTACTCTTCTTAACAAGGCAAGTGCTGATTCCCTGTCGTCGGCCATATGAACTTCGACATCATCAAAACACCATCTCATCTGGCTTTGAAGGCCCGGGTCATCTTCAACAATAAGTAATTTTTTGGTCAAAACGTAGATATCCTCATTTGGAGCAGGTTAACTGCCTGGTATGGATCAGGCGGTTGGTGCAGATTAAACAGTTAGCGTAGATTAAACAGTTGGTGCAGATTAAACAACTAGTGCCAAGTGTATCCTTTACGTTGTTCTGTCCTCAATAGGTATGTGCAATGTGAAACAAGAGCCAATATCTTCCTGGCTGGTCACTTCTATGTTACCTCCCAGCTTTCTCAGGTACTCCTGGCACTGATAGGCGCCTATTCCCATTCCGGTGAGACCTTTTGTGCTGACAAAGGGTTTAAACAGCTGGTTTTTCATAAAGTCTTCACTCATCCCGGTGCCGCTATCCTGAATAAAAATATACGCCATTCCTTTGCTTTTTCGCAGGCTTATCGTTACGTCACCGTTTTTGGGCGTGGCATCTTTGGCATTTTGAACAATGTGCCCGATAACAGTGAACAACTGTTCTTCATCTGCCCTTACCTTGATCGATTTTTCACTGCATTCGAATTTTGGTTCCGGTTTGCTTTTTGAGTGGTGGGTGACCAGTTTCTCCAGCATTTGAACCAGTTCGACACTCTTAAGTTGTTGCTGAATACCCGGATTTCGAATTTGTTGGAGAAGATACTGCATTTTATCAACGGTATGCTCGGTGGTTTTGATCATATCTTCGATAAATGCCGGGTTGTTTTTGAATTTGTGTGCATTTTTGGTGAGCAGGGACAGCTGGGCAATAATGGTTTTGATATCGTGAACCATGAAAGCCGAAGTTCGATTGACTGCCTCAAACTGTTTTGCCTGGGCCAGTTTTTCCTGGTAATTGTTCTGGGCCAGGAAACTGCAAGCCTGGTTAGCAACGACCTTGATAATGTCAAAGTTTTCCCAGTTCATTTCCACCTGGGTTATCGACTCTCCAATCACGACAAAGCCATAAAGCGCTCCCTGATTATAAATGGGAACGATTATCCAGGGTTCATCGAGTCTGGTAATGCATTCGGGTATTTCCAGGTAGTTGTATTTGGTCGGATCTGCAGCGTATTGCCTGAGGTCGATAATCCAGTTGTTTCGTTTAAAAAAATCGACAATCTCGGAGCCTGATTCGATCTGGGAGTGTTTTACCGGCTTATTATTCAGAAAACTTTCTGCGACCAGATCCTGATTTTCGTTGGTTAGCCACAGTGCGCCCTTATTACTCTCCACCAGAGAGGCCAGAACGGAGATGACTCGCTGCTCAAGTGGAGCCTGGTTGGACGAATCCATGAGCAGATTGATGCTTTTCAGCCATTCTTCGCGATAGTCGTACTTGTAATCAAAGAAGTTTTTACTGATGAATAGCATCAGCCTTGCCCTGACTACATTGGAACTCAGGAGAATAAGCATGACCAAAAGAGCGCCAAATAAAAAAATAGCACGTAATGCTTCGCCCCAGGTGCCGCCAAATACCTTAATGTAATAGCCACCGAACGAGATAATTAACAGGTAAACCCCTGCGAGAAACAGAGTGCCGGTATGAAACACCATCTGCCTCGAAACCTGAACCGCGACAGGCTGTTTGTGGGAATTCATTGTTGTGATGGCAATCAATGGAATCACCAGGGCATTCACCAAACCCCGGGCGTCCCAGAAAGCGTTGTCGATATGACCGAAAAGAAGGGCGTCCGAGTAAAGAAAGAAGTCATAGGCAAACATTCCACCAATAGCGATAAACAGGTAACGTACATTTGATCGTCCATAGGTGGAGGCATTGCGCCAGGCCTGTTCGACCATAATGAGGCCTAACACCGATGACGCAATTTGCAGCGCAAGCAGGCTTTTCCCCTCAAGAAAACCGATGCCACTGAGTGCTTCGTAAAGAAGAGCGATGAAAATGGCCAGATAGAAAACGATAACGGCCAATTTGATATTGTGAAACAATTGCTTTTTACGAATTTCGCTATTTCGTTTGAAAATGACGATACTGATCACGACGAATGCCCAGCACAGGTTTCTCAGGATTTCAGTCGAATAGCGGATTTCAAAAGGCGGGTGGCCGGTATGGGATTGCAAGGCGATCATGCCTGACCAAACCGTTGAAATAACTGTGGCTACCAGGAGTGCGCTATCTATCGTCCTGCGCAAGTATCCCTTGAAAATCAGCAGCGAAACAAGGGCAAAGGCCAGGGCGCCGACGGAGTGGCTAATCGTTGAAAAATTGATCATCATAGGGCAACTCTGGCAACGGCTGAAATGTGGTCAAGAATACAAAAAGAAATAAAGCAGATCAAAAAAGAAGATCAAAAAAACAGTAGATAATATGAAGTATAGATGGAAGTCGGGAAAAAACAGGTTTTGGAAGGCTTGATTCTGCCCGGGTTCTGGTTGGCGCAGCGGCACACCCCGAGTGGCAGTCTCGGGGCTGCATGTGTTTTGGTTACGCAGGAGCGGTGCTAATCGATATCCTTGCTGTTTCGGTAATACTGGAAAATCTCTTTCAGGCTTTTTTTGTTGTTAAAGCCAAATGTCTCTCGAAACAGTTTTCCATCAATAATGACCGGGTACTTGAAATAGTCCATCAGGTAAACAGGAAAGTGCTTCAGTTTAAACAACTTGCTGATTAACCTGGGCACCGAAGGAGGTACTGAAGGGATATTGATGCGAGTACAATCACAGCGAACGAGAGCCTCCTGGTAGGAGACCCAGTCTTCCGGGGCAACATTGTAAATGCCGGGTTTGTTTTGCTTGTAAGACAAGACAATGGCATCTGCCATGTCATCGATGTGAATAAACTGCATCATGGGTGAAAAACCGAATAATACCGGGGAATAATTTCCACTCAAATTGATACTGATGGTGTTCCTGACACCCGGGCCGACAATATTGCAGGGTCTTAAAATCGTGATGTGCAAATCAGGATATTTCCACAGATAAATGTTGGCCAGGTTTTCAAGTTCGACCGAATCGACAAGATCCATGGTAAACTCGGCTGCTTTCAGCGGGAAATCTTCGTCTATGAGGGCGGGGTTATAGGCATTGGCACCGTAAACGTGGTAAGTGGAGAGAACGCTCACTTGTTTCACGCCATATTTGTGGCTTAGTTCCATGAGTTTTTGTGTGCCGAGTACGTTGGCGTTGTACCTGCGCATACGGCCTTCTTCGCTGGAGCGAATCCTGCCAAGATGAATGACTCCTTCAAAATGGTATTTTCTGAAAATGTCTTCAAACACGCGTTTGTTGAAGTCGATACGATAGCATGGAATGCCGTCACCGAGGTGCACCTGTTCGCGAAAATCAACGGCGACGATTTTATAGTGATCCCTGAGCCGGTCGATAACCTGTTGTGCGAGTGCGCCGGCAGCTCCTGTTACTAAAATGCAAGGTTTTTTATTGTCAGCCATTAGAATATGCTTTTCCTTTCCGATAGTCCTTTTTGAATCAACTGATTGATTTTTTCCTTAACTATTTCGACCCGCTCCGTAACCTGTTCCTCGTCCCTTATTTTGGAATCAAAGGATATCGGCTCGCCAAAGTTGATTGTGACCCGGGCCGGGAATACGAAGGGCAAGGCAACCGAGACATAGGGTATGCCAAGCATTTTTGCCAACGGCTTGATGTTTCCGACGGAGGGGATGGTTTCTTCACAGCCGACAACCCCGACCGGAACAACAGGTGTGTTGTATTGCATGGCAAGGTGCATAAAGCCATTGCCAAAACGCTGAAGTTTGTAGCGGTGTTTAAATGGTTTGCCCGACCCGCGAACACCCTCCGGAAAAACAATCACCAGTTCGCCATTGTCCAGCATTTTCGAACAGTTAACAGGGTCTCCCAATACTGCGCCGACCTGATTCAACAGGGTTCCTATGACAGGAACCTTTGGAAAAAAACGCTCTATCATGGCGCGTGGCAGCCGGGGATTGTTTTTTCGGTTGGCCATGGCGTACGCGATGAATACGCCATCAAGAGGGAGTTGTCCGCTGTGATTGGCTACCAGGAGAACCGGGCCTTCAGACGGCACGTTTTCGATACCCTTTGCCTCGACCCGGAAATACTTTTCGTACAGACCTCTGATCAGGGCAATTCCGACCTTGTTGGCATCTACATTGTACCCCCAGGGGTCGTAACCCAGACTGCCGACTGATTTGCTCAGGTTGCTTAGCTGAGCGTCCAGTTCTTCCGATACGAAAACCTGTTTTAAAAATGAACGAAAACCCATAAGTCTCCTTAAACCCTTTTATTGTTATTCGGGTTGTTGTTATTCGGGGTGACGGTGTGAAGGGTCTTTCCCTGCAATCCCTGCAATGAAAAAAGACGTGACTTCAGTGATGATTGATTCTATAGGGCGCTTTTGTCATGTGCAACAAAAAACGGAAACCGACCAGGCCTGGTTGAAGCGAGACGGTTTCGAGCCTGTGCGTCAATATCTGCCCGGCCTTCTGCTTCCGGATTTACATGGTGGTTTCATTGCGGGCGCGCTGGCGTTAAAATGAAGCGTCAAAGACAGATAACCCGAAAGGTATTGTATGAGACCATTCGCCTCTCTTTTAGTTCAGGCATTTCAGGCTGCTCCCAGCGCTGATAATTCACAACCATATATGTGCAAGCGGCACGGGAAAACACTGGAAATCAGTTACGACCACAAGCGGGTAGCAGGTGTTACCTTTCCCCCGGACAATCAGGCTACCCTGCTATCACTGGGGGGAATAGTAGAAAACATAGCTCAGTTGTGTGAGTGTGCGGGTGAGTCAATTGGTATTCACTTTCAAAAACCGGAGCAGGGCAACCCGTCGGTTATACTGGATATACCGGAGGAGACGGCTTTTTCCTCACAACCCGATGATATGGCCATCTTTCAAAGGCACACCAACCGTTTTGCTTACAAAAAAGATCCGTTGCCTGAAAATATACTGGCTTCATTGCCTTCTCTGGCGACAGGCAACACTCGTATTTCGGCATTTACCGACAGCGCGGCCAAAAAGGATATCTGGAAGCTGGTAAGATCCGCATCGGAAATCCGCTTTCAGACCAGAGAAGTACATGAGTGGCTGGGCAAGTCCCTGCGCTTTGACGACGCTGAGGTCAATCAGGGCGACGGGCTGGACCTTCGCACTCTGGATCTTCCTCCCGGAGGCGGTCTGATCATGCGCTTTATAGCCAGCTGGAAGAGGATGAGTATCCTGAATGCGATTGGGGCCTACAAGCTGCTATCCTTTATAGACGCTGCGCCTGTGCGGGCAGCACCGGGAATCGTTGCTATTATCGGGGAACAAGGTTCGGAAGGTGCCATGGCAGCCGGACGCACTCTGGTCAAAGCCTGGAGCGAGCTGAATGCCCGAGGCATTGCCGTTCACCCCTATTACGTTGTTTCTGACCAACTCGTTCGACTAGAAAACAACGTCATTCCCGAAGCGTTGGTGGATCAGGCCAAACACCTGGCATCGGCCAGCGACAGTGTTTTTTCCCTGGGGAAAGGGGAAACCCTTTATATGATATTGCGAATCGGCTACCCGGGGAAAGTGGCACCCCGTTCCAAACGATTACCCGAAAAAACTGTTTTTCACGATTTGGCATCTTGAAAGCTTTTCATTTTATATCAGGGTACGTTAAAGGGGCAGCGTGATAACATTGGCAGTGAACAGCAGAAGCCGGTGACCGTTTTTATATTTTCCGGATTTGTTTTTATCGCTGTTTTCACCAGGAGGGTTCTGAGTTACTATCTTGCCTGGGTAAGGTTTGTCCATTATCAGTCAAGCGCAGGGCTGATAGTATACGCATGGCCCACTGCGCAGGGCGCCCGGAACGGAATGCATCGAGGGCATGACACATTACAGGTTTTGATAAATGACTGAAAAAGAAAATCCAACACAAAATACCGGCGAAAGCAGTGAAGAAGTGTCTTTTGAGGGCAGCAGGGACGACTTGAATACACAGTTGTCCGAGCGCATCAAGTCGTCTGCGCGGCAAATATGGCTTGCTGGTCTGGGGGCATACAATAAAGCGGAAGAGGATACGGGTAAACTCTTTGACAAGCTGGTCAAAGAGGGTGAGGAAATTGAAACCAAGACCCGGTCAACGGTCAAAAAGCAGTTTCAAGTCATGGAAACCACGGTCGAAGATGTCAAGTCCAGGGCGTCGGGAACACTGGACAAGCTTGAGCATGTTTTTGATCAGAGAGTTTCTCGCACCCTGAAAAGGCTCGGTATTCCGACAAAAAAGGAAATGTTGGAGTTGCAGAAAAGGGTAGATGTGTTGTCCGCGAAGTTAGAGGAGATGCAAAACAAAAAGCCGGAATAACAGCATGCGAACACCCGTTTGAGTGAGCCTTCACTTTGCCGTCAGTGCGCTCCGAAATTCTTTTCGGGGTGCCGGCAGCGGCCTGGCTTCTGTTCGACCTTCCATTCAATCTTCAATATAGACTCTGCCCATTTCCTCAAGCATTGCCCGTCTGTCATCGATCAGATAGGGGGCAACCAGCGCCATTACCTGATAAATACCGCGCCCTAGATTAATGTCTTCGCCACTCGCTTTGTTGAAGACAATGTCATAGCTGATCCAATAGGTGATGGTGAGCACGATATTGTGGCACAGCGCCGTTATTTCGTCTTCGCTGGCATTGAGCAGATTTTGGGAAGCGAGACTGGAGAGAATGGTCATGGACGCCTTGAATTTCTTGTTCATCAGCTTTTTGAAGCGATTGGCTATTTTCGGGTGTCTGGCCATGACGTTAACCAGATCCTGATAGATAAAGCGATACTGGGCAATGGTTTCAAATAACAGGTGCAGAAACAGCCATTGATCGTCTATCGAGATATCAACAGGGGGCGGGGCATCGAGGATTTCCTGCATCTGTTTGTCAAATCGTGCGTACAGTTCGTTCAAGATTTCTGTTTTATTTTTATAGTGGTAATACAAATTGCCCGGGCTGATATCCATTTCATCGGCTATTTGCAGTGTAGTTACGTTAGGCTCGCCAAATTCATTGAAAAGGGCAAGGCTGGTAACCACTATTCGCTCTCGTGTCTTCATGTCAGCGGAATTACCCTCGTCTGTGCAAGATTGAATAAAGTGAGGTCGAGCCCGGCAGTTTACAAATGGTACCGATCAGCATTCTCGTTATCATAATGCTTGCACATGTACTAATCAAAGGTTTAATTTTGGAGGGTTGAATCTAACCTGAAAAGCGGCCAGAAAGCAATTTATCTTCAATCTGTTCCGGAAATTTGCGGGCAACTGCCTTTGTCACGCCAGGCCAGGTTGTGCCTTGCTTTGTGCTTGCTGTTTACAGGCGGATATGGCCGCCGGTTTTTGCGCTTGGGTAACAAATGGCTTGAGATAGAAGTGAACAATGGTTTCGTCAGAAAACTTGGTAAAAAAGTTGCTGATTTCAGTAATTTGTTTTAGTTGGCGCTTGCCGGAAATACGATCCTTGACCAGCACTTTTATTTTATTGAAATCGTCCTGAATGGTGGAAAAGCGTGCTTTCATGGTACAGGTCACAATATTCTCATAATGGGTGCCAATTCTTTGCGCCAGCGTTTTTCTTTTGTCGACTATTTCCGTCTCTATGGCATCCTCCAGAGTATCGATGTGGTGAAGTTTGATTCTTTCTATGATGCATCTGGAATAACTCTGTGTATCTTCCAGGCTGATTTTTCGAAAAGCCTCCCAGAAAAAGTGGTCGGTTAACTGGCCGAAATCCTTTACATTGCTCAGGCACAGGTCGATATAGTCGTAGTATTCCGGGTCGGACAGAACCTCATTGATGGCCTCTCTCAGTATCCAGTCGAAGCCCAGTGCCGTTTTATGTGCGTACACCTGCCTGTACATCTGGTGTCGGCTGTAGACGAAGTCTTCAAGTGCTCCCAGGCCTTTTTTGGTAATGGCCAGACCAAGCCAGGGGGTGTCCAGGTTCCAGCCGAACCGGAGGTTGCTTAGCAAATGATCCAGATTAAAGCTGCCAATGGATACCGAAGAGTGGAAGCCATCGCGGAGCATGTAGTCGGCCCGGTCTGCATCAATCTCGCCGGAGACGATTGAAGAAAGAAAGTTCTGAACCATTTTGGCGATTCTCTCGTCACCATCGGTGTCTTCAATGGTGTCGTGAAAGGATGCCGGGTCTGCGATGAACTCCCAAAAGATTCGTGCAAAATGGCGAAACGCCTGGCCTGGCCTGACATCGGTCGTCTCCATAATGCCAAGTACGTCGATCGGGTCGATGCCGTACTCGTGCAAATTGATATCTTCAAATACTTCGTAAGCGCATCGAATGGAGTAGTGCTCGTGTTCAAGCGTTTGTGGCAGTTTCGTGTAAAGCCTGTTGTAGTCCAGGCCTTGCCAGAGCTGGACGAACCGATCCGGTTTCGATACAAGTTCTTCCATTTTTTGCGTTTTTGAGAACTGGTGAGAAAAACTTGCATGACCAATATCGTGGAGCAGGCAGCCCAGTCGTGCAACCTTGCTCAGGTAGTTAATGGATTCAAGGTGTTCGGTGGTGAAATCGAATCGTTTCCTGTGTTTTCGGTCCCGTACATAGGCATCCACCATGGAAAAAATCATGCGCGTGCAGACATGCATCGCGCCGATACTGTGCAGGAAACGAGAGTGGGTCGCCCCCGGAAATACCAGTGAAAGTATGTCATTCTGGCATATGTTTCGAAGACGCTGAAACAGCGGGTGATCAATGACGTCCACTTCGTGCTTGAACAGGGCAATACCACCATGAACCGGGTCCATAATGAGTTTCTCGTGGCCGCCAAGGATGTCTGCGATAGAATTCATTGTGATTTCGTTTTTTTCGTTCATGCAACGGAATTGACCGGGTTCACGGAATTGATCGGTTTCACGGAATTATAGCCTTATTTGAACAAAGGGGTGAAAATAAACCTTTGTCGAATAGTAATCCTGGCATCCCTCTCTATACTGCAGGAGTGGCTCTCCTCTACATTAGGTAAATCAGGTGACTTCCGAAAAAATCCTGGTAATTGATAAAGACGAAAAAGCTCGATTGGTATTGTGTGATTATCTGACCGCCAGAGGGTTTTATGTGATTTCTACGCAAGCAATTCACGAAGCGGCCCCCTGCATCACCAAACATCGTCCGGATCTGGTTTTTGCCGATTTGTCTGATGCCGATATTGAAAAACTCGTCAAGCTGTTGCGTTCAGACAAACTTTTGGCCGAGGTGGTTGCCGTATCATCAACAGAATCTTCAGCGAAAGTTGTGTCAGCATTAAGGGCCGGAGCCGCCGATTATGTGCTCAAGCCATTTATGGATGCCGAGCAACTCGATAAGGTGTTGAGCAAACTGTTTGAGCGCATTCGCCTGTTCAGGCTTAATCAGCACTACCGCAAAGAGCTTGAAAGAGCGAACAGGGAACTCAATGCCGGCATCAGAGAATTAAAGGCAGATCAAAGCGCCGGGCTCAAGGTGCAATTGAATATGTTGCCTGAAAAGGAGTTGACTCTTGAACAGTTCCGTTTTGAGCACATGATCAAGCCCTCCCTGTATCTCTCTGGTGACTTTCTGGACTATTTCAAAATTGACGGTGAAAAAATTCTGTTTTATTTTGCCGACGTGGCAGGGCATGGCGCTTCTTCAGCCTTTGTTACCGTTTTGTTGAAAAACCTGTCTAACCGCTTGTTACGCAATGTCCGGCGTGGGTCGAGTGCGGATATTCTTAGCCCCCGACTCTATCTGGAGCGGGTAAACCACGAATTGTTGCAAACCAGACTGGGTAAGCATGTCACCATGTTTATCGGCATCATTGATCACAAAAAGAGAATGCTGACCTACGCTGTAGGAGCGCATTTTCCCATGCCGGTGATTATCGGCAAGGACGGAGTCAGGTACATCGAGGGTGTTGGCATGCCGGTCGGGTTGTTCGAAAAAGCAGAGTTTAACGAGTATGAAATACCGTTGCCTGAAGATTTCGGGTTGGTTATGTTTTCGGATGGAATACTGGAAATACTCGATGACAAAAGCCTCGCACAAAAAGAGGAGCGGTTACTTGAACTTGTTCGTGGTGGCAGTCAGACTATTGAACTCCTGAATCAGGGGCTCAGTTTGTCGGGGTTGTCCGATTTACCCGATGACATTGCAATATTAACCATTTCTGAAGTGACCAAAAGTGATGTCAAGGTTTAACATTCTCCAGGCCGACGTAGATGGCATTTATGTGCTCAAGTTTGTTGGCGAAATTCGCCTGAACCTGTGTTCAACCCTCGAAAGGGTGGTTGACACTATGTTGTCTGACCCTGAATTTCGGGCGGTTGTTATCGACCTGACCGAGACAGACGTTGTAGACAGCACCACTCTTGGCCTGTTGGCAAAAATTGCGGTGGCCGCCGCTGAACATAATGGCATCGTACCCACAATTATATCTACAAATGATGATGTCACCCGTATCATTCGTTCGATGGGCTTTGATAAAATCTTCATTATTCTTGGTGAGCCGGTGCAAAAAATCGAAGAGCTTCAGGAGATTCCGGTACTCGACTCGACAGAAGGCGAAGTTCGTGAGAGTGTGATAGACGCGCACAGGGTATTAATGAGTTTGAACAGTGAAAATCAAAAGGAATTCAAAGACTTGGTGGAAGCTCTGGAAAATGAGGCAAGATGTGACTGATTTTTTGCCCGGGTGTTCGGTTCTTGTTGCCAGAGTGTCTGATTTTTCTGCACCGTCGGCTCTTTTAACTTATAGTCAGCCCTTTTAAATTCAAGTGGTGTTCAGCAAATATGGCTAACGTCGATTCCAATAACGTTAATTCAGAAGACTTTAACTCCAAAAAAGTGTTTGTACTCGGTGGCGGCAGCTTTGGCACGGTTATTTCCAATATTGCCGCTGAAAATGGCAACAGGGTATTTCAGTGGATGAGGGACAAGAGCCGTGCCGATGAGATAACCCGGCATAAAGAAAACAAACGTTATATGCCGGGTTACCCGCTTAGCCCGAACCTGGTTGCCACGACTGATGTGAACGCATTGTCCGATGCTGATGTGATCTTTTTTTCCATCCCCGGAAAGTCTTTCAGGGAAATATGTACCAGGCTTGCCGGGACAATTAACAAAAAACAGATTCTGGTCAGTACAACAAAGGGAGTCGAAAAAGATACGTTCAAATTGATGAGCCAGATTCTCACCGAGTTTTTTCCGGAAAATCCGATTGGCGTGTTAAGCGGCCCTAACCTGGCGAAGGAGATCGGCAGGCATCAGCTTTCTGCGACTGTGGTAGCGAGTGAAAGTCCGGCTGTGCGCACTGCCGTACAGGAGTTGCTGGGTTCGCGCACCTTCCGGGTGTACGCGAATGTCGATATCTACGGCGTTGAGTTGGGTGGGGCGCTTAAAAACATTTATGCCATCATTCTGGGTATGGCTGATGCCATGAAAATGGGTGAGAACACAAAAGCGATGCTCATTACCCGCAGCCTGGCAGAAATGAGCCGTTTTGCCGAGAAGATGGGGGCCAACCCCCTGACCTTTCTTGGTCTGGCCGGGGTGGGTGACCTTATCGTCACTTGCTCGTCCCCGCTGAGTCGCAACTTTCGCGTGGGTTATGCGGTAGGGAAAGGGCAATCACTTGATGAGGCTGTGGGCGCGCTTGGCGAAGTGGCCGAGGGTGTTAACACCGTGGTTCAGGTACACAGGCAGGCGCAGCAGAGTAAGATTTACATGCCGCTGGTGACGGGTTTGTATGTCATTTTGTTCGAGAACAAGAAAATTTCCGAAGTGGTGACAACACTGATGCTGGCACAGCAGAGCACAGATGTCGAGTTTGTGCTTTCCAGGGAGGAACATTTGGGCGGTTAAACCGGAGCCGGTTTAACAATGGGTGTACCAGAGGAACAGCGGGCAAAAAGAGCATTTGCTCGCGTGACGAAATCGGCCCGGGTCATTCTGGTGATAACCCGGCCAGTGCTTTCACCTGGTCAACGGCCTGTTGCAGGCTCCCTTCGGGAGTGTGGAAGTGTGGGGAGAAGCGTATGCCGCCGCCCCGGCAGGCGCAGATCACCCTGTTATCCATAAGCCTTCTATACAGCTCGTGATGGTCAGCGCCATTGATTTTAAAGGTAACAATCCCTGCCCTGAGTGGTTTCTGCTTTGGCGACAGTATGGTGCAGCCGGGAATCTGTTCCAGTTTCTCGATAAGGAAATCGACTTTCTCGCTCACTTCCCGCTCTATGGTTGACAAGCCTCTGTCCAGCAACATCTTCAGGCTTGCATTCAGGGCATGGGTGCAAAGCAGATTGGGGCTGCCCACTCGAAACGCTTTGCATCATCCGCTATTTCCCACTCGTGAATGTCGTAATTTCCCCGCTGTTTGACCATATGCCAGCCATATTCAGAAACGGTCAACCGGGGGATGGTTTCTTTTTTGATGTAGAATACACCCAGCCCCTCTGGCCCTAACAGCCACTTATGGCCGTCTGCGACAATAAAGTCTGCGCTTGTTTCCTGGCAGTCCATGGGCAATACGCCAAGACTCTGTATGGCATCCACACAGAACAGGGTGTCTGTAGCAACACACCTGTCACCGATGCGTTTCAAATCCAGTCTGAGCCCGCTGGCGTATTGCACTGAACTGACCGAAACCAGTTTTATCCTTTCGCTGATGGCGTGGCACAGGGCATCTGTGGCGGTTTCAGGGTTGGAGATATTGACAGCGGTTACGGTGACACCTTCAGGAATCAGTGACTCCCAGACAATGTAGTTTGAGGGAAATTCCTGGTTGGTGATAACGACTTCATCCCCCGCCTGCCAGTCCAGGCCGGATGCAATAAAAGACAGTCCCTCGGACGTGTTTTTCACCAATGCAATTTCACTGGTGGATCGTGCGTTCAGCAGGCGTTTCAGATTGTTTCGTAAATCCGCTTCAACGCCAAGCCATTTGGGATACTCCGTCGCTCCCAGTTCAGCATTCTCCCTGGCGAACTGTACAACACAGTCAGCGGTGGATTGTGACCAGGGCGCGACCGCTGCGTGATTGAGGTAGCATATATTTGTATTTACCGGAAACAGTGTGGATAAATCAGTCATAGTCAGATCAAATAATTGTAAAAAGTCGTATAATGACGCATTGGCCTGCCTGATAGCGGCGTTGGCGGACAAACGCAGTGTTTGTATTCAAAATGGTGGCCGTGTTCAAATGCAATGAAACGACAGTATAACGGAAATGGGAAATAATGAGAGGCTTTCCAATAGAATATATAGAGCCGGTTTTTCGCCCACCTTCAGAGGCGAGATCACTGATCCTCCAAGTTACCAACGGGTGCTCCTATAATCAATGCAGCTTTTGTGAGATGTACCAGGAGCCGCAGAAAAAGTTCAAACCCAAACCCCGGGACGAAATTGAAAAAGAGGTAAAGGGGATAGCAGCCCTGCAGCCTGGTATTTCCCGATTTTTCCTGGCTGATGGTGATGCCATGACGTTATCTTTTCGTCGGCTAAAGGATATTTTGCTGTGTATCGGTGAGCACTTTCCGTACATGGAAAGGGTGACTGCCTACTGTTTGCCCCGAAATGTAAAGAAAAAATCGGTTGAGCAGCTAAGAGAATTGAGAGAACTCGGTTTGTCGATGGTTTATGTGGGCTGCGAGTCCGGCGATGACAAAGTGCTGGAGCTGGTGAAGAAGGGAGAAACATTCGAGTCCTCCAAAGATGCACTGCTTAAACTGAAAGCTGCCGGAATAAAGTCGTCAGTGATGATCCTGAACGGTCTGGGCGGGCGAAAATATTCCCGACAGCATGCCATCAACAGTGCCAGGCTAATGAATGAAACACAGCCCGAATTTGTTTCAACACTGGTGGTGTCTTTTCCCCTCGGGGAAGAGCGATTTCGGGCCGGGTTCAATGGTGACTATGAGCCGCTTTGCCAAAACGGGCTTTTTGAGGAGATCAGGCTGTTAATCGACAGCTTTGAGTTGGAGAATACGGTATTCAGGTCAGACCACGCCTCAAATTACCTGGTGCTCAAGGGCAATCTTGGTGAAGACAAACAGGCGATGCTGGATAAAATTGATTTGGCGTTGAATAAACCCGGGTCGATTCCATTGCGGCAAGAGTGGCAAAGAGGATTATAGTCGTGAACAAAGCAGACGAGTTGGCCGACAGGCTCGGTTCGATGCAGAATCCGGAAGAAAAGCGCTTGCCACCCGTTCACCTTTGGAACCCTCCCTTGAGCGGCGATATTGATATTGTCATTACCCGTGAGGGAGTGTGGCGATATCAGGGGCAGGAGATCAAGCGTCAAAAAAGCGTAAATCTGTTTTCCGGTATCCTGAAAATGGAAGAAGGGGAATATTTTTTAGTGACCCCCTATGAAAAATGGCGCATTTCGGTGGAAGTTGCTCCATTCTTCATTACCGATATGAAAATTGAGGGAGAGGGGGAGCAACAGGTTATTTTGTTTACTACGTCCACCGGGGATCACTTCGCTGTCGATAAAAATCACCCGATACAGATTGAGCAGACAAAAAATGAAGCAGTTCCCACAGCGACAGTCAGAGGGAATCTGACCGGGATAATTTCAAGAACCGTGTTTTACCGGCTGGCGGAAATTGCTGTGCCAGAAACAAAAGAGGGAAGGGAGGTTTTTGGTGTATACAGCAGTGGTGTGTTTTATCCCCTGGAAAGCTGACTGAAGAAAGGGAAAAGAGCGAAATTTTCTCTCTTTTCCCTTTATTTTCAATGGGTTACATGTTGGGGTAGTTGGGGCCGCCGCCGCCTTCCGGGGTTACCCAGGTAATATTTTGAGCCGGATCCTTGATGTCACAGGTCTTGCAGTGGACACAGTTTGCTGCGTTAATCTGGAAGACCTTGGAACCATCTTCCTGATCCATTACCTCATAAACACCGGCAGGGCAGTATCGCTGGGCAGGCTCATCAAATTTGGGCAGGTTTTCCTTGATAGGTATGTCGGGATCTGTCAGTTTCAGGTGACAGGGCTGCTCTTCTTCATGGTTGGTGTTGGACAGGAACACGGAAGACAGCTTGTCAAAGGTCAGCTTGTTATCCGGTTTCGGATACTCGATCTGCTTGCATTCGGAAGCAGGTTTCATCATCGCGTAGTCTTCTGTTGTATCGTGGAATGTGAACGGAAGACTGCGACGCAAAATATTCTGCTCGAAAAACGCGACCATACCACCAATCACATTGCCAAACTTGTGCATTGCCGGGCCAAAGTTTCTTTCGTCGTAGAGTTCTTTGAACAGCCAGGACTCCTTGAACATTTGTTCGAACTCGACCAGTTCCTCGTTGCCTGTTTTACCGGCCTTGAGGGCACCAACAACTGCCTCGGCTGCAATCATACCGCTCTTCATTGCGGTGTGAGTGCCTTTGATTTTGGAAAAGTTCAATGTACCCGCGTCGCAGCCGAGCAGCAGGCCGCCAGGGAAGGTCATTTTGGGTAGCGAGTTGTAACCACCCTTGGTGATTGCCCTTGCGCCATAGGAGATTCGCTTGCCACCTTCCAGGTATTGACTGATGACCGGGTTCAGCTTCAAGCGCTGAAATTCGTCAAACGGGCTGAGGTGAGCATTTTTGTAAGCCAGGTCAGTAATGAGCCCGACAACCACCTGGTTGTTCTCCATGTGGTACAGGAACGAGCCACCGGTCGATCCGGTCTCTATCAAAGGCCAGCCTGTAGTATGTGACACCAGACCTTCTACGTGTTTTTCAGGGTCGATATCCCACAACTCTTTGATGCCAATGCCATAGTGCTGGGCATCCTTACCTTCATCAAGCCGGAACTGTTTGATCAACTGCTTGCCCAGATGTCCGCGACAGCCTTCGGTAAACAGGGTGTATTTGGCATGGAGTTCCATGCCTGGCATGTAGCTGTCCTTTTGATTTCCTTCCTTGTCCAGCCCCATGTCTCCGGTAGCGATACCCTTGACGCTGCCATCTTCGCGGTAAAGAATCTCCGAGGCAGCAAAGCCGGGGTAAACTTCAATGCCCATTCCCTCGGCCTGCTCACCCAGCCACCGGGTAAGATTGGCAAGGCTGATAATGTAGTTATTTTCATTGTGCATGTTTTTTGGAGTGAGAGCATTGGGTATTTTTATTCCGCGACTCTGGTTCGGAAGAACGAAAATGTCATCCCGTTTTACTTCAGTGGTAACGGGCGCACCCATTTCTTTCCAGTCAGGGAACAGCTCGTCCAGTGCGGTTGTTTCAAAAACGGTACCAGCCAGGATGTGAGCGCCCACCTCTGAACCTTTCTCAACAACGCAAACGGTGATTTCCTCACCGGTTTCCTGAGCAAGTTGCATTACCCGGCAAGCTGCAGAAAGCCCGGCAGGCCCGCCACCAACGATTAGAACGTCAAACTCCATAGATTCGCGTTCCATAATCGGTCTCCTCCAAAGTTATAATTAAATTCCTCACCACAGCTAATTATAGTGAATAACAAACGGCTGCTTTTTGTTAAATCGGTGTTGCCTGAATTGTTTTCCAAATAGCGAGCATCTCGGCATGACAAAATGCCATACGGGATTCTAAGCGTAAAACTGCATCAAAAAATTGATCTCAAACAAACGTTTGAATGAAACCGGCGAGGCCGGTCAACAATCGTGTAATCATTTGTAACTTTGGGTCAGTGGTATGTTTTTTATAAAAAACAGCTTAATAAGAACGAATGCTATTGACCAAATTAAATTTTCCGTTCAGTATTACGACGTTACTGCATGCCTGTCATGCGCATTATTTGATCAGTGTTAACTGCTTTATTGGCCCCGAAGCAATTAGCCTGCCTGAAGCCTGAACCAGTAACCGGAACGCCGCCTTTTGGTCTGTGGTCGGTTTTGCCGATACAGTCCAACCGACAAGATGAACGGGTGTTTTCATGGTTTTAGTCTTCTGTATTGCTAATTTCAAAATACAAAGAGATGAATGTCTATGCTGTTTGGTTTTAGTCGTTTGTTGTTTATTTGAGTTGTTTTGAAGTGCTGCTGATTAAATGGTTAACTTAAATTCATTGCTTATAAACGAGGAATCTATGAAGGTTCTGGTCGCTGTAAAAAGAGTTATCGATTATAACGTTAAAGTACGTGTAAAGCCTGACAACACTGGTGTTGATCTGACCAATGTAAAGATGGCTATGAACCCTTTCTGTGAAATCGCTGTTGAAGAAGCTGTTCGATTGAAAGAAAAAGGCGTTGCCACCGAAATCGTTGTGGTATCCATTGGCCCCAAAGCTGCTCAGGAGCAGATTCGTACCGCTCTGGCACTCGGCGCTGACAGAGGGATTCTTGTAGAAACTGACGAAGAAATTCAGTCTTTGGCTGCAGCCAGGGTGCTTAAGGCAATCGTCGACAAAGAGCAGCCAAATCTGGTTGTACTGGGTAAACAGTCTATCGATAGCGATAACAACCAAACAGGGCAAATGCTTGCCGGATTGGCGGGTATGCCTCAGGGAACATTCGCTTCAGAATTGACGGTTGATGGTGACAAACTGACTGTCTCTCGTGAAATTGACGGTGGTCTGATGACGGTCTCGCTTGGTTTGCCAGCCGTGATTACGGCTGATTTGCGTTTGAACGAGCCGCGTTATGCTTCTTTGCCCAATATTATGAAGGCGAAGAAAAAGCCGCTAGAAACGACAACCCCTGCTGACCTGGGTGTTGATGTCGCTCCTCGCTTGACTACTGTAAAAGTCGATAACCCACCTCAACGTCAGGCTGGCATAAAAGTTGGCAGTGTTGAAGAGTTGGTCGATAAACTGAAAAATGAAGCGAAGGTGATTTAAAGATGAGCATTTTAATTATCGCAGATCATGACAACGCATCAGTCAAAGGTGTTACCTTGAATGTCGTTGCAGCCGCCAGGGAAATCGGCGGAGATATCAGTATACTGATTGCTGGTGAAGGTGTGGGTGCTGCAGCTGAAGCAGCGGCCAGGATTGATGGTGTGGCTAAAGTGCTTGTTGCCGATAATGCTGCCTACGCAAACCAGTTGGCTGAAAACCTGGCTGCTTTGATTGTTGAAGTCAGCAAGGACTATACTCATATTCTGAGTGCAGCCGGTACGACAGGAAAGGATGCGTTGCCGCGTGCTGCTGCATTGCTGGATGTTGCGCAGATTTCCGAAATTATTGGAGTCGAGTCAGCGGATACCTTTACCCGTCCGATTTACGCGGGTAACGCGATTGCCACCGTGAAATCAAATGACAGTGTTAAAGTGATCACCGTCCGTGGCACTGCGTTTGACGCCGTTTCTGCCGAGGGTGGTTCTGCAGCAATTGAAACTGTCAGTGCTGTCACCGACACCGGTTTATCTACTTTCGTCAATGAAGAGATTGCCAAGTCTGATCGTCCTGACCTGACATCTGCCTCTATTGTTATTGCTGGCGGTCGTGGCATGCAGAATGGGGATAACTTCAAGCTGCTGGAAGCTGTTGCAGACAAGTTGGGCGCGGCTTTGGGTGCATCACGAGCCGCAGTCGATGCCGGTTTTGTGCCTAATGATATGCAGGTTGGTCAAACCGGTAAAATCGTCGCTCCTCAGCTCTATATTGCTGTTGGTATCTCTGGTGCGATTCAGCACCTGGCAGGTATGGCTGACAGTAAAGTTATTGTTGCTATCAACAAAGACGAAGAAGCACCGATCTTTCAGGTTTCTGATTACGGCCTGGTTGCTGATTTGTTTGATGCATTGCCAGAGTTGGAACAGAAACTCTAGCCCTGCAGGCTAACAGGAAAAAAGCCAGTCTCTTGGGACTGGCTTTTTTCGTTGGGCCTTTCGCTTACAATTTCCCTCAAGCTCTCATTCAGCGAGTCTGCATCATTTTCAGTATGATCTTGAGTGTATTAACGCTCTGACTCTCCGGGAATGGGTCATCCTGATCATAGCTTATCTATATTTCAAATATATGACGTGAAATTAAAAATATGTATAAAAAAATTATATTTTCCTGTCTTGCAGGCATCCTGGCCTATGGCCTGTGGTTAAGCGCTGACTTCACCCAGATCGCGGCGGGCGTTGCTATTTTTCTTTTTGGAATGCTTTCTCTGGAACAGGGGTTCAAGGCATTCACCGGTGGTCTGCTTGAAAAAATTCTTAAAAATACGACAAATACTCTTTCCAAAAGCCTGATCTTTGGTGTTGTTTCAACTACCTTGATGCAGTCCAGTTCGCTGGTTTCTGTGATTACCATATCATTTCTCAGTGCCGGCCTGCTGGAGTTGATGGCCGGCATAGGCATTGTCTTCGGTGCCAACATTGGAACCACGACCGGAGCCTGGTTAATTGCCGGTTTCGGCCTCAAGGTAAAAATTTCGGCCTATGCCATGCCCATGCTGGTTTTTGGTATTTTGCTGATTTTTCAAAAATCAAAATACCTTAAGGGAGTGGGGTACATTCTGGCAGGGCTGGGTTTTCTTTTTTTGGGTATCCACTATATGAAAGATGGATTTGAAGCCTTCAAGGATACCATCGATCTTACACAGTTTTCAGTGACGGGCTACCCGGGCCTGTTTCTGTTCGCCGGGATAGGTATTGCCGCCACTGTCATTATGCAATCCAGTCATGCGACCCTGGTGTTGATTATTACGGCACTTGCAGCGGGTCAGATCAGTTATGAAAATGCTCTGGCTTTGGCCATCGGGGCTAATGTAGGTACGACAATCACCGCAATACTTGGTGCTTTGGGTGCCAATGAACAAGGCAAGCGACTGGCTGCAGCACATCTTATATTTAACATGGTTACAGGTTTGCTGGCGGTTATATTTATGGCTCAGTTTGTTTTCGCTGTAGACAGTGTGAGTGAAATAGTGGGTATCGCGCCTGATGATTACACCCTGAAACTGGCAGTGTTTCATACGCTGTTCAATCTGCTCGGTGTCATTGTTATGTTGCCATTTGCCAGTAAACTGGTCGTGTTCCTGGAGCGCACAATAAGAGGTACGGCCAAAGATGTGGATGCGCCTGTCTACCTCTTGAAGTCGGCTCTGGAATTTCCTGATACGGCTGTAGAAGCAGTTCGGAATGAAACCTTGCATGTGTTTGAAAATGCATTTGAAATTATTGCCAGAGGAATCTGTATTTCGCCGGAAACTGTCAAGCAGGATGTGCCCGTGGAGCAGGTGGTTTATGATTCGGTCAGGGCAAATGATTATGATATGGAAAGTGTCTATGAAAACAGGATTAAAGTGTTATTTGGTGAAATTGTATTGTTTATAACCAAAGTGGATTTCAATTGGGAGGCTGATCAATCCGGCCGGATTCACTGGTTGCGAGTAGCCAACCAGAAGCTGGTCGAAGCGGTTAAGGATACCAAACACTTGCGCACAAACCTCGTCCCCGGAATAACTTCACAAAATATTCATATTCGGCACTTGTACAATGCAATGAGAGTTCAAATAATTACCATACTGAGGGAGTTGCTCGAGGCCTCGAAAAGTGGTGAAAACAGCTCAGAGCTCCTTTCGATGGATGCGCTCAAGCTGCTCGTTATTGATAACGAAAAGGAACGTCAGGATCAGGTTGCCAACTGGTTAAGAAAAGGCTCCATTACACCGGCAATGGGGACGTCTGTGTTAAATGACAGCAGCTATACACTGGATGTTTGCAAGTGCTTGATTGAGTTCGGGGAAAGCCTGTTTGTCGGGAAAGATAAAGATACTGCTTTCATTCAGCGAGAAGTCGCTCTTTTACCCCGGGAAATTGACGAAATACGTTCGAGGTAGTTCACACTATGCGTAACCAGGTGATAGAGGAAATAAAAGATTTATTTCGCGGTAAGTTTACAAAAAAACTGAAGCATGCTGAAACATACGAAGAACTCCGTCGTGAACTGAACATAAAACGCCAGAAACTTCGTCATCGTCTGAAGCACACCAGGTCAAAAAGTGAAAAGAAACTGATCGAAAAAAAAATTAAAATCCTGGGGGTTCAGATTAAAAAAATTGACAGCAAACTGGATTAGTGACAACGTTGTCGGATGGCCCTGTTGTTTATTTAATTGTCAGCTATATAGCGTAATAGTTCATTCAGGTTATCGACAACAAACATGACAGTCATGGCAAAAACGTCCTATTTGCAATCGCTTTCGAAAAAAACACGCCTGGTCATCAGTGAGTTGCTGGCTCCTGACAGGGAAATTGCGGATGCCTCGTTATTTCGTCGGAAGTTCGCACAGGCATTGGCGAGTGTTACCGCTCAAAAGGGGATTGGGCGTGCCTTGTCTGAGTGGACAACCCTGCTCAACGATAACATCACCGTTTCCAGCATTCACAAGTGTGAAATCCAGGGTCTGTTTTCCGATTACCGTCTTGCTCTGGTTGCTGTAGGGGGCTATGGCGGCAAGACCATGGGGCTGAAGTCTGATGTTGACTTTCTTATTGTTGCCCCAAACTCCGATATTCCTGCAGATTTAATCGCGTCGAAAATCGCGCTTCTCCAAAACGAGCTTCGCAAAGTCGGCATAGCCTGGAATCTGGCATTTGACTTCGCCGATGTTCAGCTTGAGCGTCCTGTGGACGATGACACCTGTCAAATGTGTACAACGCGTATCACCTCTCGCTTCGTATTTGGCGATGAGGCCTGTTTTGACCGCTACCTGGAAAACACGAACCGGTCTCTCAAAAGGTATACCGAACCCTTGCTAACCTATTTTGATCGGCTTCGTGATATGAGATACGACACCCACAAAAAAGGAACGCTGGCAGATAGAAACCTTAAGGATGCGCCCGGTGGCTTCAGGGATTTGGATACCTTTCACTGGATTAAAAAACTGCTTGCATTACATGGTCGTGAAAGAGAAATTTACAACGCCATTACCTTTGATGCAGACACACCGGAAGAAGAAATTGATGCCATAGAGGTGTTCAAAACGGCATCGGACTTTATCCGCCGGACAAAATGCGCCCTGCATATACTTTGCCCCGGGGAAGTGCCCATTGGCTCGGCAAAGGTAAACGAGATAGACATCAATAAAAATGCAGAGCTTCTGGCTGAATTGCTTTATGGTGAGAAAGGCAAGGGGGAAGATTTTGCGTCCGAGTTGATTCGCCAGGGCAAAGTGCTGAGCCGAATCATGCGGAATCTTCAGGATACGGTCAATTCACCGTATGAGTACCGTTTAAAACAAATAGAAAAAAAGAAATCCCGTGGTAAGGACAAGTCTGTTGCGGAGCAAAGCCTTTTGCTTGTGCGTGATTTCCAATACCGTTTGCAAAATGATCCGATAGATTATTCGTTTCAAAGGCGGTTGCGCGCTCAGGTGAATGGAATCAAGGATAATTCTGTCTTTCGCAAAGAAGAGCAAAGAGTGCTTTTCAGGGAAATCCTGAATGAAACAGGTGAAGTTGGGGATGCGCTTCGTTTGATGAATGACACAGGTATACTGACGCGTGTTTATCCACCCTTCAAAAAAATAGTTAATTTTGTCGAGCAGGGTGTGCATGCGACGTTCAATACCTTGACCATCGACAATCATATTCTGGCCATGACCCAGGAGCTGGACTTTATCCTTTTTGTGATTGGCAAGCCGGATGTCAAGCAGCGGTTCGAGCGATCTTTGGAGGAATACCAGCGGGCTGTTGATGATATTCGAAATACTTCCGACGTGCCCTTGTTCATCTCGCGAGCCAACAGCTTTGTCAAACGCATCGATGTCAAGAATGTGGAAAGGTGGGCAAATCATGGTCACCTCACGTCAATCGCGGATCGCATCTCTGCCATCCAACGCCCGGAGATTCTTTATGCGGCAGCGTTGTTGCACGATATTGCCAAGCCAATCGAGAAGTACCCTGGTGAACACGCAACAATCGGTGCCAATATGGCCCAGTCATTTTCAAAAAAGTTTAATTTTTCGGAAAGAGATGCGCGGAGAATGGCTTTGTTAGTGGAGTTGCACACTGTGATGCCGAGCAGCTCCCAGAATGAGCGAGCGTCTGATCCGGCCCTGATCGAGTCACTGGCGGTACTGATTCCGGATAAAGAATTTCTGACCATGCTCTATTTGCTATCCTATACGGATATGTGTACTGCCAACCCTGAAAAGTGGACAAAATCGAAGGGTCGCTGGCTTCGTATTCTCTATGATAAAACCTATGAGTATATTGATAACGATCGCAGTCATATCTATGTTCGAGACCAGTTAAAGCATATTGTTTTCCACGAAGCCAGAAAGCGGAATGCCTATTTACCTGAAGAAAAAACCTTGACTGCGTCTGAAATTGAGAAGCACTTTTCCCTGGTATCCGATAGTTATCTGTCGCAAATGAGTGATTCCCCATCGCTGGTGGTGGATCAGTTGTTTATGATCAATCGTCTTCTTAAAGAGAAACAGACCTGCCTCGTGTCTCCCGTTCTTGAAAGTGATGGTATTTCCAAGTTCATTGTGGTGTCACGAGATAAACCCGGCTTATTTGCCGAATTGTGTGGCGTCATAGCGGTTAAAAAGAGCAATATATCAGAAGCCAATATATTCACCCGAGATGACGGGATAGCCTGCAATGTGTTTTTGCTTGAAGCGCCTCTGCCAGCCTATTCTGAACAGGATAGACTGGTTCAGTCCTTTGTCGGGGATATGCAGTTGGCCGTTGAGGGTTCGTATGATGTGCACTCCAGGATCAATCTGGAAGGCTCTTCTGTCGAGGTGAGTGATGAGGACTCTGAAATACAGCTCAAGCTGCGAGATACCCGGATTGTTAACGTGAAACTGGTTTCGGTTCCCAACCAGATGGGATTGGCCTATCTGATTGGCAAACTGTTTGCGGAAAACCTGTTTAGTGTGCATCATGCAAAACTGCGAACCGGAAAATTCAGTTCGAATGTCGTTTTTGAGATAGGTGACAGGGACGGCGGGGAAATTGATACCGGGCGTATAGATCAGCTTAAAAAACTGTTGGATAATACGATTCACCCAAAATGACCAGGGAAGCCGACACTGCCTGAATCGCACTGCCTGATTGCTGCAGCGTTGTGCCATTTGGATTTGTCGCGCATCTGTTTGGCTTGAAGAAATCTGTAAGAGTTAATGAAAAATGAAACGGGGTTTGTCATTACAGCAGGCCAAAAAAATCGCCTTTAGTCTGAATATCTCTGATCTCAAGTTTGAGCAAATACTGCAAAACGTCGATGAAGACGTTCTGTTAAAAAACGCGGCACCGGACGGGGTTTGCCAGATTGATCCCAGACAGGGCACTCTGGTCATTTATAATCCGGCACGATCCAGGCGGCTTCATGCCATTAGCGAGAAATCAGGGGGTACGGATAATACTCCCTGTCCGATTTGTGAGGGGGCGACCAGCAATATTCTGGATTTGGCTGAACACAGTGAAGGCTTTACCTTTATTAACAAGAATCTGTATCCAATGCTCCTTCCTGTCGATGTTGTTCCGGATGAACACCCGGACTACCAACTGTTTGAGGATCCTCTCCATAAGGGAAGAACCTCTTATGGCTTTCACTTCTTGCAATGGACTTCTTCTCTCCATGACAGGGACTGGCACAATATGCCTTTTGAAGACGCGCTTGTCAGTTTCCAGCGCCTGGCAGTATTGGAAGAAACGCTGGTTGCTCAACCCACTGATTTTATGTCGCAGTCAAGACAAGCGAAAAATGGCAAAGTTGTCAGCGGATACGTGTCCATTATCAAAAACTATGGCCGGACGGCCGGAGCGACCTTGTCTCACGGTCATCAACAAATTGCTTACAGTAATATACTGCCTCAACAATTCTATAATAATTTGCGGTTTCGCCAACGGATGTCCAAATCGTTCAGCCAGTATATGATCGAAGAAAACCCGCCCGACCTGCAGGTAAAAGATTACGGTGACGTTGTTTTGGTTGTACCTTATTTTATGAAGCGGCCTCTTGATATGCTGCTTCTGGTCAAGGACACAGGCAAACGCTTTTTGCATCAACTCGGCCCCGGAGAGTCGGAGCAGGTGGTGCTGGCAATGCAGGAGGCGATTCAGGCGATAATAGCCTTGATGGAGAATATGGGAATGACCCCGGCTTATAACCTGACCGTGAACAACGGGCCGGGCTGCGGTCTGTACCTGGAATTCTTGACGAAAGTACAGTTGATGGGCGGCTACGAACAAATTGGCTTGTTTGTCTGCCAATCCAACGCAGCCGAGTCTGCAGCTCAACTGCGTGAATATTTTGCCAGCCGGTGCTGGTAACTGCCAACCAAAACTGTAGCTGTTTCAGTTGCAAGATTTTTTTGTTGCAACGGTCATTTCTGTGCCATCGGTTGAATTTGTTATAACAGTCGAGACCATAGAGGCCTCAGAGCCCAGGCACTGAAAAACATGGCTGCAGGTAGCCACTTTTTCTTGCGAAACAAAAATACAGCCTGTTCCTTAAGAAAGGGTGATTCCGTAAATGCGTCGGCCAGTTGCACTGATTCGCGTTTGTTGACCTCCTCCAGTTCCTCCAGCGTGCTGCCACCCGGATAACTTCTGGTGACACCTTGCTCCACCCATTCTTCGGCTATGCGCTGGGCCTCATCAGACAGGCGGTTATCAGGTACAACCCATTTTACCAGACCGGCTTCCAGTGCCTCTGCTGCGGTTGGCTTCCAGCCTTCCTTGCCGAGCATGCGTTGGGCATTTTTTTTGCCCATGATCCGTTCAAACTGGATGCTGGAGCAACCCTCCGGTGTGATGCCTAGTGAGGCAAAAGGGGTAGAAAAAGTGGCTTTTTCAGAGGCGATAATGGCATCACACAATGCGGCAGAGGTGACACTGGCGCCAATAGCCGGGCCATTTACCGCGACCAGAATCGGTTTCGGGCATTCCAAAAAGGTTTCAAATAAAGTCCGGTTATAGTCGACGACAAAACGATGCATGGTTCTGGGGTGTGATGGTTTCATGGTTCCGCCCAGATTCACTCCGGCAGAATAATAATTCCCGGTTCCGGTGAAGATCACAGCTTTTATTTCATCGTCCTTTCCGGCTTGTAAAAAAGCCGCTTTAAACGAATCCATCATGTCCATTGTCCAGCCATTCAGTCTCTTTGGCTGATTCATTGTTATCGTCAGTACGCCATTTTTCCTGGAGGTCAAAAGGATATTTGAAGATGCTTGTGTCTTTTGTTCGCTCATAATTACGTCCTCTGGATTTCAGGGGAGATAGTGGGGGATCGCATTTGGGTTGTTGCGTATCAGAACCGGGTTGAATGTCAGATACTTTCAACCCTCAATCGCGTGATACTGCGTTCTGTCGCTTCTATCACGGTGATTTTCATTCCGGATTCAATGATCGATTCACCCTCTTTGGGAATATGCCTCAGCCTTGCTACCACCAGGCCACCAATAGTGTGAGATTCGGTAGCGGGCAGGTTAATACCGAACACTTCATTGGCTTCGGATATGGGGAGTCGGGAATGAACCAGGTAGACATCGTCTTCAACCATTTCGTAGGCATGTTTCTTTTTGGGGAGGTATTCGTCAAAATCATATCCTACATCGATTTCACCCACGACTTCCTCAAGAATATCTTCCATGGTTATGATGCCGATGGCTGAACCAAATTCATCTACCACTATGGCCATGTGATCTTCCCTGCGTTTCAGTATGGGTAACAAATGATCAATGGTTTGAAATGGAGACACGTACAAGGCCGGTTTTACCAACTCCTTCAACGGCTTTGCTCGCAGTTCGGAATCCATCATATCCCAGGTAGTCAGGGTGACAATTCCTATGACGTTGCTGATGTTGGTTTTAAAAACAGGGAGACGGTTATAGCCCTTTCTTCTGACTGTTCGAATGGCGTCAGATGTATTCAGGTGTCGGTTAATTGCTTTCACTTCGGCAATGGGAATCATCGCTTCTCCGACTGTCGTTTCGGCAAATCTGATCACCCGTTTGATTCTGCCTCTGTCAAATGCATCAACGTTTGCCCCGCGCTCCGCCATCTCGACGACCGTTCGTATCTGTTCCCGGGTGATAAAAACGTTTTGTTGATTTTTACCACCACCGGCCAAACGGGCGGCCAGTCGGGCCACACGTGAAAAGACGAATACAAGAGGCGAAAACAACAGGGAAAAAAACTTGAGTGGAAAAACAACAATTGGCGCAATGGTGTCGGATTTTTGCTGGTAGACGCTTTTGGGAACAATCTCACCAATAATCAGGAACAGGGGAGTAAACACGATAAAGGCATACAGGTCACCCAGTTCACCGAAATGTGCGACCATTTGCATGGTGCCAATAGTGGTTAGAGCTATGGTTGAAATATTGGTTCCTACCAGGGTGGTTCCCAGCATGACATCGGGCTTCTTGAACAGTTCAAGAACCATGGTTGCCCCTTTCTGGCCTTGCTTGGATTTGTGATTGAGTTTCAGTTTGTCAGCATTAACCAGGGCGATTTCCGAACCGGAAAAAAAACCTTTCAGCAAAAGCAGTATTATCATTGAAATACCAATAATCAAATAATCCATTTGCTTACTCCTTTACCTTGGTATTGATAGCAGAGGGAGTACTATCACTGGAAGTATCGGCCAAATCCGGTTCAACCTCGTTCGACTTTTGTGTGTCCGACTTCGGTGCGGATTGTTCCTCCGGGAAATCCGGGGCCTCCGTATTGGCCAGGTTTTCAGGGTTTTCAGAATGCTTTTTCGAACCGTCTGCCCGGGCCTCATCTGTACCTGTATCGGTTTCTTTTTTCGATTTGTCCTTGTCTTCCCTGGTATCCTTATTGTCTTTGGGTCTGGATGTTTCTTCTTCCTTGAATGCTCTGTAACTGACCCTCACTTTCGCAATACGGTGGACATCCATTTCCATCACCGTAATGGTAATGCCCTCCACGTTTACCTGGTCGCCTTCAACCGGCAGGTGATCCAGATGCCTGAATGCGACGCCTCCAATCGTTGTCATGCGGGGGTCTTCGATTCCAAAATTGGTCAGGTTGTTGAAGTCATTGAGCTTCATATCACCAGGAAGGATGTAGCTGTTTTCGTCCCTTTCCTGGTACAGCTCCGAGCCTGAAATGTCATCCGAGATTTGTCCAAAAATGAAAGTGAGTACGTCCTTCATGGTCAGAAAACCTTCCACACCCCCATACTCATTCAGCACAACAGCCGCTCTTGCCCTGTTGGTCTGGAAAAAATCAAACATTTCATCCACTTTTTTCGTCAGGGGTACAACGACGGGGGGGTGTATGATTTCCTGCAGGGTTAATTGTTCGAGCTCGATGCCGTCCAGTATCAGGCGAAGGATATCCTCTGCGTGGAGAAAACCGATCACATTGTCTCTATGTTGAAGGTACACGGGTACCCTGGGGTGACGGAATCGTTTGAATTGCTCTATCAATTGGGCAACCGGCTGTTCTCCATTCAGGAATTTGATACGGGTTCTTGGTGTCATGATTTCAACAATCTCTGTATCACCGGATTCGAGAAGGTTGTAAATCAGAGCGCGTTCCGTAGCGTCCAACTCACCCTCATGTGCCACTTCTTCTACAAGACTCTTAAACTCATCGACTTGCAGCAGATTATCGGCGGCCATTTCCTGTCCGACGAAAATGGTTGTAATTCGATCTGAAATGCCTCGAATGGCCCAACGTATAGGAGCGACAACTTTGACCCATATGCTGATGGGATGCGCAACAAGGCCTGAGCTGATTCTTACCGGGTTGGCAACCGCGATGGTTTTGGGGGTGACTTCACCAAACAGCAGAATGAGGGGAACCATAACGAAGATGGTAATCCAGCCTGCCTTGGATTCATCGTAAAGCGCCAGAAGTAACCCTGTCATATTGGCAGCAGCGGCGATATTGACAAGTTCATTTCCGCACAGAATGGAAATAATCAGCCTTCGGGGCTGGTCGAGTAACTCATGCAGATTGGCAGATTGGGGATGTTTTTGTTTTCGCAATCGCTCAAGGTCGAGGCGAGACAGGGAAAACAGGGCCGTTTCTGACCCGGAAAAGAATGCAGAACAAAAAAGCAAGGCAATTTGAATGCCCAGGCGAACCAGAATATCCGGGTCGGATAACCGTTCGGGGTCGATCGCAAAGAAAGCCTTGATTGCCTCCCAATGCAGTACGAGTTCGTGCAGAATTGCGTCCATTTATTTCTCTGAAAATTGATAAAAAATGAAAGTGTGTCTGGAACAACGCACCAATTGCGTTCGATACCAAAAAATCAATTACGTCTCTGTCGAACCGGGAAGAAACTGCTCTTCTCGCGCCTGTCAGCAAGTCTTTGATTCGACCAGACTTGGCTATATTGTTCTCTATTGTCTACAGGTATGTTTTTTTATTTAAAGAGCACCCGATACCCAGTGTCCGCATCTGTAACACTCATTCCAACCTTGCTTGAAAGACCTTGCCATGATAACACTGCGTCAATTCGATTACGCAGAGTATAGCGTATCCGTGTCGGGCACTTCAAACAGGCCGACAGGAATAACGAAAGAGGTGTGTTTAAACAGCACGGTAAATGCAGCAAGTATTGCATTCTTTGACAGTTGCCTTTTTATTTTCAGGGTAAGATAAACATACCGGATTCCAGACAGTGGAGTTCACGGTGAGGGGTGTGTTGTCGGGCCATTTGTCTCAACTAACAGGTATTCCAATCATGGTGAAGAAACAAACAGTCAGTTTGGAAATTGGTCGGGCTGCGCCAATCAAAGTTATCCCGATGCTTGCGATAGTTACTTTTGTCTTTGGTATTATCTGTAGTGTTGTTCTTCCAAACGTTGTTCAGGAAGAGGAACTGCAGATAAATGCACAACGGATCTCCCATCAGGATCATAATACAGTGCTGGTAAAAGAAAGCCGTCAGCAATAACGTCATTGCCCTGTTACGATATGGTACGGGAGCGGAGCGGTTTCATTCGTTGAGAAATTGTTGATTCCTGCAATTAATACCATTAAAATTGCCGCTCTCGAATCAATCGGGACATCGCCCCGAATCAGGTACTGCCCAGGTGGCGAAATTGGTAGACGCAAGGGACTTAAAATCCCTCGGTGGCAACACCGTGCCGGTTCGATTCCGGCCCTGGGCACCAATCATAACCTGCTCTTTTCGCTTGCTTTTTTCTCAAGAAAACGCTTCTACTTCTATTTGGTACAAGTTGGTACAAGCTGTTTAAATCAGTTGTCATAGCGCCTGTGTGTTTTTGTTTCATACGCAACATCATCACCCGGTTAATTGGTTGATATGCAGTTGCGGCAGGCAGGTTATCCGGGCTTGCCATCCGGCCTGGGTGTGCTGAGAATGGTGAAATAGCGCACCAGGTACAGCAGGAATGCCGACCCCCACAGTATTGCCGAACTCATATACATCAAATTGGCGTGTTCGATAAAAAACGGAATCATGGTGCGCACCAGAGTCGCTGCCACAATCAGCCACACGCCTGTATCAATACAGACGCTGG
Source organism: Pseudomonadota bacterium (assembly GCA_002747395.1). Taxonomy (GTDB): domain Bacteria; phylum Pseudomonadota; class Gammaproteobacteria; order Pseudomonadales; family Oleiphilaceae; genus LZORAL124-50-18. The sequence goes on from PDPE01000027.1 coordinate 178,428, forward strand.
CTTGCATGGGGCGCCCGGTATGAATGGTGGCAACAATCACCATCACCATATAGAAAGACAGGCCGAGCACACCCGTAGTCAGAAAATGGCGGAAATGATTGATTCCGTAAAACCCCTCATCAATGTGGTCAACGCCCATCATGCCATAGCCCGTAGCCATCATAAGTAAAATAATAATCAACGGGTAGACAAAGGGTTTAAACAGGATAACGGTTTTCTCCATAAAGAAGTCGTTGAGGGTATTGAGAATGGCGGCCATGGCTGCCAGGCCCAGCCATCCGAGGATCGGGCTGAATGGCATTAAATACTCTGTTATGGTAAACAGAACGACACAGAGAATGGCAATATTATAAAAAGGCGGACGAGCCAGAAAGGTTTCATCAATATTGTTGTGATCCAGGTAATGATTGATCGCGCCGGTGTTGATACGACGCAAGGCCAGCAGTATCAAGACAATAAATGCACCGAGAGAAACCTTGAGGATAGCCATCGGGTCGTCTTGAATCCGGCCAGAAGAAGCCAGAAAAAACCAGCACTGTATGGCGAATACGGTGATCAGGGCTGCCGCCAGGCTGAGGTGACGGCGAAGCGGATCGGTCAGGATGGGTTTTGCTGCTACGACTATCAGCCAGAGCAGCAGAGGCAGGTTGGTTAAAGCCACAACAGGCACGCCAAGCAGATCAATCAGCCAGAATGCAAGCCGACCGACAAGCCAGAGCAATGTCATCCAGAGCAGGTTTTTACCTTTTATTACGGGAGCGGTACCGGGATAAAACTCCGGCAGGGCGGTGAACACAAAGCCGATCATGCCTGCACTGGCCGCGCCGTAAACCATTTCGTAAATATGCCAGTGCAAGGGATTTTGCAAAAACGGGAACGGCCAGTTGCCTGACCACACCAGTCCCCACAAAATAATGGAAAGTGCCAGATAACCCGGAAGCAGGATAAACATGGGCCGGAAGGCGTAGGCAAAAGTGGCCGACAGGCGTTCGCTGAATTGACCGGGATGATTATCAGGCATTTGTGTTCAACTCAAAGGTTTCAACGATATGTGGCTGAGACAACAGCCTGGCGGTTTCTTCGTAGACAAAAATATCGTTACGCTGTGTTTTTGGATGTACCAGGTCAAAGGTCTGAACAATTCTGCCAGGGTCGGCGGCCAAAAGCAGAATTTGATCACTGAGACGAACGGCTTCCATCAGGTCATGGGTGATAAACAGGATGGTCAGGTCTTTGTTGGCCACCTGTTCGATAAGAATCTGTTGCAGTTCCTGTTTTAATCCGATATCCAGAGCGGAAAATGGCTCATCCAGAAACAGCAGTTGTGGCTCTACTACCAGAGCGCGGGCAAAGGACACCCGTTGGCGCATACCGCCACTCAGGTCTTTGGGAAATTTTTCAAGGTCTTCTCTTTCCAGACCGAAGCGCAGGGCAATATCGGTGGCGCGTTCCAGTCTTTCCTTTTTGCCAACCCCCCGTGCTTTCAGGCCGTAGGCGATGTTATCAAGCGTGCTTTGCCAAGGCAGCAGGCGAGGTTCCTGAAAAGCAAATGCGGTACTGTCGAACTGATTGTCGATGCGGCCCTCTGTAACCTCCATGAGATCCCCGCACAAATGTAGCAAAGTGGTTTTACCCCCGCCGCTTGGCCCGACCACGGAAAGCACCCTGCCTTGTTCAAGACAAAAATTGATATCTTCCAGTACCTCACAGGGGCCATAGCTGTGGCTCAATTGCTCAACTTTCAATGTCAGTTTGCTATCGTTACCCGTATTTAATCGCGCCACTGTTCTACCTCGCGTTTGACCGGTTCCATCAGCATATATTCGATAATCAACAATGAGCCGACCAGTAATACCACCAGAGCCAGCGTGCCAGCGGTATCCAGGTGAGAACGGGTGATGGCCAGAGCCGCGCCGAGACCGTCATTGGCCGAGAGCAGTTCAGCCATCACCACGATTTTCCAGCTCATTCCCAGTGCTGCCATCCAGGCGGGAAACAGGTAGGAAAACACATGGGGCAGATAAACATCGGTAAAACGCATCCACCGTGGGGTGTGAAAACTGTCGGCCATTTCCGAAAGTCTGCCTTCCAGCGTACGTGTTCCTTGCAGGGCTCCGACAAATATAATCGGGAAACAGGCAACGACCACGGTAAAGACCACAGTCCGATCACCCATGCCGAACCAGATCATGGCCAGAACGATCCAGGTAATTGGCGGCATACCGGTGAGCATGGTGATGATCGGGCGACTCATGATAGATGCCGTGACAAACAGCCCGGCAGCCATGCCCAGCACAGACCCGAGCAATGCCGAAGACAGAAAGCCCCAAACCGCTCGTTTCAGGGTAATTTCAGCATCCTGTAAAATACCTTCGGCAGTGATCATTTCCATCAGTCGTGACAGGGTGATAAGGGGGGACGGCAGAATCAACTCGCCATATATCATGTAACCCGCTTCCCATAGTGCAAAAAACAGGAAAATGCTGGCTATTGCCCCCCAGCCACTCCACAGGTAGCGGGGGAAGCCTGAAATAATATGGAAAAAAGCCTTCATTGCGTGCGCCAGGGTTTGTCTGTGTCTGAATTTGGTGAAGGCCATTCTCTGTGAGAATAAGTTTGCTCACAAGTGGCCGGGAAACTCAGGGGTAATAGAAACCATCATCGGGTAGCTTGCCACCGACCAATGCGGGTTTGCGTTTGTGCAGCACACGGAAAAAGTGTTCAAGTTCTTTTTTTGCGGCTCTGCTCGATACCTGTTTGATATTGCTGATCCTGATTGAATCCGAAACTGCTTCCGGGGTCAGCATATCGATTCTCTCGGCAACTATCTTCCCCGCCTCATCAGGGTGATCATTACACCACTGGACAGCTTTTTGGTGTTCTTCCATAAAGCGTTTCACCACCCGTTTCGGCAGACCTGTATTCAGCAAGGCAATACCTGCCTGGGGAACTTCAGGGGGACTGTTAAATACCTTGCCCCATTCCTCCTGCATATCAGCGGTACGATACAAATCCGGTGCAATCAGTTTGGCAGGGAAAGATTTTGTTTTGCGAAGTGCCATTGATATGGCAGGTTCTACCAGCAAGGCGTGATCTACCCGGCGCAATATCAACAGTTGCATGGCGTCCAGGGGGTTGGCGACATAGCGAAGGTTGAAATCCCTACGAGGATTCAGCCCCTGTCTTTCAGCCACTTCCCGAAAAACCAGATCCGGCATATCACCCCGAAATGGCATGGCGATTTCCTTGCCTTTAAAATCTGCCAGGGTTTTCAGTTCGGGATCGCGAGAAACCATCCACATAATCCCCCAGATAGAAACATTCAGCAGTGTTAGCTGTTTGCCCCGGTTATAGAGATTGGCTGCCACATTGGTAGGAGTGGCGATAAAATCGGTTTTTCCGTTCAGTGCCAGGGCCCGCATCTGATCCGGGTCTTTCCAGACCACAAATTCCACCCTTTCGGCAACATCTTGCAGGGCATTGGCGTTTATCATGCGAATCATGGGGTTGGAAACGGCGGCGAAAGGGCCGGAAAGCGTCAATTTTTCCAGTTTTTCACCGGTAGCGAAGGTTAGAGATGAGCTAACAAGCAACAACAGGGCTGTGAGGATTTTGAGGCAATATCCGGATTTGATGTTGTGCATGGATTTGATGTTGTACACAGGTTTGATGTCGTACATAGATCAGCACTCCGTGGTTCAAAAAGGGGAAGCCGGGGGGTTATGGCCGGGTGGCCGATAGACTTGACCGGAAATATCTGTGTTGAGAGTGGATCAATATACAAAATGAATCAGCTTCAGGCAAATGAGAATCATTAATGCAGGTGATAGCAAAGGTATAGATGATGGCAAAAGTATAGATGATGGCAAAGAGTCAGGAACCGGGGGGCAGCCAGCAAATGCCGGTTTTGTGATATTGCGGTCAAAAACTGTCATTGAACTGATGTAGAATCCGGCCCATCAGGATTTGTTCCAGTTAACTATTTGATTGAGGGTATTGTCATGCACAAGTTCATATTATTCATAGCATCCGGCTTGCTGGCTTCGGTTTGTTTGGCGAATGAGGTCAGGGTGGGAGAGACGCTGCCCCGGGTAGTGGTAGAGTCAAAAGGCGAGATGGTGTTCGATTACAAGATCGAAAACAATCGCATGGTGTCAAGGAAGGGCACGGAAATCACTTACCGTACATGGGATTCGGGTCAACTGAAAGGAAAAATCCGTTGCATCTATCATCTGGCTGCCAGAATGGGGATCTCGAAAATAAATCAGCCCTTTATTGATGCCTTGATCGCTGCCCGGTTACCCGAGTTTTTGCCTGATGGTGCATTCAAAACAACCACTATCCTGGATACCAGTGACGCACTGTGGGGAACGGCAACTCTTGCAGGTAACAAACTGGAAGACAGTCAACTGGATGTGGCACATGCTTACTATGTGAACGACACCAAAGGTCTGGCACGCAGTGCATGGGGGTTGCCTCACGAAACCAGTACCGTCATTCTACTGGATGCAGAAGGCAGGGTGCTGTACCACAAGGAAGGAAAAATGAGCAAGGATGAAATAAACCGCGCCGTCGCCATGATCAGGAAAGAGCTGGCGAAGTTGTAATCAGGCGAAAAGACAGCCTTTTTAGCTTGTTCTGATCAAGTAAAACCGGACACAACGCTCCGGGCGCTTACCAGGTTGCATGCTAACGTGCTCCGCTTGTTGGCTAATGCCGATCATTATGACATTATCTCGTACGAGACCGGCTACCCTCTGGCACAGAAGCAGGCCAGCCTTGTTGTCATAGAAGAACGCTGGCCGGTTGCTCAGAAAAAAGCCACGAAAAGGCTCATGACTGCACAGCTCCTTACTTGTTGGTGCTGCTGTTCCAGGTAGCGTTTCAAACCTGGCTTTTCAATGTTATACCCGAAAGAATTACTTTTAGTTGGTCGATACTACCTGGCGACTGTTTCGCCAGGACAAGCGAGCGGCTATCGACGAATCTTTTCCGGATATTGTCTCGCGTTCAGGGATAAACGCCGGTGTAAAGCAACTGCCTGCGCTAAATCCTGTTATCATGTAGAGCAAACTTATCAAGGAAGCCAGACCCATGCCCGATCAGGATGAACAACAGGAAAAAGATCAACGCAATCAACCGAAGCGGAATAAAAGCACAGGCATTATCGACC